>CAYNEK010000213.1:0-1514 GCA_964396175.1 uncultured Polyangiaceae bacterium | reverse complement strand
GGGTAAGGTTTGGCGCGTTTTTGCGGAGGAACCCCATCCACGGGTCCATTGCCCGGCATCATGAGCCATGTCGGAGCCGCGGCTGTAAACCGGCGCTATCCCTTCAATCCATCCCGCTCTTTCATGAGCCGCAGCGATGTCGGCGTCGCCCCAAGCCCGCCGCAGGTGCAGCGCAGCGAAGCGGGCATTTCCATGCCGATGCCGCGAACAGCCTGGATGGTTTCATCAAGGCCAATCACCTCAGCGTAACCGGCGAGCGCCAGGGGCAGCAGCACGGCCCTGTCCCCGCCCGCGATGGCCCTTATCTTTTGCCATTCATCCGCGGCCGGCGGGTTCCCAAGCTCGTATACAAGCAGCTCCATTCTGTCCCGGCGGCTGGCAAGGCTTGATTTCTTCACTCCGGATAAATGATTCCTGATCCTTGGGTCCAGGCCCCTGGCGTCCGCGGTCTCCACGAGGACCAGGTTGGATCCGCCGTCAAACCGCAGGGGGAAACCGTTGAAACCGACCATCTCAAACATGCCTCCGCCTGTTGAGATGGCGTCCCACCTTTGCGTATGCCCCCTATCATCGGCGGTTTCTATGCGATAAAAACTGGGATGGTCGGAATCCAGCGGTTCTATGCGGAATACAACTTCAATCCCGGATTCCTTGGCGATTTCAACAGCGTCTGTTATCCGCGGGTCAGCCATGTCAATATTGAGAAACCCGCCCACAAAGCCAAAATCCGAGCCATGCCCATGATAGGTGTGCGCCAGCGAGCTTTTGCTGTCAAAGGAAACGCTCACCCGCGCGGGGGAATGGATCACTGACGCCCTGGCGATTTTTCCCATCCTGTACGCGGCGACAACATGCGAACTTGACGGCCCCCTCATGACAGGGCCGATTACATCATTGAAAATACTGGGCGGCATACGGTCCACTGGCTTGTCGTTTCCTTTCAAGGCATTCACTGGCCGGCCCGCGGCAAACCGGCGGCGTCCATCAGCGCAAGCACCTTTGCCTTCTCAGGCTCCGTCAGAGGCAATCGCGGCTTCCTGCTGGCCCCGCCCGCCAAACCGAGGCAATCCATCATGAATTTCACTGTCTGTATCGCCTTGTACGGGCTTTCGCACACCTCAAACAGCCGCTGATACCTGCCCAGCATGCCGTCCAGTTCATCAAACCGGCCCAGCCCGGCAAGATCCATCATTCTCTGGCATTGGCTTGCCAGCACATTTGCCGTGATGGATATCCACCCCCGGCTTCCGGTTAAGAGGAATTCCTTCACAATCGCGTCGCAGCCGCACCACAGCTGAAAATCCGGGATTTTCTCAGAGTTAATCTGGTGGATGCGGTTCACATCCCCCGTCGCTTCCTTGATGCCGCGGATGTTGGGGATCCCGTACAGAAGCTTGAGCGTTTCAAGGGTGATATCACAGCCCGTGGATGCCGGGTTGTTGTAGAGAATAACCGGTATCCCGACAGCGCCCGCGACGCTGCAAAAGTGGGCGGCCAGCTCATCCCTTGATGGT
>CAYNEK010000212.1:0-1523 GCA_964396175.1 uncultured Polyangiaceae bacterium | reverse complement strand
CGGGCTTGAGCGAGCAGAGCTCGTTCGACAGCGCCTCGGGCAGCATCGGGATCACGCGGCGCGGGAAGTAGACCGAGGTCGCGCGCTCGCGGGCGTCGCGGTCGATCGCGTCGCCGTCCCGCACGTAATGGGAGACGTCGGCGATCGCGACGACGAGCCGGAAGCCCTTGCCCTTGCGCTCGCACCACACGGCGTCGTCGAAGTCTTTCGCGGACTCGCCGTCGATCGTGACGAGCGGAATCCCGGTGAGGTCGACGCGGCCCTCGCGGTCGGCGTCCTGCACCTCGCGCGGCAGGCGCTTCGCCGCCGCGGACGCCGCCTTCGAGAACTCGAACGGGAGGTCGTGCTTGCGCAGCGCGATCTCGATCTCGATGCCGGGGTCGGTCGCGCGGCCGAGGACCTCGACGACCCGCGCGATCGGCTCGCGCTCGGCCGTCGGGTACTCGACGATCTCGACGACGACGACGTCGCCGGTCTTCGCCCGGCCGAGGTCCTTCGCCGGGACGATCAGGTCCTGGGCGATGCGCCGGTTCTCGGCCACGACGAACGACACGCCGCGGTCCTCGTACAGGCGCCCGACGACCTCGCGGTGCGCGCGCTCGAGCACCTCGACGATCTCGCCCTCCGGGCGGCCGCGCCGGTCGGTGCCGGTGATGCGCACGGTGACGCGGTCGCCGTGCAGCGCCTTGTGCATCTCGCGCGCGGAGAGCGCGACGTCGGGGCCGTCCGCGTCCCGCACGAGGAAGCCGTAGCCGTCGGGGTGGCCCTCGAGCCGGCCGGCGACGAGATCGAGCTTGGCCGCGATCAGCAGCCGGCCCTTGCGGTCGACGAGGATCTCGCCGCGGTCGTGCAGCGCCGCGACGACGTCGTCGAGGGCATGCCGGCCCGAGCGCTCGAGGCCCAGGCGGTCGGCCAGTTCGGCGGGAGCGAGCGGGATGCCGGCGTCGGTCAGCGCCGCGAGGACGGCGGCGGGCGCGAGGGCGGGGGAGGGGGGGCGCTTCTTTGACAAGGGCGAAAAGGCCTTTTAAAATATTATGTTCCGGTCGCCCAGATGGCGGAATTGGTAGACGCACCAGTTTCAGGTACTGGCGGGTAACACCGTGGAGGTTCGAGTCCTCTTCTGGGCACCATAGACGATCGGCGGCCGGCCCGCGAGTGGGCCGGCGGAAGGCCTGGCAGACGCCCGCGCGAGCGGGCGTCGTCGTTTCGGGCGGCCGCTAGCGCGCCAGCCGCGCCTCGAGCTCGTGCGGCCGCAGGTGGTCGTAGACCTCGAACGGCTGGTGGATCCACGGGTTGTCGGGCAGGTAGTCGACGTGGAAGTCCGGCCGGAACACCGAGCAGGCCTTCCACCAGAGCACGGCGCTCTTCAGCGACTGGATGTGCGGGTAGCGCTTCGGGAGCTCCGCGACCACCTTCGCGAGCGTGTGGCCCGAGTCGACCATGTCGTCGACGACGAGCACGTGGCTGCCGAGCTTCGGCGAGGTCATCGTCATGTGCTCGGCGATGACGAGCTCGCCGCGCAC
>CAYNEK010000211.1:0-1537 GCA_964396175.1 uncultured Polyangiaceae bacterium | reverse complement strand
CGTGACGAATGACGCCAACGGGGTGGACCTGACTCGTCTCGATCAACCGATCGTCAGAATTCTCGACGTCACCAAGACCTATGTGATGGGACATAGCTCGGAGGGGGGGGGCGGCCTGTTCGGCGGCCGGAAGCAGGTCACGACCGTGACGGTGCACGCCCTCCGCGGCGTCTCGGTCGATTTCCACCCCGGCGAATACATCGCCATCATGGGGGCCTCGGGATCCGGCAAGAGCACAATGCTCAACCTGCTCGGCTGCCTCGACCGCCCCACCAGCGGCCACTATTACCTCGGAGGCCGCGACGTCTCCCGGCTTGACGACGACGAGCTCTCCGAGGTCCGCAGCCGCTACCTCGGATTCATCTTCCAGTCCTACAACCTGATCCAGCAATACACGGTCCTCGAGAACATTCAGCTTCCCCTGACGTATCAAGGGAGCGGAGAAATATCCGACGAGGCGAACGAACGGTCAATCGAGCTTGCCAAGATGGTCGGCCTCGGCGAGCGCCTCGACCACCGCCCCAACCAGCTCTCGGGCGGCCAGCAACAGCGCGTCGCGATCGCCCGCTCGCTCGTCAACGGCCCGTACATCATCCTGGCCGACGAGGCCACGGGTAATCTCGACACCCGGACCAGCCACGAAATCATGGAGATGCTCGACCGGCTCAACGAGTCGGGCAAGACCATCATCATGGTGACTCACGAAGACGACATCGCCGAGTGCGCCCGGCGGATCATCCGGATGCGCGACGGCCTGATCGTCGATGACGGGCCGAGCCCTCGGATGATGCAAGGGGCCCAGTCGCTGATCGGCACCGCGCCCATCATCGAAGGGGCGAACTGACTGATTTCATGCAACCCAGGGCTCGGGACGGGGGAGAGCCGGACGGGGACCGTCCTCCGTCCCGCGAGCCATGTTAGGGTGGTTTTCAATGGGATTGGGCACGGTAGGATGTTCAAGAACCCCCCTCGATCCCCCCTGGTTACAGGGGGAGTCGGAGGGGGTTCCGTCGATCGCTTTGGCGGTTCACACTCCTATCGACGACTGGACGCGATCCAATCCAAAACCGCTCTTGGTGCCGACGGAATGATCTTTCCGACGCCTGAGTCTTGATCACAATCCTTTTTCAGCCGTGCCGTTTACGCGAGAGACCGAACAATGGGACGGATATGGCGTGCGTTGACCCTTGGAATGAAGAGCCTGCTTCTTCATAAGCTGCGTTCGGGCCTCACGGTGCTGGGCATTGTGTTCGGCGTGGGGGCGGTGATCTCGATGCTCGCCATCGCCGAGGGGAGCAGCCGGGACGCTCAGGACCGGATCAAGGCCCTGGGGGCGAACAACATCATCATCCGCTCGGTCAAGCCCAGCGACGAGGCCCAGTCCTCGGGGGGCCAGACGAGACGAAGCATCTTGAACTACGGTCTGAAGTACGACGACTTCGACCGGATCATGGCCACCGTGCCGACGATCAAACGCGCCCTGCCAATCCGCGAGATCCGCAAGCAGATCCGCCACCTGAACCACGCCCTCGACGGC
>CAYNEK010000210.1:0-1548 GCA_964396175.1 uncultured Polyangiaceae bacterium | reverse complement strand
CGAATACCCCAGAATCGCCAGTATGGCGGCAAGAACCGTGAGTGAAAATTCCCATTGGAAGAACGCAAAAAACCCCAGGATAATCACGACGTCGTGCAGGTTGGCGATAATGCCGGAAACGCCGAATTTCCATTCGAACCGGATCGCCAGATAAGCGACGATCCCCAGCGACACAATCAGCAGGGCCAGTGCGCCGTTTTCCACCAGCTCCTTGCCTACCTGCGGACCCACGAACTCTACCCGGCGCAACTCCGCCGCCTCATTATCCGCGCGCAGCGCGGCGATCACCGTCTCGGAAAGCTTTGCACTCGACAAGTCGGCCTTGGCTGGCAGGCGTATCAGCACATCCCGGGAAGTGCCGAAATTCTGCACGCTGGCGTCAGCCATTCCGAGTTTGATCAAGGTGCCCCGGATGCGGTTGAGATCTGCCGGTTGGGTGTAACTGACTTCCATGACCGTCCCACCGGTAAAATCAACCCCCAGATTCAACCCTTTGGTAACAAGGAAAAATATCGCTGCGATAAACGTAACCAGGGAAATGGTCGTCGTGTATTTCCCCCAGCTCATGAAAGGGATGTCGCGCTTGAACCTGAAAAATTCCATTGATGGCCCTTATTCTCTCAAAAGGTACGCTTTTTCCGCTGTCAACGCTTGTTGGTCACAGGCTTCCACACCTGCCCTATGGAAACCCGCTCCAGTTTGCGGCGGCTGCCATATACCAGATTGACGAAGCCACGCGAGACCATTACCGCGCTGAACATGGAAGTCAGTATTCCCAGGCACAGCACGACGGCAAATCCCTTTATCGGGCCCGACCCGAACGCAAACAAAGCGATGCCTGCAATCAGGGTAGTGATGTTGGAATCGAGAATGGTCGCCCAGGCACGCTCGTAACCGGCATTTATCGCAGCCTGCGGCGCCATGCCCTCTCTCAGTTCGTCGCGTATGCGTTCATTGATGAGCACGTTGGCGTCAATGGCCATCCCCAGGGTAAGCGCAATGGCTGCCATGCCGGGCAGCGTGAGCGTTGCCTGCAGAATCGAAAGAAGACCGACCAGCAGCAGTAGGTTGACCCCGAGCGCCAACACCGAGATGAAACCGAATACCAGATAATAGATCGTCATGAAGACAGCAATCATCGCGAAACCATAAAGGGTCGAATCAAATCCGCTCTCGATGTTTTCCGCACCCAGGCTCGGACCTACGGTTCGCTCCTCGACGATATCCATGGGAGCAGCCAGCGCCCCTGCGCGCAGCAGCAACGCCACATCCCTCGCTTCCTCGGAAGTCATGCGGCCACTGATCTGCACCCTTCCACCGCCGATTTCTTCCCGGATCACCGGCGCGGTGACCACTTCAGTCTGGTTTTTCTCGATCAGCAGAATGGCCATGCGCTTGCCGACGTTATCGCGGGTAAGCTGCTGGAAGATGCGGGCTCCGCTGTTATCCAGGTTGAGGTGGACTGCGGGCTGGTTATTGTTGTCGAAGCCCGGTTGCGCATCATTGATCCGGTCACCTGTCAGCACTACCTGTTTTTTTACCAGCAGC
>CAYNEK010000209.1:0-1558 GCA_964396175.1 uncultured Polyangiaceae bacterium | reverse complement strand
TGTCCGCCCGCAGCCCCTGCCGCGCCTTGATTTTTCCATGGAAATACCGCCGGAAGCCAGTACACTGGTGGTTATTCCCACTATGCTGAGCGATGTTCAAAGCGCGAAAGACCTCGTCGAGGCCCTGGAAATTCGATTTCTGGCAAACCGGACAAATAATCTGCACTTTGGACTGCTTACGGATTTTTGCGATGCTCCCTGCGAAAAAATGCCTGAAGATCATGAGATTTTGAGGGTTGCTGAAAAGGGAATCAAGGAACTCCATGAGAAATACAGAGGCGTCAGGGGAGGATCTTTTTACCTTTTTCATCGTCCACGCCGCTGGAATCCGGAAGAAAAGATATGGATGGGTTATGAGCGCAAGCGAGGTAAACTGGCCGAGTTGAATGCTTTTTTGCGCGACGGCACGAGAGATTGTTTTTCAAAGATAATGGGGGCCACGGAATTATTGTCCAACGTGAAGTATGTGATCACCCTGGACACCGATACGCAGCTGCCGCGTGATGCGGCCGCAAAATTCATCGGGACAATGGCCCACCCGTTGAACCGTCCCCGTTTTGATGAAAGAAAAAGAATAGTCTGCAGTGGCTATGGGATTCTTCAGCCACGCTTGGTGGAGAGTCTTTCAGGTGCAAAACAGACGCGGTATTCATGGTTATGGGGAGGGCAGACGGGAATTGACCCTTACACGCGCATGGTTTCCGATGTTTATCAGGACATTTTCGGGGAAGGGTCTTATGTAGGAAAGGGAATTTATGATGTTGACGCGTTTGAAAAGGCACTGCACAACAGACTTCCCGAGAACCGGATCCTGAGCCATGACCTGATTGAGGGTTGCCATGCACGCAGCGGGTTGATTTCCGATGTCGAATTATATGAAGAGTATCCGGCTTCGTACTGTGTGGATGTGAGTCGCCGGCACCGCTGGATAAGAGGGGACTGGCAGATTGCCCGCTGGGTGAGATCGAGAGTTCCCGCTCCGGGTGGCGGCTATCAATCCAATCCGATTTCGAAACTTTCTCAATGGAAAATATTTGATAACCTTCGCCGCAGTCTTGTTCCCGCCGCTCTTACCGTCATGCTGATTGCCGGCTGGATGCTGCTGCCGCGAGCCTGCCTGTGGACGCTGCTGGTGGCGGGTATTTTACTCATACCCTCTGCTGGGGCCTTTACGCTCGATCTCTTTCGCAAACCGGGAGACGTGCAACTGCGCGATCATATGACTTATGTGCTGCGCCAGACCGGTCGGCGTATTCTTCAGATTATTTTCACCGTCGCATGTTTGCCTTACGAAGCTTGTTACAGTCTGGATGCATTGATGCGCACCCTGTGGAGGGTGATGATTTCGCATAAACGACTGCTGGAATGGAATCCCTTTAAAAATCAGCTTCATTCCGGGCGCAATGCCTTTATTGAATCTTTCAGGACCATGTGGATATGCCCTTTCCTGGCCACGGTATTTTCCTGCCTGATCCTGCTGGAAAGATCCGGCGTGTTTTGCGCCGCCTTTCCTGTACTTGTCCTGTGGTTCTTATCGCCCGCCATTACATGGTGGGTC
>CAYNEK010000208.1:906-1581 GCA_964396175.1 uncultured Polyangiaceae bacterium | reverse complement strand
GGGCGGCTGGATCTCGATCCGCACCAAGGAAGCCCTCGCCAGGCCCGAGGTCCGCAGAAAACTGAAGGGCAAGCAGACGCTGCGCACCGCAACTGACGACCGGCGCATCGCCGAAGAACACGACCGGGGCGTCACGGTAGCCGAACTGGCCGGCAGGTTTAACACTTCCCGCCCCTCGATCTATCGGGCTATCGCCCGGCATCAGGCCCGAACGGCGACGGCTGGGGGTGACGCGGTGTGAAATGCCTTCTCCGGTCGGGCAAGATAGGTCACTGTGCCGGTTCATGCGTTTGTCGACGAGTCCCAGCGCAACCGGCTGTACATGGTGGCGGCCGCGATCGTCGAGCCGGCGGCGGTAGCCGAGATGCGCAAACAGGTGCGTTCGTTGTTGCTGCCTGGGCAGCGGGAACTGCATTTCAAGAAGGAGAAACCCGAACGGCGTCGAATGTTGGCCGACCAGGTGGCCCGCTGGCCGGTCGAGGTCACTGTGTACGCCACCGGTTACCGCAGAGACCCGGAGCCCGCCCGCCAGGAGTGCCTTCACCGTCTGGTCGACGATCTGATCGGACGGCAGGCGGGCCGGTTGGTCATCGACAGCCGCGAGGAACAGGACCGAAACGACGAACGGACCATCCGCCGCGCTCTACGTCGCAACCCTGGGGAGCATCGACTGAC
>CAYNEK010000208.1:517-896 GCA_964396175.1 uncultured Polyangiaceae bacterium | reverse complement strand
TCGACAGCACCGGCGAACTGCTGTTGGCGCTACCCGACCTAGCGGCCTGGTGCTACGGCGCGGGCGGGGACTGGCGCAAACGAATCGAGCCGATTCTGACCGACGTGATCGATCTCGACGGCCAGTAGACAGCGCAAAGCCCGGCGGGACGACCGTCCGGACGACCACCGGGCTCACTTCCACAGCCCCTCTAGGGCGGCGGCACTTTCAGAGTAACCGGTTCTACGCACGCGCGCCAGCCTCGGCCTGGAACTTGCCGGCCCGAGCTGAACCAGCGAACCGGATGAGCGATATCGGGCCGCTGCGATCCCTGTAGGGGTAGCGCGCCATGCCGACAGATCGACCGAACGACTGATGACGACGTAGATAGAGAGGGCTT
>CAYNEK010000208.1:0-507 GCA_964396175.1 uncultured Polyangiaceae bacterium | reverse complement strand
TGCCCTGCAAGAGCGGCGTGGGCGGCGGCCTGCTGGCCATCCTGCCGGGCCGCGGGGCCCTCTGCGTGTGGAGCCCTCCGCTGGATGAGGCCGGAAACTCCGTGGCCGGCGCCGAGTTCCTGGACCGCTTCACCACCCGCACCGGCTGGAGCATCTTCTGAACGGCAACGGGCGCCCGCGAAGGCGCCCGTTGCGAGAAACGGCGGAAATCAGCCGTTCTTCTGCACGAAGGCTTCCATGATCCACACAGACCCCTGGTGGTGGGTGTGCCGCGCTGTCCACAACAGTGTCAGCCCGGAAGGTTCACCGCGATGCCGCGTCGTCCACAGCCAGATAATGATCCGCAGCAGCTGGCCTTCGACCTGTGGGCGAAACCCGAACCGACCCCCGAACGCGTATCCCACGAGGCAGAAAGGACGCCCAATGAACCAGTACGGGGACATGGCCATGAAGCATTGGCGGGACTGGCTGCCGGAGAGGTTCGAGCAGATCGACAACCCGCAGGAG
>CAYNEK010000207.1:0-1602 GCA_964396175.1 uncultured Polyangiaceae bacterium | reverse complement strand
TGTCTTAACCCCCTATAAGTTGGACACTTTTTTCAAAAAGGTTTGCGTCTGTTTGTGTTAAATCTTCTTGTTTTTTGACTGTTTCATTCATCTTCCGATCAGCAAAGTTAGCCGTATCTCCGGTCATGTCAAGGGCATGGCAAGTGCCCGCACCGGCCGGCACCCTTGACATATCCTCCGATACTTGCGCTGATTGTGGCTTATCGGAAGATAATGACTGGTAATATTCATTCCATTTTTTCTGAGGGGTTATAAATCCGATCCCTCCATGTATTCTGCGGTGATTATAAAAATCAACGTATGCTGTAACGGTTAATCCTGCCTCATAGTAACTTTCAAATTCAAACCGCTGGATGACCTCCCGTTCGAAAATGCTGTGATACGCTTCGATATAGGCGTTTTCTTCGGGTGTGGCAACATGCGTAAACTCCTGATTGGCCTCAGAACTACGGAGGAAAAAGCGGACCCGGTGGGCAATGAACTGCGAGCCGTTGTCATTGCGGACATTCACTCCCTTAAGACTATGTTCCAGGTCGAGTTTGCGCAGCAGACGGATGACATCCATCTGTTTGATGCTCCGCTGCAGGATCCAGCCCAGCACCTTGCGAGTATAAACATCCAAAACGGTCAACAGGTAATAAAAGCGCCTTTCTCCTGCAACCCAAACGTATTTGATATCCAGGCATAAATATTCAAGCGGTTTACTGGCATAAATCTTACGATGTTTAACCCACTGCCGCTTCCCCTGCGTTTTGATGATCTTACCGAGCAACAGGTTATTCTCATCCATCAGCCGGTACACTTTCTTCGGATTAATGATATAATTCATCTGCCTCAGTTGAATCGTCACCTTGTGATAACCATAGCAGACAAAATCTCCACTGAGGACGGTTTTAATATCATCCACGACCTGTTCATTGGCAACCATACTCCCGTCCTTCTTGCCGGTATGGCTGCTCGGCTTGATCCCTTTGGCTCCGCTTGTCGGCTTGTAATAATACAGACTACCGGGCAACATCGTCCACCGGCACAGATCCCTGACCGGGATTTGTTGTTTATATTGATCGACCATCTTCATTTTTTCCTGAACCCGATAGGAGTTTTTTTTAAAAGCTCTGTTTTTACCTCGATCTCCAGGGCTTGCTTGGCAATAATCCTTTTCAACCGTTCATTCTCTTCCTGAAGCTCACGAACGGCAGGATCAATCTTCTTGTACTTGCTTTTTAAACCTTCTATCCCGTGTTCAAGGTATTTCCTTTTCCAACGATCGTAAAGGGAGGTGGATAAATTGTACTTGCGACAGGTCTCGCTTCGCCCTTCCCTTTGCCCTTCCTGAATGATGGAGAGTCGTTCCTCCGGGGTAAATAATCTTCTTGTTTTTGTCATACGCCTTAAAATTAGTTAGACCTAATCTGTTTGCCAAATTCTGTCCAACTATTTAAGGGGCTAAGACAATAGTGAGTTTCTTGCCATTTGCATGACCATCTCCGAAGAGCTTGATAGATGGTTTCTTCCGGAAGACCACCCATACAATTATAGAGAAAGGGACAGATGGGAGATGCTTAGTGTAAATAGCCCGACGAAGCAAAAAGGGAACTCCAA
>CAYNEK010000206.1:1108-1619 GCA_964396175.1 uncultured Polyangiaceae bacterium | reverse complement strand
ATTTCAAGCCCAACCTGATCACTTATTGGGTCGAGTACAGCAAGAGCGGCGAGGCGTACGAGGTTTTTGACGCGTACAGTCACCGCATGGAGTTTGGCGGAGATACAAGCGTATGACGACACCTTCTCACCCTGACGATAAAAAGACCTGGACCTGCGGTAAATGCGGCAGCGTGTTGGAAGTGCGGCCGGTGAACATCAGTTACCTGGGCAATGGTTACCCGGTGGATTTGCTCGTGTGTACTAAGTGCAATCGTCCGCTGGTGCCGGCGGAAATGGCGCTCGGCAAGATGCTGGACGTGGAGAAGTTATTGGAAGACAAGTAATGACTTATTGCGCGGGCTGTTTCCTCCAGCAAACTGAAAAAGATGCATCCGCCTGCTTGCATGTCAACCGCCCTGGGGGTATCGAGTTGACCCGCGCGGCGATCGATCTCTGCGCGCTGAATGAAGGCGCGAATGTGCTGGATATTGCCTGCGGAGCCGGCGGAACGATGGAATTGCTTGTCCGCG
>CAYNEK010000206.1:0-1098 GCA_964396175.1 uncultured Polyangiaceae bacterium | reverse complement strand
GGACAGGTCTGCGGACATGCTTCAAAGAGGATTGTCCGGTCAGATCTTGCCGCTGGTTCAGGCAGATTGCGCCGAAATTCCGCTCGAACGCGGCAGCCAGGACGCGGTGTTTATGGAATGCGCTTTCAGCCTGGCAGGCGATCCGTTGCGGACCCTGCTCGGGGTTAGAAGAGTCCTCAAACCTTCGGGTGTGCTTGTCCTCACCGACATCTACATCCGTGAAGTGCAAAACCCTGCCGATGTGATGGTTCTTTCGGCGAGCGATTGCCTGGCAGGGGTGATGACCGAAGCCGGGATAAGAAGCTGGATCGCTGAAGCGGGATTCCAGGTTACCGCGTGGCTCGATCAGACCCCCGCGCTCAAGTGCTGGATGGCTGAGAAAATAATCCAGCTGGGATCCGCGCGCGAATTCTTCCGCCTGTTTCTGAAGCAGCCGTCCGACTCTGATGGGGAAGGGTTTCCGGCAAGTGTGAAACTGGGGTATTACCTCTTGATCGCAACGGTGGTTTGACCCGCTCGCGGTCAGACTGCAAGGAGATGAATGGATGGATGATCTACTCAATGTTCAACGGAAACGTGCGGAGGGTTACTATTGCAGCCAGATCATTGTTTCGCTGGCCTTGGACCTGATGGGCAGGCAAAACCCCGACCTGCTGCGCTCGGTTCACGCCCTGGCCGGCGGGATCGGCTTCAGCGGTCAGATCTGTGGGGCTCTAACAGGCGGCGCCTGCATGCTGGGGCTTTACGCCGGCAAAGGCACGCCTGAAGAGGAGGAGGACGAACGCCTCAACCTGATGCTGCTCGACCTGGTGGATTGGTTCAGCCGGGAGGTCGGCAGCCGGCACGGCGGGATGAATTGTGACGATATCCTGGAGGATAATACTGCCAACTTCACCATCCGCTGCCCGGGCATCGTTCACGAGGTGTACCAGAAATGCAAAGAGCTTTTGGTCGCGTATGGTTTCGATCTGAGCGGAAACCCGTGTGATGAGTGAGCCCGATTTCACCATCAACACCCTGAGCGTTTGCCCGGTGTGCCTGGCGCCCATCCCCGCCAAACGCGTGGGGCGGGCTGGCGAGGTGTATCTTGAAAAAACC
>CAYNEK010000205.1:0-1625 GCA_964396175.1 uncultured Polyangiaceae bacterium | reverse complement strand
TCTGGAATGCCGCCTCCATTATCGCTGACTCGGATTACAACTTTATTGCTTATGTATTCTGTTTTAAGTTTAACCTTCGGCTTATAATCATTGGTGCTGGTCTTTCTCAACTGATTTACTGCATAAAATGCATTATTGAAAATATTAAGTAATACTCTGCTGATGTCCTGCTGTACAATTTTAATCTCCGGCAATGACTCGTCTTTCTCAACGATTACTTCACATCCAAAATTATTGTCTTTGGCGCGAATACCTGTATAAGCAAGGTTCATTGCATCTTCAGCGAGCTTATTTATGTCTGCAGCTGTTTTCTCGGCAGTTTGCGTACGGCTATGCATGAGCATACTTTTCACAATACGTTCTGCTCTTTTTCCATGCTCGTGAATCTTCGCCAGGTTATTTTTTAATTCCTCCGATATTTCTTTTTTCTCTTGGTCTGTTTTGGCATCCTGCACTTCGTCAACCATTTCCTGAGATAACTCTGCAAAGTTGTTTACAAAGTTCAGAGGATTCTGAATTTCATGTGCGATTCCGGCTGTAAGTTGTCCGAGTGATGCCATTTTCTCTGCATGTATCAGTTGCGATTGCGTATCTCTCAGCTCCTTGAATGCTTTCTCAAGTTCAAAAGATTTTTGTTCCGATTTCTCTTTTTCTTCTCTTAATTCCGAAGTTCTTTCCTGCACTTTTTGTTCGAGCACCTCATATTGTTTCATGAGCGTTCGTGTGCGAAGCCGTACGTACGTTACAGTGAGACCGATAAACGTAACTGCCGACAATATGTAGAACCACCACGTTCGCCAAAACGGAGGTTTGATAATAATTACAATATAGGTGCCTTCGTTATTCCATACACCATCATTATTACAGTCTTTTACTCTGAATTTATATGTACCCGGGTCCAAATCGGTATATTGCCTGTCGCGTCTGGTGCCGCAATAAATCCAGTCTTTCTCCAGTCCTTCGAGCATATAAGCATATTGATTCTTTTCAGGTAAAATATAATTTAACGCAGCATATTCGAATGCAAAGAAATTCTGATTGTATTTTAATTCAATTACATTTTTGGACATGATAATGGTGTCCATGTAATAGGGTTTTTCAAATAAATAAAATTTGGTAAAGAGGATTTTATTTCCTGCGGGGGATATGCTGTAACTGTCGAAGTTGGTAATGATTACCGGAGGTATGTATGGGTTATCTTTGATGGATGATGGTTTAAACCGGTTATATCCGTTATTCCCTCCGAAGAAAATTCTGCCATCAGAAGTAATCAGTGATGCTCCTGCATTAAAATGATTAAACACACCGTCCTGTTCATCGTAGTTGCGAACAAATATCAGTGAATCTTTATCATTAATTTTTGCCTTACATATCTGATTGCCTGTTGTAAACCAGATATTTTTTTCGGCATCTGCAACAAGATTGGTTATATTATTATTTGACAACCCGCTTCTTTCAGTTAAAACTGTAAAAGTTTGAGAAGTTGTATGAAAAATATTTAAACCACCGCTGTATGTTCCGATTAATATTTTATCCGGTGAATAAGCATAAATACAGTTGATATAATTACTGCTGATGCTGTTGCTTTTATTTACTGTAGTGGTATAAGTTGTAAAGTTTCCAGA
>CAYNEK010000204.1:1234-1628 GCA_964396175.1 uncultured Polyangiaceae bacterium | reverse complement strand
TTAAATTCCAAGTCATTGCGTCAAAAGCTGACATTCATTTTCATGAGGTGGTTCAATCACAGTTATCAATAAATAGGCGAGCCCCCTGGTCTGCAAAAGGACTCGTCCTGTAAGGATTAAGGAGCAAGAAACAGAGACACTTACGAATCGGATCGGAACCGTCTCCATATGTTGCAAGAAATCAACGACGGATCGGATCAGAACCATCCCATTTCGCACAGATATCGGCAATGGCTTTGAAATATTCACCTTTGAAGCCGCTCATCTCGGAGATTTCAAGGATGGCACCCGGAAGCTTATTATTGATAAAATAGGCGAAGCGACCGTTTGGCCCTATCGTTCCTTCATGGCCGACGATGAAACCCAGATCAAGAAGCTCTTTGTATTTTTTTTC
>CAYNEK010000204.1:0-1224 GCA_964396175.1 uncultured Polyangiaceae bacterium | reverse complement strand
ATGTATTCCACCGCCGGTAGTCTGAGGATAATCAAGGTATAACGACGGAGCGTCGTTCCTCTGCTGGATGATTTCCACCTAGATATCCCCTGAATTACTCAAGGCAACCGACATGTGCAAGTCGTATGGCTTGCCCTTGTACTGATAGTTTTCTACCGGAACCTTCTCGACATAAAACCAGGGTCCGACACCTATGTTAACCCATTCTTTCATGGCCTTTTCGATGTCATTCGTGATGTAAGCCACCTGACGAATCGGTCCCAATTTCAACATGCTCATATTGATCTCCTTTCTTATGTTATGTTCATAGCTTATCTATGTCATATTTGTCGGGTATAACATTCATGCGCAGTAGATCCGCGTCATGGGCAGGTATACTTTATCAGTCATGAGACTGAGCTTACATATGAAAAGCCTTTTGTGGATTCGGCACATACGCAATCCTGCCATCAACGTGGAAATCTGAAGCACATAAACACCAGCGGTTCATTACCGGTGTTGATGTATTGATGATTTCCTTCAGCGATTTCGAAGAAATCGTTGGGTTGAATCTCTATTTTGTTGCCTCCATGCAGGATTACACCCTTTCCGGAAAGAGCATGTTCATGTTCAGCAGGCGTATAACCAGCGGGGCCAAGTTCATTCAATATGGAATTGTCAGATAAAAGCTTTAACGTCCATTTATCAGCACCTTTAAATCCAAAAGCTGAAGCCTCATAGCTTTCAACATCCTTCATGTGCATATGTTTCATGGCATTCTCCTTCGTAATGTTTCCGGTTCTCAGCGCTGATTCCGGAAGCACATAAATGCCAGCGGATCAATGCCGGTGTTGATAAGTTGGTGAGCTTCATCGGAAATTTCGATGAAGTCGTTAGGCTTTATCTCCTGGCGTCGGTCTCCCAGCTTGATAACGCCCTTTCCCGACATAATGACAATCCGTTCTTTATCATTGTGCTGATGGTCCGGCGTATAACCGCCCGGTTCAAGTTCAATCCATGTAGAATCATCGGATAAAAGCTTGAGCTTCATTTTTTCAGTGCCTTCCAATCCCAAAGCCGGAGCATCGAAGCTCGCTACTTCAATGCACTGTAAATGTTTCATTTATTCCCCCCCCTTGTATTCTAAAACATGCATCATCGTTTTGTTTTTCACTTTATCGGGTAAGTCATTTATTTTCCTTCCAGGTGATAATCATCCGGTATAACTTTCATATCCACAAGGAG
>CAYNEK010000203.1:0-1635 GCA_964396175.1 uncultured Polyangiaceae bacterium | reverse complement strand
CCTCATTGGATTCCAATGCTGCGATCCCTGTCCGCTCAGATTGGATCTCCACCCGACGTCAAGGGCTGGCTCTCGTCGCAGATGGCCGGGGGCAAGAGCTGCAAGCCAACCGTCGATCAACTCTCTCTGACGCGGCTCGTCGACTTCACGACGGTGAGGGAGAAGGGACTGGCGTGGTTCGGGACGCTCGAGCGAGCCCTGGCGTTCCTCGCCAAGTCGGTCGGGATCGCGGGCAGCGTCTATCCACCGTCGTGAGTGAGAACCTCGTGGACCGCGGGCTGACCCATCCCCTCCAATTGGCCCAAGGATTTCGCGGAACGCGGCGTGACTGGACACGATCTCACCGAAGCCGCGCATGCAGCGGCAACAGACGGTCTGCGCGCAGGTTCGGGATGGCGCGGGACCCGCAGCACCCTTGATTGAAGAGGGACATGGTGCGCGTCTTCACCGTGTTCGCCTCCAGCGTCCGGTCGAGGCCGCAGGCTTCTCCGGCCGCGCCGAGGAGGTGCGCCGAGCCTGCTGGGTTGTGTTTGGGGGGGTCGGGGGGAGGTGTGTCGACAGATCGACCCAAGCAGCCGTCGAGACCCGCAAACCTCGCACGAGCGGCGCCGTCGGTCGTTGCTCGCGCCCGCCGAATGGCACCGCGCGAAGTCGACGCTCGGGCGACGACGATGTCTGCCTCTGGGGGAGTGGCGTGGGCTACGGCTTCTTGCGCCACGCGGGCGCCTTCGCGGCGCGCATGGGGAGGTCGAGCCCAGCGTGCTTCCCGAGCGCGACGACGACCTTCTCGGTCTCCCTCGAGGTCTTCGACGGTCGCTTCGGGTTCCCCGAGGCGTAGCCGGCGAGCCACGCGGAGGGGCCGCAGGCCTTGCAGCGTCGCTTGTGGAGGTGAAGCACGCGGAGCGCGAGCTTCGCCGAGAGGGCGGGGGATCCGCACACCTCTGCCTTGGTGTGTCCACCGAGCGAGTACCCGCCGAGGAGCTGGAAGTAGCCCATCGCGCCGCCACCCGAGCGCTCGCACCGCCCGACGCGTGGATCGAACGACGACTCGTGCTGGGCGATCCCGGCGAGCACGAGCGCGGTCGCGGCGACGGCGGCGCTCCCGTCGCCCTCTCGGGGGAAGAGAGGGTCCGCCGCGGCTGCGGCGACGATGGCCTCGGCGGCTTCGCGGCGTGACTCGGGCGTCCCGCCTGGCGGCCGGGGCAGGGCCAGCAGCGCCGAGAGCACGAGCGTCACCGTGTCCATCGCGAGGCCCTCATCGCACGATCGCGCGTCCGCCGGAACGGGACGGATGCGCAGGGCTCGCCCCCGCGCCCGCCGCGCGCCCCGCGATCTCCGCGCCGCACCCGCCCGCGATCCCGCCCGCCCGCGATCCCGCCGGCCCGCGTGTGCGTGGCGCCGATGGTGAGATCGCGCTCGGCAGGAGCGCTACGCGAGGGCGCACGCGCGGACGTCGAGCGGAGCGGCTACGCGAGGGCGCACGCGCGCTCGGCAGGAGCGGCTACGTGAGGGCGCACGCGCGGACGTCGAGCGGAGCGGCTACGCGAGGGCGCACGCGCGCTCGGCAGGAGCGGCTACGTGAGGGCGCACGCGCGGACGTCGAGCGGAGCGGCTACGCGAGGGCGCACGCGCGCT
>CAYNEK010000202.1:0-1640 GCA_964396175.1 uncultured Polyangiaceae bacterium | reverse complement strand
TTGGGGGAGGAGATCTTCACGAGCTCCTCGCCCTGGGCAGAGTACACCACGACGGAGGAGAACCGGAACAGGGCCATGCGGTCCTTCAGCAGCGACTTGAGGATCTCAAGGTTCTCCTCCTTGAGGAGTCGGCGCTCGGTGATCTCCGAAGACATGGAACTCGCATAGTGGATGGCCTCGGCGGAGGACTCGGTGTAGTAGATGCTCGCCACGTTCATGGACTCCTCGATGGCGGTCTCCACCTCGGATGAGAACCAGCCCTCCATGCTGCTGTTCAGGAACAGGATGCTCGTGAAGAACAGCACCATGGTGGGGATGAGGGTGAGCGTCACGAAGGCGATGACGAGCTTGGCCCTGATCTTGGTGCCCAGGACGCCCTTCTGGCGCTCCATGAGGAGCTTGGCCAGGTTGCGCGTCACCAGGAAGATCACGAGCACCAGCAGCACCACATTGAGGCTGATCACCGCGAAGATGATGATATTGCTCGACAGGGACTGGAACTGCAGGTTCCGGACATTCGTCCTGGCGAGGCTCAAGAGGGCGATCATGCCGAAGATGATGAAGATGTAGATGATCTCCCTGGTTCTCTTTGTCACCATGCGCCCTTATGCCCTCCCGGCCTCTCTGATCTTCTTCGCCAGGGCGATGTGGAGCCTGTGGCTTGCCTTATATGCATTTATGCGGGCCTCGAGCGGCGTGCCCAGAGTCCAGAGATCGCCCAGGACATCGAGGACCTTGTGCCGGATACATTCGTCCGGGAACCTGGGTCCGCCGGGATTTACCACCCTGTCCTCGTCCACCACGACCGCGTTGTCGAGGCTGCCGCCCAGGGCGAGACCGGCCTCGCGCATCCTGTCCACATCCCGGAGCATGCCGAAGGTCCTGGCCGGAGCTATGCGGGCTTCATAATCCGTACCGTCGAAGGTAAAGCTCTGCCGACCGATGGCCCTGCTGGGGAACTCGATCTCATAGAAAACCGAGAAGGGGCCGGGCACGGCCTCTATCCAGGAGTCACCTTCCCCGACACGGAATGTATCATGGACGGACAGCGGCGAAACCTCCGCAGGCAGATCCCTCAACCCGGCCTCCCTGAAAGCCGCGCAGTAAGGCAGGGCCGAGCCGTCCAGGACAGGCATCTCCGGACCGTCGGTCTCGATCTCGCAGTCCGTAACGGACAGGCCCCATAGCGCCGACATGACGTGCTCGATGGTGGATACGCTCACGCCTCCCGCGCCCACCGTGGTGTTGAGCCTGGTATCCGTCACATTCTCAGGCACGGCATTAATCCTGACCCCGTCCCTGGTGAAGACGATGCCGGATCGCCCGGGACGGATGTGGAGCGAGACCGTTTTCCCGCTGTGCAGGCCTATACCCTTGATTTCGATCTCGTGATCAACTGTCCTGCGCCTCATAATAGTGCATAGATTATGGAACATGAGACCGATAGTCAAATGATAAAAAGGGCCTGGAGCTGTTTGGTTTGACACGGGATTGAAAAAGACATATAACAAATTTTCATGTTCGGAATAGGCGGCCAGGAACTTTTCTTCATAATTATCTTAGCACTGATCCTGCTCGGGCCAAGCAAGCTGCCCGATCTGATGAAGACCCTCGGAAAGGCCATGGGCGAGTTCCAGAGG
>CAYNEK010000201.1:966-1645 GCA_964396175.1 uncultured Polyangiaceae bacterium | reverse complement strand
GGTCCACCATCAGTTTCAATTTTTTCTTTTCGGCGATCTCGATCAGGTCTTGTGCTTCGGAAACCGTATAGGTGAATGGTTTTTCAAGAAAAACGCTCTTTCCCGCTTCGAGTGCTCTTTTAGCCAGCTCATGATGAGTAAATACCGGCGTGACAATGGCCACGGCATCCACGAACGGGCTGTGGAGCAAATCATCGATACAATCTGTCACACTGATATTGGGGTAGGTTTTTGTAACTTTTTTGAGAGCGTGCTGATTCATATCGCATACCATGGCCACTTCAGAACCATTCCCGGCACTGAAATTCCTGACAATGTTGGGCCCCCAATACCCGTATCCGATCACGCCAATGCGCAGCATAAATAATACCTTGTGAATTTGTTTTGTTTATTATGCCTTCAAGACAAAACGGCATCGTCATCAAATCATCAGAATGCCCCGCTGCCACTGATCACGGCTTTGGGCGTCATCAGAAGAATTTTTAAATCCAGAAGCAGATTCCATTTCTGCATATATTGAAGGTCAAGCCGGACCATTTCATCAAACGTTGTGCGGCAGCGTCGCCCATTACGCCTCCCGGCTCAGTGAGCCTGGACCATTTCACGCAATCCTGCAGTTCCTGTCATCTCTGTGTCAGCGCCTGCCCGACAAAAGTCATCACACCGTCATTTGTGGAAT
>CAYNEK010000201.1:0-956 GCA_964396175.1 uncultured Polyangiaceae bacterium | reverse complement strand
TTCAACCGAAAATGAATTACCCGAACGGTTTCTGTGAATATGAATGCAATCTTTGCGGAAAAATATGCCCGACCGGCGCCATTCTTCCTCTTAGTCCGGAAGAAAAACAAATCACGCAAATCGGAGAGGTTGATCTTTTAAAAGACAAGTGCGTGGTTTATGTAAAGAATGAAAACTGCGGCGCGTGCGTGGAAGTATGCCCGACACACACAATCACATTTATCAATAAAGGCAACATCCTCTATCCGGAAGTCGATAATCGCTACTGCATCGGCTGCGGCGCGTGTTCTCACGCGTGTCCCACCGCTCCCAAATCAATCATCGTCCGGCCATACCCTGTGCACAAAAAAGCCGAAAAATACACCGCAGCCAGGACATCCGAGCCACAAGAGAAGACGACATCAAAAGAATTCCCCTTTTAGCTGAAGATTACCGGTGTTCCAGCTCATCCTTTGTAAAGTATACAAAAAAGGCAGGGCCATTGCCGACCCTGCCTTTCATTCCTCCCGCGGGCACTACCGCGCATTATACAGACTTTTGTCGATGACCTTCGCGTACTGTTCCGGGTCAAGCTGTGCTGTCGGATCGCCAACTGACTTTTGCGTATCGGGATCAATCTTCCAGTATGCCGGCACATTCGGGTTTTGATATGGTATGTTGGTGTTGGCTTGCGGCCACGCATAGTTCGAAATGACAGCCCGCCGCTTTGTGATCTTGTTTTTTGTAACATTCAAGACCATCGTGTCAGAGGCGATCGTGACGTCTCCCTGCTGGTACCATTTGCGAATGTCAGATAATGCGGAACTGATGGTGTCGTCCGTGGCCTGAAAGTGCGTCGCGACGGCGAGTCTCGGCGCCTTTCCGGTCTGCCTGACCTGCTCGAGGATATAACCGTACGCCTTTTGCGGCGTATGGGAACTGTCCTGGACATTTTGTGCCTGCTGTTCTGCGTAGGC
>CAYNEK010000200.1:0-1693 GCA_964396175.1 uncultured Polyangiaceae bacterium | reverse complement strand
CATCTCGCAGAGAACTTCAGGGCGGGCCAAGTTTTCGGCTAACACCTATGGGGGATCATGGTGGCTCTGGCTCGGTTGGAGGGGTGGTTCGACGTGGAGGATGACGCTGCACGATACACGGGCGAGCGGCGCGCTGGGAAGCCTGCCGTCGCGCTGCGGGGTCCTTGGCACGACCCGTCGGTCACCGGATGGCCTGACTCCGGCTTGGCTTGGCGTCTCGGTTCTCGCACTCTCCTTGGCAACCCCGGGGGCTGCCACCACCGCGGAGCCCAGGCAGGACAAGGATGACCAGTCGAGGATCGCGCTCTACGCGGGTGACGTCGCACGGTCGAGCGACGCCGCCGCGCTGGAAGACGGTGCAGAGGTCCACGCGGAAGAGCGATCGCACCCCTGACCCACCCATGATAGGAGGCTGGGATGGCGAGCGAAGGCGACCACCTGTACGACGACTTCGGCGATCCCGCCGGCAACGTGCCCTTCGAGATCGACTTCGTGACCGCCCTTGGACGGGCGATGCCGTCCTTGAGCGAGCTGCAACAAAACCTCCTCGCTGCGTTGCTCGACGCATCCGACAACGAGCTCTCTGGTGGCCAGATCGCTCGGCTCCTCGGGCTGTCACATCACGCTGGCATCAACAGCGCCATGGTCGCCTTGGGGAAGGCCTTGACGAAGGCGGTCGGCGTCGAGCCCCCGAGGCGGTCCCATGATGGGACCGAGCGATGGTGGCACGTCGCGGTGACGGGTCGTCGGTCGGCGGACAGAAGACGCTTTCTGTGGCGGCTCAGGCCCGAGCTTCGTGACGCCGCGATCCGAGTCGGCTTCTCAGCGCCGAGGCTGGCCGAGGCCCAGGAGACGGGCGACGAGCCCCTCGTCGAGGGCGCCGTCAGAACGGTTCGGGTGAACGCCTATGAACGAAACCCTGTCGCGCGGCGTCGCTGCATCGAGCACCACGGCGCGAGCTGCGCCGTCTGCGGGCTCGCCCTCGCCACGGTCTACGGGCCGATCGCGGACGGGGTGATCCATGTCCATCACCTGCGTCCGCTCTCGGCGTGCGGCGGCGAGGACTACCAAGTGGATCCGATCACCGAGCTGCGTCCTGTCTGCCCCAACTGCCACGTGGTGCTTCATCTTCGACAGCCGCCTTACACGATCGAGGAGCTGCGGGACCTCGTCGAAGCGAAGCGGCTCCACGACGCCAAGAACGGCTGACAGTTCGGCCTTCGATGGCGCGCTGACTGGACGTCCCCGCCCCCGGCCCATTCGAGCCCCCTTCCACGACCACCGCCCCCTCCTGCCGACCGTCCCCGCCCCCGTCGAAGCGCCGAGACACCCCCCCACCGGCCCGTCGAAACGGACCCTGACGACCACGGAAACAGCGACCTTCGAGCACAATTTCCCCTCGAACGTACACCTCCGCCCCACCGCCCGTCGAGCGGCACGCGCGCGAGCCTCGTCAGGCCGCGCTGGCGTCGCCGGACTTGCGACGGAGCACGGTGCTCTTCCAGTGCGGCGGCCCCCGCGCTGGCGCCTGCAGCGGTGGATCGGCGGGCCCGCCCAGGCGCTCGAGGTGCCGCCGCACGCTCTCGGCCTTCGTCTCCACAGCGAGCAGCCGCATCCGCCCTCCGCAGTCGGGGCACTCACGGCGTTCGGCGCCGACGATATGCCGTACGTCGCGACGCTGCTCGACCGCGCG
>CAYNEK010000199.1:0-1697 GCA_964396175.1 uncultured Polyangiaceae bacterium | reverse complement strand
ACCAACAATTCTGCATTCAGCATCAATGCCATCGCCAACACCAACACGCTGGCTTTCCGTCCTGTAATTGTCCGTAACAGCACCATCACCAATCTGCACGCGCTCTCTTCTACTGCCGATATCCAGGAGGTGGTGGGAATTCGCTATAATGTCAGCAATGATTATATCACCGTTGAGGATAATCTGATCGACAACCTTCAAAACGGATCTAATCCTGCAGGTGGTCAGGGCATTACCAGCGGCATCTGGATCAGGCAGTCTGCCCGGGCAATAGTCAGCAATAATACGGTCAGCAATCTTACTTCAGCCATGGGTAATACTCAGTCGGACCAGGCTGCCGCTGTTACCGGCATTGTCGCTTTTGGGTATGAAAATCTTAATGTTACAGGAAACACCGTGAATAACCTGCACAGTACCTTTACCACCGGGGGGCTTCAGGTTACCGGAATCATTGCTTTTGCCTCAGGTGCAAACCCGGCAGTGGTAAACAGGAATTTTATTCATAGTTTCTCACTCGCCTCCCAGAACACTGGCGCCCATATGAACGGCATCCGTATCGTCAGGGGGCTCAATCTTACCGTTTTTAATAATATTGTACACCTGACCACTGAAAGTTCGTTGGCAAGAACCATTTACGGCATTTATGACCATGGTGCTCAAACAGGAGATGTTACACGGATCTACTATAATACAGTGATGATTGGCGGGGTAGCCCCTGCTGCAAACCAGAACAACTCTTATGGCTTGTGGAGCAGTTCGGGGGCCAATAACAAGGATTATCAGAACAATGTATTCAGCAACTTCAGAAGCAATGCAAATGCGGGCGCCACAGGCCGGCATTATGCTGTATTCTTTACCGATACACCGGTTGCAGGATTTATTTCCGATTACAATAATCTTTATGCTGCGGGAACCGGTGGTATTACCGGACGGATGCCTTCCGGCGAATATCCGACCCTGAATAGCTGGCAAACCGCCACCACCCAGGATGTCCACTCCCTGAGCGTAGACCCGGTCTTTGCTACACCCGGAGGAACCCTTGCCACTGATTACTACCCCTCCGCCGCCATGCCCGGACTTACCGGATTGGGAAGCATTACCGATGATTTTGGCACAGACGCCGTGCGTACCGACCCCGTTACCATGGGCGCCTGGGAGAATGACTGCAATCTGGTAATCACGGAGCAGCCCGCAGATCTTATCCGCTGCGAAAATGACAATGCCTCCTTCACGGTGGTGGCCACCGGCGTGGGTACACCCGCTTATTTATGGGAGTTCAGTACAGACAATGGAGTAACCTGGAACGTTGTCCCGGGACAAACACCCCCGGGCTCCAGTACCCTGACGATTGCAGCTGCGAATAATGGTTTGTATCGTAGCGTAATCACCTTTACAAACGATCCTGATCCGCCTTGTGTGATTGTATCGGATTGGGCGGAGCTTACCGTCAACCCCAGACCAACCACCAGCGCCATCTGGCACCAGTAAAAGAAAAACCAAACACAAAACAACACATAAAAAATGAACACGATGAACACCACATACACCCCCCTGAAATGGCCGCTCAACGGCTGGTTCAGCGATTATTCCCCCGTTTTTCAAAACGATAATACCAAACCAAAACCGAATGCCAAGCAAAACCAATAAACAAACCAAAACAAACAAACCATGAAAACAAAAACACATTTAGCAAGATG
>CAYNEK010000198.1:0-1738 GCA_964396175.1 uncultured Polyangiaceae bacterium | reverse complement strand
GTGTCGGTCATGTCTCGTTCTCCTCAGCTCAGAGCTGCACGTTGATGGCCTTGGCCACGCCCGGCTCCTCGGCGAACTTCACGTCGAAGCGGAGCGTTGCGACGATCTTCAGCGTGCCCTCCGAGATGTCGCGGTCGGACTCGAAGCGGATGTTTCGCCAGATGCCGACGTGGACGTTCTTCGGGTTGCACAGCACGATGGCCGTCTGGTCGCCGCCCACGCCGAGGTTCTCGGGGAAGAGCGGAATGGGCTGCAGCGGCACGCCCGAGTAGAGCACCGGCGTGTCGTCCTCGAGGAAGCGGTCGCCCGCGACGGTGGCGCGGTCGGCCAGCGTGTTGCGGTAGCCGAGGTCCGCGTCGACGCTCGACAGGAAGCGCATCGCCTTCTTGTCGCGCAGGTACTCGCTCGGCAGCGTCTTCAGCATGTCGCGGAGCAGGTCCTTCGTGATCGGCGTGCCCGCCGCGTCGACGACGTTGCTCGTCGCCTGCTTGAGGATGCCGTCCATCGTCGCGAGGAACGGGTCGACGGAGGCCGTGTCGCCGTTGATGGCGACGTCCTCCATGTCGCGCGCGATGGCGTCGGCCAGCATCTCCATGATGGTCTGGCGCAGCTCGCCGCGCTCGATGCTGTCCTCGAGCACCTCGTCGGAGAGGCGCACCTCGGCCTTGAACAGCTTGGCGTCGAGCTCGACGTCGGAGAGGTCGGGCTTCACGCGATCGACGGCGCCGAGCGCGGTGCCCTCCTGGCCCGGGCGCAGCACGCGCGCGCCGAACTTGATCTTCGAGATCTGCTGCTTGGGCGAGGCCATCGGGACGACGGTCGCGAGCTGCAGGAGGACGGACTGCTTGATGAGCAGGCGCATGAACTTCTGGGCCTGCGCGGGCTGGAGCAGACCGCCTCCCGCCGTCAGGTCGGCGAGCGCGAGGTCGGCTTTCTCCAGGATGGAACGGTTGCTGAGGTGGCTCATGAGGGTCTCCTTCCGGCGGGGTTCAGAGGTCGTGGAAGGAGATCGCCTTGTCGACGCTCTCCCGGTCCTTGGGCTTGTTGAGATCGAGCGGCCATCCCACGTCCTCGACGGTGGCCTTCGAGACGCGCTCGGCGGACGCCGCGCTGTTGGGCAGTCCGAACTGCTTCTCGACGCGCCCGAGCCGCTGCTGCTGCTCCTTCACGGTCTCCGACAGCGCGCGGAAAGAGTCGGCGAGCTTCGCGAGCGACTCGTTCACGTCGGAAGCGACCGCTTTCGCCGCCGGGGCGGGCTCGGGCTTCGGCTCGGCGGGCCTGTCGGTCTTCGCAGGCACCTGCTTCGCCAGCTCCCCGAGCCGTGCGAGCGCCTGCTTCGCGGCGGTGACGTTGGCCGCGAACGTCGCGGGCTCGCTCTTCACGCGAGCCTCGACGACCTCGTCGGTCTCGTTCACTCCATCTCCGTCCGTGCGCTCGAGGAGCTGCATGGCGACGCTGCGCAGCTCCTCGGCGAGCCCGGCGAGCCGCGCGTCGGCCTGGTCTGCGCCGAGCTCGCCGAGCAGCTCGACGAGCCCCGTCAGGCTCTCGAGAGCTGCGAGGGCGGCGTTCAGCGCCGAGTTGTCGTCGAGCTTCGCCGTGGGCGCAGCGGGCGGCGACGGCTCGGCCGGGGTGGTGTTCTGGGTCTTGTCGTCGTCCATGGCTTCGTCCCTCTTCACGATGAGAAAGCGGTGCTTGTTGGCGGCGCGGTCGACGAGCGAGACCTCCTCGACGACCATGT
>CAYNEK010000197.1:0-1740 GCA_964396175.1 uncultured Polyangiaceae bacterium | reverse complement strand
GGTCGGCAAGGTGACGCCGAAAGGCGAGACGCAGCTCACCCCCGAGGAGAAGCTCCTGCGCGCGATCTTCGGCGAGAAGGCATCCGACGTGAAGGACACGAGCCTGCGCGTGCCCTCGGGCATCTCCGGCTGCGTGATCGACGTGCAGGTCTTCACGCGTGAAGGGATCGAGCGCGACAAGCGTGCGACGCAGATCATCGAGGACGAGCTGAAGCGCTACCGCAAGGACCTGAACGACCAGCTGCGCATCGTCGAGAACGATGCCTACGCGCGGATCGAGAAGCTCCTCTCGGGCAAGGTCGCGAACGGAGGCCCGAAGCGCCTCGCCAAGGGTGCGAAGGTCACGAAGGACTATCTCGAGGGTGTCCCGCGGCACGACTGGTTCGACATCCGGCTCGCGGACGAGGATGCCGCCCGGCAGCTCGAGGCGATGAAGGAGTCGCTCGCACAGCTTCGCGTGCAGTTCGACCAGATGTTCGAGCACAAGAAGAAGAAGCTGACCCAGGGCGACGAGCTGCCGCCCGGGGCGCAGAAGATGGTCAAGGTGTACGTGGCGGTGAAGCGCAGGCTGCAGCCCGGCGACAAGATGGCCGGCCGGCACGGCAACAAGGGCGTCGTGTCGAAGATCGTTCCGGTCGAGGACATGCCGTACATGGCCGACGGGACTCCGGTCGACATCGTGCTCAATCCGCTCGGCGTGCCGTCGCGGATGAATGTCGGCCAGATCCTCGAAGTGCACCTCGGCTGGGCGGCCAAGGGCATCGGCAACCGCATCGCGGAGATGCTGAAGCGCGAGGCGAGCGCCGCCGAGTTGCGCGGCTTCCTCGCCAAGGTCTACAACGGGACCGGACGGCCCGAGAAGCTCGATTCGCTCGACGACGCCGAGCTCGTCGGCCTCGCCGGGAATCTCACCGAAGGCGTGCCTTTCGCAACCCCCGTGTTCGACGGCGCGACGGAGGAGGAGATCAAGAGCATGCTCGAGCTCGCCGGCCTGCCGACGAGCGGCCAGGTGCGCCTCTTCGACGGCCGCAGCGGAGAGCAGTTCGACCGCGCGGTCACGGTGGGCTACATGCACATGCTGAAGCTCCACCACCTCGTCGACGACAAGATGCACGCGCGCTCGACCGGTCCGTACAGCCTGGTGACGCAGCAGCCGCTCGGCGGGAAGGCGCAGTTCGGCGGCCAGCGCTTCGGCGAGATGGAGGTGTGGGCGCTCGAGGCCTACGGCGCCGCCTACACGCTGCAGGAGATGCTGACCGTCAAGTCCGACGACGTGAATGGACGCACGAAGGTCTACGAGAACATCGTCAAGGGCGAGCACAGGATCGAGGCCGGCATGCCGGAGTCGTTCAACGTGTTGGTGAAGGAAATCCGCTCGCTGGCGATCGACGTGGACATGGATCGGGATTGAGGATCGAGGATCCCCGCCCCTCAACCCCTACGGAGACAAACGAATGAAGGCATTGCTCGATCTGTTCAAGCAGGTCACCCAGGAAGAAGAGTTCGACGCGATCAAGATCGGCCTTGCGTCGCCCGAGAAGATCCGCTCGTGGTCGTACGGCGAGGTGAAGAAGCCCGAGACGATCAACTACCGCACGTTCAAGCCCGAGCGCGACGGCCTCTTCTGCGCGAAGATCTTCGGGCCGGTCAAGGACTACGAGTGCCTGTGCGGCAAGTACAAGCGGCTGAAGCACCGCGGAGTCATCTGCGAGAAGTGCGGCGTCGAGGTGACGCTCGCCA
>CAYNEK010000196.1:0-1812 GCA_964396175.1 uncultured Polyangiaceae bacterium | reverse complement strand
AAAACCAGTTCCCAGTTATTCGGATTGATTCTAACAACAGTGATCTGGGAGTTACCTGTTTCACTTTTGTTCTTTGTACTTAGGTAAGTAATGTCCAGTCCTGGAGCAATAATTTTCCAATCATTTTGGGGAGGTTTTGATAACAGAACCAAAGCTAGCCATAAGGGGATCAGAACATTTAACATAATTCCATCTTATTATATTAGTCTGAGGATAGAAGTATGAAAATAAAGCAATTAGCTCACATGGACAAATGAAATGATAATTGTTTTGCTCTTCTTATCAAAAACTGTTGCCACTCCAACTATTACACCATTCTTATAATTTGCGTTCATATATAAAGCGTGAGGAGGAGAATTATTCCACCCTTTAATAGCCCTTCGTGCTATTTCCTGATAAGTAATAGACGGATAGCTGCCACTAAATGTAATACTATGAAGGATCTCGGTATAAGTAAATGCCGAATAACCTTCATAATTTTCGAGTTTATTCTTCTTCAAAAATTCTGACTGAGGAAATTTGATTTCCATTTCAGTAATGATCTTTGTTCTTACGGTGTCAGGTAAATCGTTCCAGTCTCTGCCAAGCCATTTGGGATTATGGAGTTTCATAAGATTATTGGAACTATTACTTCTGATGAAGTTATAGTTATCCGCCATCACATCTTGCTGAACAACGGAAGACCAAATGAGAGAATCCTCATTATGAATGGACTTAACATATTTATTCATTTCATTGAACATAACCTCATTCATTCTCTCCTCACTGAAGCTGTTGAAGTCAATAATTTGAGATTCGACAACAGATGAAAAGATGATCAATAAAAATGTAAGATATTGCTTCATGGGACCAAAATAGACTTTATATTATGTTCAGCCTAAAGAATAGTGGGAAATTTAAAACAAATCAGGCTGCAACTTTTACTGCAACTTGACTTTCAATATTCCATGGAGGTTCTGGGGTTGAATAAAAAGCCAGAGCAAATACCTGATCACTTTTGTTCCTTAATATCCTCCCAAACCGCCCTCCTGTCCAGTCCCCTGGAGACCTTCTTGAGGATAGGGAGGGGTATCCCGCCTGTATATTACAGTATATCTGATAGTTAAAACACGGCTCAGTACCTAAACAGAAATTTCTGGCAGATTTCACTGAAAATTTCGGAATTACATTCTACTCCAAAAACCGATTTAAAAATTTTTGGCAAAAATTTCAGGAATTTTGGATGTTGCTCAATACCTCTACTTTTATTCTGTGGCTGTTATAATTACTAAAATTATGGTGGAGATACATTTGTGCCACCATTTTTATTAGATATATTAACACTAGTTATAGGTATCAGCTATTGCCAACAGTTGGTCTGAGCATTTGTAAATATCATCCAAAGTGGTTAATTCAATCCTCACTTCCTTCTTTTCAGCATTAATTATTCCAATTAATCTTTTACCTGAAGATAAATACAACCTACAAATTGGTTTCCTGTTATTATCATCTACAATTATACTGAAATATGATTGTGCGTCTCTAAAGAAAATCCTGGCACTGTCAATTCTTTGACGTAAGATCCCTTTAATTATATAAAAGGCTTCCAATTCGTCAGATGTTGTTTCAATTAATTTTGTTTCTGTTACTTTTTCTGCTTCTACTTTTTCTGCCTCCTTTTCTTTGTCCATTACGCTTTTTAGCCTAGCTGTAACAATCTCGCTTGTAAATTGATTAAGTGCTTTTTCTACAATCACTTTAAATTGTTCTACAACATTTGCTGTTGCTCTCCCAGCATAAACTTCAGTTATACAATACTTGGCGAATCCTTCT
>CAYNEK010000195.1:0-1869 GCA_964396175.1 uncultured Polyangiaceae bacterium | reverse complement strand
TGATGTGGGTCAAAATTAATGGCCAGAGGTGGGTCAGTTTAGTTGGCCATTGACAACATTGAAGAAGGATCGTGGTATCTCATTCGAAGAGATCGTTCTTGCCATTGAAGCCGATGGCCTGCTTGATGAGCTGCAACACCCCAATCCTGAGAAATACCCCGGCCAATCAATCCTTGTCGTAGCACTTTGGGCCATGTCTACTTGGTGCCTTATGTCGAAGAGCAGGACTACTACTTCCTGAAAACCATCATCCCCAGCAGAAAAGCCACTCGAGATTATTTGCAAAGGAGTGCTCCCGATGAAAAAACTTGACCCATTTGAATCCGACGTTCTGTCCGCTTACGACAAAGGCGCACTCAAGTCGTCTTCCCCCCCCCGAAAACCAAACTGGTCAAATTCAAGGCTGCAGCAACAGCAACTTTCATCAAGGATCGTCGCATCAATATCCGTTTGTCGTCTCCCGACCTGATGGATATACAGGCGCGTGCATTGGAGGAGGGCATTCCATACCAAACGTTCATCGCCAGCGTGTTGGATAAGTACGCGTCAGGTCGCCTGATCGAAAAACCTTCCAGCCTAACCCCGCGCTCAACCGGACGTACCGAAAAGCGGCGCGCCGGTTAGCTGATACGTTAGGCAACAAGGGTAACAGCGCGCTCCGGGAAGGCTTTGAGCACCTTCTTGTCCATGGTCATCAATTTGGTATCCATACGTTTAGCCAACGCCACGAACTCGCAGTCATAAGCCGAGCAATCGCTGTCACGCACCAATTCAAGTACATCGCGCGAATGCACTTCGAATTCGAACCCCTCCAGCAAAGACTCAGCTTCTGCCTGAAGGCTGCAGGCCTGCTCGAAGCTCAGCATTTTTCTCCGCACATAGCCCGCAAGAATGTTGCGGAACTCGCTGCGCCACAGCAGTGGCGCAGCCCATTCAGGCTCGAGCTCAAGCAATGCCTCGGCAGCAGCCGTGAATTCGCAAGGCAGGTACAGGTACGCCAAAATATTGCTGTCAACAACGATCACTTGCGCCCCACTCGCTTCGCTGCGTCGATGTCCTTGGCCGTGAACTGCACTGGTGGCAAGCTGGCTCTCAGTTCCCGCGCCCGAGCCAAGCGATCAATGGGCGCAACTCGGTTGGGCAGCAGAACCGATTCCAGGCATACAATGGCTTCACTGTTCAAGCTACGACGGTGCTGCTCAGCGGCAGCCTTCAGGCGCGCGTATACAGCGTCAGGAATGTTCTTCAGAGTCAGGGATGTCGGCATGGCAATCTCTCAATGCAACCAAAACGGTTGCATTTTGACATGCTTCAGCACCATTGGCTACCAGTTGCCGCCTAACTGAGACTAAAGGGGTCAGGCTCGATTTTCTCGTAACATGAGACTAAAGGGGTCAGGCTCGGTTTTCTCGTAACATCAGCTCATCCCATGCTCCGGTAACCCTGCATCCATCTTGACGATGTTCCGCTGCATGTCGCAGAAATATCAATATCGAGCCTGCCCCTTTTTCCGCTCCTTTTTCCGCTCGTAAACATTTCCTTGGGAACCGCTGATTAAATCAAATCCGTTCGGGCTGGGCCTGTCGAACCCATTGTTTTTAAAGGTAGCGCCCTTCGACAGGCTCAGGGCGAACGGAATAAATCAGCGTTCTCTGGTGGCGGTTCTTGGTTTTTAGGGAAACACTGATCGAGTCATTCCCGCGAAGGAAGGAATCCAGTAAGTTGTTGAAACCATGGATTTCCGCCTTCGCGGGAATGACGAAATCCGGACTTCTTCAGCGTTTCCTTAGTAATGGTAACGGCCTTGCAGAAATTCGATCCGATCCGCTTTTACCAAATAGACGCAGCGGTGTTCCTGCGTGATGCGCC
>CAYNEK010000194.1:0-1871 GCA_964396175.1 uncultured Polyangiaceae bacterium | reverse complement strand
CCGGGCCGTATCCAAAGGGGGAAGGACCGAGTATCTCCTGGCAAGCGGCTCCGTTGTCAAAAAAGGCAGAAAGATAGTCGAGATACAATATAACGCCCAGGTCATAACGGACCTGAAAAAGGCGCAGCACACCATTGAGAACCTGTCAAACCATCTGAACAGCATCTTCGATTCGAGCCCCAATGTCATCATCTGCCTTGACAGCTCGGGCAAGATCCGGATGGCAAATCCGGTGACAGGAAGGCTGTTCCACAAGAACGCCGCATCCCTCATCGGACACGAGCTGTCGTTCCTGAGCCCTGAGCTGAAGGCCTTCGAAAATACCATAAAGGATGTTCAGAAAGGTACTGAGCCGAGGTTCATACATGAGCACTACCTGTCGGATGCATCCAACAAGTTTTTCGACATAAGCATCTATCCCCTCATCAGCCCCGATCAGGGAGGCATCGTGTTCACGGCCGTGGACATCACGGACAAGAAGCACATGGAGATCCAGCTCATCCACGCCCAGAAGATGGAGACCATCGGCGAGCTTGCAGGCGGGGTGGCCCATGACTTCAACAACATCCTCACGGGCATCTCCGGCAATGTGGCCATGCTCAAGTTCACCGAGGACACCGACAAGCGCAGGCACTACATAGAGACCCTTGAAAAGATCACGGACAGGGCCCGGGACCTCATACAGCAGATGCTCGTCTTCACCAAGCGCAACGAGGGCAGGCCTGAGAACATCTCCATCGGACAGGTCATCGATGAGGTCATGGGCATGGCCTCGAAATCGGTGCCCAAGAGCATTGATTTCAACATCGGCGAAATAAACGACGAGCTTTTCGTCTATATCGATCACACCCAGCTCACCCAGGTGCTTCTCAATCTGATCGTCAATGCCAAGGACGCCATCGGTGGAAAACACAAGGGCTGCATAGGGATCGAGGTCCAGCCGGTTACCGTGGATAAGAACATGAAGCGTCAGTATCTGCTCAATACCATGGGCAGGCACATCAAGATCGACGTGACCGACAACGGCTGCGGCATGAGCAAGGAAGTACTGCCGAAAATTTTCGATCCCTTCTTCTCCACGAAGCAGAAAGGTACGAGCAAGGGTACCGGACTCGGCCTGTCCATCACCTACAACATCGTGAAGAATGCAGGGGGCAGCATCATCGTCCAGTCCGAGGAAGGCAGGGGCTCCAGGTTCAGCGTCCTGCTTCCCGTGTCGAAATCCAAGAAGAAGGCCCTGGACGTCAGTGACAGGATTACTGAGAGGACATCGAGCCAGAAGGCGCGGGTCCTGCTCGTTGACGATGAAGAGATGCTCCGTGAGATCGGCAGGGAGATGCTCGAATTCCTGGGCCATGAAGTGGACACCGCACCGGACGGAAACCTGTGCATGGAAAAACTCAAAGGCTGCGGAAACGGATTCGACATCGTCATCCTCGACATGATCATGCCGGGTCTCGACGGGTATCATACGCTGCAGGAGATGCAGAAGTCCGGCATAGATACCAAGGTCGTCATCTCCTCCGGATTCTCCTTCGAGCATGAGCGGCAGGAGGTCCTTAACAACCCTCTCATCGTGGGCAAGCTGAACAAGCCTTTCAATATGGATGAGCTGTCCTCCATGCTTGCTGACATCCTGAACGCGTAAAAACAGGCTACAGGCATCAGGCTTCGGGCCCTTGTTCCATGATCCGGATCAGAAATTCCATTGTTTATAAGGCAAAGCTTATATCCGGTACCCTGATATTAAATCCCTTGTGCAGGGAGATATAGGGCTACGTACTGTTTCAATGCAAAAGGACCTGATGCCTGTAGCCCGAAGCCCTCTGCCCGGCCTTCCTGTTCCATTCATCTAATATGTTCCAGCTGCC
>CAYNEK010000193.1:0-1896 GCA_964396175.1 uncultured Polyangiaceae bacterium | reverse complement strand
TTGGCGGCGCCCTACCATGCTGTTTGGGTCCACATCATCCAGGGTATCCCACTGTTGGACGCTCTCCAGCCAATCCAAAACCAGCCAGCCGACCACCGTAACCCCCAAAATGATCGAAATGATCCACACAAAGTCGCTACCTTGCATAGCTGAAACCTCCTCTCTACGGGTAAAAATCGTCTCCAACCAAACGTCAAGACAGGGTACAGAACTTTTGCTGTACCAGACAGGGATGCGGGCCGTTTTATCTGTATTGTTCTTTGTACAGAGCGGCGGGCCGTTTATCCGGCAACGCTACAGGGTAGCGAATTTCCGCAAAATGTCGTGCCGAGTATAGGCGAATCCGCCACCGGGTGTGGTGCGATTCGCTACAATTACAGGTACAACTACGCGGGTACGACTATGGGTACATCTCATCTATACGGGTACATCTAGCCGTATAGATGTACGGCAAAACGTGGTAACAAAGTGGTTCCAAGACTTCATCCGTGGCAGAATCCGTAGCAGAATCCGTGGCAGAACCGGCAGGGAAGTGTCCTGATTCTACACTATTTTTTCAAAAGCGCAAGTGGCAAAAAAGTGGCCCAGGGCTTCTCAAAAGTCGTTGGCTATGTCATTCTGACGAGTCTTCGAGGAAGAATCTCTCCGCCTCTGCTAACGCTTCTAGAGAGATGCTTCACTGCGTTCAGCATGACATGGCCTGATTTATTCGTAAATCGCGACTTTTGAGAAGCCCTGAAAGTGGCCTGGGGCTTGGCTATCAATTTTCTTAGGTGAAGCTGAGCGCGGCCCACTGTTCTGGGCTGTGGACTGCCTCTTCTGGCTGGCTGCGGCTGCGTGCGCAGTGACCGTTCTCTTTGCGCAAGGTGGGTTGGGTGGCGTCCTGATAGCGCCAGTCTGCGCTCCAGCGGATTTGGCTGCTGTGGTTGGGCAGGCCGCGGTGAAAGAGCAAGTTGTGAAAGAGGACAAGATCGCCGGGGTCGAGTTCGATGTTGACTGCTTCGCCCTGGAGAGGGGTCAGGATGTCGGCGGCGATCTCCAGATAATATTGGCGGCGTTCGTGGCGTACCGCGCCCAGACGCTGTGTGCCGGGGATAAATTGCATACAGCCATTCTCCACCCGCGCTGGCACAAAGGGTGTCCACACATTGACCATCCGCAACATCTCGACCTGCCCTTCGGTATAACCGCCGTCCTGATGCCAAAGCACTTCGGTGGCGGCGAAATCGGGGTATTTGGGGCGCACGGAATAGTTGGGATAGAGGCGAATCTCACCGCCCAGGAACTGTTCGACCACATCCAACAAACGCGGGTTGAAAAAAAGGCCATAGAGACCGGCAAGATGCAATTCGCTGCGAAAGAGGAGGGGCGCATCTGCCAGGTTGGCTGGGTATAGCTGCAAGAGGCGCGTCTCAAAGGGGGCATCGGCAAGACGGCTGGTGAGCTTGCCCGCGGCGATCTCCTTGTCGGCACAGCGGTCTACCAACTGGTTGATTGCCGCGCGCGCGGCGGTCAATTCCGGTGGCGAGAAGAAGTTTCGCAGAATGACATAGCCTTGCTCGTCAAAGCGCGCCGCCAGGGTGGGTTCAATTGCGGTGGTCATGGGGTGAAATCCCTTCTGGGTGAGTTGTTGAATCCAAGTGAAGCTGTAGTGAAGCGGTAGTGAAGCCGCACTGCCGACCAGTATACCAGATCAAAGCGCGGCCAGCAGTCGCACCTGGCAACGCGGGTGCGTCCCAGGGGGAAAAAGGAGAAATCGCGGGCAGAGCCGCTGAGACAGCAGAGGAGGGAGAGGGGAGGTGACTGCCACTGTCTCAATTCGCTGGCTCGACCCTGATCTAGGCAGACAGTGGCTGTCACCTCTGCGCGGGCAGAGCCGGGGGCAGAGACACCGAG
>CAYNEK010000192.1:0-1901 GCA_964396175.1 uncultured Polyangiaceae bacterium | reverse complement strand
AGGAAGCGCATGGCCATCAAGGACCTCGTCAGACCGGAGCTGCCGCCGCCGACACCGGCCGCAGAGCGCCCGCCCAACATCACCTGCGAGAAGTACACGCGGGGCGAGGACGGCAAGCGCTGCATCCACTTCCAGCAAGGCGGCACGTGCGCCTTGCCCGACGAGTTCGTCTGCACCGAGTGGCAGAAGCACAACGGGCCGAACAAGCGCACGCTGCCGGTCGTCGCGGGTGCGCCCGTCGTCGAGCATGCGCCGGCGCCGAAGCCCGTCGCGCGCGACCTGTTCGGCAACCCGCTGCCCGACGTCGCGCAGCCCGCGGCGAAGGTCTCGGCGGCGCCTGCGCCGATCGCGCTCGCCCCGAAGCCCGACGCCGACGCGCAGCCCGCAGTCGACGTCGATCAGCTTCGCGGCTTCACCACCGAGGACATCGAGAGCTTCAAGGCGCTCGGCGTCGAGGTGCTGCTGCACTCGGAGACCTACGGCGACGTGTGGCTGGTGCCCGCGTACACGGGCCGCGAGCGCAAGGAGATCACCCCCGAGCACGCCGCGACGCTCGCGCGCGTCATGAGCGTGTTCCCGGGCTCGCACATCGTCTCGTTCGAGAAGACCGCCAAGACCAACAACCCTGAGCGCCGAGAGCGCCCCCTCGAGGAGCGCTCATGACCACCGTCGCCCCGTTCAAGAACCAGCATCTCAGCTACAGCAGGCTCTCGAGGTTCGAGACCTGCCCGCTCTCGTACCGCCTGCACTACATCGAGAAGAAGCAGGCCGAGCCAGGGCTGCCGCTCCGGTTCGGCAAGACCATCCACGCCGTCCTCGAGCGCCTCATCAAGGAGGTCGTCGACGACGAGCGCACGGGCCCGCTCTCCGAGGAGCGCGCCATCGAGCTCTATCGCGAGGCGTGGGGCGCCGAGCAGCTCACCGGCATGGACGTCTTCGCCGAGGGGCTCGCCATCCTCCGGCGCTTCATCGCCGAGCAGGGCGTCGTCGACCACCGCGACGTCCTCGCCATCGAGAAGGAGTTCCGGCTGCCGGTCGGGCCCTTCGAGGTCCTGGGCTTCATCGACCGCGTCGACTGGATCGACGACGAGACCGTCGAGGTCATCGACTACAAGACCAACCACCAGCTCTTCACCCGCGACGAGGTCGACACCTCGCTGCAGATGAGCCTCTACGAGGTGGCGGTGCGCCGCCTCTGGCCGTGGGCGAAGAAGGTGAAGCTGACCTTCTGGATGCTGCGCCACGGCGTCCGGCAGGAGACGACGCGCACCGAGGAGCAGCTCGCCGACGCGCTCGCCTACGTCGAGACGCTCGGGCGGCAGACGGAGACCGCGACGGAGTACCCGGCGCGCCTCAACACCAACTGCTCCTACTGCGACCACCGCAAGCAGTGCCCGGCCTACGCCGACGCGCTCAAGGGCAAGCGCGAGTTCATCGTCGAAGACCTCGCCGATCTCGAAGGCGTCGCCCGCGAGCGCGAGGAGGTCGCTCGCCTCGCGAAGGCGCTCTACGCGCGCAAGGAGGAGCTGGAGGACATCCTCAAGGCGCAGCTCAAGGAGCGCGACGAGCTGGTGCTCGGCGGCGTCCGCTACCGGATGTTCGCGACCACGAGCCTCGACTACCCGCTCGAGCCGACGCTCTCGCTGCTCGCCGACGCGACGGGTCTCTCGCGCGACGAGGTGCTCGGGAAGCTCGGTGCCATCGACAAGAAGGCCCTCGACGCGCTCCTCAAGTCGCTGGGCAAGAAGCTCGACAAGCCGCGCGTCTCGCTGCTGAAGGCCGAGCTCGAAGCGCACGCCGACAAGCGCATGTCGCCGCGCCTCTGGGCGAAGGAGGTGGCGTGATGCTGCTCCCGCCGCCCCTCGACCCGGCGTCGGCAGCAGCCGCGCCCATCATCGCCC
>CAYNEK010000191.1:0-1922 GCA_964396175.1 uncultured Polyangiaceae bacterium | reverse complement strand
TTAACCGTGTGTCCATCGGCTACGCCTTTCGGCCTCACCTTAGGCTCCGACTAACCCTGAGCGGATTAACCTTTCTCAGGAATCCTTAGACTTTCGGCGACCAGGGTTCTCACCTGGTTTATCGCTACTTATGCTGGCAGAGTCCCTTCTGAACGCTCCAACCGTCCTTTCGGTCGATCTTCGCGGCATTCGGAATGCTCTCCTACCGCCCGTATTGCTACGGACCCATAACTTCGGTACTACGCTTGAGCCCCGTTGGATTGTCGGCACCGAGCGGCTCGACCAGTGAGCTATTACGCTTTCTTTAAAGGATGGCTGCTTCTAAGCCAACCTCCTGGCTGTCTGAGCCTCTCGACTTCCTTTCCCACTTAGCGTAGATTTCGGGACCTTAGTTGATGGTCTGGGCTCTTCCCCTTTTGACGACGAAGCTTAGCCCCCGCCGTCTGACTCCCGTGCTTTCGTTCGCGGCATTCGAAGTTTGGTTGGATTCGGTAACCTGGGAAGGCCCCTAGTCCATTCAGTTCTCTACCACCGCGACGGACCACACGAGGCTAGCCCTAAAGCTATTTCGGAGAGAACGAGCTATCACGGAATTTGATTAGCCTTTCACCCCTACCCTCAGCTCATCCAAGCTGTTTTCAACCAACACTAGTTCGGACCTCCATCGGCTGTTACACCGACTTCATCCTGGCCAAGGGTAGATCATCCCGCTTCGCGTCTTATCCCAGCGACTGACGCCCTGTTCAGACTCGCTTTCGCTGCGGCTCGCTTTCGCTTAACCTTGCCACTGAGATAAACTAGCCAGCTCATTATTCAATAGGCACGAGGTCAGGCATTGCCTTGCGGCCATAGCCCTCCCACTGCTTGTAAGCATGCGGTTTCAGGTACTGTTTCACTCCCCTAACAGGGGTGCTTTTCACCTTTCCCTCACGGTACTAGTTCACTATCGGTCGCGAGTGAGTATTTAGCCTTGCCGGATGGTCCCGGCTGCTTCCCGCAGGGTTCCACGTGCCCCGCGGTACTCAGGAGCCACTAAAAGGAGGATTGCATTTTTACGTACAGGGCTGTCACCCTCTTTGGCCGGCCTTTCCAGACCGTTCCGTTAACGCTTTCCTGTCCCTCGTTTAACCTCGAGATTCCCTGCCCGCCGCTCCCTTGCGGTCCCGGCCTGCCAGCCAACCTCGAGATTATTGTGGTCCTACTACCCCGGACTCTCCTTGCGAATCGTCCGGTTTGGGCTCTTCCGCGTTCGCTCGCCGCTACTTGCGGAATCACTGTTGTTTTCTCTTCCTCCGGGTACTGAGATGGTTCACTTCCCCGGGTTTGCCCGGTTATCCTATGGATTCAGATAACCGTACCCTGCGTCCCCGCAGAGTGGGTTCCCCCATTCGGAAATCCCCGGATCACAGATTGCTTGCATCTCCCCGAGGCTTATCGCAGCTGGCCACGTCCTTCTTCGCCTACTCGCGCCAAGGCATCCACACGCATGCCCTTAGTAGCTTGACCATAAAATTTACTCTGCGCTCACACCTCGCGGCGCTCGCACACTTCCGAGTAAATCGCCATGTTCTACTAACGCTCTCATTCTGGCCGCCGTCTATTTCTCTCACGGCGGCCGGCAAAACCTTGTGTTAAGATTTGCCCGTCAATATTCTGTTGTCAAAGATCCCGGTCGCCTTTCGGCTTTCACCCGGCAACCGGTACGCGGCACGGCTCGCTGCTCTTGCTGTGCCGCCTACCGGACGCCTGGTCTGTGGTGGGCCTGGGTAGACTCGAACTACCGACCTCACCCTTATCAGGGGTGCGCTCTAGCCACCTGAGCTACAGGCCCGCTCGTTCTAGTGCCTGCTCGTTGTTGCGTTGGTGGAGCTGATCGGGGTCGAACCGACGACCTCCTGAATGCAAATCAGGCGCTCTCCCAA
>CAYNEK010000190.1:0-1929 GCA_964396175.1 uncultured Polyangiaceae bacterium | reverse complement strand
AGGTAGCTCGGGTAGTACGGGTTCACGACCTCGACGCCGAACGACGCGCCGTTGTGCTGGCTCGCGTGCCAGAGGATGTCCGTCGCGAGGTCGCCGTGCTGCGTGAGCGCGCCGTCCGCGCCCATCACGAGGTGGACGCTGAGCCCGCGCTTCTTCAAGACCGCGATGGTCGAGTCGACGCTGCGCGTGACGGTCTCGTGGATGACGAGCTCGACCGCGCGAGCTCGTTTGCCCTTCGAGGGAAACCGATGGACGCCGTCTTCGGCGAACGTGCGGATCGAGAGCCCCTCGACGGGGCACGTGGCCTTGCCGCCGACGATGAAGCCGCCGCTCACTGGCCTGGCTCCTTGCCCTGCAGCTCCTCCACGGCGCGCGCGGGCAGCTTCAGTCCCTTGTCGAAGAAGCGGGCCCTGACCTCGGTGGCGATGGGCTTGGTGACGATCTGCTCGACCTTGCCCACGAGGCGTTCGACGACGCGCCCCTTTTTCACGAGCTGCGAGTGCAGCTCATCGACCACCAGGCGATGAAGATGCCCGGAGCTCCCCTGCGACGGGTGCGCCTGCTCGCTCGCAGGCGAGCGCACCAGAAACTCTCGCGAGCGGCAGGTTGGACACTCAGGCAGAGGAACGACTCCGTCCTCGACCTGCTCGCCCCGTTCAACGCCGACCGCGAGGTTGGCGAGTGCAACGCGGTTCTCGCGATCGCACCCTGCGCAGCGCTGAACGATCTCGGTGTCGGTGATCTCCTGGATGGCCATTGGTGCTCCTCACGCGATCGCGGTGTACGTGCCGAACCACCAGACCGTGGAGAGCCCCGCCATGGTCTGGTAGCTGAAGACGCCGAACCCATCGCGGTCGGCGAAGTACGACGAGGGGCTCCCCGAGAACCCGCTGCTCGTGTTCAGCGCGCTGAACGTGATCGACGACGGAGTCGCCGGGAACCGATTGCGGAACGTGACGGAGCCTCCACCAGCGAGCGAGCGCGTCGCGCTGTCGGCGTTGGACCACTCCATTCCGACGCGGCCGACCTCACGCACCGTCCCCGTCAGCTCGAACGCGGAGTTGACGGTGCTGCTCATCGGAAGGCGCCACGTGCGCGTCCAGGTCGTGAATGTCGCTGCGAACGAGTCCTCGTGGAGGAACTCGATCTCGTTGCGCGCGAAGCGGAACGCGCCGCAGAAGGTACCGCCCGAGTCGCGCACCCACTGCGCGCCGTCCCAGGAGGCGTTCAGCGTGAACCAGACCGAGGAGCCGTCCGCGTAGATGCGGAGGTGCGTCGCCGCTGCGCCGGAGGCGTTCGAGTCGAGGATGAGCGCCTTCGTGCCTCCGAGCGGCGGCTGGCGGATCGCGCGGTGCTGGCCGGCGTTCGCCTCGTTGCCTCGGAAGTGGTCGCCCTCGACGGCGTCGAGGATCTCGGCGAGCGCGGCCTCGACGTTCACGGCGTTGAGGTTGTTGCCGGAGTCGGCGACCGAGACTGCGCTCGCGGCGTGCGCGCCGCTCGCCTGGTTCACGTGGCCGTTGAGCCCGCCGAGCAGCGTCACGAGGGCTGCGCGCAGCGTGCCCGCTCCGATGGCCGTTGGCGCGCCCGCGATGGCGTCGACGCCGACGAGGCCCGCGCCCGGCGACGCTGCCCCGGTCGCGACGAGGTCCGTCACGATCTCCTGGAGCTGCGCCTGAACGTTCGTGGCGGCGATGTTGTTGTGCGGGACGGTCGAGATCGCCGCCGCTGCGTGGGCGCCGGTCGGCGCGCTCACGTGCGTGTTCAGGAACCCGAGGAGCTGCGCGAGCTGGCTCTTCACGGAGCCCGCAGGGAGCGCGTTGGGAGCGCCCGCCGCCGCATCCACGCCGACGCGCGAGGCACCGGAGCTGCCCACCGCTCCGGTCGCGAGGTCGTCGATCAGCTCGTCGACGGCGGCCTGCACGTTGCCCG
>CAYNEK010000189.1:0-1978 GCA_964396175.1 uncultured Polyangiaceae bacterium | reverse complement strand
CAGAAATTCCGATTGAGCCAACAGAGGTCCCCGTTCCTGAACCTACGCTTGAGCCTACTCCTGAGCCGACTGAGGAACCATCACCTGAGCCAACCGAGGAGCCCACTCCTGAGCCAACCGAAGAACCCACGCCTGAGCCAACCGAGGAACCCACACCTGAGCCAACCGAGGAACCCACACCTGAGCCAACCGAGGAACCAACGCCTGAGCCAACCGAGGAACCCACACCTGAGCCAACCGAGGAACCTATACCGAACCCAACTCAGACACAAGAGACTCCTGGAAATGCTAATGACGAGATTCTGTTAGTCCCTATCATTAATGATCATCTGGATGCGGTTAAGGATGAGTACATTGTTGTTTATAAAACAGAATTTGCAGTTGCGGATGAAATAAATACCAACAGTTTGAATTTTGAGTCACTAGGAATTGTGATAGATACTGTTTATGAAACCGTACTCAATGGGTTTTCTGTAAAAATGACCAAATCTGCGCTGCTTGAATTAAGAAAGAATCCAAAAATTGATTATATCGAGCCAAATTACTATGTGATAGGTAATCAGACCGGGGTAGTGGATGAAGCCAACAATTTTCCTCAATCGGTTCAATACGGTCCTGTCTGGGGATTGGATCGAATCGATCAAAGAAATTTGCCACTAGATAATACATATACCTATGACAACACCGCAAGCGGGGTGCACGTGTATGTAATTGACAGTGGGATCCTTTCGACTCACCAGGAGTTTACTGGCCGTGTTGGTCTTGGTTTTGATTCGGTTGGTGATGGCTGGGGAGTAAGTGATTGTGATGGACATGGCACCCACGTCTCCGGAACAATTGGAGGAACGACTTATGGAGTAGCTAAAGGGGTAACAATCCATCCAATCCGCGTGTTGGATTGTTTTGGCTCTGGTACACTCAGCGGCATTTTGAGTGGTATGGACTGGGTAGCAAGGAATAAACAAACCCCAGCCGTTGCTAATATGAGCATTGGGATTGACGGCGGAGGAACATCTCCGGCATGGGATGCCGCAACAGAAGCCTTGATCAATGCTGGAGTTACAACTGTAATTGCAGCTGGAAACTCTAGCATTAATGCTTGCAACAGTTCCCCTGCTCGGGTTGACAGAGCAATCACAGTTGGGGCGACTGACTCAGCTGATTGGAGGGCATATTTCTCAAATTATGGACCTTGCGTGGATATATTTGCTCCCGGGTTTGGAATTACGTCTGCAGGTATTCTTTCCAATTCAGACACTAAAGAAATGAGTGGCACATCTATGGCAGCTCCTCACGTAACAGGAGTTGCCGCCCTTTTCCTTAAAACTAATCCTACCGCTACTCCTACCCAAGTTTCACAGTTTATTATACAATATGCAACAGAGGGTAAAGTATCTGATCCCGGAGCTGGATCACCCAACCTGTTACTGCATTCCCGTTTTTTGGCGCCAATTCCCATTTCACCCAGTGGGATTATCTATCAGAAGTATCCCACTTTCACCTGGACAAAAGTGGCAAACGCAACCAGCTATAACGTTCAGGTATGGACGGCGAATGGCAGAGTTACGAACAAAATTGTTTACCCAAGTGCTTGTGGATCAACACAATGCTCGGCTGTAATTGGACCCTTGCCGTATGTATCTCAATACTTCTGGAGGGTGAACGCGTATATTGGAGGATGGCAGCCTTGGAGTGTGGATAGATACTTCACCCGGCTTGACCCGGTTATGACCTTGGTCTGGCCAAAAGGAACAATCACGACACCAAGCCCATATTTTCAGTGGAAGCCAGTTACAGGAGCTACAAACTACTATATCGAACTTTACAAGGGCTCGGTGCTCCAAGCTTATAAGTCAGTTACGAACGGAAATTGCAATTCTACGATCTGTTCAGTCCAACTTTCTAACAATCTTACAGACGGTAATTATTTATGGAGAGTCAAATCGTACACTGAGGGGAGTTGGAATTCATTCAGTTC
>CAYNEK010000188.1:0-1994 GCA_964396175.1 uncultured Polyangiaceae bacterium | reverse complement strand
AGCTCCTCGTCGGTCTCGCCCTTCACGTCGAGCTCGACCTCCTCGAACTTGCGCGCGTTGGCGACGACCCACTCGATGTACTTCGGCACGGTGAAGTCCTCGACGCCGAACGCGATGTCCTGCATGGCCTTCACGATCTGCAGCGCGGTGCCTTGGAACACGCGCCCGTCTCTCATCACGATCTTCATGCTGCGGTCTCCTTCCGGCGCGCTCGCCAGTTGCCCGAGTCGATGACGGGGCGACCTTCGACCTGCTCGGGCGCGAGGAGGTAGGTCTCGACGGCGGCGCCGTCCTCGAGCGCGATGCGCGTGCGACGGTAGAAGCGCGGATGCCCTTCGAGCCGGTCAAGCGCGGCGAGCGTCGCCTCGTCGACCTCATACACCTCGCCGGCTACCGCGAGCGCGCCGCCGCTCACGAGACCCGGAAACGGTCCGAGGTCCCGCAGCTCGAACGCGGGCTCCGTGCGCGCGTTCGCGACAAGTCGCGCGCCAGCCAGGACGCGGTGGTTCGGCTCACCGGCGAGGAGCGTGCCGTAGACGAAGACGCGCATGGGTGCGCGACGCTGGCTCCGGGGCGCGCTCACGGCGACACCCCCGCTGCGCGAGCCAGGGGCTCGACGTCGAAGCCCAGGCGCGCGTACGCGTGCCAGAGCACGGTGAAGTAGCCGAGCGGCGGCGCCCACGCTTCGAAGCCGTCCTCGGGTTGGAGGTAGGTCATCACGCGGCGGCGGCGCCCGCTCTCGTCGCGCACCCACCGGATGACGCGCTCGTAGGCGAAGGGATGGCCCTCGAAGCGGTCGAGCTCGCGGAGGTCGACGTTGCCCAGCTCGTAGAGGAGCCCCTCGACGCACGCGCCCTTGGCGCGCACCACGCTGGCCACCGCGCCGCCCCAGCGGTGGCTGAAGCCCCCGAAGACCAGCGCGTAGTTCGGCAGCGTCGCTCGCCCGACCACGCGCGCGTCCGCGCAGCGCTCGCGCATCTGCGCGTCGTCGAGGTTCGAGCCGTAGGCGAAGTAGAGCACCGGGTTCATCTTCTCATCTCGCTTCGGGCAGTCGCCCGTCGTCGTCATGCATCGCCTCTGTTCCCCATCGAGTCCAGCGCCGGCTCGCGGTCCGGCGCTGGCTCGTCGCCGCCGTTCACGCTGCGCGGGCATCACCGACCTCCTCGCTCTCCGTCGCGGGCTGCGTGTCCATCGCCGGGCGGCGGTCCCGGCGCTCGCCCTTCCAGGCCGCCGAGCCCGCGAGCTTCTTCGTGAGGTGCAGGCGCGCGGTCTTGAACTCCTCGCCGATCAGGCCGAGGTGCAGGAGCACCACCCGGAAGTCGTACTTCGCGGTGGCGGGGTTGAACTCCCGGCGCTTGCTCGATGCGGCCTTCGAGGCGAGGGCCTTGGCGGCCATCGCGAGGACCAGTTGCACGTAGGCCTTCACCTCGCCGGCATGCAGGGTGCCGTTGAAGTAGCGGAACTCCAACGTGCCCCTGAAGAAGAGGCTGTTGAGGTTCAGCCCGCGGTAGCGGCTGCTGTGGTAGCGGCTCGGCGTCTCGCCGCTGCGCCCGTACCAAGCGTCGCGCACGTCGCTCATCGTCTTGGGGCGGCGCGCCTCGAGCGCCTCGATGAAGCGGACTTCGATCGGGCGGCAGTAGCGCGCGAGGCGCTGCTCGCTGACGCCGAGCGCGTGCTCGAGGAGGCGCTCCTGCTTGTGAACCAGCTTGACCAGGTTCACCACGCTCTTAGCGTCGAAGCGCTCCGCTCCGACGTGGATGTGGATGCCCGTCGAGTGGTCGGTCCTCGCGCCCGCCGTGCGCACCGCGCGGATGATGTTCTGCAGTTCCTCGATGTCGTCGTAGCCGAGGACCGGCGAGACGATCTCGCCGCTGTTCTCGCCGCCGCTCAGCGAGCCGTCCGGCACGACCTTCCAGGTGCGGCCGCTCGCGGTGGTGATGCGCACGTCCCGGTAGTCGTTCGAGATGGTGCCGCCCACCACGCTGTGGATGGCC
>CAYNEK010000187.1:1783-2093 GCA_964396175.1 uncultured Polyangiaceae bacterium | reverse complement strand
TTCAGAACATCCTTTGAAATATCCGTTTCGTAAATGAATTATTGTCGGTGAGTAAAGGAAAAGAGGTGAACGCGATGAACGCATTTTGTCCAAATTGTGAAAAAGAAACAAAACAAGAATTTGTTGATAGAGTTGAAGAGATTGACATTCGGGGTGAATTGATCCCTATTCATTTGGAGTACTACTATTGTGAAGAATGTGGCGAAGATTTCGAAATCCCTCGTTTCGATTATGATCCATTGGACGCAGCCTATCGTGAATATCGAATTAGAAAAGGAATGGCGCAGCCAGAAGAAATCAAGAAATTCCG
>CAYNEK010000187.1:0-1773 GCA_964396175.1 uncultured Polyangiaceae bacterium | reverse complement strand
ATCCAAAGCACATGAACAGGCTATCCACTTGATTATGCAGCCGGCCAATTTGTTGCGAATTCTGGAAAAAACACCAGAATTGCTTTCCGAAATTAACAGGAATCGTATCATTGCACATCTCCAAGAAAAAGAACAGGACTGTGGTGATTTGCTACAAGAAGCTATCGAGCAATTCGGTAGTTATTCTCCAAGTATGCTGAGCGGATTCATTCGGTTTAATGCCAACAAACTGTTCCAAGCGATCAAGTTCTTCTGTTATAAAGATCAGGTTTCGAAGACAAAGCTCAATAAACTCCTGTTCTATGCGGATTTTAAACACTTTAAAGATAATGGTGTTTCAATTTCTGGAGCTCGTTATGCCCACGCATATTATGGACCAGTTCCTCATAAATTTAATACATGGCTTACTGCAATTTCAGAATGGGACAATCAAATCACAAGCGACGAACAACCTTTTGGTGATTTGGTTGGTGAAGTATATACCAGTGGAGAGCCAGATTGGTCCGTTTTCTCTACTTCAGAATTGGCGGCTCTCGCGTTTGTCAAGAATAAATTCCAAAAATATAGTGCTAGTCAAATTCGGGATTTCTCCCACCGAGAAAAGGGTTATCGAACTACAAAAGATGGTGAAATCATTTCCTATCAGTATGCTCAAGAGCTCCACATATAGTATCACCAATTTTAGGTTGGCGAGTATGTTAGGCAATGTATCCAGCAAGAGTATCTGGGGATAGATAAAAAGTCGGATTTTATAAATATTGATTTGATCAAAGACAGGATGATGATTCGTGGCGAATGACAAGCTCTCAGAAGCTAAAAAGGCAAAAAAAGACGAGTTCTATACCCAATACAACGTTATTGAAAAGGAAATGAATGCATACCTGGAGTATGATCAGGATGTGTTTCGGGGCAAAACGGTTCTCTTGCCCTGCGATGACCCGGAGTGGAGCAATTTTGCACGCTATTTCGCCCAAAACTTTGATCGCTTTGGTATGAAAAAACTTATCAGCACCAGCTATGCGCCAGAGAGTAAAAATTATCAGGGTTTCTACCAACCAACTCTTTTCGAAAAAAACAATCCCCAGTTTGATCAAGTCAAGACCACAACCAAAGGCAAGATTTTTACGCTGACTGAAGATCGAACCGGTGATCGCGAAATTAATATTGATGATCTTCAATGGTGCTACCTGGATGGAGATGGCGATTTTAGAAGCATGGAGATAAAGAAACTACGTGATGAAGCTGACATTATCATCACTAACCCGCCCTTTTCTAAGTTCAGAGAGTTTTTGGCTTGGATTATTGAGTCTAACAAACAATTCTCCATCATAGGGAACATGAACGCAATAACATATAAAGATGTTTTCCCTTTAATCAAAGAAAACAGAATTTGGTTAGGACCGAGTATAAACAGTGGCGATCGAGAATTCCAGGTGCCTGGCGACTATCCTATTACTGCAGCTGGTTGGAGAATCGATGATCAGGGCAGAAAATTCTTACGAATAAAAGGTGTTCGTTGGTTTACAAATCTCGATCACGGTAGACGTCATCAACCTTTACCTTTGATGACAATGGCGGATAATCTGAAATTCAGCAAGCATAAGGAAATTAGAGGCAAATCCACTTATGATCGATATGACAACTACGATGCCATAGAAGTTCCTTTCACTGATGCAATTCCAAGCGACTATGATGGTGTCATGGGCGTACCTATCAGTTTCCTGGATAAATACAGTCCTGATCAATTTGAGATTCTTGGTGCTACTCAAAGGG
>CAYNEK010000186.1:0-2097 GCA_964396175.1 uncultured Polyangiaceae bacterium | reverse complement strand
CGCGGCATGAGCAGCGACTTCTTCCGCACCCGCATGGGCCAGACGTTCTACGAAGCGACGATGCCGTCGCTCGTGCGCGAGCTGGCGCGCCTGAACCAGAACCTCGAGCGGCTCGTCGCCATCGCCGAGAAGCGAGAGGCGAAGCCCGCCGAGCCCGTGCCCGTCGCGACCGCGTTGGAGGAGCGATGAGCAGGCGCCCCACCAGGAGCAGCGTCGAGCCCGAGACGAGGCGCGTCGCCATCTACACGCGCAAGTCGACGACGATGGGCCTCGAGCAGGAGTTCAACTCCCTCGACTCCCAGCGCGAGTCCTGCCTCGCGTACATCCAGCGCCAGCCGGGTTGGAAGCTCGTCGACGAGCGCTACGACGACGGCGGCTTCACGGGCGCGAACATCGACCGCCCCGCCTTCACGCGCCTGATGGCCGACGTCGAGGCGGGCAAGGTCGACGTCATCGTCGTCTACAAGGTCGACCGCCTCTCGCGCTCGCTGCTCGACTTCGTGAAGGTGATGGAGCGCCTCGGGGCGGCGGGCGCCTCGTTCGTCTCGGTGACGCAGAACTTCTCGACGGCCGACGCGATGGGCCGGCTGACGATGAACATGTTGATGTCGTTCGCTGAGTTCGAACGGGAGATGATCAGCGAGCGCACCCGCGACAAGATCGCCGGCGCCCGTCGCAAGGGGAAGTGGACGGGCGGGCCGGTGCCCTACGGCTACTCGGTGAAGGACAAGAAGCTCCTCGTCAACGAGCTCGAGGCGCGCGTCGTCCGCGAGGCCTTCGACCTGTTCCTGATGCACCGCCAGCAGGCGAAGGTGGCGCACCTGCTGAACGAGCGGATGCTCGTGCCGCGCGGCTCCAAGGTCACCAAGAAGCTCGCGTGGTCGAAGGAGGGCATCGGCCGCATCCTCAAGAGCCCGATCTACGCGGGCTTCATGATGTACGGCGACGAGCTGCACCCCGGCGAGCACCCGCCGCTGATCGAGGAGTCCACCTACCGCGCCGCCCAGGCCATCCTCGCGGGCACGAGCCGCGTGGTGCGGTGGACCGGCACGAACCCCGACTACGTCCTGCGCAGCCTCGTGCGCTGCGCGCTCTGCGGCGAGATGATGTGCCCGGGCTCGACGACGAAGCCCTCCACCGGGAAGACGCACAGGTACTACCGGTGTTCGCGGCGCGAGAAGTACGGCAAGGACCAGTGCGCCGGAAGGCCGCTGCCCGCCGCCGCGCTCGAGGAGTTCGTCGTCGCCCGCATCTCGAACGCGACCGCCGACGGCTCGCTGGCCGAGCGCGTCGCGAAGCACCTCGAGGCGCTCACCGCCGGCAAGGGCGAGGACTTCGGCAAGCTGCGCGCGGAGCTGGCGACGAAGATCGCCGAGTCTTCGGCAAACGCCTCCCGGCTCACCGACGAGTTGGTGCGCCTCGACGGGCGTGCGCGTGAGCTCGTCGAGCAGAAGCTCGGCGTCGAGGCTGACCGTCTTGCTGCGAGCGAACAGCAGCTCCGCGACCTCGAGCGCGACGCCGCCGAGCTGGAGATCGCCAGGAAGGACCACGCCTGGTTCGTCGCCGCGCTCCGCGACTTCGCCAAGGTCTGGGTGAACATGTCGCCCGACAACCAGGGGCGCTTCCTGCGCGCGCTCATCGAGAAGGTGGTCGTCGACGAGGACAAGGGCACGTGCCGCGTCGAGCTGATCGACTTCGGCGCCGCCTCGGGCACGAAGGAGGCAGCGTGAGCGACCGACAGACCAGCGACGAGGGCGCGAGGAAGAACACGCCGAGCGACTACCGGGTGATCGAGGAGCCGATCTTCTGGCGCCGAAGCCGCAGCGTGGAGCTCACCCCGACGCCGCCGCCCGACAGGCCCGAGCCCGTGCGACGTCCCGCCAAGGTCGCCCGGCAGCTCGCCCTCGCGCACCACCTGCAGGCCGCCATCGAGCGCGGGCTCGTGGCCGACCAGGCCGCCCTGGCGCGCAAGCTGGGGCTCACGCGCGCCCGCGTCACGCAGCTCTTCGACCTGCTCATGCTGGCCGCCGACCTCCAGGAGCAGGTGCTGGCCCTCGAAGCCGTCGACGGCGCCGAGCCGATGGCCGAGCGGACGCT
>CAYNEK010000185.1:1304-2127 GCA_964396175.1 uncultured Polyangiaceae bacterium | reverse complement strand
CAGGAGGTTCGAGACGCCGGGCGGACAGAATGAGATGCTCGATGATTTTTTTAAGAAATTTTTCGAGCAGATCCCGGAGCAGGACCTGAAGCAGAGGAGCCTGGGATCGGGATTCATCATCTCCGGCGACGGCTACATCCTGACGAACAACCATGTCATTGCAGGTGCTGATGAAATAACGGTAACGCTCACCGACAATGGAGAGGAGTACAGGGCCAAGGTCGTGGGAAAGGATGACGGCACCGATATCTCTCTGATCAAGATCGAGTCGAAGAAGAAGGATTTTCCTGTTGCTGTCCTGGGGAATTCGGACACCCTCGATATCGGGGACTGGGTCATTGCCATCGGGAACCCCTTCGGCTTCGGCCACACCCTGACCCAGGGCATTGTTTCCGCCAAGGCTCGGGTAATCGGTGCAGGGCCGTACGACAGCTTCATCCAGACCGATGCGGCCATCAATCCGGGTAATTCCGGCGGCCCGCTCATCAATATGAACGGCGAGGTGGTGGGGATCAATACGGCCATCATCTCTTCGGGCCAGGGTATCGGATTCGCCATTCCCATCAACATGGCCAAGCAGATTCTCCAGGATCTCAAGGACAAGGGGGAGGTGACGAGAGGCTGGCTGGGGATCGCCATCCAGGAGGTGACGCCTGAGATAGCCAGGGCAGTGGGGCTGGAGAAGCCTTACGGAGCCATGATCACCGATGTCTATCCCGGGGATCCCGCCGAGAAGGCAGGCCTCAGGAAAGGCGATATCGTACTCAGAATCAATAACCAGGAGATTGCCGATCCCCGTGCCCTGACGCGGTTAATCGGGAGC
>CAYNEK010000185.1:474-1294 GCA_964396175.1 uncultured Polyangiaceae bacterium | reverse complement strand
TCTCCATTGTCATCTGGAGGGAATCCAGGAAAGTGACCATCGGCACCAGACTTGAAAAAAGGAGCGAGGATCACATATCAGGCATCAATAAGGCGCCTGTCCCTGATGCTTCGGGCAAGACAAAGGACAAGCTCGGCCTGGTGGTGCAGGACATCACGCCGGAGATCCGGAAGCAGATGAATATTGAAGAAGATACCGGAGTCCTTGTGGTCGATATCGATCCGGGCGGGAGCGCAGCAGACAGCAAGATCCAGAGGATGGACATCATCAAGGAGGTGAAGGGTGTCCGGGTCAGGAGCACCCGGGAGTACCTCGCGGCCATTTGTATATTGCGGTTGACGTCGAGTGAAGATCCTGGCCCCGGCAAAGATCAATCTCATCCTAAGGATCCTGGGAAAGAGGATTGACGGGTATCATGAACTGATCACGCTCATGTCACCGGTCTCCCTCTATGATGATATAGTCCTTGAGAAACAGGAGTCGGGCATATTCCTCAAGGCCGAGGGGTCAGGGTGTGAAGAGAGGCAGAACCTTGCGTATCGCGCCGCCGAGCTTTTCCTGAAGGAGACGGGCATCATGGAGGGAGTCTCCATTGAGATCACCAAGCGCATACCTGTGGGAGCAGGTCTGGGAGGAGGCAGCAGTGATGCCGCTTCGGTTCTGATGGGCATGAACACCCTCTTTCAGGCGGGCTTGACTGACCAGGAGCTCATGAATCTCGCCGCAGGGATAGGGTCCGACTGTCCTTTCTTCATCCTTAAACGTCCATATCTCATGGGTGGGCGCGGAGAAATCCCGTTGAAGCCTGTAATTATCGAGC
>CAYNEK010000185.1:0-464 GCA_964396175.1 uncultured Polyangiaceae bacterium | reverse complement strand
ACCTCACTTGTATATTCAAATTTGAAGTGCCCATTGACTATTGATGATAAATCGTTTACAATAAAAGAGATAAGTGTCGGGAACGGAAATGCACCGGAGCGGTTGCTGGTGAATGAGCTGGAAGACCCTGCTTTCGCTATTTGCCCTGAGATTAGGTGCATCAAGGCTGAGATCCTTGATGCAGGGGCATTGGGGGTTATCATGTCAGGAAGTGGTTCGTCGGTCTTTGGAGTTTTCAAGGACGAGGAACACTTATGTATTGGAATGGGCCGAATTAGGCGTCATGAGGGGTATGTCTACATGCCCACAACTAGTTTGACGGGGGGAAGCTATGGAGATTACGGAAGTAAAGGTGTATCCGGTCAAGGATAACGACAAGCTTAAAGCATATGCTTCGGTCGTTTTTGATGATTGTTTTGTTATACGTGACCTCAGGGTTATCCATGGGACCACGGGTTTGTTCG
>CAYNEK010000184.1:0-2160 GCA_964396175.1 uncultured Polyangiaceae bacterium | reverse complement strand
AAGCGGTGCTTGTTGGCGGCGCGGTCGACGAGCGAGACCTCCTCGACGACCATGTCGACGAGGCGATGCACGCCGTCGTCCGCCTTGTTCATCGGCGTCGTCATGCGGCGGCCTCCGAGGCGGGCTGGTTGTTGGTGGGCTGTTCCGACGTCGGAACAGGAGCGGGCTCGGGCACTCGGCGCGCTGAGCCGCCGATGGAGAAGCCGGTGAGGTCGCCGGACTTCACGCGCTCCCACAGCTCGTCGGAGAGCACGCGCACCGCGAGCAGCCACGTGCCCTTGCGGACCGCGAGCTCGCCGATGGTGAAGTCGGTGGGCGCGAGGTAGCTCTCGAGCACCTTCACCTGGCCGTTGACGCGCAGGCGGTGCATCAGCCCGAGGCCGCCGAAGTCCTCCATGAAGCGGTGGGCGGCGGCGCGGATCTCCTCGGCCGAGTAGATGTCGCCCTGCGCGTCGACCACCTCGGGCTCGAGCACGATGCCCAGCACGAAGCGCTCGTCGTTCGGGTCGATGCCCTTCACGAGGCGCGAGGGCTTGTCGAACACCAGCTCATCGACGCTCGGATCGAGCGGCAGGTGCTCGCACTTGGCGACGAGCTCGAACTCCGCGGCCTTGCGCACCGGGAAGTTGGCGACGAAGAGGCGCATGGCGTGCTTGGCACCGCCCCGCCCCGAGGCCTCGCGCACCTTGAGCCGGAAGACGTGCCCGACCTTCTTGAAGGCGGCGACGTTCTCCGGGGTCGGGTTGAGGACCGCGATGAACTTGCCCTCGACCTTCGCGAGCGCGTCGATGAACTCGCTGAGGTCGATGACCTTGTCCTTGTCGAACCACTCACCGGGGTACGGCGGGTCGATGAAGAAGAACGTGTCCTTGCTGTCGTAGGCCTCGAGCGTCTTGCGGTAGTCCTGCCGCAGGATGCTCACGTCCTTCAGGCGCTGGGCGGCCTTGAGGTACTTCTCGGGGTTGGTCGTCGAGCCGAGGTGCTGCTGCGCCGGGTGCGTGCCGTCGGGGCGGCAGTCGCGGGCGTGGGTGCGCACGAAGACGAGCTTGTAGAAGCGCGCGACGTCGTCCTTCGGCGTCATGTCGCGGGCCTTGGCGAAGCTCTCCTGCGTGACGGTCCACTCGAAGCGGCGGCGCAGCTCCTCGACGCGCTCGGGCGTCATCGTCTTGATGCTGCGGTGGAGGAACACCACGTCGTCGTCGAGATCGGCGATCACCTCCTTGTCGCTCGGGTCCTTGGCGTGCAGCACCGCCGCCGCGCCCGCGAAGGGCTCGACGTAGGTCTTGTGCGCCGGGATGAGCGGCACGATGCGCTTGGCGTAGTGGAACGACCCGCCGAACGTGCCGAAGGGCTGCGCTTTTTCGACGTCGTCGACGTCGTCGACGCCCTCCTCGAGCGTCCCGTCCCAGTCGTCGAGGACGAACTCGTCGTCGAGCGCCTTGGTGGTCGGCTCGTAGTTCGCGACCAGGAGCTGCGTCAGCACGGAGCTGCCGCCGACGCCGCGCATGTGCGCGATGGAGCGCCGGGTGCGGATGCGCTTCGACCAGAAGTCCGAGCCCTTCACCAGCTCGGGGAACTTGCCCCGGATGCCGTAGGTGATGAGGAAGCGGCCCTTGAGCGACTTGAGCAGCTTGAAGAAGCGCTCCTCGTCGAACTCGCTCTCGCCGACGTCGACGTTGTAGCCGGGGTACGGCGGGTCGAGAAAGAAGACCGTGTCCTTGCTGTCGTACTTGCGGACGACCTTCTCGTAGTCGCCGCCGTAGACCTTCACCTTCTTCAGGCGCGGCGCGAACTTCTCGATGCGCTTGATGGTCGTCGCCTCGACGCCGACGACCGTCGGGCTGAAGCTCTTGCCGCGCATCTTCCCGTAGGAGAAGTGCGTCAGGTACAGGAAGCGGTGCAGCCGCTCGACGTCGTCCTCGGGCTCGACGTCGAGGAGCCGCTTGAACGTCTTCTCGTCGCCGACCCACGGAAGCTTCTTCAGCTTCGCGAGCCCCTCGGGCGTGAGCTTCTTGACGAGCCGGTACGCGTCGGCGATCTCGAGGTCGGCGTCGTTGATGACCTCGACGTCGCTCGGCTCCTTCGCGAACAGCACCGCCGCGCTGCCGGCGAACGGCTCGACGTAGGTCTTGTGCGCCGGGAGCATCGCCACGAGGCGGT
>CAYNEK010000183.1:0-2232 GCA_964396175.1 uncultured Polyangiaceae bacterium | reverse complement strand
TATCGGGCGACATCGAAAACTGACCCCCTGACGACATGAAAGTTGACCCCCCTCCGAGAGGAGGGGGAGCGATGGAGCGAGAGGCCGCAGAGCGCGGTTCCCTGCGGGCGGGAGGTCCGTGGGGAGAGGTGCAGACGCCGGAAGATGTGGAGACGATGCGGAGGCTGCGAGGGCTTGGCTGGGGGACGCGGCGGATCGCCGCGAACCTCGGCTGCAGCCGGAACACGGTGAAACGCTGGTTGGCGCTCGAGGGGTGGCAGCCCTACGGCCGGCCGCGGCGTGAGCGTGCGCTCGACGGGCTCGAGGCGTGGCTCGAGGAGCGTTTCCACCGCCACGCCGGCAACGCCGACGTCGTGCACCAGGAGCTCGTCGCCGATCACGGGGTCACGGTGTCGCTGCGCACGGTAGAGCGGGCGGTGGCGCCGTTTCGCCGGGACCTCGCGGCGCGGGCTCGGGCCACCGTGCGCTTCGAGACGCCGCCGGGCCGTCAGCTCCAGATCGACTTCGGCGAGCGGCGTGTCTCGATCGCGGGCGAGATGGTGCGGGTGCATCTGTTCGTCGCGACGCTCGGCTACTCGCGCCGGCGCTACGTGCGAGCGTTCCGACACGAGCGTCAGTCCTGCTGGTTCGAAGGCATCGAGGGCGCCTTCGCGCACTTCGGCGGCGTGCCCGAGGAGGTGCTGCTCGACAACCCGCGGGCGCTCGTCCTGCACCACGACCCGGCGACGCGCGAGGTGCGCTTTCACGATCGGTTGCTTGCCTTCGCGTCCTACTGGGGCTTCCGGCCGCGGGCCTGCGCACCGTACCGGGCGCGCACGAAGGGCAAGGACGAGCGGAGCGTCGGCTTCGTGAAGCGCAATGCCATCGCCGGCCGCTCCTTCGCGAGCTGGGAGGCCTTCGAGGCGCACCTCGCTCGCTGGACGCGCGAGGTCGCAGACGCGCGGATCCACGGGACGACGGGCGAGGTGCCGCTGGTGCGCTTCCAACTAGCGGAGGTGCAGGCCCTGCGCCCGCTCGAAGGCAAACCGCCGTTCGAGCAGATGCGCGAGCTCGTGCGCCAGGTCGGCGCCGACTGCTGCGTCGAGCTGGACACGAACGCGTACAGCGTGCCCTGGCGGCTCATCGGTGAAGCGGTCCGGGTGCAGGTCGTGCGCGGCCGGCTTCGCGTCCACCACGCCGGTCACGAGGTGGCCGCCCACGCCGAGTGCCGTGGGCTTCGCCACCAGCGCGTGATCGATCCCGCGCACTTCGAAGGGGTCGCCGGCTTCCGCGGCCCCGTGCGGCGCGAGGCCCTCGCGACCGAGCCGACCGCGCCGGCGCTGCTGCGGCCGCTCGTCGAGTACGAGCAGCTCGTGGGAGGGAGCTTCTGATGGAAGCCACCGCCCTCGACGCGCTGCCGCGCATGCTGACGCGGCTCAAGCTCACAGCCATCCGCGATCAGCTCGACGGCCTCCTCGATGAGGCCGCACGACGCGACCTCACGCTTCGCGAGGCGCTCGCGCTCCTGTGCGAACGCGAGATCGCCCGCAAGGACGAGCGGCGCATCAGCATGCACCTGTCGATCGCGAAGTTCCCCTTCGTCCGCGAGCTCTCGGGCTTCGACTTCGATGCACAGCCCTCGCTCGACCCGAAGCAGCTCCGCGAGCTCGCCACCGGACGCTTCGTCGCCAACGGCGATGCCGTCCTGCTTCTCGGCCCACCGGGTGTTGGCAAGACGCACCTCGCCGTGGCTCTCGGACGCGAGGTGATCCGCGCCGGCTACAGCGTGCTGTTCGTGACGGCCCACACGCTCGCGGCCCAGCTGCGCAAGGCCGAGCTCGAGCGCCGGCTCGAGGAGCGGCTCGCGCACTGGAGCAAACCGAAGCTGCTCATCGTCGACGAGCTCGGCTATCTCCCGCTCGAGACCGAGGCCGCGCACCTCTTCTTCCAGCTCGTCTCGCGCCGCTACGAGCGCGGCAGCCTGCTCGTCACGAGCAACCGGAACGTCAGCGAGTGGGGCGGCGTCTTCGGCGATCCCGTCGTGGCCACGGCGATCCTCGACCGTCTGCTCCACCACAGCCACGTGCTCACGATCCGGGGCGACAGCTACCGGCTCCGAGAGAAACGCCGCTCCGGCCTTCTGGCGAAGGCCGAAGCGGCGGGCAAGAGCCGCAAGGCAGCAGCAGAGGGTTGACCATGAGAGGGGGTCAGTTTTCGTGACGCCAGGGGGTCAGATTCGGATGTCGCTTGACA
>CAYNEK010000182.1:0-2254 GCA_964396175.1 uncultured Polyangiaceae bacterium | reverse complement strand
CCGGACGGCTCTTGGCGAGGCCCGGACGGCCTTTGGCGAGGCCGGGACGAGGGTCCTTCACGCCGTGGGGGGCTCGGGCGCGGGCGGCTTGCTCTTCCGCTGGACGCGCGTGTGCGTCGTCGTGGACCGAAACGCCTTCAGCGCCTTGGGATCTCCGCGGAACACGTACCGTCCGGCGGCGCGGACGTCCTCGAGCAGCGCGCGGAGCCACCAGAAGGCGCGATTTCGGAGCCGCTGGGCGGTCACGAGATCGGGGGCCTTGCCGCGCGCGGCGGCGACCTCGGCGAGCGCGTGGGCGGCGGCCTCGAGGGCGTCGGCGGGCCGACGGGGGAGATCGGCCTTCTTCAGGTCCGGCCCATGGGTGCGCACGAGATCGGCGAGCTTCGTGAGGTCGTCGATGAGATCGGCGTCACCGGCGCCCTCGTAGATGCGGTCGAGGCGCGATTGGACCTCGGGATCGGCGCGGCAGAAATAGCGGAGGGCGGCGAACGCGCGGCGCTTGAGGGCTTCGCCGTCCTGTCGAGCGACCTCGACGTCGGCGGGGACGTGGAGCGCGCGGGCGGCTTGCCAGGCGCGCTCGGCGGCGTCGGCGAGGTCGGTGCGACGGGAGAGCTCGGCGGAGAAGCCCTTGGAGAGCTCGGACTTGGCGACGAGCTCGGGCTCGAGGCGGCGCGCGGTCGACGCGAGATCGCGGGCCTCGTGGAGGAGCTGCTTGACGGGGACGTCGAGGGGTTTGTCGAAGGCCGCGTCGAGCGCGAGGAGGCGCTTCGCGTCGGCGGCGGGGACGGTGGCCGTGGGGTGCGGAGGCTTGGGGGTGGAGGGGCGAGGGCGTGGGGTGGGGCGTGGTTTGGCCATCATCCCGCACGGTATCTGGAGGCCGCGCGGAGCCGCAAGAGAAACCGGCGCGAGGGGACGTCGGCGGGCGCCTGCGCTGAGAGCGAAGCGGCGCGTAGACGCCGGGCCCGGCCCGTGTACCCTCGCGAGCCAGGTTCCTTTTCAAGCCTTCCACCCAGGAGCTCCCCGCCATGACCCCACTCCTTCGCACCGCGCTCGCCCTCGTCGTCGTCACGCCCGCCTTCGTGGGCCTCGCCTCGTGCAGCGGCACGGCCGCGCCGCCCACCGAGCACGACGCCGAGACGCGCAGCACGGCCCTCGAGCTGGTGCGATCGTTCCGCTACGCGCCGGAGGACCCGGTCCTCGGCGCGACGAAGCGCGAGGCGGGCGCGCCGGGAGTGCTCTGGCTGGGTCAGGAGAAGCAGAACGCAGGACCCGCGACGGGGCCCATGGCGCTCGGCGCGCCCCAGACGACACTCGGCGCGCCCCAGACGACACTCGGCGCGCCCCAGACGACACTCGGCGCACCGGCGGCGCTCTACGAGCCGAGCCCGCGCGGGCGCCGCGTGATCGAGCCGTCCCCCGGCGTGAAGCTCACGGCGACGTCCCAAGGCTTCGCCGTGGTCTCACCCACACTCTCGCGGAAGCTGACGTCCAAGCCGGCGAAGGTGACGCTGCCCGGGCGGCTCGACGCGGGCTTCCGTGTCGAAGACGAGGGGACGAAGCTCGGCCTCGAGGTGCGCCTCGCGGGAGCGACGTCGAGCGCGGGGGCGATCGCGGAGGCTGGGCTCGTCGTGTACGAGGACGGCTACGGGAAGGGACGACACGTGGTGCACCGCCCGCACGCGGAGGGTGTCGAAGACTACGTGGTGTTCGAGGAGCGCCCCGCGGCGGAGGAGCTCCGCTACGAGGTGCGGGTGCCCTCGGGAGCGGGGCTGCGGCTCGTGTCGAATGTGCTGGAGGTCGTGGACGAGGGCGGCGCGCCCCGGGTGAGGATGACGGCGCCCGAGGTGGTGGAGAAGGATGGGGCGCGGGTGGTGCCCCGGGTGCGCGTCGAGGGGTGTCGGGTGGACGAGAGCGCGAAGCTGCCGTGGGGGCGGGCGATCGTGTCGCCGGGGGCGGACGTGTGCAGCGTGGTGGTTGGGTGGGCGGCGGGGGCGTACCCGGTGGTGGTGGACCCGGCGTGGACGACGACGGGGTCGCTGGCGACGGCGCGCTACTACCACACCGCGACGGCGCTCGCGTCGGGCAAGGTCCTCATCGCGGGCGGAACCGGGCAGAGCGGCACGTACCTCGCGTCGGCGGAGGTGTACGATCCGGGGACGGGCGCCTGGACGAGCGCGGGCTCGCTGGCGACGGCGCGCGGGTCCCACACCGCGACGGCGCTCACGTCGGGCAAGGTCCTCGTCGCGGGCGGGTA
>CAYNEK010000181.1:0-2306 GCA_964396175.1 uncultured Polyangiaceae bacterium | reverse complement strand
AGAACGTCGACGCCTACGCCACCAACATCGACGGCAACGGCTACCGCTTCGACGCGGTCATCGACTTCGACGCCGAGGACGCGCGCTCGAAGGTGGCCGACGCCATCACGCTCGAGCGCCTTGCCGCCCGCGAGGCACGAACGCTCCCCGAGGGCGTGTCGACAACCCCGAGCGCTGAGGAGGTCTCCGCGCGCTTCACCGAGCTGCGCCAGGCAGCGCGCGTCGAGCGGGCAAGGCTCGATGCGTTCTTCGACTTCGCCTGCTTCGACCACAGCTTCGTCGACCTGCGCCGCCGCACGCGACAGGACCTCGAGGTCACGGGCAACGCCTTCTGGGAGGTGCTTCGCGACGGCAAGGGTGACCTCGCGCGGCTCGTCTACGTGCCGTCCTACACGGTGCGGCTGCTCCCGCTCGATCGCGAGGCGGTGGAGGTCACCGAGCGAGCACGCGTCTCGCCCGTGAGCTTCGACACCGTGCGTTCGCGCCGCCGCATGCGCCGCTACGTGCAGGTGCAGTCCACCGAGTGCGTGTACTTCAAGTCGTTCGGCGATCCGCGCGTGGTCTCGCGCTCGACGGGCCGCGTCTTCGACGATATCGCCGCCCTCAAGGCTGCCAAGCCCGACGACGGCCCCGCGACGGAGCTGCTCCACTTCGCCATCCACTCGCCGCGCTCGCCCTACGGCGTGCCGCGCTGGGTGGGCACGCTGCTCTCCGTCCTCGGCTCGCGGCAGATGGAGGAGGTCAACTTCCTCTACTTCGAGAACAAGTCGGTGCCGCCGATGGCGCTCCTCGTGTCGGGCGGACGCATCTCCGAGGCATCGGTGCCGCGCATCGAGCGCTTCATCGAGGAGAACCTCAAGGGGAAGGCGAACTTCCACAAGATCCTCATCCTCGAGGCGGACGGCGCGGGCACCGGTGACGGCGGGCGCGCGAAGATCGAGCTGCGCCCGCTCACTGACGCCCAGCAGCAGGACGCGCTCTTTCAGGTCTACGACGAGCGCAACATCGACAAGGTCGGCAGCGCCTTCCGTCTGCCGCGCCTCTTGCGCGGCGAGAGCAAGGACTTCAACCGCGCGACCGCCGAGAGCGCGCTCCGCTTCGCCGAGGACCAGGTCTTCCAGCCCGAGCGCGACGAGTTCGACTTCCTCATCAACCGCAAGCTCCTCGCGGACATGGGCATCCGCTTCTGGCGCTTCCGCTCGCAGACGCCGGTGACGCGCGACCCCGAGCGCATGACCGAGATGGTGGAGCGGCTCGTGCGCGTCGGCGTGCTCACGCCCGAGGAGGGGCGCCTGCTCGCGGGCGACATCTTCAACCGCGAGTTCAGGAAGATCGGCGACGACTGGACCAAGCGCCCCATCACCCTGACGCTCGCGGGCATTCAGACCGGCGTGGAGGACCTGAAGCCGAAGGCGGTGAATCCCGAGGCGCTGTTGCCGAGCGCGAAGCAGCTCCTCGCCCTGCGCGAAGACCTCCGTGCCGAGGAGGACCGGCTCGCCACGGGGCGCCTCGACCTCGCGCGACGGTACCTGGAGACGGAGCGTGTGAAGGTCCCGCGCGAGGAGTTCGACGCGTGGTTCGGCGAGGTGCGCGATGCGCCCTGAGCACCACCGCGCGTGGGTACAGCAGGCGCAGCTCGACGCCGAGCGCGGCGTCATCGCCTGCCGCATGTGCCAGCGCCACGCGGGGCTCGACGAGACCACCACGCTCTGGCGCAACGGCCAGTTGGTCTTCGCGCTCTGCGATCGCTGCTCGGCGTCGCACGACGTCGTGTTCTCACCCACGGAGGCGGGCGTCGAGGTGCGCGCCAGGCGGCGAGCCCCGCTCGTCGTCGGAGGTGGGCCGTGAAGCTGGTCCCCTCGGCCAAGCGTCCGTGTCGCCTCGAGCGCGGCGAGATCCGCCGCGTCCCGCAGGACCGCACGAACCTCCTCGTCGGCTACCACGTCTGCTGCCTGCGCTGCGGGTTCAACACGCCCGCGCTCGCCGGCAACGATGGGCTCGACATCGACGAAGGCGACGCGCCCGACGACCTGACGTTCTCGAAGGCGCTGCGCTGCACGTTCTGCCGCGTGCTGATGCACGTGGCCCATGGCGAGCTGCGGCTCGAGGAGGACGCCGATGTGCGGCACATCCGCTTCCGCTGATCGGTTCCTCGTCGTCCACGCGGCCCGCGTCGCCGCCGACGAACTCGTCGAGCGCTTCCTCCGGCTCCCCGTGGCCAAGGCCATGAACCTCGGCACCCGCGCCGGGTTCGATCGCGCCGTGGCGCTCCTGGCCGCCCAGCTCCGGCGCGCCACCGGGCGTGC
>CAYNEK010000180.1:0-2335 GCA_964396175.1 uncultured Polyangiaceae bacterium | reverse complement strand
GTACTCTTTCGATCCCATTCGCAATAAGACCGGACGAGTTCCTAGATTATTTACCCTGGTTTCTACAACATCGACCGCTTTGTTATTCTTACTAGCAAACAATACCTTCTTTCCTTGCCACGCCGCATTAATCAGTAGGTTTGTCACGACCTGTGATTTTCCGGTTCCAGGTGGACCGGTGATGATGGTCAATGGATTTGTCAGAGAATGCTGAATAGCCTGCCGTTGTTCTGAATTAAGAGACAGCACTTCCAGGAGCGGAAACTTACCATCTTCCTGCTTCGCTCCTGTGTCACCGCTTATCCATTTTCCCAAAGCTGTCTCTTCGTATTGGGATAAAGGAAGAGTTCCTAAGGATTTTAATTCTGTCTCCAATCCTTGAGTATATGGGGATCTCTCGGAAACTATAAGGACGGCCCGGTTGAAAATCCCTTCTTCTTTTATGTATCGCAAAGATGATTCGATTGATAATGCATTTGGCTCGATTTTTTCTTTCCACGGCCATTCTGGGCGAATGCTTTCTAGCCGCTGCGTCAGATCGTCTATTTCAGGGATGTCAGTCTCAGAGATAAGTCCAAGTTCCTCCTCAAGCTGTACTAATTCATCCATTACTTGTTCTCTTTCTGCATTGGTAAAGCGTTTCAAGACTGAAAGATTGACTATCGGAAATCCTTGCGAAACAGTTGGCTTTCCGTCAGTCGTATCAATTGGGAACAATAGCAATGGTTCAACAAAAAAACCTTCCCATTTTTGAGTTCTAACTTTCTTTATGGCAGTTGGATAGCCCAAATACATTTCTAAGCGGCTATGATCTTTCCGAATTTTACCAAGAAGTGATTGAGACTCATTGGATTGGAAACAGGCATCACTTCCATTTAGCGGTAGCTCCTTCAATTCCGTATAATCAAGATCTCCAAATTTATTATCAGCAAAGACGCTTATTCCTCCTTCATCATCCTGACCCAAGCACGTAAGATAGTAGTGAGTGAGATTTGATAATGCCGTGGCCTCAACTGGGGTCACTTCTTTTTTTACAAGACCTGGCAAGTGTTCATTAAGATACCAGCGATAATCTTCATCCTGGCTGCATAAACCTTTGAGATTACCATATAGAGCATGGTTTACCTGTCTTTTGTCAACGTTAAGAGAAGCAGCAATTTCCTTTGCTTTTTGTCCCCGGTTGGACGATAAAAATTCCAGGATTTTCGTATCTAAATTTTCGATGTTTTGACCGTTCTGTTGATTTTCCATTTTTTCTAACGTCTAAAAAATACGTCTTTGAATCAATTAGTTAGATATTATCAGTGTATCACCATTACAGAAGAAAACAATACAAAGTAGCAAAAAAATAAAGTAAACAACCTATTTATTTAGATGAATTACCCAAGAAAACCAATTTTGCCCCCTCCGGCAACAATCCCCTTCTTTTATATACTCTCCAATCCGCTAGGCTGAAAACACTCGCAAGAGAGTTCTTTAACAATCGAATAATGGAAACCTAAAAGGAGGAAGAAACGATGTACAGCCCGAAGATCCGCGAAGACCTGATCCCGTACCTCTACCGGCTGGCACGGCACAACGGCGAACCGATGACCAAACTGGTAAATCGGTTCATCGAACAAATCATTTCCCAGTTCATCCATAGTGGAATATTTTCCGAAATAGAACAAGAAGAAAAGACCGTCGCCCAACTTACCGCTCATTTCAGATCGCTGATCGAGAATCGAAAAAAGAAGACCGCCGAAGTCATCGAGCTTCTGCGGAAAATCGCCTAAGGAGGATAATATGTCTCAATTAGCCTTGCATCGAGGAGGAGTATTGGCAACGAGGGACCAGTTGGATCTGGTTCCCTTACCGGAAGAAACGGATTCGTACCAGCCGGTATCGCATTACCATTTGGCCGATAAGCTCTTAACCATCAGTCAAGACCTCTTAACCGATTATACTTTGGTTGGAGAAAGTTACGGCCTGGCTCGGCAGGGCCAACAGCTCTTCGCGGTCCTCACGTTCCAAAAGGGCAAGGCTGATATGGCTTTGTCGGTCGCTTTCCGGAACAGTTATGACCGGAGCATGAGCCTCGGAATCGCCATCGGAGCCAACGTGTTCTGCTGCGATAATCTGGCGCTCCATGGCGATATCGTCGTCATGAAAAAGCACACCAAGAACGTCTGGACATCCTTGGAGGACATCGCAATCGCGACTCTCTACAAGAGCCAGCATAATTTTGAAAAAGTAATCACAGACGCTGAGCGGTTAAAAGGCATTACCATCGATAACCGGGGAGCCTTTGAGCTTATGGGCCTCCTTTACGGGCATGATATCGTGAGCCCCCGCC
>CAYNEK010000179.1:0-2364 GCA_964396175.1 uncultured Polyangiaceae bacterium | reverse complement strand
TGCGGGTTCCGAAAACTCTGACCTGATCGATTCCGGAAATTCTGACCACTCCGGACTGCCATCCGGCAGCTCCGAATCCTCAATCGCCCCGACGAGCAGTCGCGGCGAGGAACGGAATGATCGACATGGTCAGAAGGCACGAAATCCAGGTCCTGCGGCGCGCAGGGCACAGCCTGGTCGAGACCGCCAAGCTGGTCGGCGTCTCGCAAAGCAGCGTCCAGCGCGTCGAGGCTGAGGCCAAGGTCTCGAGCTTCGATACGCCGGCCGAGCGCGACAAGCGGCGCATCGGTCGGCCATCGAAGGCGGAGCCCTTCCGCAGCTTCTTGGTGAGCGAGCTGATGGCGCAGCCCGATGTGCTCGCCGTCGAGCTGCTGCGGCGGGCCCGCAACGCCGGCTACACAGGCGGCAAGAGCGCCCTGTACGAGCTCGTCAAGGAGCTGCGGCCCGAGCGCCCGCGGCCCATCGTCCGCTTCGAGGGGCTGCCGGGCGAATTCTCGCAGCACGACTTCGGCGAGGTGGACGTGAAGTACCTCGACGGCCGCGTCGAGCGCGTGCACTTCTTCGCGTCACGGCTGAAGTACTCGCGCTGGGTGCAGGTGAGCCTCGTCGCGAACGAGCAGGTCGAGGCGCTCGTGCGCGCGATGGTCGACCACTTCGCCGCGTGGGGTGGCATCCCGCTGCTCGCCGTCTTCGATCGCCCGAAGACCGTCGCGCTGAAGTGGTCCAAGGACGGCACGGTGACCGAGTGGAACTCGACCTTCGCCGGCGTCGCGCTCGACCTCGGTCTCGGGGTCGAGCTGTGCTGGCCGCGCAGTCCGCAGCAGAAGGGCTCGGTCGAGAACCTCGTTGGCTGGGTGAAGGGGTCTTTCTTCAAGCAGCGCCGCTTCGTCGACAAGGACGACCTGCTTCGCCAGCTCGCGGAGTGGCACGAGGACGTCAACACGAAGCGGCCGTCGCGCGCGACGCGCGTCATCCCGGCCGAGCGGCTCGCCGAGGAGAAGCCGCGACTGCGAGCGCTGCGCGTGAAGCCGGACGAGCTCGCGCTGCGCATCCCGCTCTACGTCGGACCCACCGGCCACGTCGTGCACGACACACATCCGTACTCGATGCCACCCGACGCTCTCGGCCTACCCGCGACGCTGTACCTGTATCGCGACCGCGTCCGCATCGTCGCCGGTCGTCACGTCGCCGAGCACGAGCGGAAGTTTGTTCGCGGCGATGGCTCGACGCTTCCCGAGCATCGCGCGAAGCAGGTCGCCGCCGTCTCGGGCAAGCGCGCCAAGCGCTACTTGAAGCGCGAGCACCTCATCGGCTTGGGCAACGACGCGCTCGCGTACATCACCGAGCTCGTCTTCCGTCGCCCGAAGGTCTGGATCCGCGACGTCGACCACCTGCACGACCTGCTCGAGCGCCACGGCGACCACGCGCTGCGCGTGGCCTTCGCTCACGGTCTCGCCGCCGAGACCTACGGCGCCGAGTACATCGCCCACTACCTATCCACCCTCGCCAGCTGCGCTTCGCAGCAGGAGCTCTTCTCGTGAAGCCCTTTGATCTGAATCTCGACACCATGTGCAAGCGACTCTCGCTCGCCAACACCCGCCGCTCGTGGCGCGACCTCGTCGCTCGTGCCGAGACCGAGCAGTGGAGCTATCACGACTTCCTGTCGACGGTGATCGCCGAGGAGGTCGCGCATCGCGCGCAGACGCGCATCCAGCGCAACTCGCAGCGCAGCCGCTTCCCGTTTTTGAAGACCGTCGACGATTTCGACTTCACGTACCAGAGCACCGTGAAGCTCTCGCTGCTCGGCTCGGCGCTGTCGCCGGACTTTGTCACCGATGGACGCAACCTCATCCTCCACGGCAAGCCGGGTCGCGGGAAGACACACCTCGCCGTCGCGATCGGCTACCGCGCCATCCAGAACGGCTTCGACGCACTCTTCGTGACCGCCGCCGAGCTCATCGAGGACCTCTCGGTCGCCTCGCGCGACAACCAGCTCGCCGACGCGCTGGTGCGCTACGTGTCACCACACGTGCTCATCATCGACGAGGTCGGCTACCTGACGTACAGCCACGACGCCGCGAACGTCCTCTATCACGTCGTCACGCAGCGCCATCAGGCACGCCGCTCGATGATCTTCACGTCCAACAAGCATCCCGACGGCTGGGGGCGCGTGCTGCACGATGACGACCTCGCTGCGGCCATCGTGGACCGAGTCCTCGAGCGTGGTCGCCTGCTGCAGCTCGACGGTCCGTCGATGCGCACGAAGCATCTCGGTCTTGACGCTCCAGCCCATGCTGCGGCAGGGTCACCGGAGGTGGTCAGAATTTCCGGAATTCCACAGTCAGAATTTCCGGAACCCACAAC
>CAYNEK010000178.1:0-2439 GCA_964396175.1 uncultured Polyangiaceae bacterium | reverse complement strand
TCACCCCAGGACCCGTACGCCGATCTCGCCGGTGCGCGGGCCTTGGGCGTGCCGCTCCTTCTGGCAGGCGAGCGCCACCGCCCAGAACTTGTCGGCGTGGCCGCGGGCGTTGCGCTCGGCGTCGAAGCTGACCTTGCCCGAGGGGAGCACGCGGCGCTTGATGGCGTGGACCTGGCCGACCAGCTCGCGATCGCGGGGCAGCGTCACGTCGCGGCGCTGGAGCAGGATCTTGAAGTCCGTGGCCCAGCGCTCCTTCGACTCGTTGGTGAAGTTCTCGCCGACGACCTGCGGGAAGTCGCGCGACAGGTTCTCGGCGAGGTTCATGCCGATGCCGCTCCGGTCGATGGAGAGCCGCGCGACGGGGAGCGTGCCGAGCAGGCGCCGGAGCTCGGCCTCCTGCTCGGCGAACGGGGTCCCCTCGAAGCTCCGCAGCATGCGCGCGGTGAAGCGACCCTCGATCTCCTCGAACACCGCCAGCTCGGAGCGGTCGCGCGTGCGGCCGACGTCGAAGCCCGCGACGATGCGCCCCTCGGGCGCGCGCACGCTGGTGGGCTCGTCGTAGAGCACCAGCTCATCGTTCGTACACGGGAGGATCAGCTCGTAGGGAAAGAAGCTGTACGTCTCGTCGACGAACTTGCCCTCGAACTCCTGCTGGAAGTCCTCGATGGGCAGCGAGTCGAACTGCTCGATGAGCGTGGGCCGCCCGAAGCGCTCGACGCGCTCCTCCGTAGGCAGGTCGAGGGCGAGCTGCGACGCGGCCTTCACGTCGGTGGTGAAGAAGCGGCACAGCCACCACGGCACGTGTTGCCGCGTGTGGTGCGGGTACTTGCGCAGCTCCTCGTTGGCGATCTCCCAGAAGATGCCGCGCCGCCCGAGCGGCGTGCTGCACCCGGTGAGCTGCCCGTTGCTGCGGAGGATGAGCGCCGTCGAGCCCCGGTACACCTCGCGGTCGTTCACGTAGTGCGCGAGCTCGTCGAGGTAGACGTCGCCCTTCTTGCCGCGCGGCGCCTTCGACGGGTGCGACAGGATTCGCGAGAGCCGCTTGGTCGCGCCGTTCGACTCGAACGCCAGCTCCGTCTTCGAGTCCACGACGAGCCGCTTCTGGTACGCGAGCGGCAGCTCCTCGTGGAGCTGGCGGGCGGTGAGCACCTTCTCCTTCGCGTCGTCCATGTTGTAGCTGACGAAGACCGCCGTGTGCTTCGAGCGCAGGTGGCAGCGGGCGAGCGCCTCGAGCGCGAAGAGGAACGAGAAGCCGACCTGGCGGCTCTTGTTGACCCACCGGAACCGCGAGCGGTTGGCGAGGAACTCGCGCTGGTACGCCTCGAGGACGACGGGCTCGTCGTCGTAGGCCATCAGCGCCGCGACGAAGCCCGGCTCCGTCATCAGCCACTGCTGGAACTCGTCCTCGGTGCGCTTGACGATCCCTAGCGTCATGCCTCCCTCCGGGACGTCGCGAGCGACCTTGCCTTCCTCGTGAACGGAAGCCTGTATGGGTCGCAAGGAGAGCGCCCATGACCGCCTACGCCGACACCATCTCGCGCCCCGTGAAGACGCTGACCGAGGCCGAGCAGCGCGCGCTGCTCAAGGTCACCGGCCAGCACGTCGACGGCTTCCGGGACCACGTCATCTTCAGCCTCGCGATGGGCACGGGCCTGCGCGAGCACGAGCTCCTCGCGCTCGACGTCGGCGACGTGTTCGACGACGCCGGACGCGCCAAGCGCCGCGTCGCCCTGCGCGTGTTCAAGCGCTCCGCGAAGGAGCCCGTCCCGCAGGAGGTGCTGCTGCCCGACGCCGTGCGCGCCAAGCTCGAACGGCTCCTCACGACGCGCAAGCGCGCGGGCGAGACCATCACGCCCACCACGCCGGTCTTCGTGAGCCGCCTCGGACGACGGCTCTCGGCGCGCCAGCTCCGGCACCTCTTCGCGGTCTGGCAGGAGCGCGCCGGCTTCGAACGCCACGTGGGGTTTCACACGCTGCGCCACCACGCCTGCAGCGCCGTCTACCGGCAGTCGAAGGACCTCCGGCTCACGCAGAAGTTCGCGCGCCACAAGTCCGTGGTGACGACCAGCATCTACACGCACCCGACCGACGACGAGCTGCTCCGGGCGGTCCAGGGGCTCGTCTGCTGAGCCCGCGCCGCGCCCGCGACCCACTTGCCGAACAGAACCGAACGCGCGCGCGTGCTCGGTTTCCTGTTCGGCGCTCGGTTTCGAATCGCGGGGCTGCTCGGTTTCCCAAAACTGACCCACTCGGAAACGGCCCCAGGCACCCTGGGGCGGGCGCGCGGCGCCACGAAAAACGGACCCCTCCCCCCCTTCGGCAGGTTGTAGGCATGCGGAGGCCCATGCCGGCGTGCCGACGCCGTGGGCCGGCATGGTAGGCGTGCTCCACGAGGGCGCGCGCCGACCGCCGCTAAGAGAGAAAAGCGGCGGTTCGCGC
>CAYNEK010000177.1:0-2538 GCA_964396175.1 uncultured Polyangiaceae bacterium | reverse complement strand
CGCGGCGCCGTCCGCGCCCTGAGGACCCCTCGGCCCGTCGCCCGGTCAGCCCTCGCCCGGCGCGCGGCGCCGTCCGCGCCCTGAGGACCCCTCGGCCCGTCGCCCGGTCAGCCCTCGGCGGCGCGCGGCACCGTCCGCGCCATGAGGACGCCGAACGCCGTCGCCGTGAAGTACATGATGAGGCTGTAGATCGCGGGGGGGATGGCCATCATGGAGTTGTTCAGGAGGTGCTCGCTCGACGCGATGGCGATCGCGAGCGTGCCGTTGTGGATGCCGATCTCCATGCCGATGGCGACCGCCTGACGCCGCTCGACGCGGAGCAGGCGCGGGATCACGTAGCCGACGGCCATCGAGGCGACGTTGAACGCGAGGGCCGCGAGCCCCACCTGACGGAAGAAGTCGCCCAGGTTGCTCCGCTCCTTCAGCACCGCGAGGACGATGATGAGCGCCAAGAAGACCGCGGAGAGCGCCCGCACGGGCTTGTCGAGCCGGGTCGCCGCGCCCGGCCTGAAGCGCCGGACGAGCATCCCGATGGCGACGGGCAGGAGCACCACCGCGACGACGGTGAGCACCTTGCCGAACTGGAGCGGGATGACCTTCCCTTCGCCGAAGAACGCCGTCAGCGAGAGGTTGATGATGAGGGGCAGCGTGAAGAGCGAGAGCACGCTGTTCACGGCGGTGAGCGTGACGTTCAGCGCGACGTCGCCCTTCGCGAGGTGACTGAAGAGGTTGGCCGTCGCGCCGCCGGGGGACGCCGCGAGCAGCATGAGCCCCACGCCGAGCGCCGGGGACAGCCCGAAGGCCCTCGCGATGCCGAAGCACACGAAGGGCAGGATGAGCATCTGGCACGCCAGCCCGACGAAGACGGCCTTCGGGTACACGACGACGCGCTTGAAGTCGGCGAGCGTGAGGCTGAGCCCGAGCCCCAGCATGATGATCCCGAGCGCGAGCGGGAGGAAGATCTGGGTGAGGCTGTTCGACGCCACGGTGAGCGCATCGTCGCCCACGTCGAAGCGTCAGGGCAAGCTCCGCGGCGCACGAGGCGCACGGTCGCGTCCGACGCCACGGGAAGGCTGGCTCTCGATGGGCCTCGCCCGGCGCGGGCGGGTGGGGCGCGCCGCCCTCGGGCGGATCGACGCGCCGCGCGGGGAGGGTGGGGCGCGGCGGGCCCCGGGCGCTCGCCGGAGAGGGTGGGGCGCGGCGGCCCCCGGGCGCTCGCGGGAGCGGCTCCGCCGTGGGGCCGGGGGTGTTCCGTTGGCCCATGGCCCGCGAGAGAGCTGGGCGCTCGCGGGAGCGGCGCCGCCGCGGGGTCGGGGGGCTCGTGTAGAGTCGCTCCCACGTGCCTCGCCTCCGTCAGCCGCTGCCGCCCGGCCCGCTCGCGATCGTCGGCGACGTGCACGGCGAGATCGAGGCGCTCGACGCGGTCCTCGCGCGGCTCGACGCGCTCCCCGGCCCGCGCCGCGCGCTCGTCTTCGTGGGGGATCTCGTCGACCGCGGCCCGGACAGCGTCGCGGTGGTCGACCGTGTGGCCGCGCTCGTCGCCGAGGGGCGCGCGCACGCGGTCGTCGGCAACCACGAGCAGAACCTCCTCGCGGGGGACCGCAAGGAGGGCAACGGCTGGTTCTTCGGTGACGCCGAGGACTCGGCGTGGGTCGAGTCGCTGGGGCGCGAGGTGACGTTCGGGAGCCGCCTCGCGACCGAGGACGATCGTCGCCGCGTCGAGGCGTTCTGTGCGTCGCTGCCGCTCGTCGTGGAGCGCGAGGATCTGCGCGTCGTCCACGCGGCGTGGACCCCCGGTCTCGCCGGGAGCCTCCCTGAAGAGGGCGAGATAGCGGCGCTCGCCGCGCGGTTCGACGCCGACGTCGCGCGTCGGCTGGGTGAGCGGGGCCTCGTCGACGCGGCCCGCGCCGAGCGTGAGGCGTACGCCTCGCTCCGTGAGCGTCACGTCGAGCCGCCCGCGATGCTCCCGGCGGTGCAGGCGGTGTCGCTCGCGAAGCAGAACGACAACCCCATCAAGGTGCTGACGAGCGGCCCGGAGGAGGCCCTCCGGGCGGGGGAGCGGGTCTTCTTGGGTGGCCAGTGGCGGTACGTGCGGCGCTCGCGCTGGTGGCGCGAGGCGCCGCCCGATCGGCCGACGGTCTTCGGGCATTGCTGGCGGAGCCGAGGCGCGGCTCCGTCGTGGGGGCTCTGGGAGGGGATCGGGCCGTTCGTGTGGGAGGAGCGGACCTTCTGTGTCGACTACAGCGTGGGGCGCCGGTACGTCGAGCGAGCGGGTGGCGGAGGAGACGGCGGGCTCGACGGGCCCGCCCTCGCGGCGCTCCTCTGGCCCGAGGCGACGCTCTGCTTCGACGATCGCGACGAGCTCGAGCCGACGGTGGGCGCGCCGCTCGGCTCGATGGGCTGACCGAGCTCCCGAGAGGCGTCTCCGAGCGCGCACGCCGCGGCGGGAGCCGCCGCGTCACGCCGCGGAGCGAGCGCACCTCGGACGTGCAGGGGGGTGCGGAAGGCCGAAGACGGACCAAGCTGGACGTGCAGGGG
>CAYNEK010000176.1:0-2561 GCA_964396175.1 uncultured Polyangiaceae bacterium | reverse complement strand
CCGAAGACGGACCAACCTGGACTCGCGAGGGGGTGCGGAAGGCCGAAGACGGACCCAGCCGGACTCGCGAGGGGGTGCGGAAGGCTGCAAGACGGACCGAGCTGGGCTCGCGAGGGGGTGCGAGAGGCTGCAGGACGGACCCAGCCTGACTCGCCTCGGGCGATGGGAGCGAGGGTCGGGCTACTTCCCCGTCTGGAGCCAGGTGAGCGCGCGGAGCAGCACCGTGTCCTTGCCGGCCGCGAGATCGGCGACGGTCGGCGCGGAGGCGATGTCGGGCGTGTGCCCGCGCCCGTGGAAGCGGCCGCCGTCGGGGAAGCCGATCCACATCCCCGTGAAGAGGAGCCCGAAGCCTCCGGGCAGGGCGACGCCGGTGATGTTCCCGTCCGCGCCCGAGGTGGGCTCGCCAATGGTGGGGCCGCGCTTTGCGTCGCGGAAGAAGAAGGTCATGTGCTCGGCCTGCGACTGGGTCCACGCCCCGACGAGGAGCGCGACCTTGCCCTGGTAGCTGCCGGAGCCGTTGGTGAAGGTCGAGACCGACTGCGTCGGGAAGGGCGTGAGCGTGAGCGGCTCGGACGAGGTGACGCGCGCCATGGCCATCGCGGGGCCGGTGGCGTCCGGGCCGATGACGGCGGCGAGCGCGCCCCAGGACTCGTACCCGGGGTAGCCGCGCAGATCGAGGATGACGCCGCCCGTCGCGGACGGGAGCGCGGCGACGAACGCCGCGACCGCCGCGGCGGTGATGGGCTTCGGGCCGTAGGCGTCGAGGCTGAGGTACTGGACGTCGGGCGCGCCGAGCTCGGTGAGCGGCCCCGGGGCGCGATCGAACATCCCGAAGGTGGAGAGCGCCGTCGCAGACGCGGAGAGCGTCGCCTCGCGCAGCTTTCCGTCGGGCGAGATGACCTCGACCGCGCCTGTGCTCGGCAGGATCCACCCGTCCGCGAGGGTGGCGCGGACGTGCTGGGGCGAGCCGCTGATGAGCGCGGTCGCGCCGTCGACGAGCGGCCCGATGGGCGCCCCGTGGACGGAGACGAGCGTGTCGCCGGGTGACAGATCGGGCGTCGCGCTCACGGCGACGACGAGCGCGTCGCCGACGGGGGTGAGCGCCGCGGGCGGAAAGTCCGCGCTCGGGCCGGCCGTGGGGCTCATCTCGTACACGCCCGCGTGCGAGTCCTCGAGGGACTGCGAGATCCTGCGGAGGGCTCGTCGGATGGTGCTGCGCGTCGGCGTCGGCGAGGCGTCGATGGTGGCGAGCGCCTCGTCGAGGCGCGCGTCGAGCGCGTCGGGGACGACGTCGAAGTAGGGGAAGAACGCCCGGAGCGTGCCGACGGCGACGAGCGCGGCGGCGCGGCCTGCGCTCGCGTCGGAGCGGACCGGCTGGGCGGCGGTGACGTCGGCGAGGGCGGTGATGGGGGCGCGCGTGGGCTCCTCGCTCGGCAGAGGCGTTGGGGCGCCGCGGGTCGTGAGCTCGGAGAGCGGCTTCGTCGGATCGAGCGTGCGCTCGTCGGCCGAGACGACGTCGGGGAGCGGCCCGCTTGCGTCGCGGAGCCGGCGCGTGCGGACGGTGAGGCCCGAGGTCCCGACGCCGACCCACTCGCTCTCGGCCGCCGCGGTGGCGACGTGCTCGCCGAAGAGCCAGGCGGCGCCCGAGGCGCGCAGCGTGACGGCGACGAGCGCGGCGCTCGGGGGGAGGCGCGTCTCGGTGAGGACGGCGAGCGGGAGCGCCGTGGGGGCGCCCGCGGGGATGGTCCGACCCGGGAGCTTCTGGACGGGGCAGAAGTAGCCGATCTCGGCGGGCTTCATGCCGGCGAGCACGCCGTAGACCTCGTCGGGGAGGCCGTTGCAGACGCGCGTCTCGGCCACGGGCAGCGTGACGGGGGTCGACGAGACGGCGGAGACGGCCGCGTCGAGCGCGGCGGCGAGCCCGGGCGCCTCGGGGAGCCCGCGCAGATCGAGCGCGGCGGCCTTCGCGTCCGCGGGCAGGGTGATCACGCCGGTCCCTGGGCGGACGACGGCGACGTCGCCCAGGAGGCGCACCGAGGCGGGGCCGAGCGTCGCGGGCGAGGGTGGGACGACGCAGACGCCGCTCGAGCCGGTCGCGTAGTGCGCGAGCGTCGCGTCGGCGATGGGGTAGGCGGCCTCGAGCGCGCCGACGAGGGCCTGATCGGCCGCGACGCGGTCGCCGCCGGGGCCAAAGACGCGCGCCTTGGCGTGGGCTTGGGCGAGCCCGACCGCGGCGGGGCTCGTCGCCGCGGGCCCGCCGGCCACGTGCTGGCACGGATCGCTGACGAACGCGGGGAGCGGTGGAGCGTCCACGGGCGCGCCGGGCGCCTGACCGGGCTCGGAGCCGCCCGAGCAGCCCAGGATGACGGTCGTCGAGAGGGCGAGGACCGGGACGAGCGTGGCGGAGGTGGTCCCGAGGAGGCTCTTCATCCGCGCGTGGATAGCAGGATCGGTGCCCACGCGGTGCAGCGCCCCGGCGGCCTCGTGGGTCGAGGGTCGTGCATTTCCTGACAGGCTCGGGGTGAGGCTCGCGTCGACGCGGGGGTGGGGGCGCCGCGACG
>CAYNEK010000175.1:0-2672 GCA_964396175.1 uncultured Polyangiaceae bacterium | reverse complement strand
CGGCGCGGGTCGGGGCGGCGCGGGTCGGGGCGGCGCGGGTCGGCGCGGGGCGGGGCGGGTCGGCGCGGGTCGGCGCGGGTCGGGGCGGGGCGGGTCGGCGCGGGGCGGGGCGGGGCGGGTCGGGTCGGGTCGGGGCGGGGCGGGGCGGGGCGGCGCGGGGGGCGGCTCCTTCACGAAATCGACCGCGCGGCGAACCCTTCGGCGGGGTGGCTGGCTCTGAGGGGCATGAGCACAGCACTCGAGGTCTCCTTCCCCGGCGGCAAGCGGGTCGACGTCCGGGTCGGCCAGCACGTCGTCATCTCCGATCAGCCCGTCGAGGCGGGCGGCGAGGACGCGGCCCCTGGCGGGTTCGATCTCTTCCTCGCGTCCATCGCGTCGTGCGCGGGCATCTACGCGCTCGGCTTCTGCCAGGCGCGCTCGCTCTCGACCGAGGGGCTCGGCGTCGCGCTCCGCTACGAGACGAACCCGGAGACGAAGCTCCCCAGCAAGTTCCACCTCGATCTCACGCTCCCGCCAGGCTTCCCCGAGCAGTACCGCGCCGCCATCGTGCGCTCGGTCGAGAACTGCAAGGTCAAGAAGACGATCGCCGCCCAGCCGGCGTTCGAGGTCCACGTCGAAGAAGGGAAGGGCTGAATCATGTGCAGGAGAACGACCTGTTCGGGTTGTGGGAAGCCGAGCTTCGCGGGCTGCGGCATGCACGTCGAGCAGGTGCTCGGCGACGTCCCGAAGGACCAGCGCTGCAAGTGCCACGAGAAGGCGGCCTCGGGCGACGCCTGCGGTGATCCCGCGAAGCCCGGCGACAAGCCCTGGTGGCGCCCCTGGTGAGCGACGCTGCGCGCTAGGCGGGCGGCGTCGTCGGCCGGGTGGGTTCCGCTTCGGGGCGCTGCGCGCGCGGCGGGCGGCCTCGTCGCGGAGGGGGGGGCTCGGTGTCGTCGGTCGGGTGGGTTCCGCTTCGGGGCGCTGCGCGCTAGGACGCGCGGCGTGACCGCCCAGCCGACCGATCTCGAGCTCGTCGCCGCCGCGCGCGCCGGCGATCCCCGCGCGCTCGAGGCGCTCCTCGTGAGGCACGCCCCCATGGTGCGCAGGGTCGGCGCGCGGCTCTCTCGCACCGAGGCCGACGCGGACGACGTCCTCCAGGACACGCTGCTCACCGCGGCGCGCTCGTTCGAAGGCTTCCGCGGCGAGGCGTCGTTCTCGACGTGGCTCTACACGATCGCGCGCAGCCACGCGCAGAAGCGCCGCGGTCGAGGCAAGCTCGCGGCGGCGCCCACGGTGTCGCTCGAGGACTCGGTCGAGGCGCTCGAGCTGCTCGACGAGGGCGATCACCCCGAGGACGCGATGCTCCGGCATGAGCTCGGCGAGGCGGTGGCGCGGGCGCTCACGGGGCTCGATCCGGTCTCGCGCGAGATCGTCATCCTGCGGGACGTCGAGGGGCTCTCCGCGAAGGAGGTCGCCGGCGCGCTCGGCGTGGGCGTCGACGCCGTGAAGAGCCGCCTGCACCGCGCGCGCGTGAGGCTTCGCGACGCGCTCGGCGCGGCCATCGCGCCCGCCGAGGCGGGCTGCCCCGACGTGGTGACGCTCTTCTCGCGGTACCTCGAGGGCGAGATCGACGCGGTCTCGTGCGAGCGGATGCAGGCGCACGTCGAGGGCTGCGGGCGGTGCTCGTCGGCGTGCGACTCCCTGCGGACGACGCTGCGCGCGTGCAGCGCGTCGGTGAGCGGCCGCGTGGCGGACGAGGTGCAAGCGCAGGTGCGCGCCGCGCTCGAGCGGGTCCACGACGAGGCGCACCGCCGTGAGCGCTCGTGAGCACCGGGTCTCGCGCGACGCGAAGGTGGCGAGGAGCGAGACGACGAGGCGCACCGCCGTGAGCGCTCGTGAGCACCGGGTCTCGCGCGACGCGAAGGTGGCGAGGAGCGAGACGACGAGGCGCACCGCCGTGAGCGCTCGTGAGCACCGGGTCTTGCGCGACGCGAAGGTGGCGAGGCGCACCGCCGTGAGCGCTCGTGAACACGGCGTTCGACGGGCACGACGGCGTGCGCGCGGAGGCTCCACGCTCGGCGTCGAAGGGGCGCGGCGCTCGTTCGCGACGCGGATCGACGCGAGGCGAGCGTGCTCCGCGCGCGATCACGGAGCCCTGGCGAGAGCAGCCTCGTGATCGGCGGCGGATCACGGAGCCCTGGTGAGAGCGGCCTCGTGATCGGCGGCGGAGCACGGAGCCCTGGTGAGAGCGGCCTCGTGATCGGCGGCGGATCACGGAGCTCGGGTGAGAGCAGCCTCGTGATCGGCGGCGGATCACGGAGCTCGGGCGAGAGGGGGCGCGTGATCGGCGGCGGATCATGGGGCTCGGGCGAGAGGGGACGCGTGATCCGCGCGCGATCGCACGATCGGAGCGTGTCGGAGCCCGCGCTCCGTCCGTGCGCGCGACGCGTGAGGACGCTCGGGCGCACGGACGGCGAAAATTCGCGTACAATCGGCGCCATGATCACTCCTCGCCTCCGCTGGGATCTCGTGCTGCTCGTGGGGCTCGTCGGCGCCGCCGTCCAGGCGTGCGGAGGAGGCTCCGACGTCGCGGACCCCGGCGGCCCCGGCGCGGGCGGCTCGACGGCCGCCGGCAAGGGCGGCGCGGCCGGGCAGCCCGCCGGCGCGGGGGGCAGGCCGCTGCAGGCACCGCC
>CAYNEK010000174.1:0-2699 GCA_964396175.1 uncultured Polyangiaceae bacterium | reverse complement strand
ACAACGGCGCGTCGTTCGGCGTCGAGGTCGTGAACCCGTACTACCCGAGCTACCTCAAGCCGGGCCTGCCGTGGGACCGCGTCATCAAGGCGCCGTGGGCGCACAAGGGTGAGTACGTCCTGCCGACACCCGCGCAGGCGGAAGCGGTCGCCGCGCTCGTGCGCTGGACGACGAGCGCGTCCACGCCGGGCATCGCGGTGCCGCGTGTGTGGCCGGGGCTGAGGGATGGACGCTTCGCACTGGGCCTCGTGCCTGCTGCCGCGAAGGCGCCGCTGCCGGGTGTGCTCGCGCACCAGTACTTCGGGCACGCCGACGGCTCGATGCTCGTCCTCTACGCGTGGCTGCGCCTCGAGGCCGGGCTCGCGCCGGACGTCGCGTTCGAGGAAGCGGTGAAGCGCGCGACCGGCGTGCGCCGTGCCGACGTTCGAGACCTGCTGCCCACGCCCGCTGTGGCCTGACCAAAGAGGAGAGACGGATGGATACCTTCACCAGCGTTGCGACGTGGCTTCAGGCGACCGGCCCCTACGGCCTCGTCGCGGTGCTCGGCTGGGCCTTCTGGCGCGTGAACGAGAAGAAGGACGCGCAGCTCCGCGAGCTGTTCGACAAGGTGGCCGAGATGGGGCGCGTGCAGACCGAGGCCGTGACCAAGGTCGAGGCCGCGCTCGTCGCGCTGAAGGACGCCATCGAGGACCTGCACGACAAGGCTGCGTGAGGGCCGGACGCGGAGTTCTCGCGAGGTAACGCGGGCTTCCGCGCGCCGGTCGATTTCTCGCTTCTTCGCCTTGGAAGGTCGCCAGAAGGAAGCCTGTATGTCGTCGCGAACGGGGCGCACCGCACGGACCACCCCGACGGAGACGACGACATGAAGGTGAGCGAGCTGATCGAGTTGCTGGAGGAGCAGGACCCGGACGCCGAGGTCCTCGTGATGATGCAGCAGAACTGGCCGTTCGAGTGCTCCTTGGCGGGCGTGACGACGCGCGAGGAGATGCTCAGCGCCGATCGCGACGAGGACGTCGATGGCGACGAAGACGAGGAGCCCCGCCTCGAGCGCGGCACCGCCAAGAACGACGTCTTCCTCGTCGAGGGCGAACAGCTCCGCTACGGCTCGAAGACCGCGTGGAGCGTGGCCACGCGTTGAGCGCGTTCGCGGTTCCCGGCGAGGTCGATTCTTCACGGAATGACCTTGCTGGGGGCGCGAACGGAAGCCTGTATGGCGAGGCGATCAACGCGGAGGACGACGATGCAGACCACGAACAAGAAGCGCCCCGGCAAGAAGGAGCCGACGGTCGACGAGCTGCTCGCCGCCATCGCGAAGGCGACGCTCCACATCGACACGCTCGAGACACGCAAGAGCGACTCGCTCGACTTCCACGACGTCGCGGTCTGGTCGGTGAAGGCCGCGCTCGAGGCCGCGTACCGCGCGGGGCTCGCCGCCGCCAAGGAGGAGCGATGAAGACGCTCGGCACCACGACGACCTACGACGGCACCGAGCACGCCTACCTGCGCGGCCACAAGGTGCGCATCGTCGCTGTGCTGAAGAACGCGCTGCGCGCCGACTACGACCCGGACCGGGACGGGCAGTACATCCGCGACGAGGAAGACCTCGAGCGCGCGGGCGGCGTGACCGCCGACGACCGCGTCGAGGTGCAGCCCTGGCTCGCAGCAGAGGGACGCTTCAGCTTCGTGTCGAGCGACCCGCGCGCCATCGACCTCGCGTGCTTCGCGAGCCTCAAGCGCTGACGACCTGAACGACGACGCGCTCCATCACGGAGCGCAAGCCCACCACGCGAGCCACGGGCGCGCGCGTGAAGGGCGACGTGTACCCAGCGCCCGACGAGGAGAGCAGTCATGAGCACGAAGACCAAGACCACGAAGGCGAAGTCCAAGAAGGAGAACCTCGCAGCCCTCGGGCTGCCGGCGCTGTGGGAGCGCTTCAAGGAGGCGACGGGGGAGACCACCAAGAGCCCGAACAAGAAGTTCCTCGTCCGGCGCATCGAGGAGGCGTTGGCCGCGCGCGTCGTCGAGCCCGCGCCCGCCGAGGAGCCGCAGCGCCCGACGCGCACCAGCGCGCGCGCGACGTCGGTGCCCGAGCCCGAGACGACGCTCGCCGAGAGCACGCCGCCGAAGCCGCGCGGTCGGTTCGCGTCGATGACGGTCGAGGAGCTGCAGACGAAGTACCTCGAGGTCGTCGGTCGCTCGACGGGCAGCGACGACCGCCGCTACCTCATCTGGAAGATCCGCGAGGCCGAGAAGGGCCGCATCAACGTCGGGCCGCGCAAGACCCGCGCGCGCGACGGCGAGCCGCTCGATGTGAAGATCCTCCCGCTGCGGCTCGAGGCGGACGTCGCCGACAAGATGGACGAGGCCTGGCGCGCGAAGGGCATCAAGAACCGCATGGAGTTCTTCCGGGGGGCCATCGGTCACTACCTCGCGCATCTCGGCGCGCGAGACGCGGCCGCGCTCTTCACGAACGCGGGCACCACGGGCGCGTGAACGCGGCGGAATCGGCGGGGCGTCGGCAGGCCTACAACCGCCTCCGACGCCCCATGTCCGCGGAACCTCGCGGCTATTCCAAGCGCCTGAAAACGCATGTGAAATCAACGTGTTCGGCCTTGCTAGGGGCGCAAACGGAAGCCTGTATGTCCTCACGCGACGGGCACTGGGCCCCGCGCAGAACGCGAGGACGACGACGATGAAGA
>CAYNEK010000173.1:0-2761 GCA_964396175.1 uncultured Polyangiaceae bacterium | reverse complement strand
CCCTTGAAGTTGTCGCGGAAGCCGCTGCTGCCGCCCTCCTCGGGCGTCGGGAAGTCGTCGGCGGTGACGACCTTGGTCTTGGTGAGGTCCACGAGGAACGCGCGGCGCCTCCCGCTGTCGAAGGTGACGCGCTCGCTCTCGGCGGTGACGAAGCCGCCCTGCTTCTTGCTCTCGGTGACGAGGCGACGGAGCGCCTTCAGGTCCACCATCTCGCCCTCGTAGTCGATGCGCTTGCAGTGCGCGCGGAAGGCGTCGTAGGCGCTCTCGAGGTGGACGGCGAGGTGCCCGTTCTCGAACACGTAGTGGACCTTGTGCTTGAGGTCTCCCTGCACGGCCATCACGCCGAGCATCTCGAGGAAGTGGTCGAGGGCGTTCTTCACGCCGTGATCGGTCTCGAGCACGTCCTCGAGGATGGCGTTGACGGCGGCCTCGACGCCGAGCTCGTCGGGCAGCTCGCAGCCGCAGTGCTTGGCGAACTCCTCGAAGAGATGCACGCCGAGCAGCATGGCCGTGAGGTTCTCGACGATGCGCACGGGCACCTTGCGGCCGTCGAGGAGCGCCTTGGCCACGGCGCGCGCGACCTCAAGGTCGGCGTCGAAGTCGCGCCCGAGGCAGAACTGGATGTAGCGCGGCGCGAACAGCACCAGGTCCACCGAGCGCAGCTCCTTGTAGGCGGCGCGCGCGGTCGGGTTCTGCGCGAGCGTCGTCTTGTCGGGGTTCGCGGTGACGATGCGCTCGAGCAGCGCGGCCTCCGTGGGACGCGTCTCGCCCGCGACGCAGACGGGCGCCTGCAGGTGGTAGCTGTTCACCTTGAGGTCGGGACGCCCGCGCTCCTCGGTCTCGCCTCGGTACAGGCGGCGCAGGTAGCGGTGCAGGGTGTTCAGCCGCTGGCGCTGCATGTCGTAGGGCTTGTACTCGTCGATGAAGACGGGCACCGAGCGCGTCGACGTGAGGAGCTTGAGGAGCGCGAACTCGGTCTCCGTCGCGGAGTACGGCTCGGCGTCGCGGATGCCGAAGAGCGGCCACATGATGTCGATGCAGAGGCTCGACTTGCCCGAGCCCTGCGTGCCCCAGACGAAGAGCGTCGGGAACGTGCCGACCCTCTCCATGAAGCGCGGCTTCATCGGCGTGGCGAAGAACCAGCCGATGACGGGCAGCATCACCTCGGGCCGGTTCACCTGCGGCAGGCAGCGAAAGACCGTCGCCGCGACCTCGAGGAACGTGTCCTCGTCGACCTTCACGTAGGCGATGCGCTTGTCGAGCGAGGCGCCGCTCGGGACGTACATGACGGGCGACGGTTCCATGAAGCCGTCCTTTCCGATGGCGCAGTTCGGCCCGAGCCAGACGTGGTGCTCGCCCTTCTTGTAGTCGCCGAGCATGTTGGAGCCCGGACGACGCGGGATGTCCCGGCGCGCGAGCACCCGCAGGAGCCCCTGGACGTTGTTGTCGCTGCCGGTCCACTGGAGGTCGGCGGACGGGAGCTGGCGAATGAGGTCGCGCTTGCTGTGAAACGCGGTGAGCGGGAGGCGCAGCCCCGGCACCTTGCCGTGCTTGTCGGTGAGCGCGTCGCCGAAGATCATCTCGCCGTCCTCGGTGAGGACGCGCATCGTCGGCTCGATGGTGAACGACGAGATGACCTTCGACTCGCCGCGCGCGGTCATGCAGTAGTAGCAGGACGCGTCCTCGAAGATCGCGCCCTCCATGTCCTCGTCGCTGCTCTCGGGATCGGTGCCCTCGCCGACCTCGCGCGAGGGCGTGGTGGCCGCCTTGGCGACCGCCTTGCGCAGGTCCTTGGCCTTCAGCCCGAAGCGCTTCTCGACGGCGCCGAGGTACTTCGACTGCACCGACGGGTCGCGGTGCGCGATGGCGTCGAGGATGGGCTTGAGCCGGTACTCCAGCTCCCGGGCGGGCGTGTCGGCGGGCACGGCCTCGATCGCCTTCTCGATGTCGAAGACGACGTCGTAGAGGTCGCAGCGTGCGGTCGGCTCGACGTTCACCTTGCAGAAGCCGATCTTCTGGAGCGAGTGGCACGGCGGCGCGATGGAGCCGTCGGCGCGCGCGGTGGCGAGCACCTTCTCGTGGGCCTTGGCGACGTAGCGAACGCCGTCGCGACCGCGCAGCTTGCCCAAGCCCCGGCGGTCGTACTCGATTACCAACTCGGTGATCTCGTCGAGCCCGAGCCCCTTGTGCGCGAAGAAGCGCACCATGTCGAAGATGGCGACGCTGCGGTCCTCGGCGCCGTGGTCCCAGAGCCGCTGGATGGGGCCGCACATCTCGACCGGGTGTTCCCAGTTGTACTCGCCCTCGGGCGTTCGCTTCGCCTTCTTGGTGCCGGGCGCGGCCACGTTGCCCACGATCGGGAGCGAGACGCGCGGGGCGGCGACGGGCAGCGTCGGCTCGGGCTCGACGTCGAGGCGTGCCAGGAGCGCCGCGTCCTCGACGCGGTCGAAACCGGAGAGCGCGGCGCTCACGCGGTGCGGGCGGTCGCCCTTGCCGTCGCCCTTGTGGCTGACGGTGCCGATCACCTTGATGATGCGGGCGACGTCGTGGATGGAGTCGACGTGGACCGCGTCGGTCTGCGCGCGCTCGCGGACCTTCGTCTCGAAGGCCTTGAGCCCCGCCTGGAGCCGCTCGCGGCGCTCACCTTCGAGCGCGGTGGGCGGCAACGCGAACCAGAGCTGCGCGCCGTTGCCGCTCATCATCAGGCGCGGGCGCACGAGCCCCTCGGACTCGCACCATGCGATGGCCTCGTTCGCGGCGG
>CAYNEK010000172.1:0-2763 GCA_964396175.1 uncultured Polyangiaceae bacterium | reverse complement strand
AAGCTGGCGACGTCGAAGTCGGTCCAGTCCGGGAACACGCTCTTGATGAGCGCGATCAGCCGCGCCCGAAGGGCGTCGAAGTCTTTGTCGGTGTAGTCGACGGACTCGGGCAGCGTGGCCACGGCGGGATGCCTCCGGGGAGGCAAAGCCCCGGAGAACCAGCCCTCGGGGACGGGCTCACCGCTCGATCGACACGGCCACCGCCGCGTTGGTCTCGCGCTCGCGGACGCGCACCCGCAGCGTCAGGGCCGGACCGTCCTGCTCGACGGCGAGGCTCACGAGGGTGGCGCCCGGGACCCAGCGCTTGAGGGCGTCGCGCACGTAGACGCGGGCCAGCTCCTTCAGGGCGGCGTCGTTGCGCTGGTGACGCAGCAGCGCGAGCCCCGCGCCGAAGTTGGTGCGCCAGGGCAGCTCCCCCGACGAGCGCGCCGTGGCGCCCTCCGTGAGCAAGGCTTGGCGGACCTTCGAGGCGAGCAGCGCCTCACCGCTGCCCACCGCGAAGTCGCGCTTCTTGTCGCGCCGGAACGGGATGAGGAGGTTCTGGGCTTCGCGGCTCATGGCGTCCTCCTCACGGCACCGGGATGGCGCCGCGCACGTCCTGGAGCGCCTTCACGATGGCGTCGATCGGCGGCACCACCTCGTCGAGCGGACGTCCCGCGAGGTTCGAGAGGTCGGGCACCTCGGGCGCGCCGACCATGCCGAGGAAGATGTTGAGGATGCCGATGAGCTTGCCGAGGCTCGCGAGCGCCTTGCCGACGTTCGCCGCCTCGGTCGCGACGTTCGCCTGCGCGCAGCTCGTGATGGCCATGAGGCCCGCGTCCTCGAGCTCGGTCGCGCGATCGATGGCGCCGAGGATCTGCTGCATCTGCTGCTGCAGGTGCAGGAGCTGATCGCGCGCCTGCCTCAGCGTGTCGATGACCAGGTCGATGATCCCGATGATGGTGTACGGCAGCGAGAGCTGCGGGATGAGCTTCAAGAGCTTCGACACCTTCTCGGCCAGCTCGGGGATGCACGCGGCGAGCGCGGTGGGGTCAGGCGGCGGCCCGAGCGAGTCCGGGATGGCCTTCACGCAGTTGAAGACCGCCACCACGGTGTCGATGATGTCGAACACGGGCATCAGCGGCGTGAGCGCGGGTTGGATGGCCTCCATCAGGTTGAACTGCTGGATGCTCACGCCGCCCGGTAGCGTGATGACCGGCGGATCGCCGAGCTCAGGGATTTCGAGGCAGATCGGGAGGGCCACAGCACGTCTCCTTCAGATGGGGGCGGCGATGGGCCGGACGACGCGGCCGCCGATGGTGATCTGCGTGCCCTCGATGCTGATGGCGCCGACCGCGCGCAGCGTGAGCGCCGTCGTCGCCTGCAGCGTCACGGTGTTCTCCTCGGCGTCGAAGACGAGGTGGTCGCCGGTCTTCCTGTTGGTGAGCCGGAGCTTCCGCCCGCCGGTCGTCTCATCGAGCTCGACGCGAAAGGTCTGCGTGGCGAGCACGCGGTTGTCGGGCGGGTTCTTCTGAGCCTCCTCGGGGACCTCGCTCTCTCCGTTCGGCTTCCCCCAGTGCGCCGCGAGGTAGTACGGCGCGTCGACGTTGCCCTGGTTGAAGAAGACCGCGACCTCGGCGCCCTCCTCGGGCACCGCGAAGAAGCCCCGGTCCTTCGAGCCGCCGCCGCTCGTCCCCAGCGGCCACGCCCACGCGCTCTCGGGCTCGAGCACGCCCGGGATGCAGACGCGCACACGACCGAGCTGCTCCTCGTCGTCGCGCTTCGTCACGTAGCCCACGTACATGCCGAGGAGCCGCGAATCGTGCGTGTGGATGTCGTCGTCGAAGGTGCTCATCGCGTGGCTCCTCAGTACATGCGGCTGACGCCGGCCTCCGGGTCCTCGACGCCGACGACGTTGCCGTCGTGCCGGTACTCGACGACGGTGCGGCCCGTCTCCGGGTCGACGCGCTCGAGCTCGGTCACGGTGCTCGTGCCGGTCGCCGGCGTGGTGCGGTTCGGCTCGCCGCCCTGCGGCTGCCCTCGTGCGTTCGGGCCCGCGCCTCGGCGAGCGCCGGTGCCGTCGCGCGTGAGCTTCAGGTCGACCACGTAGCCCGAGGACGAGATGACGTGCTTCGCCTCGGTCACGTAGTACTTGCCCGAGAGCAGGCTCGAGATGCCGCGCACCTCGACGACCTGCTTCGCGCGCAGCGTCGGATCGCCCACCACCTGCAGCGCGAGCTTCACCGTCTCGCGTTCGGCGCGGCGGAAGCGCGCGGCCGACTCGCGCTCGGCGGCAGCCGGCGTCGGCGCGGAGGTCGGATGCACGCTGGTCGTCGCGTTGCGCTCCTGGAGCGAGGTCTCGCCGGTCTCGCGATCGACCACCTCGAGGACGTCGCTCAGCGTCGCGCGCTCGACCGTGGCGCTCGTCGCCGCCGACTCCACCGTGGTCTTGGCGAGCGGATCGCGCCCACGCACCTCGACGCGGCCGGCGCGTCGCTGGAGATCGCTCTCGACGCTGACCGAGATGATGTCGCCGCGCCCCGGGTCGGAGAACCACGTCAGCACGTGCTTCGGCGCGCTGGCCTGATCGCGCGAGCGCCAGTGAAAGCCCGTGTCGTCGACGAAGTACTCGTACTCCTCGCGCGCGGCGAGGCGCCGCAGGAAGCGCGCATCGGTCTCGGCGCTCTGGCTGATGGTGTCGAGCACCTCGCCGGTGTCCTCGACGTCGAGGAACTCGCCCTCGTAGCCGTGCTCGGCGGCGATCTCCCGCACGACGTCGGCGCG
>CAYNEK010000171.1:0-2899 GCA_964396175.1 uncultured Polyangiaceae bacterium | reverse complement strand
AGCGGGTCGATGCGCAGACGCCTGTGCAGGCGCGAGTAGAGCGAGCGGTTACGGCGCACGGCGAGCCTGTCGTCGAGCTCGGGCAGGCCCACGAGCACGAGCGAGAGCAGGGCGCGGCTATCCCACTGGTAGTTGAGCAGGATGTGCAGGTGGTCGAGCGTGTCCTGATGCAGCAGGTGCGCCTCGTCGAGCAGGAAGACGGGGTGCACGCGCTCGCGTCCGAGCTCCTCGACGTGCGTGCTGACGGCGTAGAAGACGGCGGCGGCGGTCGCCGAGGGGGTGAGGCCGAGCGCGACGCAGAGCTGGCGGTAGAAGTCGCGCCGTCCGAGCGTCGCGTTATGGCAATAGGTCAGGCGAAAGCCCGCCTGGGGCAGCCGATGCCGAAGCGCGCGCAGCACGCACGTCTTGCCGACGCCGGGCTCGCCCGAGAGCAGCACCGACTCGCGCGACTCGACGGCGTCGGTGAGCTCTGCGACGAGGGCGTCCTTCGACGAGGGGAGCCAGAGGTCGGCGTCGGTGATCTCCTTCGAGAACGGCGCGGACCGCAGGCCGAAGTGTGCGAGGTACGACGGGCTCATCGCGCACCTCCGTGCTTCGGCGTGCGGCCGACGGCGCGGTCGAGCAGCGCGCCGGGCGGGTCGAAGTGCGTCTTGCCGCCGAGCTTCGGCTCGACCTCGACGCGCCGCGGCTGCCGCTTGCGATGGGCATTGCCGACAGCATCGACGGGATGCAGCTCGTAGCGCTTGCCGTCGTGCTCGACCCACGGCGCCTCGGTCGGCTCGACGAGGCAGCGGGCGACCATGACGAGCCTTCCGGCGAGGAAGCCCTGGTCGAGCTCCCAGTCGGCGCCGTCGATGCTGACGGTGGAGTCGCGCCGGACGCGACGGCGTACGCGCGCGGTGAGCGCCGCGCGGAGCTTCTTCTCGTCGAAGCGATCGGGGGCGCGCGGAGCGGAGGCGTAGACGCGCTCGGGCGAGCGGCCGAGCAGCGAGGCGTGCGGGCTCGCGTGGTAGTGCTGGTCGAGCCAAGCGAAGAGCCGGACGTTGACGTCGTGCAGCGACGAGCAGGAGCCGAGGAAGTCGAGGCACTGCTCGCGCAGCGTGCGCCAGAAGCGCTCCATCTTGCCGCGCGCCTCGGGGTCGTAGGGCTTGGCATGCAGGAGCGTGACGCCCATGCGCGCGCACGCGAGGCGCAGCATGTCGCCGCGGTAGGTCGAACCGTTGTCGAGATAGAGCGCGTCGGGGGGGCCGTGCTTGCGGACGGCGCGCACGAGCACGGCGAGCAGGTCGGACTCCTTCTCGGTCGGGTGCGCTTCGAGCGCGATGACGTAGCGCGAGGCGTCGTCGAGCAGGCCGTGGATGCGCACGGGCCTCGAGACGCCGTCGCAGACGATGGGCGAGGCGTGGCAGACGTCGCCGTGCCAGATGGCGCCGGGGCGCTCGGCCTGCCAGCGCAGCCGCTGCTTCGGTCCTGCGCCGTCGCGCATCGGAACCTTGTCGAGGCCGTGCTGTGCGTAGAGGCGCCGGACGGTGGGGGCGGAGACGGCCTTCTCGTCGAGGCGGCCGTCGAGCCGGAGCGTGCGCAGGATGACGGGCACCGAGGCCGAGGGGTGCTCGCGGCGGATCGCGAGCAAGAGGTCGCGCTGCTCGGGGGTGAGGTTGCGTCCGCGGCCGCGATCGTCGCGGGGCTTGGGCCGCAGCGCCTCGAGGCCGCCGTCGCGGTAGCGGCCGAGCCAGCGCTCGAGCGTCGAGACGGCGTAGGTGCGGGTGTGGTCGCTGCCGGGGGCGCGCCAGCGCTGTCGGCTCAGCTCGGCGAGCAGCTCGGAGAGCTCGCCGCGGTCGAGCTCGCGATGGGTGAGCGCGCCGATGATCTGGCTGCGGAAGACGGCCACGGCTTCGGCGTGGTCCTTGGGGGCAAGAGACATGAGGGGGCCTTTCCGCGCCGCGAAGGCCGATCGGCTGCGGCGCGCGAAGACCGATGCCCGAGGCGCGCTCGGCTCGGCAGTGATCTTGTCGGGTGGACGCTTCGATCGACGGCCCTCCGTGAAGTGCGGCCTCACCGAGCCCGAGCGGCCCCGGCGAACACGCGAGCGACGATGGGCTCGCTCGCGAGAGCTGGGGGCGCGTACGCGAGCAGCGTCGCCGCGACGCGCTCGGCGGCTTGACGCAGCGTCCAGTCGGGCGGAATCCCGCGCACGACCGGGAACAGCGTCCTCGCTCGGATCGCCTCGACCCAGCGTCGCAGCGTCGCCCAGCCGCCGCGGGCGGCCTCGCCGACGATGCGCCAGGGGCTGGTGCGCTCGCGGACCTCGGCGAGCCCCAGGCCGAGCAGGCCGAAGAGCGCGAGCGCGAAGCCGATCGCCGATGCGGTGTACGACCGCCCCGGCATGGTCTCGCGCGGTACGACGACGATGACGGCGCCGCAGCGCTTGCAGCGGTAGCGCCGTGCATTGATGACGATCGTGGTCGGAGCGGCATCGGGAGCCGGCGGACCGCGCAACTGCCGCTCACGAACGCCGTGGCCGCGCACGACGATGCCGCCGCCGGGCGGGCAGCTCGCCGCGCCGCACCTCGGGCAGACGCTCGGCCGCACCTCGGAGGGCGTGGGCGTGCGCTGCTGCCAAATCTTGACCTCGACCGCGCTTCGTACGACTTGTTGGGGGCTCCGTCCTTCCAAACCTTCGGAGCACGACGGGAAGGCGTTGCCGCGTCCTTCCCGTCACCTATTTGGGCGGCTGCCAGGCGCCGATGCTCCGCCTCCGGCTGCGCGGACTACACCGCCGTGACCGACACGGACAAATCCGCGTGCGTGAGGGGATGCGGGCAGGCGGCGTCGGGGCGACCTCATGCAGGCGGATCGAAGAGGTGCGCCAGGGCATCAGGGGGCGTGAGCGGGAACA
>CAYNEK010000170.1:0-3250 GCA_964396175.1 uncultured Polyangiaceae bacterium | reverse complement strand
AACATGCCCTTACTGAGATCGGATACGACATTCCCGAACCAGTATTATTCAGGGTTTTCCCAAACCCGTTCCCGAGCTTTTTATCTGTTGAATTCAATGCTTTCGATGAACAGGATCTGACGATCCGGCTTGCAGATTACCTGGGTAGGAATGTTTGTACTGTCTTTCATGGAAAACACTTTCCCGGCAATGTGATATTTTCTATTGACTCCCGGAAATTGCATCTGCTGCCGGGGATCTATTTTGTCCTGGTCATATCCGGCGGGAGAATGGCCGCGGAGAAAGTCGTTTACCTGCCGCTGAATTGATGAAAATGAAGTGTCATAAACGGTTTAATTTGCGATCAGTCTGTTTTCACCTGGTATTTTTACTGGCCATCGGCACCGTTCATTCCCAGGAGTGGTCTGAGCCACAAGTAATTTCAACCGGCGGATTCAATGTAAGTCCGGATTTCGTGATTGATAAATCACACATCATTCATTGCGTCTGGTCGAAAGAACTTTCATTGCATTTCAGGAAGATATTTTATTCACACTCCACGGATAATGGCAATACGTGGTCCGTGCCAATGGATATTTCATTGAACAAAAGTTTGTGGATGGACCTGCCACATATCGTCTCTAACAGCGTTAACCACCTTCATGTGGTCTATGATTATAATGTTCTGGATTATTCGAAAACAAAGATTTGCTACATCTTTTTTAACGGGTCAAATTGGAGCGAACCATTATTTTTATCAGACACCATGCCGGGAGCAATGCATAACAGAATCGCTATTGATCACAATAATAGGGTGTATTGCTTTTGGTATTATCGCAGCATCATCTATCGGACACTGGATAATGGTTCCTGGAGTGGTGATTTTCAACCGTATGTCTGGGATCATGACATGTTCTTTTTAAACAGGGTTCTTGTTGGCAAGCAGAATGATTTGTACTGTATAGGTTATCACTACTATAAGAATGAAAACAGTTATGATGACCATGCTATCGGATTTTCCATGAACAATGGAGTTTGGAGTAATTTTACTGAGTTAAGCGATACCCTTTCTTGGGAAAACAATGACCTTGGATTAATCTCCGACAGTTTGCCTGTTTATTTGTGGGGCCAACTAAGGCGTGACACTTCAATTTCGCAGACGGCTACTTTTCTTGCTGAAATGACACCATCCGGGCTTACTGAACCGCTCATGATCTCAAAAAGAGCCAGGGAAGTGGCCATTGCGACAGATATCAACGGACATGTTCACATAGCTGACTCTGAGCAAATATCAGATACTGTATTTCAGCTGGTTTGTTATTATCAAAATGGCGATATTTGGAATAAAAAGATTCTGCAGACAGGACCGGACGATTTCAGAAATATCACCCTGAAATCGGATAGCAATAACGTATTTTTAATATACCAGAGAACAGACGTTGCTTCCTACCCGCCGGTTCTCAGTATTGTGTTCTCTAAACTTGAAGTCATACCTGCCGTGATTAAAAAAAACGAATTCAACCCATTCGAAGTATTTCCCAACCCATTCACCGGACATCTGACGATCAGCTTGATCTGTAAAGAGAAAACGTATCTTGAAGTCCTGTTGAAGGATCTTATCGGAAGAGTTGTTTATACGGTCTTTAGAGGGGAATCAACTCCCGGCTCAATGACTTATTGTCTGAACACCCGGAATTTGAAAAAAATGAACCTTAAACCGGGTATTTATTTTATTCAGATCCGGCTTGGCGAGAATGTATCAAGCAAAAAAGTTATTTGGCAACTATAGCTGCAGTCAAAATCTGCCGTTCGATTGTTCGATTGTTCGATTGTTCTATTGTTCGAGTATTCCTCCGGTCGCTTGTTCTATTGCTCGCTTTTCCCTCCCAGCCAGGCATTCACCTCCCCGGCATAGGTGTCACCGACGGGCAACTGAGTACTGTCAGAAAGCCGGATGGTCTTCTTTCTTACGCTGAGGATATGGCGCAGGGCGACGATGTAACTGCGGTGCACCCGCATGAAGCGGCCCGGCGGAAGCTGTTCGAGCATGCTCCGGAGACTCATCTGCGAGAGGAGGGGATTGCGGTTGCCGGTAAAGTGGATGCGGAGGTAATCGTCGACCCCTTCGATGTAGAGGATGTCGGGAAAATCAATGCGCACGCTGCCGTATCCCGATTTGACGAACAGGTGCCCCTCTTCCCGCTGCTCCCTTTCCGCCGTGCGCACCTCCCGCATCCGTTGCGCCCGCCCCAGTGCAATGACAAACCGTTCGAAGCGTACCGGCTTGAGCAGGTAGTCCACCGCGGCGCGCTCGAATCCCTTCACCGCATATTCTGCTTAGCCCGTGGTGAAGATCACCAGGGGAGGGTCGGTGAGGCTTTCGAGGAACCGGATCCCGCTGATGTCGGGCATCTGGATGTCGAGGATCAGCAGGTCCACCCGCCGGCTTTTCAGGAATGTCAGGGCCTGGAGCGCGTCGGTGAAGCAGGCCTCGAGCTGCACCAGCGGGGTGTCGGCGACGTATTTCTTGATCACTTCCAGCGCCAGCGGCTCGTCGTCAACGGCAATCGCGGTCATCATGCCAGGTCAATTTCAAGGTGTGCGGTGAACTGACGGCCGTCGTCGGAAAGCGCGATCCGGTGCCGGTGGGGATAGATGAGATCGAGCCGGAGACGGGTGTTGCGGATGCCGATGCCGAACGTGCCGGCCTGTTCCCGGCCTGCGAAGATCGGGTTGGTGACGGTGTAGGCCAGTTTTCCTCCGCCGATCACGATCTCAATCCCGATGACCGCCTGCTGGTGCGAGCTGGTTCCGTATTTGAATGCGTTTTCCAGCAGGGGAAAGAGGATCATCGGGGGCACTTCGTAAATGACGGGATCGCCTGCCACGGTCATCCGCACCTCCACGTTTTCGCTCAGCCGGAGTTTCTGCAGGTCAACGTAATGAGTCAGGTACCCTATCTCCTTCTCCAGCGGCACCCGCTCCTGTTTTCCTTCCTGCAGCACATAGTGCATCATGTCGGCCAGCATCATCACCGCCTCGGGCGTTTTTTCGCTCCGGATCAGCGCCAGCGAGTAGATCGAGTTGAGGGTGTTGAAGAGAAAATGCGGATTGATCTGGTGCTTCAGCGAATCGAGTTCGGTACGGATCCGTTCCCGCTCGGTCTCTTTCCGGAGCTTTTCATTCTGCACCATCTTCTCCGAAAACCGCAATCCCAGACTGAGTCCCGCCACCAGCCCGGAGGTCAGCAGGAAGTTCAGCACGGGCCAGC
>CAYNEK010000169.1:0-3301 GCA_964396175.1 uncultured Polyangiaceae bacterium | reverse complement strand
TGTTGAAGTCGTGGGCGATGCCGCCCGCGAGGGTGCCGAGGCTCTCGAGCTTCTGCGCCTGTCCGATGCGCTCCTGGAGCTCTTGCCGCTCGCGCTCGGCACGACGCCGCTCGGTGAGATCGCGGAACCCGGTCAGCCTCGCGGCTCGTCCTCGGTAGGTGATCTGGCGGCCGATGATCTCGCACGGGAAGGTGGTCCCGTCGGGGCGCAGGCCCGTCACCTCGTAGGGCGCCTCCGATCGCGCCTGGGCCAGCGCGCGCGCGCGCGCTCGGTCGTCCGGGTGGCAGAAGCCGAAGCCGCTCTGCCCGATCACCTGCTCGAGCGGGACGCGGAGCATGCGGGCGAGCGCGTCGTTGGCGACGAGGATCGTCCCGTCCACCGAAACCTGCAGGCCCTCGAACGCGCCCTGGACGAGCGCCTCGAGGAGCTGCTCCTTCTCCTCGCGCGCGGCGCGCTCGCTCTCCCGCGCGCCGATGTCGTCGCTCATCAGGATGGCCTGCATCGACTGAGCTCCGTCCCAATACGGGACGAGGCGGCTCGCGTACCGTCGGCCGCTCGCGGCCGCGAGCCACTCGAACGCCTGCGGGCGTCGCGTCTCGAACACGGCGGTGAGGGCGCGGTCGAACGTGGCGATGGAGGAGCTGTCGACCCACCTCCGCCCGTTCGTTCCCAGGAACGCCGAGACCGGGATCCCGGCCACGTCCCCGGACATCGCGAGGACGGTCCCGTCGCGGGCGAGGACGCTGAAGTGGTGAGGTGTGAGCGTGCCGTCTGCGTCGCTCGTCGTAGATGGGCTGCGCTGGGGATCGCGGCCTGGGGCCCCGTCCTCCTCGGCGGCCGCTGGTGGAGGCTCAACCATGAAGGAGCCTCCTGCGCGGTCGGAGGTGTCGCTGTGTCGAGGCGCCCTGCGGCGCCCCGCCGACGAGAGCCTGATTGCGGCTGCCTACAGCAGAGATCGAGGGGCGCTCTGCGCTGCTCACCACAGTGGAGCACATAGAGGTCGACGTCATGCGGGCTCGCCCATCGCGAGGTGCAACCTAGACGCCACTATACAAGACGCCGCCTCCTCGCGTCTACGGTCTACGGCCACGGGGCTCGCGGGGCCGCCAGTCTACGGGACCCGTTCTGCGCCGGCATCGACCGTGCGGGGCGTGGTGTGTGCGGACCTCGCGTCCGGGGAGCGACGTGCGCGGTCCGTCGGCGTCCCGGATGTGGCGTGCCCGGCGCGGCCAGTCTCCGGGGCGCGGCTCCCGCGCGGACGGGGTTGTCCCACAGCATCGACGTTGGACGTTCCCCCGAGACGGTCTGCGGTGCGCGGCTCCGGCGCGGACGGGATTGTCGCGGGGGACTCGAGGCGCTGGATCGTCCACGCGGTCGCGCCCGCACGGGCACGACGCCGGCCGCTGCTGTCGTTGTCGCAGGTGGCGCCTGGTGGCCATGTGTCACGCGAGGCTCGGGGGCGTCTGGTTGAGGATGACGCACGCGCGGCGCTCCGAGGATCAGGGCGGCGGAGGGACGGCGGGCAGCGTGCTCGAGGACGCCGACGGCGCCGCGGGGAGCGAGCTCGCCTGGCCTCCCAGGATCTTCCCGAGCGCGCCCGACTCGACGAGCCCGAGGACACCGAGCACGAGCGCCGCGATCGAGTCGCCCGCGATGAGCCCGCCGCCCACGAGCGACGTCGTCGACATGTCGTCGGGGAGCGCCTCGCCCCCCTCACCGGAGCCCCGCCGCTTCGCGCTCCGCGCGGCCAGCGTGTTCCAGAGCGACGAGAAGATCCCGCCGATCCCCCACCAGACACACGTCATCAGCTCGACGAAGCCCGCGAACGACGACGCGTACGGCGAGGGCAAGACCAGGGCGTCGAGCGCGAAGTCGGCGACGCCGCCCCCCGTGGTCTTCGTCCACTCCTTGTAGCGGGCGTGGCTCTTCACCGCCTTGCGGAGCGCCTCGGTGACGAGCCCGATCGCGACGCCCACCAGGATCGCCGGGACCTGCCAGCTCTTCGGCTGCGTGATCCCCCGGAGCGCGCCGACGAATTTGTACGTCATCGCGCTCTGCCACTGCGCGACCTTCGCGTCCGGGTTCGAGTGGATGTCGATCTTGAGGACGGGGTACGCTTCCATGAAGATCTTCGCCATGAACACCGCGAGGACCGCGCCGAGGACCACGCCGACCAGCTGGTAGCGGAACTGGATGGTGCGGTTGGTCCCGAGGCGCCACCCGGTCGAGCGGTCCTGCTGCATGTCGCCGCCGATCGAGCAGACCACGAAGACGATGCTCCCGGCGAGGAGCCCCGCGATCGGATCGGCGAGGCCCATCGCCGTCATCGCGACGATGCTGAGCACGAAGGCCGTCGAGATCGGGTTCGAGTCCGTGATGCCGAGGCTGATGCCGTTGACCAGCATCATGAGGAAGCTGAAGGCGACCGCGAAGAGCACCCACCCGAGCGGCACCTGGAGGAGCCCGTGTGATACGGCGACCACCGCGACCCCCGTCGCCGCGACGAAGAGCACGAGCCGCCGCGTGTTGGTCTGCTTCCACTCTTCGCCCTCGCGGGGCGCGCCGGCGGGGGCCTCCGTCCTGCGGAGCTGCCCGATGGCTTGGCGGAGGATGAGCGCGATGTCGACGACCGCCGCGCCCATGATCATCCCGAGCGCGACGAGGAAGGCGAACTTCCGGTAAGGATCGTGCTCGCCGAGCCAGCCCATGGCGCGAAACCACGGGGTCATGGTGTTCAGCGCGAAGGCGTAGAGCATCGCGGGGATCGTGATGCGCGCGCCGACGATCATCGCGGCGCCGATGGTCGAGGTGCTGATCCCGGTCGCGGCGATCGCCTCGACCCCCGGGAGCTTCGCGCCCTTCTCGAGGAGGAGCGGGAGCGCGGCGCCGATGCCGATGCCGCTGAAGAGCTGCCCGACGCTGCGCTTCAACAGCCGGACGTCGGTGAGCGCGCGGAGGATGTTCGCGACGGCGAGCCCCGAGGGGTAGGTGAGCTGCAGCTTGTCGACGAGGATCGGCGTGTAGAGCATCCCGACGCCGATCCCGAACATGCCCACGCAGAGGAAGTAGAGGATGAGCTTCCAGGTCGCGGGCTCGGGGAGGCCGAGCCACACCATGGCCTGGATGAGCACGCCCATCGCCGCCATGGACGCGACGGACGCGGCGGCCGTCTGCATGTAGTTCGCGCCGTGGCGGCCGTCGGGCCCGTAGAAGTACGTGACGACCGAGCCCAGGATCCCGGCGAGGACCTGCCCGCCGACGAAGAAGCCGAGCGAGAAGTTCATGTACGCGGCCGTCACGC
>CAYNEK010000168.1:0-3452 GCA_964396175.1 uncultured Polyangiaceae bacterium | reverse complement strand
GAGCGCGGGCTTCAGGAGGTTCGACGCGTCCATGGTGCCGCCCTGGACCTGCCCCGCACCCATGATCGTGTGGAGCTCGTCGATGAAGAGGACGGCGCCAGGGCGGTCTGCGAGCGCCTTCAGCACGGCCTTCAGGCGATTTTCGAAGTCGCCGCGGTAGCGCGTCCCCGCGAGGAGGGCGCCGAGATCGAGCGCGAAGATCTCGGCGTGGTGGAGCGGCTCGGGGACCTCCCTCCGCTCGATCTTCCACGCGAGCCCCTCGGCGATGGCGGTCTTGCCGACGCCCGCGTCGCCGACGAGCATGGGGTTGTTCTTCCGTCGTCGCGCGAGGATCTGCACGCACCGCGTGATCTCCTTCTCGCGCCCGATGAGCGGATCGACGCGGCCCTCGCGCGCCTCCTCGTTGAGGTTCACGCAGAAGGCGCGGAGCGGATCGGCGGTGCCCTCGTCGTCGTCGTCGTCGTCGTCCGCGGCACCCTTGTCAGACGCGTCGTCGTCGATGCGAGAGATCCCGTGCGAGATGAAGCTCAAGATCCCGAGGCGCGTGACGCCGGCCTGCTCGAGCAGGCTCACCGCGGTCGAGTCCCGCTCGCCGAAGATGGCGACGAGGACGTCGCGCCCGAGGATCTCGTCCCTCCCGCTCGATTGGACGTGGGCGGCGGCGCGGTTCAGCACCCGCGTGAACCCCAGCGAGGGCGAGGGTGCCGCGTCCGTGGCGCCGCCCTCCTCTCCGTCGAGGTGTTGCTTCACCGCCTCGCGCAGCGGATCGGGATCGCCGCCCGCGTGGCGGACGACCGCGCGGGTCGCCTCGTCGAACAGCAGGCCGAAGAGGAGGTGCTCGACGGTGATGTACTCGTGGGAGCGGGACCTTGCTTCGTTCGCGGCCATGCTGACCGCGACCTTGACGTCGCTGGAGATGTTCATTCTGGCTCGGCCGTGAGAAGGAGCGGGTAGCCGTGGTCTCGGGCGACGCCGGTGACCTCGGCGACCTTCGTCTCGGCGACGTCGCGCGAGTAGACGCCCGCGATCGCGCTGCCCTTGTGGTGGACGGTGAGCATGACGTGGTGCGCCTCGGCGTCGGACTTGTGGAAGTAACGGGTAAGCACGAGCACGACGAAGTCCATGGTCGTGTAGTCGTCGTTGTGCAGGATGACGGCCCACCGGCGTGGCTTCTCGGCGCGGACCTCATCGAGGACGCCGACGCCTGGGGCCCGCTCCTGCTTGCGCCGGGGAGGCTTCTCTTGGCCGTTCGACATTCTGGCGCCGGAGTGTAGTCAATCCCTCGCGTCCCGCGAGGTCGACGTCGAGGCTCGTCTCGTCGTCTCTGCGCCGACCCGGCCTGCGGCCCGGGTGGTGGGGGGCGGAGGGGACGACGGGCCGTCGCCGCGAGGACGACGGGCCGTTGCGGCGCGTGCGGAGGCGCTTCGCGATCTTGGGCGGTCGGGGCCGTGCCCGCTCGGCCCGCGCCGAGTCAAGGATGAGGGCACACGCGGCGGACCTTCGGGGGCCACCCGCGGCCTCGGAGGTCCTCGTGGTCCCCGGTGCTGGGGCTCGGGATGGTCGGGTTGCGGTCGCTCGTACGGGCGCGTACGACTTCGCCCCGAGATGACGACGCCGTCGAGCTCGGCCTATACAGCCTACGTCCGCCTCCTCCTGTGCGAGAACTGTGGAGCACCCTTCGATGCGCCGCCGAGCGGAGGGCTCGTGGGCTGCAAGTTCTGTGGGGCGCAGAACCAGCTCGGCGCGCGGACGGAGTTGCCGGCGTTCGCGCCGCCGACGCGCGTGCAGGTGTCGGAGCCGGAGCGGCTCATTCGGCTGAAGATGCAGGACGGGAGACCGCTCGTGCCCCCGCAGACGATCGCGCACCTGTTCGGCCCCGGGGGGCAGATCTTGGCCTGGAAGGAGCAGGAGGTCTTCGCGGCGTGGCAGGCGGCGAGGAAGCGCACGGCGACGGGTGCCGTGGACGCGGCGGAGGAGCTCTTCTTCCTCACCGAGGCGCTGGGGAACCAGTTCGTCGCGAAGTCGGACTGGGCGCGCCACCGCGCGATGCTGGAGAGCGCGCTCGAGGCGTACACGCTGCCGCGGCACCGCTCGAGCACGGCCGCGTCGCTGTGCATGGGCGCGTGTCGTCAGCGGGATCTGGCGGGAGCGGAGGCGTGGCTCCGCCTCGTCGACTCGGCGTCGGACGATCTCTACGCGGACTCGATGTACCGGAGCGCGAGGGCGCGCGTGGCGACGATGAAAGGAGAGTACCCTGTGGTGCTGCAGGTGCTCGGCCAAGACGCGCGAGAGTTCCCTATCCACGACGCCATCGATCCTGTCGCAGCAGCGTACCGCGCCAACGCCTGGGAGCACCTCGGGAGGCTGGATCTGGCCGTCGCGAGCCTCATCTTCGAGATGAGCAAGGGTGCGCAGCACCGCGCGACGATGGAGACGATCGTGAGGCTGCACGGGATCTGTCCGCAGAGCTTCCCGCAGGCGGACACCCAGGCGGGCGCGACGGCCGCGTCCTCGGCGGCGGCCGGCGCGGACGGCGGTTCAGGGATCATCCTCCTGGTCGTGGGGCTCTCGTTCGTGGTGCTCGGGGTGCCCTGGATCGTCATCGGCGTCGGGCGCTCGGTGGGGGGCCTGGTGATGGGGGCCGCGTCCGTCACGGCTGGCGAGATGATCGGGAACGCGCTCGGTGGCGGGAGCTTCCTCCTCGTGGGCGGGGTGATGATGGCGATCGGGCACGGCATGCGCAAGGCAGCGAAGAAGGCGGCCTTCCTGATGCAGCACGGCGTGAAGGCGACGGGGGTGGTCCTCGCCGTCAAGCCGACGGGACTCACGGTCAACGACGTCCCCCAGCTCGAGCTTCGGATCCGGGTGGAGGTCCCCGGAAGGGTCCCGTACGAGGCGACACTGAGGCGCCTCTTTGGTCATGGCGTGCCGGGCTCGGGATCCCAAGTTTCCTTGCGTGTCGATCCGAAGGATCCGACGTCGATTGGGCTGGCTCTGTAGGGGCTCGGTCGAGCCGTGTCCCTCGAATTCGGCAGTCGACGGATCGTGCCGCGCCGTTTGCCGCACGCGGGTCGTGCCGAGCGATGAGACGGGCTCTCTCTTGCGCCCCGGTCGCTCCTCCCGGCTGGGTGAGGCAAAGGGGGCGCGCGCCATCTCCGCGGGGATGCGCCGTCGTGCAGCCGCTTCGACGCGGGGGTGTCGGGCGAGATCGGGTGACGAGTCGCTCGAGCGCGGCGGCGCGTTGCGGGGTCGAAGACGCCGTGCCAATGGGCTGCGAGGCGCTGAGCGCCGTGGCTGAGGATGGGCGCGCGGACGATCTCGAGTCCCCCGGGGCTCGTCGTGGTGCGCGGAGACGCTCGGCTCGACGACGTCGACGCGCTGAAAGCGCCGCGCGAGGGCCCGATCGCCCTCGATGTGGCGCCGGTACTCGTCGAAGGTCGTCGAGCCCATCA
>CAYNEK010000167.1:1898-3476 GCA_964396175.1 uncultured Polyangiaceae bacterium | reverse complement strand
GTGTCGGCGGCGGCAGCTCCGGTCTGACGAGGTCCTTGATGGCCATGCGCTTCCTGGCCGGCGACACGAAGCGCCGGTGGGGAAGGAAACGCGGGTCGGCTCAGCGGGCTGGGACAGGCTTCGAGCGACCGCCGACGAATTTCCGCGCCGAGGGGAGGTGGAGGACGGCGCAGCGGCGGCGGTCGCCCTCGTGGTCGAAGCGCACGCGCTCGGAGCGCGCGACCACGACGTCGCGTTCGTGCCGCCACCCGAGCTCGAGGAGCGCGCGCAGCTCGCGCCGGAGGAGCCGCCCGCGCTCGGCCCGGTAGAGGGCCGTGGCCACCGCCTCGGGATGGACGGCCACGCGCTCGTCGGGCAGTCGGGCGAAGTGCTCGCCCTCCTTCAGCGTGCCGTCCTCGATGCTGACCAGGATGTTGAACACCAGGTCTGCGAGGTGGCCCTGCCGTTCATCGGCGAGGCGCCGCTCGCGGTGGATGGTCCGCATCAGGCGCGTCGAGGTCGCAGGCGCGATGAGCCTTGCCTGCGCGAGGCGGGCAGCGAGGCGCTGGAACTCGAGGACGAGCGCGTCGCGCTCCTCCTTCGTGAGGAACGGGATCGGCTCGTCGGGCTGGCGCGCGTTCATGGGGACGAAAACGCGACCTCGCCCGACGCGCTGGGACACCACCGCGAACGCGGCCCTGGCCCGCACGCTCGGCTGGGACAGCAGGACAGCTACCTGTTCCGTCCCGACCGCCCGCCAACGCCCTCTTTCGCCAGCAACCGCAGGCACTTGCGCGCCCTCGCGGACATGGACAGCCGCCAGCGGGTAGCACCACAGGCGTAGCGAGATCTCATTTTCGAAGGGCCGATGACTCGAGGGCGCCCTCGCGAAGAAATCGCGATTCGCTTCTGAGTAGACCTACCCGTCGAAAGCTGTCCAGAGAGAGAAGAGATACGTAACTATTGAAGAAGAGAAGAGAAAGAAGGGACAGAGGGCCGTCCTGGGACTGTCCACGGCCCGTCAAAATGTCCCAGCGCTGAGCGCGCCTGCTTCGGGCCTTCGCAAGCAAGCGACCGCGCTGTGACGATCCTCCGGGAGGTGCGGAGGGGCCGGCGAACGCGCTCGCCGTAGGGAGGGGAGAGAGGGACCCCGGAACCGGCGCCCGATCCTGCCCTGGCTTCCACCTTCCCCTCTCCAACGAGGCTGCCCTCGTACCCGCCGATGACCGGTGGGTCGCGAGGAGACAGCCCATGAAGACCCAGTCCACCACCGCCACCGACTGCCGCTGCAAGGCCTGCGGCGCCCTCTTGGCGAAGCGCGATCGCGACGGCCTCACCATCCGGCGCGGCGACATGCAGGTCGTCGTCAGCGGCGACAGCACGGTCGCCGTCACCTGCTACCGCGACCGCTGCCGCACGTTGAACGTCCTCGCGTCGCGCACGCCGATGCCGCCGACGCCCGTGCCCGCGCTCCCGAGGGCGAGCGCCGCGTAGCTCGCGGCGCCCTCCTTCATCCCGAGTCCACCGAGCGCATGACGCCCTAACCACGGCCCCAAGGAGCGCCTGACGCCCGCCGGAAAGGCGGCGCGTCATGCGCGC
>CAYNEK010000167.1:0-1798 GCA_964396175.1 uncultured Polyangiaceae bacterium | reverse complement strand
ACCTGCCCGGCGACGAGGACTTCATCCGCCTGCCGGGCCTCTTCCGACGCTGGGAGCTGAACGACGTCATCGAGCTCGGCGCGGACTTCCACCTCGAAGACGCCGGCGAGGCCGCCGACGGCACGCAGCTCATCGCCGTGTACCGGCGCGAGCGACGCAGCACCCGCAACACGACCACCGACAGCAGCAGCACCACCAACCCCAACAAGAAGGAGCAGTGACCAATGACGAACAGCATGTGGCAGCAGACCGAAGAGATGGCGAAGAAGCACGACCAGGGCGGCTCGCTCTGGCTCAAGCTCGCGGGCGATGGCGACAAGGCCGTCGTCGTCTTCCTGGGTGAGCCGCACCCGCGCGAGGTGGCCTTCGTCGACGGCAAGTACGTCGAGGTCGACGAGAAGATGAAGGCCGCTGGCACGAAGGCCTCACTGCGCGTCGCGCTGAACGTCGCCCTCTACGACTCGAAGGAGGTGAAGGTCCTCGAGCAGGGCGTGATGTTCTTCAAGGACCTCGTCCGCGTCCGCGAGAAGTACGGCCTCGAGAAGTGGGCCTTCGAGATCCAGCGCCACGGCGCCGCGAAGGACCCGAAGACCACGTACTCGATCCTCCCGGAGCACCAGCTCTCGGTCGAGCAGCAGAAGGCCTTCCAGGCGCTCCCGCAGCACGATCTCGCGAAGCTCTACTCCGGCGAGACGGACAGCGGCGGCGCGAAGGGTGGCCAGTCGCTCGACAGCTACGACAAGAAGAGCGACGCGAAGGGCGACGGCACCGTGGCCCCCAACGTCGCGCAGGGGCTCGTCACCGCGCTCAAGGCGCTGCCGCGCGAGGCGACGGACAGGTTCCTCGCGAAGTTCGGCGTCCAGCGCATCAAGGACCTGCCGACGTCGCAGGTGGAGAAGGCGCGCGCGTTCGTCGAGCAGCTCCAGACGGAGAGCGCCGCGCCCGCCGCCGCCGAGACCGAGGTCGATCCCTTCGCCTGAGCGAGCCGCGAGGAGCCACCGATGAATGACTACCTCTCCGAGGTCTTCGGGGACGGCGGGCTCTTCGCCTCGCGGTTCCCCGGCTACGAGATGCGCGAGGGCCAGGTGGCGCTCGCCCGCATGGTCGACGAGGCCATGCGCGGCGGGCGTCACGCCCTCGGCGAAGGGCCGTGCGGAACCGGCAAGTCGGTCGCGTACGCGGTGCCGGCCGTTCACCACGCGCACCACGAGAAGAAGCGCGTCGTCATCGCGACCGCGAACATCGCGCTGCAGGAGCAGCTCGTCAGGAAGGACCTGCCGATGCTCGCGAGCGTGCTGCCGTGGCCGTTCACCTTTGCGCTGCTCAAGGGCCGCAACAACTACGTCTGCCTCGACCGCATGGCCGAGAGCGAAGCGCGCGGCGAGCTGCGCGGGCTCTACTACGACGACCAGCAGCGGCAGGTCGACGAGGTGCTCGCGTGGGCCGAGGCGACGAAGACGGGCGACGTCTCCGAGCTGGCGTTCATCCCGCACGCTCAGGTCTGGTCGAAGTTCTCGGTCGGCTCCGAGGAGTGCAAGGGCGACGGCTGCCCGTTCCGGGACGACTGCTACGCCGAGCGCGCGAAGGCCACGGCGCAGGGCGCGGACATCGTCGTCACGAACTACCACATGCTCTTCGCGCACCTCGCCGTGCGCCAGGCGACGGGGCAAGACCTCGTGCTGCCTGCGTTCGACCTGCTCGTGCTCGACGAGGCGCACGAGGCAGCGGAGATCGCCCGCGAGTTCTTCGGCTTCACGCTGTCGGAGCACACCTTCGGGCGGCTCGCCTCGGCGGCGGC
>CAYNEK010000166.1:0-3570 GCA_964396175.1 uncultured Polyangiaceae bacterium | reverse complement strand
GCCCGATCTCGAGGACCGGACGGCTCTCGGCGAGGACCGGACGCCCGATCTCGAGGACCGGACGCCCGATCTCGAGGACCGGACGCCCAATCTCGAGGACCGGACGCCCGATCTCGAGGACCGGACGCCCCGTCTCGCCGCCAGGACGGCTCTCGGCGAGGACAGGACGGCTCTCGGCGAGGACAGGACGGCTCTCGGCGTGGCCCGGACGCCCCGTCTCGCCGCCAGGACGGCTCTCGGCGTGGCCCGGACGCCCCGTCTCGCCGCCAGGACGGCTCTCGGCGTGGCCCGAACGCCGGACCTCGCGGCCCCGGACGCCCGGTGTCGGGGCCCGGACCGGGGCCTCGTCGGGGTCGGACGAGGCGCCTGGCGTGCCGGGCGACCGCCTCGGCGCCCCCAGGTGCGCGAGGCTTCCGCACCCCGCCCCCGACTTCGCCTACCCTCCCCACCCCGATGCCGCGCCCCCGCGCCACCCTCAAACGCTCCCCCGAGGACTTCCTCGTCGACGAGCTGCCCCTCTACTCCCCCTCCGGCTCCGGCGAGCACCTCTACGTCCACTTCAAGAAGCGTGGGCTCGACTCCCTCGAGGCCGTCGGTCGGCTCGCGCGCCGCCTCGGCACAACCCCCCGAGACGCCGGCACCGCCGGCCTCAAGGACCGCGCCGCCGTCACCACCCAGTGGGCCTCGTTCCCCTTCCCGCTCGCGCGCGCCGTCCCCGATCCCAGGAGCCTCTCCGACGACGCGCTCGAGATCCTCTCCCTCGCGCGCCACCCCAACAAACTCCGCACCGGCCACCTCGCAGGCAACCGCTTCACCCTCACCCTCCGCGATCTCGATCCTGGCTCCGAGGAGCACGTCGCCGCCGCCTTCCGCGCCCTCGGCGCGCGCGGCCTCCCCAACGCCTTCGGCGCCCAGCGCTTCGGCCGCGGCGGAGACAACCCCGCGCGCGCCCTCGCCTGGCTCCGCGGCGAGAGCCCCCCACCGCGCGATCCCAAGCTCCGGCGCCTCCTCGTCTCCGCCCTCCAGGCCTCCCTCTTCAACGAGGTGCTCGCCCGCCGCCAGGCCGAAGGCTCCGCCCACCTCGTCCTCGCCGGCGATCTCGCGCAGCTCGGCGACTCCCACAAGCTCTTCCTCTCCACCTGTCCGGACACGGACTCCGCGCGCGCCGAGGCCGGCGAGGTCTCCGCCACCGGGCCCCTGTTCGGCCCCAAGATGCGCGCCCCCGAGGGCCACCCCGCCGAGCTCGAGGCCGCCGTCGTCGCCGCCCACCTGGGGACCCTCGAGCTCCTCGCCCCGCTCGCCCGCCTCGCCGAGGGCACCCGCCGCCCCCTCTGGCTCCGACCCAAGGACCTCACCGCCGAGACCACGGAAGCGTCGAGCGTTCGACTTTCTTTCGTGCTACCGCGCGGCGCCTACGCGACGGAGGTCGTCGCCGCCGTCTGCGACGCGACCGAGCCGCCGCGGGCCCCCCACGAGGTCCGAGCCGACCGTCCGCCCCCAGAGATCCCAGAGGACCCCCCAGCATGAACATCGTCGAAAACGCCAAGCACATCATGGTCGGCACGGGCGCCGGCTGGGTGCTCTGGCTCCTCATCGCGCTCTCCGTCCTCAGCGTCGCCATCATGCTCGAGCGCGCCTACGTCTACGTCACCCGCGGCGAGGACATCGACGCCCTCCGCCTCCGCCTGTCGAAGGCCCTCCGCGCGGGCGGCTTCGACGAGGCCCGCGCCGCCATGAAGCAGTCGAAGCACCCCGCCGCCGCCGTCGTCCTCCGCGGCATGGCCCGCGACGCCAGCGAGACCTCCCCCGAAGAGGCCCAGGAGCTCATGGCCGCCGAGAGCCTCTCCCAGAAGAAGTCCCTCGAGGTCCGCACCTCCTTCCTCGGCACCCTCGGCGCCAACGCCCCCTTCATCGGCCTCTTCGGCACCGTCATCGGCATCCTCCAGTCCTTCGACGAGCTCGGCAAGACCGCGAAGGCCGCCGCCCCCCAGGCCGGCGCCGCCGCCGCCGCCGCCGCCCCCCAGGCCGTCATGTCGAGCCTCGCCGAGGCCCTCGTCGCGACCGCCGTCGGCATCGGCGTCGCCATCCCCGCGGTCTTCGCGTTCAACTGGTTCCAGCGCAGCGTGAAGCAGTCGATGACCGGCTGCGAGATCCTCTCGCGCGAGCTCCTCGCCTACCTCTACAGCGACAAGACGCCCGAGAAGGGGGCGGAGTAGGCCCATGGGCGGGAGCGGACCGTCCGGCGACGACGAGATCCTGAGCGGCATCAACGTGACGCCGCTCGTCGACGTCTCGCTCGTGCTCCTCATCATCTTCATCGTCACCGCCAAGATCATCGTCACGCAGACCCTGCCCATGGATCTGCCCAAGGCGGCGACCGGCTCCGAGCAGCAGACCATCTTCTCCGTCGAGCTCGCGGCCAACGGCGAGACCGTCGTCGACTCGCGCCGCGTCCCCGCCGACGACGCCGTCCTGCCGCTCGCCCGCGAGGCCCACACGAAGAACCCGGAGCTCCGCGCCGTCATCAAGGCCGACGCGCAGGTCCCCCACGGCCGCGTCATCCGCGTGATGGACCTCTTGAAGCAGGCCGGCGTCGTGAAGGTCGCCTTCGGCGTGTCGCCGACGGGCATGGACCCCGGCGCGGCGCCCGCGACGTCGAAGTAAGCCCCTCGATGAAGTCCCTGTCGTCTCCCCTCCTCGGCACCCTGATGCTCTCGGTGGCGATGCACGCGCCCCCGATCTTGGACAGCCTGAGCTCGCTCGGCGAGCTCCGCCACTTCGCCAAGGACGCGACCGACGCCATCCACGACCGGCTCTGGACCGACTACGACGTCGAGCTCGAGCAGCCCAAGGTCGCGCCGAAGCCGGAGGAGAAGAAGGAGGACGAGAAGCCCGAGCCCGAGCCGGTGCACCTCGTCGTCCCCAAGGCCCCCACGGCCCCGAAGTCGGACGCCAAGCCGGACGAGCGACCGCCCGCCGCCGCCGAGGCCGGCAAGACGCTGACCGCGCCCGACGACGGCAAGCCCGTCGACTTCACCGACTTCACGCTCACGCAAGGAGAGGGCGATCGCTTCGCGGGCGGCGTCACGGCCAAGGACGGGAGGTCCAAGGACAAGGTCGACGACGCGAGCGCCCGAGGCGGCGTCGATCCGGGCGGGACGGGCAAGGCGCCGCCCCCGCCCCCGCCGCCGCCCGACGAGCCCGATCGCTCGAGGCCGGCGAAGGCGCTCCGCTCGCACTGGTCGTGCCCCTTCCCGCCGGAGGCCGACGCGGACGACGTGAACAGCGCGCGGGTCGCGGTCGTCGTCATGATCCGCGCCGACGGCACGGCCTCGTCGGTGAGGATCACGGCCGATCCGGGGCACGGCTTCGGCCGCGCGGCGCGCATGTGCGCCTTGGGCGAGCGGTACGCGCCCGCGCTCGATCGCAAGGGCGAGCCCACCGACGGGCAGTTCGTGACGACGATCACCTTCACGCGCTGACGCCCCGCGCCCCGCGCCCCGCGCCTCGCGCCTCGCGCCCCGCGCCCCGCGCCCCGCGCCCCGCGCCTCGCGCCTCGCGCCTCGCGCC
>CAYNEK010000165.1:0-3742 GCA_964396175.1 uncultured Polyangiaceae bacterium | reverse complement strand
GAGCGCAACGGCGTCGCGGTGATCGCGCAGGCGGGCGGCGATCCGGCGGCGGTCGCGTTCGACGCGGTCGGCGCGGCGAAGGCGCGCGGCATCGACGTCGTGCTCGCGGACACCGCCGGGCGCCTGCCCACGCAGCTCAACCTGATGGACGAGCTCGCGAAGGTGAAGCGCGTGATCGGCAAGGCGCAGGAGGGCGCGCCGCACGCGGTGCTGCTCGTGCTCGACGCCAACACCGGCCAGAACGCGCTCGCCCAGGTCGGCGCGTTCGACCGCGCCGTCGGCCTGACGGGGCTCGTCCTGACCAAGCTCGACGGGAGCGCCAAGGGAGGGGTCGTCGCGGCGATCGCGCGCGAGCACCCGGTGCCGCTCGCGTTCGTCGGCGTCGGCGAGGGCGTGGACGACCTCCGCCCGTTCGCCGCGGCCGAGTTCGTCGACGCGCTGCTGCCCGCCGACGCCTGACCGGCGCGACGTCGGCGCGCGAGGGCGGACCGTCCGTCCGCGAGCGCTCACTCACTTCCAGGCGCCCGCTCGGCAGGGAGCCGGATTCGCGGTTGCCGGTACCGACACCCGTCGGCACCGGCCGCGGATCGCACCGCCGCCCGCGCCGCCCGTCATATCCGACTGGATTGCTCGGGAACTTTCGGTCAGGTTAGCACTCTCAAGGTTCGAGTGCTAAACTGGTGTCGGGCAGGAGGACCCGAAGGGTTCCCCGGCACCGTAGAGAGAGGAGACACGAGATGACCGGTTCCGCGCTGGCGTTCCCGACCCCCGCTTCGCTCGGGAGTCTGGATCACTACATCCAGGCGGTGAATCGCTTCCCGCTGCTGACCGCCGAGCAGGAGACCGAGCTCGGCCGCCGGTGGCGCGAGAAGGAGGACGTGGAGGCCGCCGGACAGCTCGTGCTGTCGCACCTGCGCCTCGTCGTCGCCGTCTCCCGCAACTACCTGGGCTACGGGCTGCCGCAGGGCGACCTGATCCAGGAGGGCAACGTCGGCCTGATGAAGGCCGTACGCCGGTTCGACCCGGAGCGTGGCGTGCGGCTGGTCTCGTTCGCGCTCCACTGGATCAAGGCCGAAATCCACGAGTACATCCTGCGCAACTGGCGGCTCGTGAAGGTCGCGACCACGAAGGCGCAGCGCAAGCTCTTCTTCAACCTGCGCAGCATGAAGACCTCGTCGCACGCGCTGTCGCGCGACGAGGCCGCGGCGATCGCGCGCGAGCTGGGGGTCAAGCCCGAGGAAGTGGTCGAGATGGAGACCCGGCTCTCCGGGCACGACATCGCGCTCGACCCGACGCCGTCGGACGACGACGAGCACGCCTACGCGCCGATCGCCTGGCTCACCGACGGCGCCGACGAGCCCGCGCAGGTCCTCGAGCGGAAGCAGACGGAGCAGGGGCGGAGCGAGGGGCTCAGGCGCGCGCTCTCGAAGCTCGACGCCCGCAGCCGGCGCATCATCGAGGCGCGCTGGCTCAGGGAGACCGACCCCGCGACGCTGCAGGAGCTCGCGGACGAGTACGGCGTCTCGGCCGAACGCATCCGCCAGATCGAGAGCAAGGCGCTGAAGCAGATGCGCGGCGCGTTCCCGGCCGCGGCCTGACGCGCGGTTGCCCCCGCGCTCGCGAGGACGCCGGCTACGTGCCGGCGTTTTCGTTGCTGCGGGAGGCCGCCGCAGGATCGTCGCGGGTCGGCCTTCGGGCCGACGACGTCCGGGCGCCCCCGACGAGCGCAGGCCCGGAGCCCGGCGCCGGGGCTACAGCTCCACCTGCGTCCCGAGCTCGACGACGCGGTTGGCGGGCACGTGGAAGAAGTCGCTCGCCTTGACCGCGTTCTTCGACATCGACGAGAACAGGCGCTCGCGCCACCTCGCCATGCCGGGTCGGACCGAGGCGACCAGCGTCTCGCGCGAGACGAAGAACGAGGTCTCCATCATCTCGAACGGGAAGCCCCGGCGGCCGGCCTCCTCGAGGAGCTCGGGGACGTCGGGCTCCTCCTTGAAGCCGTAGTAGGCCAGCATCCGGTAGAAGTCCGCGCCCAGCGTCCGGATCTCGAGGCGCTCGTCGGGCGGGACGTAGGGGATCTCGCGGGTGACGACGGTCAGGAACACGACGCGCTCGTGGAGCACCTTGTTGTGCTTGAGATTGTGCAGGAGCGCGTGGGGAACGCGGTCGGGCGTCGAGGTGAGGAACACCGCCGTCCCCTCGACGCGCACGGGCGGCGCGAGCTCGATCGACTGGATGAACTGCTCGAGCGGCAGCGCGTCCTCGGAGAGCCGGTCGAACAGGACCTTGCGCCCGCGCTTCCAGGTCGTGAGCAGCGTGAACATCACCGCGCCGACGACGAGCGGGAACCAGCCGCCGTACGGGATCTTCAGCGTGTTCGACGAGAGGAAAGCGAGGTCGATCAGCGCGAGCGGCGCCGTGATGCCGAGCGCGGCCCACCGCGACCACCCCCAGAGGCGGCGCATCACGAAGTAGATGAGGACCGAGTCGATCATCATCGACATCGTCACCGCGAAGCCGTACGCGCCGGCGAGCGCCGTGGACGAGCGGAAGCCGACCACGAGCAGCACCACCGCGACGAGGAGCGTCCAGTTGATGAACGGCACGTAGATCTGCCCGATCGCCTTCTCGGAGGTGTGGCGGATCGCGAGGCGCGGACAGTAGCCCATCTGTACCGCCGCGCGCGTGATCGAGTACGCGCCGGAGATGACCGCCTGCGACGCGATCACGGCCGCCGCGGTCGCGAGGATCACGAGCGGCAGGAGCGCCCACGACGGCGCGAGCAGGTAGAACGGGTTCGCGATCGCCGAAGGCGTCGTCAGCAGCAGCGCGCCCTGCCCGAAGTAGTTCAGCACGAGCGCGGGTCCGACGACGAGCAGCCAGGCGCGCCGGATGGGCGAGGCGCCGAAGTGCCCCATGTCGGCATACAGCGCCTCGGTGCCGGTGACGGCGAGCACGACCGCGCCGAGCGACAGGAACGCGACGCCCGGCTCGCCGGCGACGAAGCGGACCGCCCACACCGGCGAGAGCGCCTCCAGGACGACCGGGTGCTCCGCGAGCGCGATCCCTCCCAGCACGGCGAGCACGACGAACCAGAGCGCGCAGATCGGCCCGAACAGCACGCCGACCGACGCCGTCCCGTGCCGCTGGATCGCGAACAGCCCGACGATGATCGCGATCGCGAGCGGGACGACGTAGGGCGTCAGCACCGGCGTCATCACCTCGATCCCCTCGAGGGCCCCCAGCACCGACACCGCCGGCGTGATCATCGCGTCGCCGAAGAACATCGCGGCGCCGAAGATGCCGAGCCCCGCGAGCCACCATCGGAGCCGGCTCTCCCGCGTGAGCCGGCCTGAGACGAGCGCGGTCAGCGCGAGCACGCCGCCCTCGCCGCGGTTGTCGGCGCGCATGATCAGCGTCGCGTACTTGAGCGTCACGACGATCACGAGCGACCAGAAGATCACCGACAGGAGCCCCAGCACGTTGTCGTGCGTGAGCGGCACGCCGAAGCGCCCGGTGAACAACGCGCGCATCGTGTACAGCGGCGAGGTGCCGATGTCGCCGAAGACGACGCCGATGGCGCCGAGCATCAGCAGGCCCATCGGCTGCTTGCCGCCGTGTGTCGCGTCGCCGCTCATCGGACGTGCCCGGCGGTCAGCCCGGCGGAGTGTCGTCCCCGCGCCGCAGCCAGCGGCCGTCAGGCGGCCGGCGCCGGCCCTACCGTGGGGTGCGAGCGCGGCGG
>CAYNEK010000164.1:0-3793 GCA_964396175.1 uncultured Polyangiaceae bacterium | reverse complement strand
AAAGTAAGAACAAACCTACATCGAGGGTCTTGTCGGAAGGCGCGCCGGCCCTGGGTTCGCGAGCCTCCTCGTCGCGGCCGGACCTCGACGCTGCTAGACGCCGCCCGCACCGTGCACGTCCCCGAGCTGTCTGGACCTCCAGACAAGACCACCATCGTCGTCCTCCGTTGCGGAGACACCCTCGAGTCCGTCGCGGCGCGGCGAGGGCATTTCGCGCCGTGGATCACGGCGCCGATGCGGAGGGTCTGGGGCGGATCGTTCGCCGAGATCGACGTGCGGAAGACCGACGTGTTGCCTCGAGACCTCCTCGGCGCGGCGGCCTTCGTCGTCAGCGGCTCGGCCTCGAGCGTCACCGAGCGCGCGCCGTGGATGTTGCGGACCGAGGAGCTCCTCCGGGCCGCGCACGCGGCGGACGTTCCGGTCCTTGGTATCTGCTTCGGGCACCAGATCCTCGCGTCCGCCCACGGCGGCGAGATCGTGAAGAACCCACGCGGCCGCGAGATCGGCACGGTGACCGTGACGCGGCTCGGAGACGATCCGCTCTTCGAGGGGCTCGACGATCGCTTCCTCTGCAACGCGACGCACGTCGACACGGTGGGCGTCCTGGCGCCGGGCGCGTCGGTGCTCGCGACGACCGCGCTCGAGCCGACCGCGGCCTTCGCCCTCGGGAGATCACGGGGTGTGCAGTTCCACCCCGAGATCGATGGCGACGTCATGCGGGGGTATCTGACGGAGCGCCGAGCGATCCTCGAGCGCGAGGGGCTCGACGCCGACGCGCTCCTCGCGGCCGCCGTGGACACCCCCGCGGGCGAGCGCATGCTGGAGAACTTCGTCACGCGCTTCGTCCGCTGAGGGCTCGGGGCTGCGCGCCGCGAGGCTCGTCTGCGCGCGCCGCCCCGAGCGCGCGGAGGGGGGCGGGCTGCTGGCGTCGAGCCCGAGCCCGGCGCCCCGCGTCGTCGAGGCACGGGCGCGCGCGATCCGCCTTAGGGGCGTCTGTCGTCCGGCTCGGGGAGCCGATCGAGCGACTAGCCGCGCTCGGCCTCGTCGAGGCGCCTCATGCCCTCGAGCAAGAGCTGCTCCGGGGAGGCGTCGATCACCCTCTGCGGCGCGCGGAACTGCGGCGAGAGCGCGAAGTCGCCCTCCGTGATGGTGAGCATCGCGTAGAAGGCCTCTTCTCCGCGGAGCTTGCCCCAGAGGGCGTTCCAGATGTTGCCGTCGGAGAAGTGGATCTCGCCGTTGTCGTTCTTGCTGCGGATGCGGAGGCTCCCGGACTTCCGTCCGTGCCAGAGCACCTGGACGATATCGGGGAGCGCCATCTCCGCCAGCGACCCGGACACGCCGCGAGGCCCAGCCTTCGTGAGGCGTGACTGCACGATCTGCTTGAGCTTCGCGCCGAGCAGGTCCGGGTTGGTCGGCTTCGCGATGAAGTCGGCGACGCCGAGATCGTACGCCCGCAGAGCCTGATCGCGCCCCGAGTTGCGCGTCAGGATGACCCACGGGAGCTCCTTCCCCCAGTCGTGCTTGCGGACCTCGGTGAGGAGGGCGAAGCCGTCCTGTGGCTGGAGATCGAGCTCCGACACGACGACGTCCGCGCCCTCGGCCTCGAGCAGCTTGAAGGCCGTGTCCACGGTGCGCGTGATCTTCACCAGGAAGCCCTGCTGGATGAGGCGCAGCTCGAGGATCGTCGTCTCCTCGGGGTCGGCGTCGACGAGCAACGCCACCGACCGGTCTCCGAGCAGCCTGGTCTTGAGATCGTCGCCGGTCATCGCGAGGCGGAAGAGATCGACGAGGTTGGGATCGAACACGGCCCCCTTGTGCTTCGACAGCACCTCGCAGGCCTCGGCAGGGCGCAGCGTCTTGCGGAAGGGGTTCCGTGGGTTCTGCGTGAGGTCGGCGTAGGTGTCTGCGATCGCGAGGATGCGGCCGCCGAGGGGGATGTCCTTGCCGGAGATGTGGCCCGGGAAGCCGCTGCCATCGTACCGCTCGTACATCGTCTCCATCGCCGTCACGGTCGCGTCGGTGAGGCTGCAGCCGTCCATCAGGCGTCGCGGGGTCGCGACGGCCTTCTCGGCGGCGACGCGGTGTCCGTCGTACTCGGAGACGTTGAGCGCTGTCAGGTGGTAGGCGCCGTGCTTGCCGAGATCGTGGAGGTAGGCCGCCGCGGTGAGGGCGTTCACCTCCACCTTGGCGATCCCGACGCGCTCGCACAGTCGCTTCGTGATGCGCGCGACGTGGCCCGAGTGCCCGCGCAGCTCGGCGCGGCCGTTCTCGAGCAGGCTGACGAGGACGTTCAGCGTCTCGAGGTACGCGTCGGAGGTCGTGGTCGGCCCGCCGGCGGCGAGGACGGCGCCCTTGCCGCCGGTGGGTTTGGCGAGCGCTCCCTCGTCGAGGTTGCGCTCCCGGACGTTCGCGTCGGCGAGCGACCGGGCCATCTCTTCGTCCGAGATGAGGTTGCGCTCGTACACGTTGAGCATCGAGCTGAACTGCTGGTGCGCCTGACGATCGAGCTGCGCGAAGGCGTGGATGTCGCCGCCGTATGACTTCGCGATGGCGGCCTTCACGGCGTACGGCCTCGCGACGAAGGCGCGGACCTCGCGGAGCGAGGAGATCATCTGGAGCTCCCGCAGCGCCTCGAGGTTGTCCGGATCGGGCGTGACGATCGAGAGGACCTGGCCCTGCGGATCGTAGAGCACCGGGAAGACCTGGTGTTGCTCGGCGAATTTGCGCGGCACCTTGTCGAGCGTGAGCCGATCGACGTCCGCCTTCGCGAGCTTGTCCGTCGAGACGAAGCGGGTGCGGTAGTGGCTCGCGAGGAACTTGAGGAGCTCGGCCTCCGAGATGGCCTGCACCTCCATCAGCGCCTCCTCGATCCGCATCCCGTACTGCTTCTGGTGGGTGACGGCGGCCTCGTACTGCGCGGCGTCGATCTTGCCGCCCTCCTGGAGGCGCTCGGCCAGCTTCGCGAAGCCGGAGGGAGCCTGAGGAGCCTGTCGGGTCATCGCCATCGCTGGATCTCTCCGCTGGCACGTAGGGCGCGCGTGCGGTGGGTGAGAGCGGCGGCGTCCGTCATCGCGGAGGGTTCGGCGTGGGGGCGCCGTCTCCGAGGAGGCTGGGATCGTCCTTGCAGAGCTGACGGACGAGCTCATCGTAGAGGTAGTCGAACTTCGCCCGGACCTCCTCCGGGGTGCGGGTCTTGTACGTGTCGACGGACAGATCGTACGCGTCCTTGATCCGGGAGAAGAGGGCCTTGCTGGCGATGCCCTCCTTGACCGCGGCCTCGTTGTACAGCTTGATCTCGCCGACGAGGAGCCGTGCGAGGCGACGCGCCTGCTTGTGCTTCGGGTCGGCGGCCTCGAGATCGGCCGTGGCCGTCGGCTTCTGAGAAGGGCGCGCGGCTGCAGCCTTCGGTGCCGCCTCCTTGGCGGCGGGTTCGGGCTCTGCGGGAGGCTCGGGCTTCGCCGGAGCGTCGGGCTCCGCGGCGGGGGGCTCTCCCTTGGCGGCGGGCTTGGGCTTCGCCGGAGCGTCGGGCTCCGGGGTGGGAGCCTCTTGCTTGGCGGCGGGCGCGGGCTCTGCGGCGGGCTCGGGCTCCGGGGCGGGAGGCTCTTCCTTGGCGGCGGGCTCGGACTTCGCCGGAGCGCCGGGCTCCGTGGCGGAGGGCTCCCCCTTGGCGGCGGGCTCGGGCTTCGCGGGAGCCTCGGGCTCCACGGCGGGGGGCTCTCCGTTGGGGGCGGCGGGGGCCTGCGTGGGGGCGACCGGCTTCGTCGGGGCGGGGGGCTCTTCCTTGGCGGCGGGC
>CAYNEK010000163.1:0-3908 GCA_964396175.1 uncultured Polyangiaceae bacterium | reverse complement strand
GTCCGGTCATGACCGGACGCCCGATCTCGAGGCCCGGACGCGGGATCTCGGGGCCAGGACGCCCGATCTCGAGGCCCGGACGCCGAATTTCGATGACCGGACGCCCGATCTCGAGGCCCGGACGCGGGATCTCGGGGCCAGGACGCCCGATCTCGGTGACCGGACGCGGGATCTCGAGGCCCGGACGCCGAATTTCGGTGACCGGACGCGGGATCTCGGGGCCCGGACGCCCGATCTCGAGGCCCGGACGCGGGATCTCGGGGCCCGAACGCCCGATCTCGCAGCCCGGACGGGATCTCTCGCAGCCCGGACGGGATCTCTCGCAGCCAGGTCGGGGGGGCGCTCGGCCGGGACGCGGGCTCCCGAGCGCCGGACAGCGGTCCCCTGGGACCGGGCGGCGGCTCGCGGGGAGAGGTCCGCCGCCCCTCGCTCCTGGACCGGCTCGCGCGACGCCGGGGACCGCCCCCCCCTTCGTCAGGGGACGACGAGCGCGTCGCCACGCCTCGGGACGCTGCCCTTCGGCAGGTACACATAGCCGCCTCGGACGTCCTCGAAGGGCGCGTAGCGCGCCGCCACCTGCGTGCCCCCTAGCCTCACCCGCACCGCCACCCCGAGCTCCTCCACCGGCACACGCAGCGGGATCTCCCTCGCAGACGACGCCACGAGCTCCCCCTCGAGATCCACCCGCGCCCGCACCCACGTCGTGGGCGCCACGTGCGCCATCGCCGTCGACGCCGCCACCACCTGCATCTCCCTCGCCAGCTTCCCGTACACATAGTCGCTCACCCAGCGGTTCTCGCAGTACCCCATCACGTCGTGCGCGTCGTCCCCGTGGAGCCACACTTCGTTCTGCGCGTCGTACCCCGCGACCCCAATCGTCCCGTCCGGGTACGGGAACTTCTTGTCCACCGACGCCGGGCCGCCGCACGGCGCGTGCAAGATCCCATGCGTGTGCCCGATCTCGTGCACGAACGTGTCCTCCGAGAACCCGTCGTCGTACCCGATCCCCACCGCCCCACGGTTCGACGGATCCGTCTTCTTCCCCATGCTGCCCAACGCGAGCCCCGCGATGCAGCCTCCACCACAGAACTGCCCAAAGCTCTTCCGCGGCGCCATCACCGCGTAATAGTAGACGTTCGGCGGGGCGGCCTCCGCGTCCCGGAGCTCGAGCAGCGCGTCGAGGTACGCCCCCCACTCGTCGTCATCCATCGGGCCGAGCGCCTTCGGGTACGGGACGGGCTCGTGCACCACCAGCTCGACGCTCGGCGCCGGATACATCGCCGCCATCCTCAGCCGGAAGGGCTCCGCCAGCGCGCCCACGTCCGGCAGCCGACCGCTCCCGTCCGCGTCGTACCGAAAAGGCACGAGCACCACCTTCATCCCGTCGCTCACGTGCTCCACCCCGATCGGCGCCGCCCCCTCCGCCGGGAACCGAGCCTGCTCCTCGCCGTTCAGCGCGAGGCGCGCCGAGTAGGTCGCCCCGAGCCGGAACGCCTCGGTCGGCACCGGGACATTGAGCGTCGAGCTCGGATCGCCCTCGGTGCTCGGGCGCGAGACCTGCGAGGTCACCGCGTGCACGGAGACGGCGCCGTCCTCCTGGGTGATCGTCACCTCCCCCAGCACGGGGCGGAACCCAAAGCCCTTGCTCGGCTTCACATGAAGGCGGAAAAATCCTGGCTTCGCCTCGACCACGGGCGCCACCGTCGAGGCCACCGCCGCGCCGTCCCGCATCACCGTGACGTCCGTCACCTGGGTCACCGAGATCCCCGCGAGCTCCACCGACGGAGGGGGCGTGCTCGGCTTCCCCGCCGCGCCGGCGGCCCCCGCCGCCCCAGCCGAGCCGGGCGTCTCGCGGGGCGCGTCGCCGCCCCCGCAGCCGATGAGGAGCGCACACACGACGAGACCGAGGGACCGCACGGGGCGTGCTCTTTCCACCCCCCGGGACGCGACGCAAGCCCCTCCGAGGACGCGACGAAAGCCCTGCGAGACCTGCACCCCGCCCGCGAGCGCGACTACGCTCCCCCTCGTGGACCGAATCCTCTCCGAGCTCGTCGCCCTCCTCTCGCTCGAGAAGATCGAGGAGAACATCTACCGCGGCGCGAGCCAGGATCTCGGCTGGGGCGCGGTCTTCGGCGGCCAGGTGCTCGGACAGGCGCTCTCGGCCGCCGGGCGCACCGTCCCCGCCGAGCGGGCCGCGCACTCGCTCCACGCGTACTTCCTTCGCCCCGGCGATGTCTCCCGCCCCATCGTCTACGACGTCGACCGGCTCCGCGACGGCGGCTCCTTCACGACCCGCCACGTGAAGGCCATCCAGGCGGGGCAGGCCATCCTCGATCTGTCCGTGTCCTTCCAGAGGCGCGAGGCCGGGTTCGAGCACGCCGATCGGATGCCCGACGCGCCCGCGCCCGAGGCGCTCCCCACCGAGCAGGAGCGCGTCCTCGCGTACGCGAACGAGGTCCCGCCGCTGCTCCTGCAGCGCGCGACGGCGCCCAGGCCCTTCGAGATGCGCACGACCGATCCGGACGTGAACCCCTTCGTCCCGTCGCCGCGGCCGGCGCGACGCCAGCTCTGGCTCCGCGCGGTCGACAGGCTCCCGGACGATCCGGCGCTGCACCGCTACTTGCTCGCGTACGTGTCGGACTTCACCTTCGTCACGACCTCGCTCCTGCCGCACGGGGTGAGCTGGCTCACCCGCGGGATGCACGTCGCGTCGCTCGATCACGCGATGTGGTTCCACCGGCCGTTTCGGTGCGACGAGTGGCTGCTCCACGACATCGAGGGCCCCTCGGCGTCGGGGGCGCGCGGGCTGGTCCGCGGCCGCATCTTCTCGCGCGACGGTCGCCTCGTCGCCACGACGCAGCAAGAGGGGCTCATCCGCCGGAGCCCGCGCCCCGACACCGAGCCCGCGCGCTGATCCACCGCGAGCCGCTCGCGCTCCGACGCGAGGCCCCGCGCTAGCCGGCCGTGACGAGCCCGAAGCGGCGCTCGCGCGCCCCGTACGCGTGGAGCGCGTCGTGCAGATCCTTGGGCTCGAAATCGGGCCACGCCTTCTCGACGAAGGCGAGCTCCGCGTACGCCAGCTCGAGCAGCAAGAAGTCCGAGAGCCGCTGATCGCCTCCCGTGCGCAAGAGCAGATCCGGGCTCGGCGCGCCCGCCGTCCACATCGCGTCGCGGAGCGTCTGCTCGGTGATGCTCGCGGGATCGAGCTCGCCGAGGCGCGCGCGCGACGCGAGCGTCCGGCACGCCTGCGCGAGATCCTCGCGCGCGCTGTACGCGACCGCGAGGCGGAAGACCATGCGCGTCCCCCCAGCCGTCGCCCGACAGAGCTCCGCGATGGCCTCCCGACAAAACCCGGGCAGCGACGGCACGTCGCCCACCACCTCGACCCGGACGCCGCGCGCGACGAGCTCGGGGCGCTCGGAGTCGGCGAAGCGCTGGAGGAGCGCGTAGAGCGCCGCCACCTCGGCGGGCGGGCGCTTCTTGTTGTCCATCGAGAGCGCGTAGACGGTCAGGTACGGGATCCCGATCTCGCCCGCCTCGCGCACGATCTCGCGCACGCGCTCCGAGCCCACCTCGTGCCCCGCGATGCGCGGCAGCCCTCGGCGCTGGGCCCAGCGGCCGTTGCCGTCCAGGATGATCGCCAGGTGGGTCGGGAGCTTCGCGAAGGTCGGCCGCACGCAGGGCGCCTTTGCCACGAGCCACCGAGCGCTGTCGAGGGCTCTTCGACGCCGCCACCAGGGCCCCTCGTGTCCAGCCCGCTCCGCGCGCTCCGTCGCCCCACCCGCCCCCGCGGCGCGCCCGCCCCGCGCGCTCCGTCGCCCCGCCCGCCCCCGCGGCGCGCCCGCTCCGCGCTCTCCGTCGCCCCGCCCGCCCCCGCGGCCCGCCCCCTCCGCGCCCTCCCTCGCCCC
>CAYNEK010000162.1:0-4373 GCA_964396175.1 uncultured Polyangiaceae bacterium | reverse complement strand
ATTCTATCCAATCTTCGTCGAAGCTGTGTCACGCAACTGCTAACAGTCATGACGGACCGGGTGGGGCCCCCCTCGTTCAGTTGCGAAACGCGCAGGATGTCTCGGGAGTCTTTCATCAGGTCGTCCGTTGGGTCGACGGTGACGCGGGCAGTACGATCGCAGCAGTGAAGCTGAGGTACCAGAACGACGGGGCGGGTCTCCCGTTCATGCAACTCCAGAGCAACCCACGCTTCACCGGGCTCGTCGTGAGCGACACTGCGCAAGTAGTTGCCGGCCTTGGGAAGAACCTCGACCTAGCGTGGTCGAGCCCACATGCACCCTACGCGCTGCACGACTGGTTCGTGAGCGATGGCGATTTCCCGATCGCGTTCGTCTACAACGCCGGCAGCGTGAGCGCATACACCTTCCCCGAGAAGAGTCCGCAGGTACTGGACGATGGGGGCGGGATCGAGACCGGAGCGGGATGGGGTGACCTGGGGGTGTGGATCAAGACCAAAGCAGCCACGAGCCTCCGTGGCTACGTCAAGGACGAGCAAGGGGTCCGCACGCTGCTCGACAGCACACCTGGGACGGACAAGACGATCAAGTTGTGCGTGTCGTCCAAGTGGATCTGGGGCTTGGCCGGCACAGGCATGGGCGGCTTCTACAAGTCACTCCGCGTGTGGCGAATCCCGTTCACGACCGTCAAGTTCTCAGGCGTCCCTGAGGTCCTCGAACTGCCGTGGCCGACAGAAGCCTCACCAGGCCAGTTCGCGTGTGGGAACGAGTGGCTCGCAGTCCCCAACCTTCCGATCGGGGCCGTCGGAATTCGGTGGAACCTGTATCGACCAGGCAGCACAGAGGCGTGGCAGCTTGCCGAGAGCGACCCCAAGAAGATCCAGTTTGACTCGGTGTGCGCGACGAACGACACGGCTCTCTGGGTCGCCCGCGGAGCGCCATTTGGAACGTCTCGCATCTACAAGTACGACCTCGGATCCATCAAGACATGGGCAACGTCGCCGCTCTAGTTGCCACCGCTTTGGTGAGCCTCCTCGGAGGATCGATCTGCGGGTGCGGTTCGCACTGCGATGACGCCGCGGTCTCCTCCGGAGGCGTGATCACGGTGGTCCACGCGAAGGGCCTCCTGGCTGGTAAGACCACTATCGCCGTGAGGTCCTGCGTGAACGCCTCCTGCACGGACAGCAGCGTTGCCGTGAAGGACGCGCCCTACGAGCCGAACGTCGGGTGGGTCCCGGTCTACGCGGATCGGGAGACGATCACTATCAACGTCTCACCGGCTCCGCCGTCCCGCGCCGCGGACAAGACCGTCACGGTGACCGTGGACGTGGAGGGGAAGCAGTTCAGCGCCAGCGCGAGCAAGGTCCCGGTCGAGCAGAGCGGAAGCTGCGATCCCGACCCAAGCGTCTACGGGTTCTCGGTCTCCTTTGACGCCGCCAAGTTACCCGGTCCCCACCCACCGGGCCGGCGGACGGGAGCCGCGATCACTCGCCCGGGGCCTTGTCGAGTTGGGGAGACCGGGTTGCATCCCGACGCGACGAGTGTTCGCCGCCACGGATGCCACCCAAACGAAGGACCCCGAGCGCCCTCCCGAGCCGGGAGACCGAGCCGATGCCCCACGCTACGTTGGGCGGAGCAGCGACGGACGGCGACAGGGCGACCGAGGCGGGCCGCCCATTCGGGAGACTTCGACTGGCGCGCACCGGCGCCACCCTCCCGCCGCCCTCGGCGGCCGACACGCGCCGCCCATTCGGCGAGGCCGTGTACGCTCGCCTCCGGCGCTGGCTGGTTCGCAGGGTGTGGCCGGGACGTCGAGGCACGAGGCGTGGATCACCCACCGGACCCCGGCTCGCAACGAACGATGCGCGCGGCTCGCGCGGTGCTACGCCTCGACGCATGGCCGCTCGCTGGCTCGGATCGTTCCTGCCCCCCGTCGCCCTCGCGGCGATGCTCTCCGCCTGCGCCTCCCCGCGCGCCGAGCAGCCAGCCGCGCCTCCCCCTCCCGCTTCGTCGTCGGCCGCCGCCGAGCCCCCAGCCCCCCCCGTCGAGAAGGTCGCCGCCCCGACACCCGAGGAGCTCGCGAAGGCACGCCAGGCGCTCTCCCGGCTCGCCTTTGGGCCGCGACCCGGTGACGTCGAGCGCGTGGCGACGATGGGCACGAGCGCCTGGATCGCCGCCCAGCTGAAGCCCGGCAAGGACGCCGCCATCGAGGCCAAGGTCGCCCGGCTCCCAGCCACCCAGCTCCCCACCGCCGAGCTCCTCGATCTCTACGGGAAGACCCCCAAAGAGAAGGACAAGGGCAAGGACAAGAGCCCACCCAAGGACGTCGCCCGGGAGCTCTCCGCGGCGAAGCTCCTGCGGGCCATCGAGAGCGATCGCCAGCTCGAGGAGGTGCTCGTCGACTTCTGGTTCAACCACTTCAACGTCGACACCAAGAAGGGGGCGGTGAAGTGGCTCGCCGCGCCGTACGAGCGCGACGCCATCCGCGCGCACGTGTTCGGCACCTTCCGCGAGCTGCTCGGCGCGACCGCGAAGCACCCCGCGATGCTCTTCTACCTCGACAACTGGCTCTCGTCCGCCGAGGCTCTCGCCCCCAAGGCCTCCACGAAGGCCGCCCCCACCGCCCCAGCCCACGGGCCCGCCGCGCCCGCGAAGAGGGCGCCGACGGGGGCTGGCGCGAAGGCCCCCGACAAGAGGACCCCCAAGAAGGGACGCGGCCTCAACGAGAACTACGGGCGCGAGCTGCTCGAGCTGCACACGCTCGGGGTCGACGGCGGCTACACACAGGCCGACGTCCGTGAGGTCGCGCGGGCGTTCACGGGGTGGACGATCGATCGCCCCCAGGTCGTCGGCGAGTTCGTCTTCCGTCCGAAGCTCCACGATCCCGGGCCCAAGACGGTGCTCGGCAAGACCATCGACGCCGGCGGGATTGGCGACGGAGAGGCCGTGCTCGATCTGCTCGCGACGCACCCCTCGACCGCGCACTTCATCGCGACCGCCCTCGCAAGGCGCTTCGTGAGCGACGATCCGCCCAAAGCCCTCGTCGACCGCGTGGCCGCCGTGTTCCTCGCCGAGAAGGGCGATCTGACGAAGACGTACGAGGCCCTGTTCTCGTCGCCGGAGCTGTGGTCCGCGACGGCGCGGGGGGAGAAGATCAAGGACCCGTTCGAGACGGTGGTGTCGGCGGTGCGCGCGGTGGGCGGCACGCTCACGCTCGCGGATCCGGCCGACGACCGGGGCCCCGCGCGGGCCGTCGCCCCGCTCCTCCAGGTGCTCGACGGGCTGGGTGAGCCCCCCTACAAGTGCTCGCCGCCGACCGGCTACCCCGAGATCGCGAGCGCGTGGGTGGGGACGGGCGCGCTCGTCGGGCGCATCCGCTTCGCCATGGCCCTCACCGCCGGCAAGTACCACGTCCGCGGCGCCGGCGTCGATTGGACGCCGGCGAGGCTCGTCCCCGACGGGGAGGCGCCCCTCGTCGATCGCGTGGCCCGCGCGATCCTCCACACCGATCTCGCCCCGGCCTCACGTGAGGCCATCGAGCGCGAGCTCGCGACCTTGCCTCCCCTCGACGACCACGACGACACGCGGCTCCGTCGGGCCATCGCGCTCGTCCTCGGCTCCCCCGACTTCCAGCACCACTGATCCAAGAGGTCCCCATGCACCGCCGCGGCTTTCTCTCCCTGCTCAGCCTCGCAGCTCCCCTCGTCGTCGTGCCGCGCCTCGCGTGGCCCGCCCCCGCGCCAAGGAAGGGCGCGTCCAAGAAGACGCTCGTCCTCGTCCTCCAGCGGGGCGCGGCCGACGGCCTCTCGATGGTCCCACCCATCGGGGACCCCAAGTACGCCGCGCTCCGTCCGACCATCGCCGTCCCGCCCAAGGACGCGAAGCCGCTCTCCGGTCCCTTCGCGCTCCACCCGGGCCTCGCCGCGCTCCTCCCCGCGTGGAGCAAGGGCGCGCTCGCGATCGTCCACGCGGCGGGCTCGCCCGATCCGACTCGCTCCCACTTCGATGCGCAGGACTACCTCGAGACCGGGACGCCCGGGTACAAATCGACCGACGAGGGCTTCCTCGCCCGCGCGCTCGGGGGCGAGCCGCGGGGCTCACTGCGCGCGGTCGCCGTGGCGCCCTCCTTGCCGCGCGTCCTGCACGGCGATCCCGACGCGCTCGCGTTCGGGTCGCTCGAAGCGCTCGACGTCCCAGGCAAGAGCAAGGGCACCTTCGAGGCCATGTACCAGGGCGCCCTCGACGCCGCCTTGCGCGGCGCGGGCGAGGAGGCGTTCGCCGCCATCGAGCGGCTGAAGCACGCCAAGGTGGCCTCGCTCGAGCCGGCGAACGGCGCGAAGTACCCCGAGGGCATCGTCGGCAAGCGGCTCCGTCAG
>CAYNEK010000161.1:0-4433 GCA_964396175.1 uncultured Polyangiaceae bacterium | reverse complement strand
CCACGCCCACGCCCACGCCCACGCCCACGCCCACGCCCACGCCCACGCCCACGCCCACGCCGGCCACGGTCGCGGTCACCGACGCTCCGCCGGACACGCCGCTCGACGCGCCGTCGCTGTACATCAACCGCGAGCTGTCGTGGCTCGAGTTCAACGCGCGTGTCCTCGCGGAGGCTCAGGCGCCGGGCGTCCCGCTGTACGAGCGGCTGAAGTTCCTCGGCATCGTCGCGTCCAACCTCGACGAGTTCTTCATGGTCCGGGTCGCCGGGCTGAAGCAGCAGCTCCTCGGCGACGTCGTCGAGCTCCCGCCCGACGGAGCGACGCCGGCCGAGCAGCTCGCCGCCGTGTCCCAGCGCGCGCACGAGCTCTGCGCGCGCCTCCACGGCGTGTGGAACGACGAGGTGCGCCCCGCGCTCTCCCACGAGGGGATCCTCCTCGTACACCCCGACGAGCTGCCTCTGGACGAGCGCGCCCGCCTCGACGACCACTTCCGCTCGGACGTCTTCCCGATCCTGACGCCCATCACGATCGACCCGGCGCACCCCTTCCCGCACCTCAAGAACAAATCGATCAACATCGGCGTCCAGTTCGTGCGCGAGCACGAGGCCGTCGACGTGGGCTTCGGCGTCGTCCAGGTGCCCGTCGTCCTCCGCCGCCTCATGCCGGTCCGGGTGCCCGGCGCGCGCCTCGCGTTCGTGCTCCTCGAGGACCTCATCGCGCGCCATCTCCAGGCGATCTTCCCCGCGTACAAGCTCAAGGGATCGTACGCCTTCCGCGTCACACGCAACTGGGACATCGAGGTCGACGAGGAGGAGGGCGAGGATCTCCTCACCACGATCCAGCAAGAGCTGCGGCGCCGCGACCGGGGCGCCGCCGTGCGCGTCGAGATCTCCGGCCAGTCGTCCGCGGGCTCCCTGAAGCGCCTCTCGCGCGCCCTCAAGATCGCCGCCCCCGACGACGTCTACAAGGTCGAGGGGCCGCTCCACCTCGCGGATCTCTCGGCCATGGTGGCCAAGGACGATCGCCGCGACCTCCGCGACGAGCCCGTGACGCCCCAGGTCCTGCCGCCCTTGCGCGACGCGGAGGACATCTTCGCCGTCATCCGCGAGAAGGACATCCTCATCCACCACCCGTACGAGAGCTTCGACAGCGTCGTCGAGCTGGTCCAGCGGGCCGCCGACGACCCGAACGTGCTCGCCATCAAGCAGACGCTCTACCGCGCCGGGCGCGACTCGCCCATCGTCCGCGCGCTCGCCCGCGCCGCCGACAACGGCAAGCAGGTGACCGCCATCGTCGAGCTGAAGGCGCGCTTCGACGAGGAGTGGAACATCCGCTGGGCGAGCACCCTCGAGAACGCGGGCGTCCACGTCGCCTACGGCCTCTCGGGGCTGAAGACCCACGCCAAGGCGATGCTCATCGTCCGACGCGAGAAGGAGCGCCTGCGGCGCTACGTGCACCTCGCCACCGGGAACTACAACCCGACGACGGCGCGCAACTACACCGATCTCTCGCTCATCACGGCGAGCGAGACCATCGGCGAGGACGTGACCGCCTTCTTCAACCTCCTCACGAGCTACAGCGCCCCTCCGCGGTGGAACGCGCTCGTCGTCGCGCCGCTCGCGCTCCACGAGGCGGTGATCCAGCTCATCACCCGCGAGGCCGACCACGCCCGCGCGGGCCGCCCCGCGAAGATCGTCGCGAAGATGAACTCCCTCGTCGACCAGGACGTCATCGTCGCGCTCTACGCGGCGGCGCGGGCCGGCGTCGAGATCACCCTGCTCGTCCGCGGGATCTGCTGTCTCCGGCCCGGCGTGCCCGGGGTCAGCGAGCGGATCCGCGTCCTCGCGACGATCGATCGCTTCCTCGAGCACACGCGCGCCTTCTGCTTCTCGAACGGCGGAGCCACCGAGGTGTACCTCTCGTCCGCGGACTGGATGCCGCGCAACTTCCACCGCCGCGTCGAGGTGATGGTCCCCGTCCTCGATCCCGACCTGAGGACCCGCATCGCGACCGAGATCCTCGGGACGATGGCGAGCGACAACACGAAGTCGTGGGAGCTCGGCCCGGACGGCCGCTACTCGCACGTGGAGCCCACGGGCTCGGAGCCCCCGCTCCGGAGCCAGGCGAGGTTCCTCGAGCTGGCGAAGGAGCGCGCGCGCGCGGCGGACACGAACCGCGCGCCGTCTCGCCGGTTCCAGTCGGTCCCGTCCTCCTTCACCGAGGACACCTCCGTCGCGAAGATGAAGAAGAAGAAGAAGAAGCTCGAGGCGCCCCCACCTCGACGGGACTAGACTCCCCAGCGTGCGTCGGCTCCTCGCGCTCTCTGCTTCCCTCGCGTTCGCGGCCGCCTGCGGCGATCACCGGGCGCCTCCCCCGCCCGCGGACGACGGCGGCGGTGGCAGCCCCGGCGGCGGCGGCTCGTCGCAGGGGAACCCGTCCGTCGTGTCGACGCCGGACGACCCGGCCATCCCGCGCTACGCCGTGGGGGACACGCTGCCGGGCGATCTGACCTTCGAAGGGTACCTGGACGGCGCGACCGAGAAGACGACGATCCACCTCGAGGATCTCCGCGACCCCGACGGCACGAAGGGGATCGACGCCGTCCTGGTCGTCGTGAACAACACCTCGTGCCCGTACTGCAACGCCGAGGTGAAGGCGCTCAAGATCTACCAGGAGCAGCGCTGGCAGAAGCGACGCATCACGACGCTCCAGCTCCTCCACCAGAACGCGAAGGGGAAGCTCGCCTCACCCGAGGACGCGCTCGCGTGGCGCACCTCGACGCTGACACACGGGCTCACCGCGGCCGATCCCAAGCTCGTCTTTTCTCGTGTAGGATCGAACGCCATGCCCATCCGCGTCGTCATCGATCCGCGCACGCTCACGGTGGTGTACCGCCAGGAGGGCGTCGGCACCGCGGCGTTCATGAAGGCCGAGGAGCTCGCCAAGGAGCAGCCCTGATGCAAGCGGCGATCTCCGACCCCAACGCGGAGGCGGCGCAGTTCCGCTGCGACAACTGCGGCGGAGAGCTCCTCTACGAGCCGACCACGAGGGGGATGCGCTGCCGCCACTGCAAGGCCCAGGGCAACGCAGCGCTCCTGCAGGGCTCCGGCCCCGGCCCGCGCGAGATCCCGCTGGCCGCGGGCGTCGCGATGCAGGCGCGGACCGGCCTCGGCGTGGCGACCCAGGCCGTCGAGTGCAAGTCGTGCGGCGCGACCGTGCAGATGGCGCCGAACGAGCGCGCCGGGAAGTGCACCTACTGCGCCTCGCCGATGGTCGTCGCCGTCGCCGCGGGGAGCCAGCTCTCCCCCGAGTCGCTCATCCCCTTCCTCGTCGGCAAGGACGCCGCGACGACCGGCTTCAAGCTCTGGCTCTCGCGCCTCTGGTTTCGCCCGAGCGATCTCGGGAAGCTCGCGAAGCTCGAGGAGATCTTCGGCGTCTACGTGCCGTACTGGACCTTCGACGCGGACGTGCACAGCGAGTGGACGGCCGAGCGCGGCTGGAACTACCAAGAGACCGAGTACTACACCGACGCGCAAGGCAACTCCCAGACGCGCACGGTCACCAAGACCCGCTGGGAGAGCGCGTGGGGTTCGCGGCACGACCACCACGACGACGTCTTGGTCTGCGGCTCGAAGGGCATGCCCAAGAAGCTCGTCGACCAGCTCACGAGCTTCTCGACCCGGACGCTGGTCCCCTACGCGCCGGCGTACCTCGCGGGCTGGCGCGCCGAGTCGTACGCCGTCGCGCTGCCCGCCGCCTGGACGATCGCGCAAGGGAAGATCGCCGTGGACCAGGAGAAGGCCTGTGGGAGGGACGTCGGCGGCGACACCCACCGAGGGCTCTCGGTCACGAACCACTTCTCGCGCGAGACCTTCAAGCACATCCTCTTGCCGGTCTACGTCGCGGCCTACCGCTACCAGAACAAGCCGTACCAGGTGCTCGTCAACGGTCAGACGGGCGACGTGGTGGGGACCGCCCCATACTCGTTCTGGAAGATCTTCGGGCTCATCGTCGGCATCATCGCCCTCATCGCGGCCATCATCTTCGGCTACAATCTCTCGCAACAGAAGCCGTCCTCGAGCGGCGGGGCTCCGACGACGGCCAAGCCCACGGCCGCGCCGAAGCCCGCCCCCACCGCGCTCCCGCCAAAGAAGAAGTGAGCCGTCGCGCTCGTCGTTGACAGGACGAGGACGAACGTGGCAGAAGCCCGCCCCTCGCCCAGGTAGCTCAGTCGGTAGAGCAGGGGATTGAAAATCCCCGTGTCGGCGGTTCGATTCCGTCCCTGGGCACGAGAGCGCGCTCCCGCCGGCCGCCGCGCGCCACGCTCGTCCCGCGCCGCGCGCCACGCTCGTCCCGCGCCGCGCGCCACGCTCGTCCCGCGCCGCGCCACGCTCGTCCCGCGCCGCGCCACGCTCGTCCCGCGCCGCGCCACG
>CAYNEK010000160.1:0-4445 GCA_964396175.1 uncultured Polyangiaceae bacterium | reverse complement strand
GTGAAGCCGCACGTCACCGCGGACGGCAGCATCGCGATGCACGTCAAGATCAACCGCGACGAGCCGGACTTCAACCAGACGGGCGCGCGCGGCGACCCCACGATCCTGAAGCGCGAGGCCGAGACCGATCTCCTCATCATGGACGGTCACACGGCGGTCATCGGCGGGATCTTCACGCGCAACACCGGCCGCAACCTGGACCAGGTCCCGTTCTTCGGGGACATCCCCCTCATCGGCCTCCTCTTCCAGAGGCGGAGGGCGAGCGACAGCCGCTCCGAGCTCGTCATCTTCTTGACGCCGCGCATCGTGAACCGCGCGGAGGCGCTCGGGCGCTAGCGGGGACGGCGTCGGTCGAGGTAGGCTGGCGCCCATCACCCACAGGACGACGCGGCTCCTCGTCTCCGCGATGATCGCGCTCGCGGGTCCGGTCATCTTTGGCCTGGATCTCGTCGTGCGCCTCGTCATCCTCCGGGGGCAGCCCGACGACCTGCGCGACTTCCTCGCGGAGCACGTGACGCGCTGGGCGTACCTGGGCGTGCCGCTCCCGGCGCTCGGCGGGCTCGCCGGCTTCTTCGCGTACCCGAGGGTGTACGCGCGGGTGTTCGCCAAGGCGAAGGGTCCTGACGAGGCCCGTCGCAGCGCGGCCGATCTCCGGGCGCTGCTCGTCGCGTGCAGTCTGCCGCAGCTCCCGGCGCTCGCGGGGGACCTCAGCGTGATGCTGGGTGCGCGGCTCCTCCCGGCCATCTGCATGACGAGCTCGGCGGTCGTGGCCGTCGTGGCGATCGCGGTCTTTGCGCGGCCCCGGGCGGCCTGAGCGCACGGGTCGCCGCGCAGGGCCCCGGTCCCCTTCGACAGCCTGAATCGAAGGTGAAGAGCGCACGGGTCGCCGCGCAGGGCCCCGGCCCCCTTCGACAGCCTGAATCGAGGGCGAAGAGCGGGCCGGCCTCCGCGCAGGGCCCCAGCGCGTGAGGGCGACCGCGTCCACGGGCTGGGTCGCCGGTGGCACCGCGACACGCGCGTCAGACCCCCTGGCGCAGCGCGAGCACACCGTGTCGATCGTCTTACGCTTGGCGCGTATTTTGCTTCCCAACATTCTTCATGCGGAGTGATCTTTGGACGCCGCGAGGCGTCCTCTTGGCTTGTGCCGGCGGCATCGTCGCCTTCGCGGTCGCCTGCGCTGGCGGCGCGGACGATGCCGCCGGCAGCTACGCCCCAAACGCCGCCGACGGGACCGCGCCGGGCAAGGGCGCGGGCGGCGGCGCAATGGGTGGGGCGGCGGGGGCGAGTGGTACGCTCCCGCCCGAGCAGGAGGCGGAGGGATCGTACCTGTCCCCGGCCGCCACCAGCCGCTACGTCTGGGTGACGAACCCGGAGACCGGCAGGGTCGCCTTCGTCGACGCGGTCACGCTGTCGGTCACGCTGCTCGAGGCGGGCAATCGCCCCAGGCTCCTCGCGGCGCTCCCGGTCGCCGACGGCGACGCGGCCATCGTGCTGAACGAGCTCTCGAAGGACGCCTCCCTCTTTCGTGTGAATGGCGGGGCGGTGGAGACGGTGACCGTCGATCTCGCGAGCGGCGGCAACGCGTGGGCGGTGTCCGCGACGGGCCGGTACGCCATCGCGTGGACCGACGCAGGCAAGGTCCAGAGCCCCGATCCGATCGACGGCTACCAGGATCTCACGATCGTCGACGCGAAGAAGGGCGCGGAGCACGCGACGCCGATCACCGTCGGGTACCGCCCCGTGTCCGTCTCCTACGACGCGGCAGAGACCCGCGCCTTCGTCGTGACGCAGGACGGCATCGCGGTCGTCGTCCTCGGCGACGAGCCGTACGTCCAGAAGAACGTCAAGATCGTCGGCGGCGGCGAGAGCGCGAACACGAGGGACGTGGCCATCACCCCGGACGGCGCGCGCGCCCTCGTGCGCCGGACCGGCGAGAAGTCGATCTCGGTCGTCTCGCTCGTCGATGGCGCGACGTCCGAGCTCGCGCTCCCGGCGCCGGCCACCGATCTCGACGTGAGCCCGGACGGCACCCGCGCCCTCGTCGTCGTCCGCGAGACGGGCCAGATCGGGATCGTCGATCTCGCGAACCTCGGCGCGCCCATCTCCCTCGTCACCGTCGGCGACAAAGACAACGTGATCGGCTCGGCGTCGCTCGCGTCGAAGGCGAGCCTCGTCTTCCTCTACTCGAACGCCGTCGAGAACCCGCTCCTCACCCTCTTCGATCCTGGCACCTCGAAGGCGTCGAAGATCCTCCTGCGCGCCCCCGTCTCGACGGTGCTCCCGACCACGGACGCGGCCTTCGCGCTCGTGCTCCACGAGAAGCCCCCCACCGATCCGGTGACGAAGCAGCCGAGCTCCCTGTACAAGGCGGGCTTCAGCGTCGTGCCGGTCGCCGCGGACTTGCCGCCCAAGATCCAGGGCCTCGCCGCGAAGCCGGTCGCCGCCGCCATCGCCGACGACGGGAGCCGGCTCGTCGTCGCGTCCGGCAAGAAGGGTGACGCCGCGTTCGCTGGGCACGTCGTCGAGCTGCCGTCGCTCAAAATCCGGGAGATCCCGCTCGCCACCCCGCCGGTCGCGACGGGCATCGTGCCGCTCGCGAAGCGGGCCTTCTTCGCGCAAGACTACAAAGACGGGCGCATCACCTTCGTCGATCTCGTGACGGGTGAGGTGCGGACGATCACCGGCTTCGAGCTGTCGTCGCAGGTCGTCTACGGAGGTGGTCAGTGACGCGTCGCGCGCTCGTCGGCCTCGTCGGCCTCGTCGGCCTCGTCGTCGGCTGTGGCGGTCGTGATGCCTTCTGGGACGCGGCGCTCCCCGGCAGGCTCCAGTTCGCCACGGGGGAGTCCGCCGTCGGCGTGCTCGACGCGCCGGCGGAGCGGGTCGTCCTGCTGTCGGTGCGCGGCGATCTCGAGCTCGAGACGGCGCCGGTCCGCGTGGGCAAGGGCGCCGTCGGCCTCGACCGGACGCCCGACAGGAGGTCGCTGCTCGCCCTCACGCGGGGGGTCACGCCGCGCCGCCGCGCCGCCGACGAGGGCCCCGCGCTGACGGCGATCGACGCGGGTGAGGCGAGGGGCACGGCCACGCGCTACGAGCTCTCCGATCCGCTCTCGGGGCTGTCGGTCGACCCGGAGAGCCGGTTCGCCGTCGTGTACGCGACGCCCGCCGACGACGCCTTCGTGTCGAACCCGAACGAGCTCATCTTCGTCGATCTCTCCGCGCCTCCCGGCCCCACGAACCCGACGCCCCGGACGCTGCGGAGCTTTGGTGGCAGGCCGCTGCGGCTCGACTTCACCGAGGAGCTCACCCTCTCGACAGGCTCGCGCCGGCTCCTCGTGTCGCAGTCGGATCGCGACGTGAGCCTCATCGATCTGTCCGATCTGGCCGCCCCGGAGGTGACCGTGAAGCTCGGGCCGATGAGCTCCAAGTCCTCGCCGAGCGCCATCGCGGTGTCCGACGGCGATCCAGCGGTGCCCGACGACGCGAAGCTCGCGCTGCGTCTGCCGAACGACCCGAACGTCGTGCTCATCGAGCTCCTCCCGCCAACCGCGCCTGGCCAAGGCGGCTTCCGCGTCGCGCCGAACGTCGTGGCCCTCGGCGCGGCGCCGACCGATCTCGCCTTCGTCAAGACCGACGGCGGAGAGCGGCTCGCCGCGATGTTGCCGACGCACAAGGCGCTCGCGCTGGTCGACACGGCGACGGGCTCCGCGACCGAGATCGCGCTCGGGGTCCCACTCGAGCGGATCTCGCTCGTCACGGACGTCGTCGGCGCGGGCTCCGACGGCGCCGACACCGCCCTCGTCTGGAGCCCGAACCGCGCGGCCATCGGCCTCGTCGCCCTCGGCAAGACCGTCGGGAAGCCCTACAAGAGCGTCGACATCATCGAGCTCGCCAGCCCCGTCACCGCCGTGCACGCGGTCCCAGGGAAGAACTCGTACCTGAAGATCCTCGAGACGGCGAGCGGGCAGGGCTTCTTCGTGCTCGATCTCGAGGCGCGCACCGTCGCGCCGCTCGTGGCGAGCGAGCGAGGCATCCAGCTCACCCTGTCGCCGGACGGCGAGCGCGCGTGGATCTTCGCGGGGACCGACGAGCTCGCGAGCGTCGGGCTCCCCGATCTCCACCCGAAGAACCTCCTCCTCCGCCGCGCCGTCGACGGCGTGGCCGATGTGGCGCGCGTCGACGGTGGGCGTGCCCTCGTCGTGCTCCACGGGCCGAGCGCGCTCGGCGTGACGCTCCTCGACGCGCGAGCCCCGTCGCTCGACGACGCGAGAGAGCTGTCTGGCATCCTGCTCGGAGGTGCAAAATGAAACGCGCGCTCGTGACCGCTGCCCTCGCGCTGCTCTCGGCTCGCACGGTCGGCGCGCAGGCGCCGCCGCCTGCCGCGCCGCCTGCCGCGCCGCCTGCCGCGCCGCCCGCCGCGCCGCCCGCCGCGCCGCCCGCCGCGCCGC
>CAYNEK010000159.1:4082-4463 GCA_964396175.1 uncultured Polyangiaceae bacterium | reverse complement strand
ACATCGTGCGCGAAGGCCGGCGACTGCAACACCGCCGCGTACTGCGACACCGCGGCGAGCGAGTGCAAGCCCAAGGCGCCGCTCGGCGAGGCGTGTACGACGGCGGACACGTGCCAGAGCGGGTTCTGCGTCGACGGCTTCTGCTGCAACAAGGCCTGTGACGGCCAATGCGAGGCGTGCGACGTCGGCACCGCGACGGGCACCTGCTCACCGGTGAACGTCGCGCCGCATGGCGCCCGCCCCGCTTGCGCCGAGGGGACCGCGGCGAGCGGCGACGGGGCCTGCGCGGCGCGCACCTGCGACGGCAACGACGGCTCGAGCTGCCAGGGCTACGTCGGCTCGTCGGTCGCCTGCCGCGATCAGTCGTGCGCGGGCGGCGTG
>CAYNEK010000159.1:235-4072 GCA_964396175.1 uncultured Polyangiaceae bacterium | reverse complement strand
CCGGCGACGAGCCCACCAAGGACCTCGAGCAGGAGATGCTCGGGGCGCTGATTCTGGGCTTTGGCGAGGGCGTAGCCCCCACCGGCGAAGGTTCCGATTGCTCGATGGGTTCGTCCGTCTGACATGCGCTCCTCCGTTTGCCATCGTAAGTTAGCTATCGAAATACATGACGTCAATCCGCGGATCGAATGTTAGCTTCCTACGCAAGCGCCTGACTCAGCCGGGATCGGTCCTCCGGCCTGGAGACGATCACGCGGAAGCGCGGGTTCGCGATCAGGGCGAGCGCGGGGTTCGACGGGTAGCGCGGGCTCCGGTTTCTTGGCCGGCGTGACGGGCGTCGCGTAGCTCGACGCGCCCTCGAAAGGGGACGGCCCGGAATTCGAGCTCCGAGCCGTCCGGCAGGACGGAATAGGCCGTCGGCTGCGGCGCGATGCATCGCATGAGCGAGGTCGGGCTGTCCACTTCGCGGGGGTTGCTGCACCCCTCTGGACGAGCTCGCAGAGCGCCGGTGCCCCCGCTGCGGCGGCGAGTTCTTGCTCTGCCGGCGGTGCGACCGGCGGTGCGTGTACTGCTCGCCGGGGTGCGCGCTGTCCGCACGCCAGGCGCAGTGGCGGGAGGCGAGTCGACTGCAACTGGCCACGGAGCTGGGCCGGGGGAATCACGCTGACCGGCAGAAGCGGTACCGAGCCCGGCAGCGGGAGCGCGCTCGTGCAGAAAGCGTGACTCCACAACATTCCGCGGCCGCCCGCCCATCTGTACCCGTCGAGGTGCCGGTCACGGCCAGGGGCAAGGCGCCCTCGGCACCGACGACTGCGCTGGAGATCCACATCGATGTCGTCGCTCCCCCTGTGGTTGTCGATCGAGCCCGAGGGCTCGGAGATCAGATTGCTCCTCTCGGAGCCGTCAGCCGGCACCTCGCTCAAGGCTCGGCTGCCCCCCGAGCCGGCCGACGGGCGGGCCCTGATGATGCTGCTCGAGGCGCTCTCCCTCTGGTACGGCCTGCCATTGCACGCTGTGCTCGATGCGGACGCCGGGGACGTGCGCCGCCGTCCCGAGCACTGGGCGCTGCTCCTCGGTGATGCACCGGAGCGCGCCGTGCGCGTCGAGTGGGTCGCCGTGCCGCCCAGCCGCAAGCACGACCGGTTCCTGGAGGGCATGGGCAGCTTCACCGACGCCCGGCAGCTCATCTCCTTCGCCGCGACGGGCCAGCGATGATCACCCCGGAGATCCGCGCCGCCATGCGGCGCCTCGTCCTCCGAGAGGGGTGGAAGATCGAGACCGCCGCCCGTCGCTTCGGGGTCCATCACTCCGTCGTCCGCCGCGCCATCCGTGACCCCGACGGCGCGACCGAGCACCGCCCGCCAGCACGTTCGGAGCTCGACCCGTTCCGGGAGCACATCGTCCGGCGCCTCACCGAGCACCCGGAGCTCACGGCAGTTCGCGTCTTCATGGAGATCCAGGGGATGGGATTCAAGGGGGGGATCGCGCAGCTCCGGCGCTACGTCGCCAAAGTCCGCGCTCCCCGCGCCCGCAAGGCCTACCTCCGCATCGAGACCGAGCCCGGCGAGCAGGCCCAGGTCGACTGGGGCTCCTTCGGGCACTGGCGCGTCGGTAACACCCAGCGCCCGCTCTCCGCCTTCGCGATGGTGATGCGCTGGTCGCGCGCCATCTACGTCGACTTCTCCCTCGACATGCGCATGGACACCTTCCTGCGCATGCACCAGCGCGCCCTCGCGTTCTTCGGCGGCGTCCCGAAGCGCATCGTGTACGACAATTTGAAGAGTGTCGTCCTGCATCACGTGGGCTCGACGGTGCAGTTCAACCCCGCGTTCCTCGGCTTCGCCGGCCACTACCTCTTCGAGCCCGTCGCCGCTCCCGTCCGCTACCCAGAGTTCAAGGGGGGCGTCGAGGCCGCCATCAAGTACATCCGCCACTCCTTCTTCTACGGCCGGACCTTCTCGTCCCTCGCCGATCTCCGCGCCCAGGTCGCCGCCTGGACCGAGCACACGGCCAACGCCCGCATCCACGGCACGACGCGCGAGCGCCCGCTCGAGCGCCTCCTCCTCGAGCGCCCTCGCTTCCGCCCGCTGCCGGAGCACGCCTTCGACACGGACCTCGTCCTGCCGATGGTCGTCTCGAAGGAGGCCCGAGTCCACCTCGACACCAACACCTACTCCGTTCCCCATCGCCTCGTCGGGCAGAGCGTCCATCTCCGCGCCGACGACACCACCGTGCGCATCGTCGCCGACGGCGCCGTCGTCGCCGAGCACGCTCGCTGCTGGGGGCGCCGGCAGCCCATCGAGGACCGGGCTCACATCGACGCCATGCTCGAAAGGCGTCCCGCGGCGCATGCCCCGCGTCGGCGCGACCGCCTCGCCTCCCTCTCGCCGGAGTCTCGCGTCTATCTGCAGGAAGTCGCCCGCCGACGCATCGATCTCGAGGGCGAGATCCAGAAACTCCAGCGCCTCGTCGTGCTCTACGGCGAGACCGACGTCGCCGAGGGCATGAAGCGCGCTCTCGCCGCTCGCACGTTCGGCGTCCGCTACGTCCGCGCCCTCATCGACCAGGCCCGCTTCGCTCGTGGTCTCGGCGAGCCCCCCGAGCCCATCATCACCGGCAACACCACGGCCGACGAAGCCATCGTCGAGCCCCATCCCCTGGAGACCTACGATGCCCTCTTTGAAACCCACGAAACCTTCGAAATCCCCGACAACGACCCCACCGACCCCGATCCCTCCGATGGCGACGGATGACGTCGCCACCTCCCTGTCTCTCGAGGACGTGCTCCGCACCCTCGGCCTCGACCACGCCGCGGGCGAGCTCGACGCGGCCTCCCAGAAGGCCATCACCCGCAACGACTCGCCCACGGCGCTCCTGGACCACCTGATGCGGGACCAGCTCCGCGTCCAGCTCGAAGGCCGCGCTCGCGCAGCCCTGAAGCGCTCCGCCATCTTCCCCCTCACCACCGTCGACACCTACGACTTCGACTACCCGAAGACCATTGACCGCGATGTCGTCATCCGCGCCGCCTCCCTCGACTTCATCCGCGACAAGGCCAACTGCGTCTTCCTTGGCCCGAGCGGCGTCGGCAAGACCCATCTCGCCAACGCCATCGGCCAGCTCGCCTGCCTCCGCGGGCACCGCGTCCGCTTCGTCCTCGCCGCAGATCTCGTCAACGACCTCGTCGCTGCACAGAGCCGAAATACCCTGCATCGGCGCCTCGCTGCCTGGTCCACGCCCGACCTCCTCCTGATCGACGAGCTCGGCTACCTGAGCTTCGACGCGCGCGGCGCCGACCTCCTCTACCAGGTCTTCAACAAGCGCTACCAACGCGTCTCGACCATCGTCACCACCAACCTCCCCTTCAAGGACTGGGGCACCCTGTTCCACAACAGCGCCGCCGCCTCCGCCATCGCCGACCGCCTCGTCCACAAGGGACTCCTCGTCCGCATCACCGGCAAGTCCCGCCGCTCCGACCAGGAGGTGGAGTAGCTTCCGAACGCCACGCCGCTCAGCTCGCCGCGATGTGGCTCCCACTCATCCGGGGGCTACGTCGTCGTGCGTTCCGGACCAGAAACGATCGCGCCGAGCGCGATCGAAACGCCGCGCTTTCGCGTGATCGTCTCCAGCCACGGCGTGTGCGGCGCGGCGAGCGACGCGCTCCAGACCCGACCGTGCGAGCCGTACGCGTGCGGCCCGACCGCGTGTAAGGACAAGTGCGCGACCGACGACGACTGCACGAATGGCTACGAGTGCAACGTCGAGAGTGGCAAGTGCCTGAACGGCGCGTCGTGCGATGGCGATCACACGATCACCGCCCCGGGTCAGGCGCCAACC
>CAYNEK010000159.1:0-225 GCA_964396175.1 uncultured Polyangiaceae bacterium | reverse complement strand
CCTCGGGAAGACCTACGTCGCCACCACCGTCGCCGTTCACTACGCGAACCAGTGGCGGGAGCAGCTCGCCGACACGAAGCGCTCGGCGACCGACGACCCGTTCCGAATCACGGTGCTTTCGCCGAACTCGGTGGTGAGCACCTGGGTGCGCGAGGCCATCGCGCCTCTCGCTGCGCCCGGCGTTCCCCTCGCCACTACCCGCGTCATCTCGCACTCGCAGCTCTC
>CAYNEK010000158.1:0-4507 GCA_964396175.1 uncultured Polyangiaceae bacterium | reverse complement strand
GCCCTTCCCCGCGACGCCGCCCGCGCCCGCGCCGCCCTTCCCCGCGACGCCGCCCGCGCCCGCGCCGCCCTTCCCCGCGACGCCGCCCACGCCCGCGCCGCCCGTCCCTCCAGTGCCTGCCTTGCCGCCGCTCCCCGCCTTACCAGCCGCACCACCCGGCCCTCCCGCCCCGGACGGCGACACGCCCGTGTCCATCTCGCCGCCACCGCAGCCGACCAGGACACCACAGAGACAGAGCGAGAAGGACGAGATGAGGATACGAGACCGGACGTGGATCATGGTGTGCCCCATGCTCGTGCTCCGGAGCGCACCCTGTCAAGAGGATCCGGGCGCCGAGAGGGTGAGCGCCTGGAGGATCGCGTCATCCGCTGCTCAGAAGCCGCGCGTCGCCAGATCGATGCCAGGCCAGGTGACGGGGTTGGGCCGGGCGGGCGGCTGCGGGGGTCGACGACGACCGGGAGGCTCTCGAGGAGGGACGCCACGAGCGTCCGCGCAGCACCGGAACGACAGCGCATGGAAGCGAAACCCTGGCCCGTGACCCGACATTCGCGCTCGACATTGGTTTCGCGCACGGATCCACGAGCCGCCCATCAGCACGGCCCAATGCCCGCGACCTTCGGGGAGATCCGCGTTCACCCACTCGTCGAAATTCCCGGGGAGGTCGGCCACCCCGTACCCTGAGATGCACCCGGGCATCGAGCCCGAGCGCCGGCTCCGATCGAGGCGGCGGTACTCTCGCTCCGCGCGCGCCGGGTCCTTCGACAGGAGCCGGTTCAGGAGGACCATCTGCGCGGGCAGGTCGATGTTGCACGCGTCCGCATCTCGCTCGACCCCCGAGGGGAACGGGAGCTCCTCGGGTCCCTCGCACGCCGTCGCCCACTCGGACTCCCAGCAGAGGCGCTTGCCGAGCGCCTGACAGGTGGTCGCCGCGTCGTACCAGGACGCGAGCCCGCGGGGATGCTCGCCGGGCACGTTGGGGTATTCGAACCGATCGATGCAGTAGTCGAGGTGCTCTCTCTGGGCCGAGAGGCAGCGCTTCGTCTCCGAGAAGCGCTGGCAAATCTGACGATTGTCCTTGGTCCTGGCGGCCGAGAGCACGCACTTCCGCGCGAGGGAGGGGCAGCGGTCCGCGACGACGTGGACCATCCCCGCCGGACATGCGTCGTCTACGGGCTCGCCACGCGGCTCGTCGAGAGGAGGAGGGACCACCTCGTCGGTGGAGACGGAGGCCGCGGGAGGAGGCGGCGCAGACGCGCTCGCGGACGGGACGGATAGCCCGGAGAGCGGGGCGGGAGGAGGACCAGGGGGCGTGGCCGAGCAGGCGAGCACGAGCCCCATCGACGTCACGACCCGCACCTTGTGCGTGCTCACGGCGAGAAGCGGGGATCGCCCTCGAGGAGCGCGCCAATTCCCGATCGAACCGCCTCGAGCATCGGCGGACCGTACGTGTGCGCCGAGCCCTTCGCCACCACCACGCGCGCCTCGATGCCGCGCGCGCGGAGCGCCTCGGCGGCCGGCTGGCTCACCCTTGGGCATGCAGTCTCTCCGCACGCGAACAGCACGCCAACGAAGCCCTGCGTGGACAGCCGCGTGAGGTGCGCGCTCGTGAACCGATCGGCGCCTCCCTCGACGAGGATGGCGCGCCTGGCACCGAGGTGCCCGTCCGCGAGCAGGTGAACCCCGAGGAGCGCGCCCAGCGAGAACCCGACGAACACGGGCTCGGTCACGTCGACGTGCTCACCGGCTCGGGCCGCGAGCGCCGCGAGCCCCGCCTCCGCCTCGCGCCGGAGCGCATACACGCCGGTGAACTCGTACGTCGTGGGCGCAGAGGCGACCTTCGTGCCGCGCGGACAGAGGACGAAGGCGCGGTCGCCGAAGACCCGCGCCCAGGCCTCGCACTGTGGCTCGGGTCGGTCGCTCGCGCCATGCGCGACCACGACGACGGGCCTCGGCCGCGAGAGCTCCGTCGGGACATGGAGGGCCGCCGCAAGGTGCCCCGGCACCGCGAGCAGACCGAGCCCGGGCGGCATGGGACTCGCCGCCGCGGTGGGGAGCGGGTGGCCTGGATCCACCTCGCTGCGAGGGCGCTGGGAGGTGCTCCCACCCCCGGTCGGCGCACGGCCAACGGCGCCCGCACCGACGACCGACGCATCGGGTGCCCCGCGGCTGGGGGCACCCACGACGGCGCTCGGACCTTGGAGCGTCGCACCGACGGCCACGCCCGCGACGGCCCTCGGACCTTCGAGCGTCGCACCGACGGCCACGCCCGCGACGGCGCTCGAGCCTTGGAGCGTCGCACCGACGGCCACGCCCGCGACGGCCCTCGGACCTTGGAGCGTCGCACCCGAGGCCACGCCCGCGACGGCGACGGCGACCACCGGGAGGGTGGAGACCAGCGAGCGAAGCCGGCGCGCGCCTCGAGACACTCCACAGAGGGGAGCACACCCAGACCGCGCTGGCCAAGTCTCCTGTGCGAGAGGCTCCCGCACGGTCGGCGGGGGACCACGCTGAGCCACCGAGCCCCGCGAAGGCCACGCCCGCGCGCCGTCGACGCGGCTCAGAACCGGAACGACACCATCGCCGCAGGACCGAGCGACCAACCGTCGATCTTCGCCTGGGCGCCGCCCCATTGGGCATCGACCCGCTCGTAGGCGGCGTCGAGCTCGAGGAGGACGTGGACCCGGCGGAAGCCGACCGAGAGGCCGACGAGCCCGCCCGCGCTCCAGTGCCCACCGCGGAGATCCTGGCGCTCGCAGTCCGACGGGGTCCCGCGGCAGAGCGTGCCGCCGAGCCGCTCGTAGCCCACCCGCGCGCCACCCCAGAGCGACAGGATCCCGGCGCCGCTCCGGTACCCGAGGAGGACGGGTACGTCGAGCCCGCCCGAGGTCGCGCCCTCGGTCCCGAGCCCGGCGATGGGCTGGTCCTTGTCCTCGCCGACACGCCCTCGTGAGGCATGAGCCCCACCACCGACCGAGAGCGCGACGCGGTCCCACACGAACGCGTGGCGAGCGTCGAAGCGGAGCCTCCTGCCCGTCCACGAGATCCCAGCCTCGTGGCTCCCCGCGAGGCCGACCCGCGCCGCCACGAAGGGCGCGAGCCCAGGGCCCACGGCCACCTGGCTCACCGCGCCGCGACGATAGCGTGCGTCCGCGTCGGGGGGAGGCACGGCCCCGGCGACGGTGGACTCACGCGCGTCGCGGATGCTCGAGGCCGCGCCGCCCTCGGCGAGCTGCGCGGAGGCGCCCGCCGCGAGCGACACGTCCCCGGCCGCGAGCGGGTGCGCCGGGTGCCCGACGGGTCCCCCCCCGGCGCACCCCGACAGAGAGAGCGCGGCGAGCGCGACGCCCGCCCGCACGGAGAGCCTCGGAGCGACGCGCGCTCCAGGCAGGGTCACTTGCGGAAACGAGAAGGAAAGCTCCCCGATTCGGCGCGTTTTTTCAGCTCTTCGTCGTCCGGGTGGAGGCGCAGGGCGCGCTCGAGCAGCGACGCCTCTTCCTCGGGGCGCTGCGGGTCGGGCAGGCAGCACTCGACCGGGCAGACCGCCTGGCAGGCCTCGTGATCGTAGAAGCCGACGCACTCGGTGCAGAGCTCTGGATCGATGACGTAGATCTCGTCGCCCTCGGAGATCGCCTCATTGGGACACTCGGGCTCGCAGGCGCCACAGTTGATGCAGTCGGACGTGATGTAGGTCGCCATCGCGGTCAGGCGGGGTGTAGTGCCCCGGAAGGAGCACTGTCAACGCCCGCCACCACGAAATTCTGACGCGCGCGCCGCTCGCCTGGCGTGCGGCGCGCGCTCGATTGGGCTGGTGTTCCGCCTCCGCCGTCGGTATCTGGGGCAGCCTCGGTTGGACCGCGTCACCCTCTTCCTCGCCGCTGTGCTGGCCCTCGCCCTCGGGACGGGCTGCTCACCCTCGATCGGCGACAAGTGCACGCTCTCGACCGACTGCTCCCAGCGAGGAGACCGGCTCTGCGACAGCACCATGCCGGGCGGGTACTGCACGATCTTCAACTGCGAGCCCGGCCTCTGCCCGGGCGACGCGGCGTGCGTCGAGTTTCATTCGACGCCCGCGTCGGCGCCCGCGTGCGACGACCCCGATCGCTTCCGCCGGTTCGCGCGGACCTTCTGCATGGCGACGTGCGAGGCCGACGGCGACTGCAGGGCGGGCTACCGATGCGTCGGCGGCGCCGCGCTCAGGGCCGACTACGGCGCTCGTGTCGTCGAGGAGGACGTGCGCTTCTCCGTGTGTCTCCCCAGCGTGGGCACCGTCCACGGAGATCCCGGCGCGAGCGCCGACATCTGTCGACCGAGCGACGGCCCACCTCCGGAGGTTCCATACACTCCCATCGGTGGAGGCGGGGCGGGCGGCGCGGGGGCTGCTGGCGCGGCCGGGATGTCCGGCGCCGGGGCTGCTGGCGCTGGCGGCGCGGCGGGCGCGGGCGCTGCTGGCGCGGCGGGCGCGAGCTCCGGCGTGGCGGGCGCGAGCTCCGGCGCGGCGGGCGCGAGC
>CAYNEK010000157.1:0-4542 GCA_964396175.1 uncultured Polyangiaceae bacterium | reverse complement strand
GGTATCTCGGGGATCGGATCGATCCGTCGAGGGAGGTACCCGGGGTATCTCGGGGGTCGGATCGAGCGGGCGCGGGGGATACCCGGGGTACCTCGGGGTCGGATCGATCCGTCGAGGGAGGTACCCGGGGTATCTCGGGGGGCGGATCGAGTGGGCGCGGGGGATACCCGGGGTATCTCGGGGGTCGGATCGAGCGGGCGCGGGGGATACCCGGGGTACCTCGGGGATCGGATCGATCCGTCGAGGGAGGTACCCGGGGTATCTCGGGGTCGGATCGAGCGGGCGCGGGGGGATACCGCGGAGCACCTCGGGGGGAGGCGGGGCGGCTGCCGGGAGGCGCGCGAGGCGGCTCGGCTCTGCTAGGGTGGGCTCGGCATGTGGGTCCAGCGCGCCGCCATCCGTCCCATCCCGGGCTGGGCCCGGGTGCCCTCGGCCATCCTCGAGCGCGTCGAGGACAGGCTCGGCGAAGACGGCGTGGACGGCGGGGACGGCGAGAGCATCGACGGGATCTTCCAGCGGTTCGAGGCGGAGCAGCCCGCCCTCTCCGCGCGCGTCGCGGTCCTGCTCGCCCAGCCGCTCGACGAGCCCGTGCTCGCGCTCGGGTACTTCCTCTCGCTGGCCGTGTTCCTCGCCTTCTCCGAGACGTTCGGCGATCGGGTCTCCCGCATCGAGGAGGCCGCGCTCGACGCGGTCGTCGAGGAGCTGTCGTTCGACGAGGAGATGCGCCGCGGGACGCCCGACGAGGCGGTGGAGACGGACGACATCGTCGCGATGCAGCAGCCCGACGTCGTGCGCTTCGTGCGCGAGCACGTCGAGGTGGCGCTCGACGAGGTCGTCGACAAGCAGATCATCGACGAGATCGATCGCGTCTACCGGCTGGTGCTCTTGGAGACGGTGGCGCTCTCCCACGCCGTCGCGGCGCCGGATCTCCCGACCGACAGGACGTCGTACGTCGCGTAGCGGATCCTCCGCTGCTCCCCCGCCGTCTGCTACGCTCGCGGCCGTGCGCCACGCCCACGCCGCGCTCGCCGGGCTCCTCGTCGCCGCCGGGTTCTTCGCCTGCTCGGGCGGCGGGCCGAGGCACGGCGCCCCGCCGGCGGACGGCGAGGCGGGGGCGTCGGGCGCGTCGGCCGCGGGGGCCGGCGGGACGGGCTTCGTCGACGCGCCCGACGACGGGCCCGACGCGGCGTGCGGCTACAAGGTCGTCTCGAGCCGCGAGCGGGTCAACCTGTACATGGTCGTCGATCGATCGGGCTCGATGGCCGACTCGGTCGGGGGCAAGGTGAAGTACGACGCCCTCCGCGTCGCGCTCGTCAAGCTCTCGCGCCTCGTCGGCGACAGGGCTTACGTCGGGGCCGCCATCTACCCCTCGAGCGGCTGCAAGCCGGGCGCCGAGATCATGCCCCTCACCGAGGGGGACGACGCGTCCTTCGCGAAGCAGGACCAGTTCGGCCCCACCTCGAGCCTGCTCGCCGCCGCGCTGAACCAGGCCCCGACCGGCGGGACGCCCATGGCGAGCACGCTCCTCGGCCTCGCGCCCAAGCTGAAGGCCGCGGACGAGACGACCTTCGTCCTCTTGTCGACCGACGGCGGCCCGAACTGCAACGCGAGCGCCACCTGCGCCGCCGACGGGTGCATCCCCAACCTCGAGAAGGTCCAGGGCTGCGCGCAGACCAACTGCTGCGATCCCAAGCTGAGCCCGCAGTTCACGACCGAGAACTGCCTCGACGAGGTCGCGACGAAGGCGATCGTCGCCGATCTCGCGGCGGCGGGCGTGCGGACGATCGTGGTCGGGATCCCGGGCTCGGAGGCGTACGCGAGCCTGCTCGACGAGCTGGCCGTCGCGGGCGGCGCGCCGAAGGACGGCGCCCACCGGTACTACGAGGCGACCGATCTCGCGGTGCTCGACGCGCTCTTCTCGCAGATCGCGCAGAAGGTCATCGTGAGCTGCGACATCGCGCTCGAGCAGAAGCCCGAGGATCCTGGCCTCGTGAACGTGTACTTCGACGGGGTCGTCGTGCCGTACGACGCGAAGGACGGCTGGCAGTACAAGGACGAGAAGACGATCGAGCTGGTCGGCGGCGCCTGCGAGACGCTCCAGTCCGGCGCCGTGGCGAAGGCCGAGGTCTTCGTCGGCTGCCCCACCAAGACGCCGAAGGGCTGAGCGCCCCCCGAGCGCCGGAGGGCCCGCGCGCGCCGGGGCAGGCTCGCCTCGCGCCTCGCGCCCGAGCGTCGGAGGGCCCCGCGCAGGCGTCGGAGGGTCCGCGCGCAGGCGCCGGAGGGCCCGCGCGCGCCGGGGCAGGCTCGCCTCGCGCCTCGCGCCCGAGCGGGGCGGCGCTTTGCAGGCAACGCCCGGGGGCGCTGGGTCGACAGCGGGGCATGAGGCCCTCCGCCGCCCGACTCGTCCTCGTCTCCGCTGGCGTCCTCCTGTCGGTCTCCCTCGGTCGCGCGGAGCCTCCCCGCGATCCTGCGCCCAAGAAGGCGCCGGTTCGCCTCACGGTCGGCGCGTTCCGTGATCGACGCGAGACGGCCGGGGGGGCGGGCGCGGCCGTGGGCGTCGGCGCGACCCTCACGGTCCCGCTCGACAAGGTGGCCGCGCGGACCGAGGTCCGGCCCACGCCGCGCGACACCCCCGAGGTCCCGCCCGCCGAGCCGCCGCCCGGCGTCGCGACGGGCGAGCTGCGGGACGAGCTGCGCATCTCCGCCTCCGCGATGAAGGCGCTCGCGCGCGCGGCCTGGCGCGCGGCGGGCGTCTCGCCCGAGGACGACTCGCTCGATCGCATCGCCACGCGCGCCCGCGCCTCTGCCGTGCTCCCCGAGCTGCGCCTGCGCGCGCTCCGCACCGTCGACGAGTCCGCGCGCTTCGCGCCGACCGACGGCGATCCCTTCCGCACCTACGCCTACGGCGGGACGGGCGCGCGCATGGAGATCCGGCTCACCTGGCGGCTCGACCGGCTCGTCTTCGCCGGCGAAGAGATCCCGCTCGAGCGGCTCCGCGCCGAGCGCGCCGAGCAGCGGACGAAGGTGCTCGCGCGCCTCCTCGAGCACGTCCTCTCCTGGCAGCGCGCCCGCGCCCGCGCGGCGCTCCCCAAGCTCACGGACGAAGAGCGGGTCGACGCCCTCGCGCGCGAGGTCGCCGCCGAGGCCGCGCTGGACGCGATGACCGACGGCGCCTGGTCGAGCCGGGGCGAGGACACCACCCGCCGCGTCACCCCCACGGACTGAACATCCGTCAGGCTGGATCTCGGGCGCTTCGGGCTTGTGCATGAGCGACCGCGCCACTAGCGTCCGCGCCGCCGCGCCGGGCCTCCGGCCGCTCGTTCGTGCGAGGACCGCCCGGTCGAGGGCGTCGTCTCCTCCACGGGTCCCGACCCGTCAGCCCCATCCTCATGCAGACGCTCTTCCACATCTTCCCCCAGGAGAACGCCACGATCCTCGCGGCGATCCTCCTCTTGCCCCTGCTCGGCGCCTTCGTGAACGGCGTCTTCGGCAAGCGCCTCGGCCGCGACGCGGTCCGGCTCATGGGCCTCTCGGTGATGGGCGCGGCCTTCGCGCTCGCGCTCGCGGCCTTCGCGATGGTCTTCCACGTCCATCACCAGCTCCAGGAGGCGAAGAGCGACGAGGTCGCGCGGCTCAGCTGGGAGGCGTGGCGCTGGGCGTCGGTGTCGCTCCGCGACGGCGTCGGCTCGGTGGCGATCGACATCGGCTTCGTCGTCGATCCGCTGAGCGGCATCATGCTGCTCGTCGTGACGGGGATCGGCTTCCTCATCCACCTGTATTCGTCGTCGTACATGTGGGAAGACGCCGGGTTTTACCGCTTCTTCGCGTACCTGAACCTCTTCATCTTCTCGATGCTGGTCCTCATCCTCGGGGACTCGCTGCCGCTCCTCTTCGTCGGGTGGGAGGGCGTCGGCGTCTGCTCGTACCTGCTCATCGGCTTCTGGTTCTCCGAGGACAAAAACGCGTCGGCCGGCAAGAAGGCCTTCGTCGCGAACCGCGTCGGCGACTTCGGCTTCCTCGTCGCGATGGCGATGCTGCTCTACTACACGGGGAGCCTGTCGTTCCTCGGCATCCAGGCGGGCACCGACGGCCTCCTCCAGAAGGTGGCGGTCTGGCAGGGCGTCGAGTCGCTGCCGCCGTTCCTCAAGTTCCTCTCGGGCGTGTCCTTCCTCGCGCAGCGGCACGAGATGTACGCCTCGACGCTGGTCGGCTTCGCGCTCTTCCTCGGGTGCGCGGGCAAGAGCGCGCAGATCCCGCTCTACGTCTGGCTGCCCGACGCCATGGCGGGCCCGACGCCCGTCTCGGCGCTCATCCACGCGGCGACGATGGTCACCGCCGGCGTCTATCTCGTCTGCCGCCTCTCGGCGGTGTTCGTGCTCTCGCCCGTCGTGATGACCACCGTCGCGACCGTCGGCGTCCTCACCGCCATCATGGCCGCGTCGATCGGCCTCGTGCAGAGCGACATCAAGAAGGGCCTCGCCTACTCGACGGTGAGCCAGCTAGGCTACATGTTCGTCGGGGGCGGGGTCGGGGCCTTCACCG
>CAYNEK010000156.1:1531-4927 GCA_964396175.1 uncultured Polyangiaceae bacterium | reverse complement strand
GAGCCGGCTCGAGGGTGGGCGTCGGTGAGGCCGCGCGAGCCGGCTCGAGGGTGGGGGTCGGTGAGGCCGCGCGAGCCGGCTCGAGGGTGGGCGTCGGTGAAGCCGCGCGAGCCGGCTCGCCGGTCGGCGTGCCGCTAGAGCTGGGTTCGCGGTCTCGAGGCGACGCAGCTCCCGTGTCCGGGGGCTCCTCCGCGGGGAGCTTTGCGAGGAGACGCCCGAAGCCGAGCTCGGTGAAGAGCCGTCGTAGCTTGGCGACGTCCGGGGGGCGGCGCTCCGTCGTCCACGGCACGTCGACGTCGTCCTTCAGCGTCACGAGGTCTTGGGACAAGAACGCCTCCGCACGGTGCTCCTCGAGCGTCTCTCGGATGCGTGGCCTCGCGACGCGCTCGAGCCCCTCGTAGACGGCGGTGAGCGAGCCAAATTGCTCGAGAAGCTCGACCGCAGTCTTGGGCCCGACGTGAGGAACCCCCGGGACGTTGTCCGACGCGTCGCCGACGAGCGCGAGGTAGTCGCGCACCGCCTCGGGGAGGATCCCGAGCTTGTCCTTCACCTCGAGCGGCCCGTACACGCGGCTCCGCATCGTGTCCCAGAGGACGACGCGCTCCGAGACGAGCTGCATGAGATCCTTGTCCGCGGAGAGGATGACGACCGGCCCGTCGAAGCGCCGGACCACCGTCGCGATGATGTCGTCGGCTTCGATGCCCTCTTGCTGCGCGACGGGCAGCCCATAGGCCTCGCAGAGCTCGCGGCAGCGCTCCATCTGGACGCTGAGGTCGGGAGGGGGAGGCGGACGGTTCGCTTTGTACTCGGCGTACTGCTCCTTCCTGAAGGACGGCGCTCGAGAGTCCATCGCGACGACGACGTGCACCGGCCGCCGCTCGGCGAGGACGCGCTGGACCATCGTGAGCGTGCCCATCACCGCGTGGGTCGGCTCGCCCGAGGGGCTCGTCAGCGGCGTCTTGATCGCGTGGTAGGCGCGGAAGACGTACCCCGAGAGATCGAAGACGTGGAGCGCCGGGGCGCCCGGGACGGGCAGGCTCGCCATGTCCCGACGGGTAGCACGGCGTCGAGGACGCGCCGTCGTGGAGCGCCGTCGTGGGCCCGTACGGTGGGACGCGGGCGGAGCGTCGAGGGAGCGCGCCCTCGCCTGGAGAGCCCGTAGGGCTGTCGATACGACGCCGAGGTTCTCGGCCGTCGCGGCGTCGTGATACCCTCTACGCGATGGTGTTTCCGCTCACGCCCGTGCGGCGCGGCGTCGAGGCCGCGCTGCCCCTCGCGAAGAGGCTCCTCGGCCGCGTGACATCGCCGATCTCCGCGGCGTGGCAGGCGGCGGCGGGGGAGGATATCGAGCGTCGCCTCGCGCGTCTCCGCGCGGGCCAGGGTGAGGCCGACGTCGATCCGTTCGGGCTCGATCTCGCCTGGAGCCGGTACGCGCTCTCGGTGCTCTGGCTCCTCTACCGGAAGTACTTCCGCTGCGAGGTCCATGGCATCGAGAACGTCCCCGACGGCCGGGTCCTCCTCATCGCGAACCACTCGGGCCAGCTCCCGATCGATGGCGCCATGATCGGCTCGGCGCTCTTCTTCGATCGAGACGAGCCGCGCATCGTCCGGAGCATGGTCGAGAAGTTCGTCCAGATGCAGCCCTTCATCGCCGTCCTGTTCGTGCGGGTCGGCCAGGTCGTCGGCGTCCCCGAGAACGCGCGGAAGCTCCTCGAGCTCGGCGAGGCGGTGCAGGTCTTCCCCGAAGGCTCCCGCGGGATCTCGAAGCCCTTCTCGCAGCGGTACCAGCTGACGGACTTTGGGCTCGGCTTCATGAGGCTCGCGCTGGAGACGGACACCCCCATCGTGCCCATCGCGGTCGTCGGCGCCGAGGAGCAGTACATCAACGTGGCGAACCTCCAGAGCCTCGCGAGCACGCTCGGGCTCCCCACGGTGCCGATCGTTCCGCAGTGGTTCGTCCCGGGGCTCCAGCTCCCGTTGCCGACGCGCTACCACATCTACTTCGGCGAGCCGCTCCGCTTCTCGGGCGACCCGGACGACGACGACGCCATCATCGAGGAGAAGGTGTTCGTCGTGAAGCAGACGATCCAGTCGATGCTCAACCGAGGGCTCAAGGAGCGGCGGGGGTGGTTCCTGTGACCGACGGCGAGCGCACGGTCGTCGTGACGGGGGTCTGCGGGCGGCTCGGTCGTCGCGTCGTGCGCACGCTGCACCGCGAGGCGAAGGTCGTCGGGATCGATCGCCGCGTCTTTCCCGACAGGCCCAAGGACGTCGAGCACCACCCCATCGATCTCCGGCGCAAGAAGACGCGGGACGTCCTCCGCACGGCGGGCGCGTCCGCGGTCGTCCACCTCGGCGTGATGCACGATCCTCGGATGTCCGCGGCGATGCACCACGAGTGGAACGTGGTCGGCTTCCAGAAGCTGCTCGAGTACGTCGCCGCGTACCGCATCCCGAAGCTCGTCCTCCTCTCGAGCGCGAACGTCTACGGCCCGCGCCCCGACAACCCGCAGTTCTTGGCCGAGGAGAGCCCGCTCTCGGGGGGCGCATCCTTCTCCGAGATCCGCGATCTCGTCGAGATCGACATGCTCGCGCAGTCGTTCTTCTGGAAGCACCCCGAGGTCGAGACGGTGATCCTGAGACCGACACACATCCTCGGCGCGGTGCGGAACGCCCCGTCCAATTATCTTCGCCTCGATCCGGTGCCGGTGGTGCTCGGGTTCGATCCGATGGTGCAGGTGGTGCACGAGGCGGACGTGGTCTCGGCGATCCTTCGGGCGCTCCGCCCCGGGGTCCGCGGGGTGTTCAACGTCGCGGGCCCGCCGCCGCTGCCGCTCTCGCGGGTCGTCTCGATGCTCGGGCGCGTCCGCTTGCCCATCCCGCACCCGCTCTTCCGCGCGGCGATCGATCGGCTCTTCCGCGTGAGGCTGACGTCGTTCCCTGCCCCGGAGATCGATCACATCCGGTATGTGTGCATGGTGGACGATCAACGTGCGCGCGAAGACCTCGGGTACTCGCCGTCCCGCGGGCTCGAGGAGACGGTGCGCGCGGTCGACGCGGAGCGGTGGACGTGAGGCCCGCGCTCCTCGTCGCGCTCGTCGTCGGCGCGGCCAGCGCCGGGATGCTGGGCTGCTCGAAGGGCAGCGACGAGCAGAGCGTGCCCAGACCACCGCCGCCGCTGCCGTCGGGCGCGCCGCACGCCGAGAGCGCTGGCGCGGAGCCCCTGCCCGTGACGTATCGGATGCGCGCCGCCAAGAGCCCCCGAGGAGGACCCCCAGCTCCGTCGGTCGTCCCCGCGCCGCCCGTGCCGGATCTGTGAGGTGAGGGTCCTCGCCCGCGTGGGGGAAGATCGCCCCCTCGACGCGGGTGCCGCGATGAGGCACGGCCTACCGGTAG
>CAYNEK010000156.1:0-1431 GCA_964396175.1 uncultured Polyangiaceae bacterium | reverse complement strand
GGTACATCCACGGTTCGTCGTTGTTGCTGTGTCACACACATGACACGGTCGAGGCACGGCCTACCGGTAGGGTACATCCACGGTTCGTCGTTGTTGCTGTGTCACACACATGACACGGTCGAGGCGCGGCCTACCGGTAGGGCACATCCACGGTTCGTCGTTGTTGCTGTGTCACACACATGACACGGTCGAGGCGCGGCCTACCGGTAGGGCACATCCGCGGTTCGTCGTTGTTGCTGTGTCACACACATGACACGGTCGAGGCACAGTCTGTCGCCAGGGGTCTCCCATGGGGATGGAAGCGCCTCACCGGCCGCGGCGGATGGGCGCAGCAGCCGCCCGAGGGCCCATGGAAGACACAGCGGGCACCCCCCAACGAAGGGAGGGCGCCCGCCGTACGGAGCGCGTGAGGACGCCCGCGCGTTACTGGCAGACGGTCCCGCAGGCTCCCACAGAGTTTTGATCCGCGCCGAAGGCACAGTCCAAGAGGTCGGTGAGGGGCTGGATCCCCGGCTGGTGTGCGCTGGCGCAGGCGTTGACGCAGGCGCTGTCGCCGCTCGAGCACTTGTTGAGGCAGTCGATGAGGTCGGTACAAGCCTGGCTGGATCCGCACGCATTGGCTTCGCTCTCGCAGCAGCCCCCCGACCCGTACTCCGCGCTCTCACACGCGTCACAAGCCGCCTTGCTGGGGGCGCCGTACTCGGTCCCGCCGTCGGTGCACGAGTTGGTCGGCCCGAGAGTGCAGACCGTGCCGCACGCTCCCACCGAGTTTTGGTCCGGGCCGAACAGGCAGCCCTGCAGCGCGACGACGTCGTTGACCCCTCCGGGGTGGGCGGTCGCGCACGCCTCGATGCAAGTCTGGTCACCGCTCGCGCACTGGTTGATGCAGTCGAGGAGATCCGTGCAGGCCGCGTTGGCGCCGCAGGCGGTGGCCTCCGCGTTGCAGCACCCTCCGGAGCCGAACTCGGTGTTCTGGCAGGTGCTGCAGTTCGCGCTGCTGGCCTGGCCATAGTCGGTCCCGCCGTCGGTGCAGGTGGCGGGCGGGGTGTTCGAGCACTCTGTCGCGCATTGGCTGTTTGCGCACGTGGTGAGATCTCCCAGGATGGTCCCCGTGCACTTGCTGTCGTCGCCTTCGAGACAGGCGGCGCAGTCGGCGTCGGCGAGGCACGCCCCGAGCTCGGTGCAGCACTCCTTCATGGCGCAGGTCCCGCAGGCGTTCGGGTTGCTGATCGTGCAGCCTGGGCCCGAGCCGCCCGCGCCTGCTGCGGACCCACCGCTGCCGCCCGTGATGGATCCGGCCGCGCCGCCGGAGAAGAAGCCGCCCGATCCGGCGGTGGAGCCGCCCGATCCGGCGGTGGAGCCGCCCGATCCCGCGGTGGAGCCGCCGTTGCCGGCGTTGGAGCCGCCGTTGCCGGCGTTGGAGCCGCCGTT
>CAYNEK010000155.1:0-5073 GCA_964396175.1 uncultured Polyangiaceae bacterium | reverse complement strand
TCGCGCTCATCAAGAGCGTGTTCCCGGACTGGACCGACTTCGACGTCGCCAGCTTCGGGAACCTCCTCGTCGAGCTCTACGCCTACGTCGGCGACGTCCTGACCTTCTACCAGGACAACCTCGCCCGCGAGTCCCGCCTCGTCACGGCCACGCAGCGCAAGAGCGTCATGGCGCTGGCGAAGATGCTCGGCTACCGGCTCCACGGCGCGCAGGCGGCGACCGCTGAGGTCTGGCTCCAGCTTGCGCGTGTGCCGGTGGCGAGCGTCACCATCCCGGCCGGCACGGTGCTGCGCACGCAGGAGGTCACCGAGCCGGTGCGCTTCCAGCTCCTGTCGCCCGCTGTCATCGCGGCCGCCGCGGATCCGCCGCGCGTGCTGGTGGTGGTCGAGAACTCGAAGGCGCACACGCAGCTCTTCGATGCGCGGGGCTTGGCCGACCTCGAGCTGCACCTCGATTTCGCGCCGTACCTCGACGGATCGGCCATCGTCTCGACGCCGCAGGGCGCGTTCACCGAGGTCGACAGCTTCCTCGACTCGCGCCCGAACGACCGGCACTTCGTGGTCGCCGTCGACCAGAACGACCGCGCGACGCTGCGCTTCGGCAACGGCGTGAGCGGCATGCCACCGAGCGGCACCGTCTCGGTCACCTACAAGACCGGCGGCGGCAGCGCGGGCAACGTCGACGCCGAGCGCATCGCCGTCATCGAGGGCGCCTTCAAGGACGCCTACGGCAACGCTGTGCAGGTCTCGGTGCGGAACCCGGCACCAGCCTCGGGCGGCGCCGACCGGCAGACCGTCGCGTCGGCGAAGCTGCTCGCGCCCGAGAGCCTGCGTGCGCTGACGAGGACCGTTGCCCGAGAGGACTTCGAGATCAACGCGCGCCGTCTCTCCGGCGTCGCCCGCTCGCTGATGCTCACGTCGAACGAGGACCCGACCATCGCAGAGAACACCGGCATCCTCTACGTCATCCCGCAGTCCCAGGCGCCCGGCGCGATCCCCACGCCCGCGCTCAAGAACCTCGTGCTCCAGCAGGTGACCGAGGTCTACCCCTGCACGCTCACGTTCCAGGTCAGCGTGCAGGACCCGGTCTACAAGACCGTCGACGTCGCCGCGCGCATCTTCCTGCGCCAAGGCTACGCGCCGAACGACGTGCGCGACCGCGTGCGCGCGAACCTCGCCGCGTACTTCCGCGTGAACGAGCCCGACGGCACGCCGAACCCGCTCGTCGACTTCGGCTTCAACATCAAGGACGCCGAGGGCAACCCGGTCGGCGAGATCGCCTGGTCGGACCTCTTCAACGTCATCCGCGACACGCCGGGCGTGCGGAAGATGGGCGACGCGCGTCTCGACCTGACGCTCAACGGCCTGCCTGCCGACGTGCGCCTCAACGTGCGCGAGTTCCCGGTGCTGCGGACCGTGACGCTGGTGAATGGCGACACGGGGGAGCTGCTCTGATGGCGATCCTCAACCCCAGCTTCGAGGATGCGGGGCCGCTGCCCGGCGAGGCCGAGCACTGGGCGCTCTCGGCGGTGACGAGCCTCGAGGAGATCGCGGGCTTCGGCACCGCGCCCGAGGAGGCATGGGAGGACTTCGAGCGGTGGTTCGAGTTGCTCGACTCCATCGACGACGTGGTCGTCGTGCTCGCGTTCTTCGACAGCGCGCTCAAGGGGTACGAGGAGTTCGAGAGCGGTTGGGCCAACGTCGTCTACCTCTACGACCTTCCGCCTGCGCAGCTCGTCACCGCGACCTTCGACGGGCTCGCCGCCGAGGAGTGCGAGACGGGGTGGAGCAACGTCCCCTACGCGCGCGAGTGGGCCGACGTCACCGCCGCGACGGGGGTCTTCGACGGCGAGCCGCGCGAGGACTTCGAGGACCAGTGGCGCAGCAACCAGCTCTACGCCTGGACGTGGGCGGAGGTCACCTCGAGCTCCGCGATGTTCGACGCGGGCGCGCAGGCCGTCGAGGACTTCAACAACGGGTGGACGCCCGCGACGACGCAGTGAGGAGCAAGCCATGGCCGAAGCAGACTGGACGTACCTCAACGACGGGCTCGACATCGCGACGGTGGATCGTGGCGTGACCGCGGGCATCGCGCGCCCACCGGGCGGCGGCAGCTTCCTCTACGCCTTCAACTCGCTCTCGGCCGTCGAGGGAGCGGTGGGCCTCTTCGCCAACCTCGCCAGCTTCGCTCCGATGGCCAAGGGCGGCTCCATTCGAGGCGTCGTGCAGCGTGGCCCGGGCGGCGGCCCCACCGGCTTCTCGCCGTTCTTGTTCCTCTGCTGCCAGGGCAACTCGGTCAACGACAGCGCGTACCTGCTCGGCCTCTCCGACGACGATCCGCACCGCATCGTGCTCCGCAAGGGCGCGGTGACGGTCGGCCTGCCCACGGCCGACGGGCCCGGCGTGTTGCTCAAGTCGGCGGCGTCGTTCGCGCAGGCGACCTGGCTCCACCTGCGCCTCGACGTCATCGTGAACACCAACGGCGACGTCGTCCTCAAGGTCTTCCAGAACGACCTCGCGCTGCACGCGCTCGGCACGCCGCCCGACTGGCAGCCCGTGTCCGGCATGGTGGAGTTCATCGACGACCACCTCGGCATCAACTCCGGCTCGCAGCCGCTCACGTCGGGGCGCGGCGGCTTCGGCTTCTCCGTGAAGGACGTCACGCGGCGCGCGTACTTCGACCACCTCGAGCTGTTCCGGCAGGTGTGAGCGATGGCGCTGACCGCGTTCACCAGCCGTCTCGGGCGCGGACAGGGGCGCCTCGCGACGTCGAAGGCGACGGGCGGCGACTACGCCTTCGTCCTCGGCGATGCCGAGCCCGGGCGCCTCTTCGAGCTCGCGCCCGGCGACCACGCCGAGGTCACGCAGCAGACGGACCTCACCGGCGTGATGCTGGTGCGCGCGCTCCTGCGGTTGCGCGTGCCCGCGTCGACCCCTCCGGGGCTCGCGTGGGAGGCCAGCATCATCGTCGATGGCACCAAGCTCGCGTCCATGCGCGCCAAGCCCGGCCGCGAGCGTCTCGTCACCGACCTCGCCGCGAACGTCTCGAAGCTCTCGGGCCTGCATACCGCTGGGGTGCGGCTCGAGCTGGTGACCGCGTGAGGAGCCCGGCATGAGCACCCTCGAGCTGCCCGCGCTCTACGTCGACTCGGTCGCGCTCGTCGCAGCGACGCCGAGGCTCGTGCTCGTGAACCGTGACCCGAGCCCCGGCGAGAGCGGCGTGCCCATCGACGCGACCATCGCCCTCGAGCTGGTCGACACCGGGCCGGACGGCGTGGAGCGCTCGACCGCGCGCGTGTGGATCGACGGCGTCCTCGCGTTCGACGGCAGCGCCGTGCCCGAGCTCGCCCCGGCCTTCGCGGGCCCGCTGGCCAGCGTCACGCAGACCACCGACACGCTGCGCGTCGTGCTGCATCCGGTGGCTCCGCTCGCGAGCCTGGCCACGGTCCACGTGCGCGTGCTCGCTCAGACCGTGGGCGGCGCGGCCTCGCTCGACGAGGTGTACTCGTTCGTCGTCGAGGACCGGACTGCGCCGCGTGTCGTCGGCGCACAGGCGCTCGCGCAGAAGACCGTGCGCGTGGGATTCGACGAGTCGGTGCTGGTCCCGAGCGGGGCTAGCTTCCACCTCACGCCGAAGGGCGCGCCGGCCGTCTCAGTCGCCGTCGCCGGTGTGAACGTCGAGGGGAGTGTCGTCCTCCTCACGCTCGACACCGAGATGACGCCCGACGTGCTTCACGAGGTCGTGGCCGTCGGCGTGACGGATCTCTTCGGCAACGCCGTCCTCGGCCCCTACGACCGCGCCACCTTCACCGGATTCCGTCCCGCGCGCCCGGAGCGGCGCCGCTTCGATCTGTGGCGCATGCTGCCGAAGCACAACCGAAGCGACGACCACACCGGCGACTTGTTCCGATTCGTCGCGTGCCTGCAGGAGGTAACGGACCTCCTGCTCGCCGACGTCGATCGCTGGCCCGATATCTTCGACCTCGAGCGCGCGCCCGAGGCCTTCGTCGACCTCATCCTGCGCGACCTCGGCAACCCGTTCCCGTTCGAGCTCGACGCGATGGGCAAGCGGCGCCTCGCGTCGGTGCTCGTCGAGATGTACCGGCAGAAGGGCACGGCCAAGGGCATCCAGAACGCGATCCGCTTCTTCCTCGGCATCGACATCTCGGCCATCACGCCCTTCAACGCCGACACGCTCTACCTCGGCGAGTCGCTGCTGGGCGTCGACTGGGTGCTCGGCCCCTCCGACCGCTTCGCGCGCTACGCCTTCAACGTCGAGGTCGCGCGCATCCTCACCGACCGCGAGCGCCAGCAGCTCCGCGCCATCGTCGAGTACCTGAAGCCCGCGCACACGCACTTCGTAGACCTCGTCGAGCCGCTGCCGCCGGTGCTGCCGAACCACTGGGAGCTGGGTTTTTACTGATACGGCGACCCCCGAGATCTACACTGACTTCTTCACGGCTTCGCGCAGCCTGGTACAGGCCGCGTGGAACTCATCGATGATGTGCTCCGCGTCCAGGAGAGCCGCCTTCACCGCCGGATGCATCGCGGGATCGCGAGCTGGATGCTGGGTCACCCACGCTTCGATCCGCTCGATCCGTCTTCGGCGTTCTACGTCATCCGGGCATTTGTCCTGGAGGAACGCGCGCCAGGGTTGATCTCGCTTCTCGTCGCCGTTGCACCGCGCGCACGCCAAGACACGGTTCATCGGCCCATTTCCGCCACCGCTCTCGAGGTGATCGAGGTGACCCGTTCTGCTCGCACGGTCGATGTGAACAGCGCAGTAGGCGCAGCTCGCGTCGAAGTGCCTCCAGAGGGCGTCCTCCAAGGCAGGCGTCAGGCAGGGGTCGACGATCTCCGAGAGCGTCCGGCGCATGATGTTCTTCGCCTGAGAGACAGTGGGCACTGGGTCCTCGTGAGCTGGGCGGTCGCCACCATCTAACGCCCATCCGCTTGTCCCCGCCAGCCGCTGCTGCCGGCTTTGCCTACCTGGAGAGCCACGTGGGCGCTCCGAGGCAAGGACATGGCCGATCGCGTCGACTTCTACTTCCGCCAGCGCGTCACCGAGGCCGAG
>CAYNEK010000154.1:0-5101 GCA_964396175.1 uncultured Polyangiaceae bacterium | reverse complement strand
GCGGGACTTAACCCAACATCTCACGACACGAGCTGACGACAGGCATGCAGCACCTAACCGCAGGTTCTCCGAAGAGCACCCCCACCTTTCGGCAGGGTTCCTACGTTTTCTAGCCCAGGTAAGGTTCTTCGCGTTGCGTCGAATTAAACCACATGCTCCACCGCTTGTGCGGGCCCCCGTCAATTCCTTTGAGTTTTAGCCTTGCGGCCGTACTTCCCAGGCGGGGTGCTTAACGCGTTGGCTACGGCACCGCAGGGGTCAAAGCCCGCGACGCCTAGCACCCATCGTTTACGGCGTGGACTACCAGGGTATCTAATCCTGTTTGCTCCCCACGCTTTCGCACTTGAGTGTCAGTCCTCGTCCAGAAGGCCGCTTTCGCCGCCGGTGTTCCTGGTGATATCTACGAATTTCACCTCTACACCACCAATTCCACCTTCCTCTCCGGGACTCTAGTGAGGCAGTTTCGAACGCACTTCCACGGTTGAGCCGCGGGATTTCACGTCCGACTTGCCAAACCACCTGCGTGCGCTTTACGCCCAGTAATTCCGAACAACGTTTGCACCCTCTGTCTTACCGCGGCTGCTGGCACAGAGTTAGCCGGTGCTTGCTAAAGGGATACCGTCATCATCGTGGATGTTCGCCACGACTTATTCTTCTCCCTCCACAGGGCTTTACAACCCGAAGGCCTTCATCACCCACGCGGCGTCGCTGCGTCAGGCTTTCGCCCATTGCGCAAGATTCCCCACTGCTGCCTCCCGTAGGAGTCTGGACCGTGTCTCAGTTCCAGTGTGGCTGATCATCCTCTCAGACCAGCTATCCGTCTGTGGCTTGGTGAGCCGTTACCTCACCAACAACCTGATGGACCGCAGGCCCATCTCCAAGCGCCAGCTTATGTATAGAGGCCGGCTTTGGCCGCGTCCTCTCTCGAGGACGTGGTCTTACGCTGTATTAGCCACCCTTTCGGGAGGTTATCCACCACTCGGAGGTAGGTTACCTACGTGTTACTCACCCGTGCGCCACTGTACCGGGGATTGCTCCCTTTCTCGTGCGACTTGCATGTGTTAGGCGCGCCGCTAACGTTCGTTCTGAGCCAGGATCAAACTCTCCAAAAGAACTTTGGAGATGTCAGCCCCGCGAGCTTGCTATGGGCTCGAGGGGTGGCTCTCAGTGTTGGCTTGTGCTCGGCTCCGTCTTGCGACGGAGCTTGGAGCCCGCGTCGACCACGCCGCGCTCTCGCGCGAACGTGTCGACTCACGTACGATTCAGTTTTCAAGGACCGAGGGGCAGTCGTGCCCTACGCCGCGGAGAGCATCCGCTCCGCTACGGCGTCGCTCGCGAACCGCTTGCTGCGCTCGCCCGAGTGGGCGTGGTTGCGAGGGGCGGGGGTTATGTCACCACTCCGCCTGGGTTGTCAACTTCTTTTTTCGCTTCGGCGACCCTCTCGGGAGGCCTCCCTCGGAGCGGCCGGGCGGTGCGCCCGGTTCGTCTTGGGGGAGGCGGACCTTAGTCGAGATTTTTTCTCGGTCAAGGACTTTTTTCGCCGCTTCGATTTTCAGTCGGGCCCCGGGTGGGGCGTCCTTCGGCTCGAGGCGGGGCCTCTCGTCGAAGGGGAGGCGCGTTATAGTCGCGCATTTTTTCCGGTCAACGAGTTTTTTCGTCACCTCGGTTTTTGTGGGCGCGACGCTCTGGGGGCCTCAGCGTGGGCCGCGGGGGTCTTCGCGCTCGACGTTCGTGTCGCGGGGGCGGGCTTCGCTCCGCTCGACGGGCTCATCGCACCACCATCGGCCGAGGGGCTCGCGCACGAGCATCGCCTCGACTCCGCGCGCGGTGCGGATGCGGTAGCCCCGCTCGCCCTTTGCGAGGCCCATCTGCGTGCCCAGGATCTGCACGTCGTGCCAGGCCGCGCTCGCGCGGGGACGGAGCTGCGTGGGCCGGAGGTCCTTCGCGCCGAGCGGGGCGACCTCGACGGGGAACCAGCGGGGGCCGGGCCGGGTGCGTGCGCCGAAGCCCGCCTCCACGGCCAGCTCGGAGGCGGCGTGCGCGAGCGCGCGCTCCGAGGCGTGGAACGCCGCGCCTCGGTGGAGGATGAAGACGAGGGAGTAGCCCTCGGGCAGCGTGATCGCGGCGAGCGAGCGCGTCGAGCCGCGGACGACCAGGCGCCGCACGACGCCGAGCGAGCGCGCCGTGTCGAGGAGGAAGTTCATGTGGGCGCCGACGACCTTGATGTCAAACTCGTCGCCCGTGCCCGCGATGTCGATCGCCTCGCCCTCCTGGTCGACGAAGGCGACCGCGCGGCACCCGGGCGTCCCCGCGACGAGCTCGTCCAGGATGCGCGAGAAGGCGCTCTCGTCGGCCGTGCGCACGACCTTCGCGGCCCGCGGCCGACCGCGCGTCGTCACGGGCGCCCTCCCATCGCCAGGGCGCCCACGCCGCGCAGCGACGGCGCGCGCCGCGTCCTCCCCAGGCTCCCGCCGTCCGCAGGCTCCCCCGCCTTACGAGGGCGCGGCGCAGCGGTCTTCGGCGGCTCGCGCGTCGTCAAGGGCGGCCTCCCGTCGCGAGGGCGCGGCGCAGCGGTCTTCGGCGGCTCGCGCGTCGTCAGGGACGGCCTCCCGTCGCCAGGGTGTCCACCGCTCGCAAGACCCCGTCGAGGTTCCGCGGGATCTCGGGGGGGGTCTCCTTCTTCTGCGCATCGAGGATGGCGCGGAGCGCGTCGGACGCGCGGTTCGCCCGGATCTCGGGCGTCGCGACCGCGAGGACGTCGGCGTCCGGGGGGTGCTGTGCAGGCAGCTCCTCGAGCACGATCGCGACGTGCCAGCCAAACGACGTCGCGAACGGCGGAGACACCTCGCCCACCTTGCCGATGCGGAACACCGCCGCGGCGAACGCCGGATCGAACGAGCCCCCCGGCGGGACGACCACGCGCGCGTCCTCGGACACCGCGGGGAGCGACTCGAACGTCGCCTCGAGCCCCGCCTCCTTGGGGATCCCTTCGGCCGCGCGCTGGAAGGACGCCTCATTGGTCGCCTCCCTCACCCGCTCGTAGACCTGCTCCGCGTACGCCTTCGCGCGGGCGCGCTGCTCGCCGGAGCGCTCGTCCGCGAGGACGACGACGTGCGCGGTGCGGCGCCCACGCGGGCGGTCGAGCTCCATCCAGTGATCCTTCCTCACTCGCGCGATCTCGTCCGCGCGAGGCGCGCCCTCGTCGGCGCGGGTCTTCAGGTCCTCGAGGAGCGCGCGCGCGAGCCTCGCGCGGAGCTCCGAGCGCGCGCGAGGTCCCTCGGAGATCCCGCCGCGCTCGGCGATCCGCGCGGCACGCGCGTCGAAGGCGAGCGCCCGCACCGCCTCCCGCGGCGAGGCGCCGCGCGCGCGCACGACCCCCTCGACCCCTTCGCGCGCGATGACGAACCCGGCCGCCACGGCGACCGCCCCCTCGGGCGGCGCCGGCGGCTCGCTCGGGGCATCGCGGTGAGCCGAGCCGCCGCACCCGGACACGACGAGCGCGAGCGCGGCGGCGCAGCACCTCGTCTTCATGCCTTCGGCCGCAGGAGATCCACGGAGGCCTTCAGCGCGAGGCCCCCCACGACCAGGAGGTAGAGCGCGCGGAGATCGTCGCGGCGCGCGAGCCCGTGGAGCCCGAGCACGAACGCCGCCGCCGCGCCGACGAGGAGCGAGACCGAGAGCGCGACGAGGAGACGCGGCAAGCAGAGGCGCTTCTACCTGCGCTCCCGCGGGGAGCACAACCCGAGCCGGGCGCCTCGGTCACGGATCCGTGACGACCGTGCCGACCTGACCCTCCTCGGCGCGCCAGCGGAAGTCGTCGATCACGGTGGTCGAGTCGAGGATGCCGTCCTGCGAGTCCCAGATGGCGAAGCGCAGGCTGACGACGCTCCCGGGCGTGACGGGCGCGAGGTTTCGCAGCCAGGCGCTCGCGCCGTGGCCCTCGAAGCCCGACCCTTGCAGCTCCGACTCGCCCTTGCAGTTGAGGTAGCCCTGCGTGCCCTTCGCGCAGGCCGTGAGGAAGGTCTGGTTGTTGACACCGATGACGTTCTTCCCGCCCTGACCCGTCACCTCGAAGGCGATGTCCGGGAACATCGGATCGCTCGGCTGGAGCGGGCTCGGGTGCATGAGCACCGCGAAGATGTCGTTGTAGACCTGGCAGACGTAGACCGGGAATTCGCAGGTGAAGAAGCGGAACTGGAAGCTGAAGGACTTCGCGTTCGTCGGGACGCGGAGCTTCAGGTCGAGGCCGACGCCGTCGTGGGGCTGCCCGGTCGTGCCGCACGAGCCGTTCTTGGGGAACCACGCGGGCCCGGTCATGTTGAAGTCCGCGGGCTTCGGGAACTGCGTCGTGTACCCCTTATCGAAGCTGCACTGCTGGCCGGGCTGGAAGCCAGGCTGCCCCGGGGCGCGCGCCTCGCCCGACGAGAGCACGAAGAAGCGCTGTCCTTCGAAGGGCTGCGTCGCGCCGCCGAACGCCGGGAGGATGCCGTAGTTGAGGGCCGCTGGCTTGTTCGATGCGGGGGGGGTGGTCTGGAGGAACGGGCCCGTGATCGAGCTGAACCGCGCGCTGATGACGCCCCAGCGCTGGTCCTTCTTGTCGGGTGGGTTCTCGGGCACGCCGAGGTTGCAGAGGCCGATCGCTGCGGCGGCGTCGTAGGCGCTGAAGGGCGTCGGCCCGAGGCCCCCGTCGCAAGACAGATCCTGCCACGGCATGACCGCCGTGCCGGAGCAGTCCTCGTCGACCTGCTGATCGTCCGGCAGCGGGATGGTGGTGGGCTTTCCGTTCGAGTCCTTCACGTAGTTGACGATGTCGACCGCGCCCGGGTTGACGTTGGGATCGCAGTCGTTGCAGTCGCCCTGGGCCTGCGTCCAGCCGTCGCCGTCGTCGTCGCTGAAGGGGCTCGGATCGGGATCGACGCACGAGACCGGCCCGCCGCCGGCGCCGCCCGATCCCGCGGCGCCGCTGCCCGCGCTGCCCGCGTCGCCGCCAGACCCGGCCTCTCCGCCCGCGCCCGCGTCGCCGCCAGACCCGGCCTCTCCGCCCGCGCCCGCGTCGCCGCCAGACCCGGCCTCTCCGCCCGCGCCCGCGTCGCCGCCAGAC
>CAYNEK010000153.1:0-5109 GCA_964396175.1 uncultured Polyangiaceae bacterium | reverse complement strand
TAGTCGACCTCGCCGGCGACGAGGCGGCCCGAGCCGCGGGGATCGGTGAGCGCGAAGCCGTCGCGCGGGCGCTCGTGATCCTCGGCGCCGACGAAGAGCTCGGGGAGGGCGGGATCGGGGCGGCGGACCTCGACGAGGCGCTGGAAATCGAGCTTCTTCGGCTCGTGGAGCGAGGGCCAGGCGCAGACGCCCTCGTGCGCGTCGAGGCGGTGGGCGAGGTGGGCGGCGAGGTGGTCGAGGGCGAGGGACGCGAGGGCGCCGTCCCGCGCGTGGAGCTCGTCGTCGGGGAGCGCGCGGGCGGCCTCGGCGCGCGGCTCGTCGGCGAACGCTGCGCGGAGCGCGCGGGCGGGGGCGTCGAGATCCGGGCGCCAGGCGGCGCCGCCCGCCTTCGCGAGCTTCTTCGCGGTGTCGTCGACGTCGTGGAGGACGAGCCCGGCGCGCGCGACGGCGAGCTCCTCGGCGTCGCTTCCGGCGCCGAGGACCTCGGGCGGGGCGCCCAGCGCGACGAGCGCGAGCCGGGCGACGCGCGCGGCGTCCGCGGGGGAGATCGAGCGATCGGCCTTGGGGACGCGCCTCTTCGCGACGTCGCGCTTGAAGTGGAAGACGGGATCGTGCGCCTTGATGGAGCTGCGGAGGGCCTCCCATGCGGGCTCGATCTGGAAGAGCTTGGCGACGAAGGCCGAGAGGTGCGGGGCGGCGGCGACGAGCGCGTCGCTGTCCTCTTGCGGCGCTCCGAGCGAGCCGAGGGCGTCGCGGTAGCGGGCGAAGAGCGCGTGGGCCTCGGGATCGGCCGCGCGGAGGTGCTCGTCGAAGCGCGCGGTCAGCTCGGCGAGGCGCGCGGGCTGGTAGAGATCGGCGTAGGAGAACCCAGGGACGCCGAGGCGAAGCTCGTCGGGAGGAGAAGACGCGGAGACCCAGCCAGAGAAGTCGGCGGGGATGTCGCGGGAGGGAGGCATCGCGGGGCTCATAGCGCAGGCGACGCTGTACGGGGAAGCCGGCCCACACGACGACGAGCGCGAGCGCGAGCGACGACGGCGAGCGCGACGGCGAGCGACGACGAGCGCGAGCGCGACGGCGAGCGCGACGGCGAGCGACGACGGGATCAGTCGTCTTCGCCGTCGGCGAGCGGCTGCGGGCGACGATGGAGGAAGGCGCGGCGACGCTCGTGGACGCGCTCGCGGAGCGAGGCGACGTCGCCCGCGGGCAGCCACACCCGGACGAGGGTCACCATCAACACGAAGTTCACGCCCGAGGTGAGCCACATCCGCGTCTCCGGGAAGCGCCCCATCGTGACGAAGGCGACCGCGCACGCCGCCGCCGGGACCGCGAAGGCCCGCTCGACGTGGATCGCGAGGAGGCCCTCGGTGATCATCCACGAGAAGACGATCATCTGGTTGGTCACCCCGTCGGACACGCCCGCCAGCTCACAGCCGAGGGCCATCACGATCTGCGCCGCGAACTGCATCGCGAACGTGCGCGACAGCTTGCGGTTCAGCGCGGTGCGGGTGAGCGACTCGCGCGCCCAGAGCTGGAAGGCGAGGCCGATGACGAGGAAGATCGCGCTCGAGGCGGCGATGTTCCGGTGGCTGAAGCGGAAGGGCTCGCCGAGGAGCCGCGCGAAGGGCGTCAGCGTCCAGAGGACGCCGAAGAGGAGCCCCCCGAACATGCGGGTGCGGCTGCCGATCGACCGATCGTGATCGTCGGCGAGGCGCTGGAGCCGCGCTCCGGCCTCCTGGCGCGCGGCGACGGCGGCCTCGACGCGCGCGGAGAGCCCCTCGGGCGCCGCTTGCACCTCTCGGAGCAGCGCGGCCGCCGTGGCGGGCTCGCCCGTCGTGAGCTCCTCCTCGACGACGAGGAGCAGCGCCCTGTCGAGCCCCGCGCGCGCGGTCTGGTTCTCGGGCCAGGCCGCGAGCGCCGCGCGATAGCCGAAGCGACACTCCCCGAGCAGGTGGAACATGGCGAGCGAGCGCTCTTCGCCGGCGGGCTCGGCGCGGAGGAGCTCCGTCATGCGCTCGAGGCTCCGGCGGGCCTCGAAGGCGAGGCGCCGCGAGCCGCGGTGGCGGAGGTAGTCCTCGACGGCGCGCTTCAGCTCCTCGGCGCTCGCGAAGCGCGCCGTCGGATCGCGCGCCATGGCCCGGGCGCAGAGGCGCTTCGCCTCCTTGGGGAAGCCCGGCGCGAAGGCCGGGGTCGAGAGCAAGACGCTCGCCCAGAGGGCCTGCATCGTGTCGCCCGTGTGGGGGGGGACGCCCGCGAAGATCTCGTAGAGGAGCGCGCCCAGCAGGTACACGTCGGTGCGCTCCGTGAGCCCTCCGGGCTGCCCGAGGAGCATCTCGGGCGCCATGTAGCTCGGCGTCCCTGCGATCTCGGTCGCGGTCTTCGCGGCGGGGAGGCGCGAGGCGGGGTCGTCCGAGAGGCTGACGGCGAGGCCCCAGTCGAGGACGTACACCTCGCCGAAGGCGCCGATCATGACGTTCTCTGGCTTGAGATCGCGGTGCAGGACGCGCCGCGCGTGGGCGAAGTGGATCGCGTTCGCGACGGCGACGAGGATGCGGAGGTTCCACTCGAGGAGGTCGTCGGCGCCGAAGCGGGCCTTCACGGTGGCGGCGTCGCGCATGAGCTCGCCCCAGTGGTGGCCCTCGATGCGCTTCATCACGATGATGGGGGCGCCCTCGGCGTCGAGGCCGATGTCGTAGACGGGGACGACGTTGGGGTGCTCGAGCGCGCCGGTGACCCACGCCTCGCGGAGGATGCGGACGACGGCGTCGTCCTCGCCCTTCTGTCGGAGGGTCTTCACGGCGACGTGGCGGCCGAGGGTCTCCTGGGTGGCGAGGTGGACGACGCCCATGCCTCCTTCGCCGAGCGTCTCGTGGAGCGACAGGCGCTCGGCGAGCCCGCCGTGGATGGCCGAGAGGGCGGCGAGGGCGGCGCGCTCGCCGGGGGACGCGCTCTGCCGGGGGCTCAAGGTCGCGCGGGGGGCCCGCTCGACGGTCTCGGCGAGGTCGTCGAGCGCGGGCACCGCGGCGAGGCGGGCCTCGAGGGTCTTCTGGATCCAGAGCGGGTCGTGCTCCACGGGGGCGCGCGAGGATAGACCGGATGCGCGCGACCGCCAGACATCGCGAGCACGCGCGCCCCGGAGGCGGCGATGGCCGCGCGGGGCGGTGAGCGGCGACGCGCGCCGCCCACGCGCGAGCGCCCGCACGGTGCGCCCGGGGCGCTTGCGCCACGCGCACCCACGCCTGGAGGGGACTACCGCCGCGCGCGTCGCCGCGCCGCGAGCGCGAGCCCCACGGCGGCGAGCGCCTGCCACCCGGCCCCCGACGACCCGGGCACCTCGCACCCGCACCCACCCGAGTCGTCGCTCGACGCCGCGGGCGCCGCCTGCGATCCGGCGCCACCCGGCGTCCCCGCGCCACCCGGCGTCCCCGCGCCGCCCGGCGTCCCCGCGCCGCCACCCCCGCTCCCGGCGGCCCCGCCGCCGCCCGGCGTCCCCGCGCCGCCACCCCCGCTCCCGGCGGCCCCGCCGGTGCCCGAGTCCTTCTTGCACTCGGTGCCCTCACACTTGTACCCACCCGCCGTGTCGCACTCGGCGCTCGTCGAGCACTTCGTGTTGCACGCCCCCGTCGCGCTCGAGCACGAGTACCCAGCCGGACACGCCTCGACCTGCCCGTTGGTCCCCTTCACGTGCGTCGCGTCCACACACTGCGAGCCCGAGGGCCCGCAGGTCTTCGTGACCGCGTTGCACACGTTGCCCGCCGCGCAGTCCGCGTTCGTCGTGCAGCTCGTCTTGCACCCCTTCACGACGAGATCGCACGTGTACGGCGCGCACGCGCCGCCCTTCTGCTTCGCGCAGCCGCCCGCGCTGTCACACAGCCCCGCGACGAAGCTGTCCTGCTCGCAGAGATCACCACAGTGAATCGCTGGGCCAGGGTAGGTGCACGCGTTCGCCGACGCGCCGTCGCACGACCCCGCGCAGGGCGAGCCAGCGGCGCCCTTGCAGGCGAGCCGCACGCCAGACTTCACGTTGTGCGGCGAGTCACCCTTGGGGATGGGGAGACAGAGGCCCTCCTTGCTCGGCAGATCGCACGCCTCGCACTGGCCGGTGCACTTGTCGTTGCAGCAGTAGCCGTCGACGCAGTTGCCCGACTTGCAGTCGTCGTTCGCCGAGCAGCCCTTGCCGTTCGCCTTCGGGCCTTGGCACTGTCCGCCGATGCAGGCGCTGCCCGGCGCGCAGTCGGCGCTGTCGGCGCAGGCGGTGAGGCAGGCGGTGCCCTTGCAGGCGTACGGGGCGCAGTCGCTCGTCGCGGGGACGGGCAGGACGCAGTTGCCCGTGGCGTCGCAGGTGCTGGGGTTCTTCTGGGTGGCGGTGTTCAGGCAGGCGGTCCCCGAGCAGGCGGTGCCGGATTTGTCGGCGCAGGCGCCCTGGCCGTTGCAGAGCCCGGAGGTCTGACACACACCGGCGCCCAGCGACTCGCATTCTTTGTCGGGGTCGGTGCCCGCCGTGACCGGCGCGCAGGTGCCGTCCGGCTGGCCGGTCTTCGTTGCAAGGCACGACTCACAGACGCCGTTGCAGAGGGTGTCGCAGCAGACGTCTTCGACGCACTTGCCGGAGCCGCACTCCCCATCTTCCACACACGTTCCCCCAAGGCTCTCGACAGCAGACACCTCCGCCGACGCGAGGATCGCGCTCTGCCCGTACCCGCCCGCGACGAGGACCTTGCCCGACGTGAGCGCCGTCGCGGTGTGGTCCTTGCGCCCCGTCGCCAGGTTGCCCCCGCTCGTCCAAGCACCCGTTCCCGGATCGTACACCTCAGCCGACGCGAGGTACGAGCTCTGCCCGTACCCGCCCGCGACGAGGACCTTGCCCGACGTGAGCGCCGTCGCGGTGTGGGACCGGCGCCCCGTCGCCAGGTTGCCCCCGCTCGTCCAGGCGCCCGTCCCCGGATCGTACACCTCCGCCGACGCGAGGAGCCCGCCCTGCTGATATCCGCCCGCGACGAGGACCTTGCCCGACGCGAGCGCCGTCGCGGTGTGGTCCCCGCGCGCCGTCACCAGGCTGCCCCCGCTCGTCCAAGCACCCGTTCCCGGATCGTACACCTCAGCCGACGCGAG
>CAYNEK010000152.1:0-5417 GCA_964396175.1 uncultured Polyangiaceae bacterium | reverse complement strand
TGGTAGTCGACGCGCTGCGGGTCGGCCTTGCGAGGGCGTCCCAGCTTCTTCGCCGTCTGTTCGGTGTTCGCCTGGGTGGTGTCGCTCATCGTCGTGCGCTCCTTCGCTGTCCTCGCAAAGCCATGAAGTGCGAGTTCGAGGGGACGATCTCGTCCATCCAGACGCGGTCCGCGAAGTAGTCCCAGGCACGTTCGCTCCACACGTAGAGCGCACGCGTGCCGTGAAGCCCCTCGGACTCGACGAAGACCTCCGCTGGGATCGGCGGCTCGACCGCGCCCTCGTCCTCGTCGCGCTCGGACGCGCACACGAGGTCGGCGATGTACGACGCGAAGCGGAGCAGCTCGCCGGGGAAGACGGCGAGCTCGATCGACCATCGCGGCGGGCGGCACGGCTCGTCACCCTCTTCGACGAGGCCGCTCTCACGGGCGACCGCCGCCGCGACGGCGTCCACCTCGCTGACGAGGCCGACCGGGACCTTGTTGACGAGCACGCGCACGACGAGCGGGTGATTCGGCGATTCCTCGGACGGGCAGAAGTACGGCTCGCAGGTGACGTGCTCGACGCGGCCGGTCTTCGCGCGCCAGCAGAGGCTCGACCGCGAGATGCGCGCCGTCGGTCGCTGCAGTCGAATGGCGAGCACCGCGAGGAACGCGCGGAACAGGACCGCTGAGTACCGCTCGGAGCCGGTGGCGCTTGGCAGCGTCGGAACTTCCGGCGGGTCCTCGAGCCACTCGGCGGCGCGCTCTGCAAGCTTGTTCATCGAAGGGCTCACGCGCGATCGCTCCGAGCTGGGCGGTGCGGTTCGATCGCCGCCCACGCTGCCTCGCTGGCCACCACGTCCCAGGTGAGCGGATCGCCCGACGCCAGCATCGTCTTGAAGGGCGTGGCGATGACGAGCGAGGCGTCGCTCTCGTCGTGCGCGCGCACCAGGCTGACGAGGAACGGCGCGGAGCCGAGCAGCTCGTCGAGCGTCACGAACGCCTCGAGCGCCCAGCTCGGGCTGCGCCACAGGTCCCCCTCGACGAGCAGCCCACGTCGACGCGCGACGTTGGCGACGTCATCGACGGGGCCCTTGTTGATGACCACGCGCAGAACGAGACACCTCGGGTTCTCGCGCGTCGGCTTCGCGAACAGGTCGACGCGCGCCCACGCGATGCCGCCGTCCTGCGAGCGCCAGCAGAGGAACGAGGAGCCGTCGCCGAGCGCGGTGAAGCGCTGCAACTCGAACGAGAGCACGTCGGAGAACAGCTCCCGCAGCTTCACCACCGTCGGGTGCCAGGTGACCGCGCCGAGGTCGGCGTTCGTCGATGGCGCGGCGTTGGTCGGGATCGTGTCGGTCATCGTCGTGCGCTCCTTCGCTGCTTGTTCAAAGCTTCGCGTTCGGCGGCGAGGGGACCGCGCATGCGCAGAACGGGCTGCTCTCGCTGAGGAGCCACGCGCCGTGGCTCGCCGCCCATGTGCTGCCATCGTGCTCGATGAGCCTCGTCGAGATCGGCGGCGGGACGACGGGCTCGACGTTGCCCTCGTGCTGCCGGATGACTCCGTAGAGGTACGGCACGCAGGCCAGCACCTCATGGGGCAGCGCCAAGAGCTCGAAGTCCCAACCCGGTTCTCGCCACACGCTGTCGCCCGGCTTGCGAAGGCGCCGCGTGAAGATGCTGCCTTGCACACCCGACAGGCCCTTGTTGATCGTCAGCCGCACGATGAGCGGCCAGCGCCTGTCGCCCGAGAGTACGAACAAAGGCTCGCAGCGGGCGTACTCGATGCAGCCCCGCTTCGACCGCCAGTAGAGCGCCTCACGCCGATGACCGGCGATCACGCACCGGTGGTCTGACAGGAGCGCCTTGCGAAGAGCCTGTAGAACGCTCCCGCGGAGCGCGTGCATGAGCTCGTTCGCGAACGCGGCGTCGAAGATCGGTGTCGCCGGCACGCGGAGCGCACCGACCGTCGCGGGAACGTGCTCGAGGTTCCCCGCGGGGTTCCCGGGCGAGGTTCCCGGCCCGAACCCGCCGACATCACGGAGGTTCCTGGTGGCTGGGGAACCTCGGGAACCTGGACGCCCCTCTCCGGCCTTATGCGTAGACATATTTCTTCTCCTCTCTGCCCGCGCCGAAAGAAATCGCCGTCCTCGCGCGTAGAGGAGGCGAGCAGGTTCCCGAGGTTCCCCGCGGGGCCGTAACTCATGGAGAGACCGAGGCTTTCTCCAAGGGAACCTGGCCCATCGCAGGTTCCCCAGAGGTTCCCGTTTCGGTCTCGAGGTTCCCCGGCGCGACAGCAGGCGCGTCGTCGGCCCACGGGTCCACGAAGCCGCCACGCGCTCCGAGGTCGCAGCTGCTCGGTGGCGGCGCCGGCTCGACCGTCATGATGGAGAGCGCGTAGAGCTTGCCCTTGTGCCCGCCGTCGTGGGCGAGGCCGATGCGCAGCTCGCCGAAGACGCGGTCGCGCTTGGCGCGCAGCAGGTTGCCGAGCTTCGTCTGCTGCGACCTTGCTGGGCCGTCGCCGCGCTCGCGCACGAGCAGCTCGTGCACGTCGCACAGCTCGTTGAGCTCGAGGACGCGGACCGACGTCGGCCCGAACTTCTCCCACCACGCTCGCGTGAAGGCACGCCACGCTTCTCCTTCCTCGTCGGCCTCGGCGTAGAAGGCGGTCGAGTTGGCGAGGAAGCCTTCGATGCCCGCGACCTCGAGGACGCCGCCCATCACGCGCGCCCAAGACTCGAAGCTGCCGAGGCTCCTCTTGCCTGCGGGTCTGCCTGCTGCGACCCAGGCCCGAATCAACGTCAAGAGAGCGCGCACGAGCTTCGGTCGGTTGTCGCGCGCCCAGTCCAGGACGGGGTCGTGCCGAAAGCCCGAGCGGTGCCACGGCATGTCCTGCTTCGGGTCGATGCGGATGCGCACCGACCGCCGGACGAGCTCGAGCGAGAAACGCGGGTTGTTCGCGGAGCAGAGCCAGACCGCGCGGTTCGGCAAGGTCAGCATGCGCGTTGCGCCGAGCAGCCGATCGGTCCACGTCTCGGACGTCAGCACCGAAGCGAGCGTGGCGCTGTCGGTCACGCGCTTCTCGGGGAGGTTGTCGAGCAACACAATGGGCCGCCCCATCGCCAGCTCGGCGCTGAGCTTCTTGCGGACCTCCTCCTCCTCGCCGGGGAGCGTGCAGCCGTTGCAGACCGCGCCGGTCGCGATGATGCCGAGGAGGTTGGTGAGCAGTCCCTTGCCGGAGCCCGGCGTTGGCGCCTCGATGACGTGCAGAGGGGTGCAGCCCGTGACGAGCCGCCGTGCGAACGGCAAGAGCAGCGCGGCGATGATGTGCGTGCGGTCGCTGGGGTCGACGAACGGAAAGTCGAACAAGAGGTGCTCGAGGAGCAGGTCCCGCGCACCGGCGACGTCGGCGGCGGTCGGCGAATCGGGCACGTGCAGCTCCCCCAGCGACGGGTCGAGGTGCAGCCAGAGCGACTCGCTCGCGTGGTGGCCCGGCGTCGAGACCAGCGAGCCATCGCGCGCGAAGACCGGCGTCGACACGACGGAGTCGAGAGACGAGAGCGCCTTCGGCGGGAACGCGAGCAGGTCCTGCGGCACATCGAACGGCGGCGTCGTGGCGTCGTACGTGACGCCATCTTCGGTGGCGCGCCGCCTGAGCCAGTCGGCGTAGCGGACCAGGAGCCCGTACATCTCGGTGGCGTTGAGGTCGTTCAGCCTCGGCGCCTCGCCCTCCTTGTCGCGCAGAAGTCCGACGACTCGGCCACCCCGCACGAACAGGAGCGGCAGACCCACCGGCACGGCTCCCTTAGCCTCCTCGATGCGCGCGGCGTTCGCGGCCGTGAGCACGTCGCTGCTCTGCTCGATGAGCTCACTGCGCTGGCGCTCGTTGACGACGATGCCGGGCTTGTCGCCGGCCGGCTTGTCGGCATGTTCGCGTGCCCGACCGCGCCGCAGCTCACGCTCGAGGACGGCGAGCTGCTGGTTCAGCTCGCGCTTGGCGAGCGAGAACCGCGCGCCGATGACGGCCTTCAGCTGGCTCTGCTCGATGGGCGACTGCCGCCGCATCGCCTCGACCACGGGCCTCAGCGCGTCGACCAGCTCGCGGCGGTCGGTGCTTTCCGGGATGCGCTCGACCAAGAAGAACGGCAAGGCCTTCGCCGCGTCGACTACGGCACGAAGTCCGTCGGCGCCTTGCACACGCACGACGTCGTTGACGTCGATCTTCGCGACGCCCTCGGGCCTCGGGATGGTGGCGATGCGCACGTCGCGGCCGGCCGCGTGCAACACCCTCGCGGTCTCGAGCGCGCCCCGCTCGCCCGCGCCGCTGTCCTCGCTGTCGTTGACGATGACGACGCGCTTCGCCCTCGCCGTGAGGCGGACCAGCTTCTCGTGGTCCTGCGCGCGGAACGTCGTCGTGACCGGGGAGAGGCATTTGAAGCCCGCCTGCTGCGCCGCGATGGCGTCAGCGATGCCCTCCGTGATGAGCAGCACGCCGTCGGCGTTCGCGTCGTCCTCCCCGAAGAAGTAGTCGTTCGTGATGAGCGCCGAGATGTACGGGTGCTTCTCGGAGCGCACCGGCAGCTTGCGGTCCTTCGCGGCGTCCCACTCGGCGTCGGTCGAGGCCGAGGTGCGCCGGCCGATGAGGTAGACGACTCGCCCGCCACGCCAGTACGGGAAGATGAGCCGGTTCGCGAAGAACTCCGCACGACGGCCCGCTCCGAGCGGCACGAAGAGGCCTGTGGAGAGGCGCTCGTCGTCCGTCGCGCCGAGCTCGCCGAGATGGCCCCACAGGTCGCCCGCGCCGAAGCCCAGGCAGCACTTGTCGATGGTGGCCTCGGTGTAGCCGCGCTCCCGCTGGAGGTCCCAGCGCATCGGGTCCCGGAGCTGCTGGTGGTAGTGGCGGGCGGCGGCGGTCAGCAGCTCCTCGAGACGCCGGCGTTCGTGGAGCCGCTCGAGGTCCGCGTTCGAGGTGCCCGGGACCGGCACGCCCGCCTCGGCGGCCAGCTCACGGAGCGCCAGCATGAAGGGGACGTCGCTGGCGTACTGCAGGAACGCGAACACGTCGCCTCCACCCGACCCGCCGCCCGAGTAGTCGCGCCACCGCTGCGTGTCGGGCCAGACCACGAGCGACGGCGTCGTGTCGGGGTTCTTGAGGGAGCGGCCGACGTAGTGGTTCCCGCTCTCGCGCAGCTCGACGTGCCGGCGGACGACGGCGACGAGGTCCGTCCGCGCCTTCACGTCGGCGACGAGCTGGTCGAAGGTGCTCTGGTCCACGCGGCGATCTCCGGGACAGGCAAAGCCACCGAGCGAACGCTCGGGGGACAGATGCGAACGCCGGCGGACCGAACGCGGTCGCGTGTCCCCTCTTCACCGGGCCCGGTGCCTTTGCATCCCGCATGGCCACCACGGATTACGAACGCCGGCTCGACATCGCCGCCG
>CAYNEK010000151.1:0-5432 GCA_964396175.1 uncultured Polyangiaceae bacterium | reverse complement strand
GGGTCGCGCTGTGCCGTCGCGGAGGTCGTGTCGGGGTCGCGCTGTGCCGTCGCGGTGGTCGTGTCGGGGTCGCGCTGTGCCGTCGCGGAGGTCGTGTCGGGGTCCTTGGATGGAGCGAGACTGGACTTCGACAGGCGCTCGGCGAGGAGCTCCTCCGCCTGGATGCGCGCTGGCGCTAGCCGCTCGTCGGTCCGCTTGAGGAGCGCCTTCGCCTCGGCCCGGTACTGCGCCGAGAGCGCCTCGAAGTCCTCGTCCGAGAGCTTCCCGAGCTGGCGCTCTTGCTTCAGATCGGCGAGCGCGCCGAGGATCCGCTTGGTCTCGCTCTCGTCCGCCGTCTCTGCGATCGCGATCGCCGCCTCGACGTCGAGCGTCGCCTCGCCCACGAGCACGCGGACCGCGTCCCAGAGCGAGAACACGGTGAAAAGAAGCGCCCCGCCCGCGAGCGTCAGGACGAAGGATCCCGGCCCCCTGAGGACACCGAGCACCACCGCGCCGACCAGCACCGCCGGGACCACGAGCCCCCGTGAGCGCGAGAGGAGCTGCTCGAGCCGGTCATCCATCGAGCTGCGCGAGCTCCTCTTCGATGCGATCGTCGTAGGCGTCGCGCTCGCCGGAGCCACCCCCCTTGGGAGGGACCGGTGGCGAGCCCCCGCCGCGCAGACCCTTGATGACCCGCCACGCGACGACGCCGCCGAGCGCGATGCCGACGAGCGGCAGGATCCAGATCGCGCGGAGCTTGCCGCGGTTCGGCGGGACGCCGAGCGCCGCCGAGCCGTGGCGCGCCGCGTAGGCGTCGAGGATCTCCGGCTTCTTCATCCCGGCCGAGAGCTGCGCCCGGACGTGCGTGCGCTCCTCGTCGGCCGTCTCGCACACGCACGACGAGAGCGGCAGCCGCGCGCAGGCGCCGCACTGGCAGAGCAGCATCGGGAAGATCTCGCGCTCGTCGTCCGAGCGCATCTCGACCGTCCCGGCGTGCAGGCTCGAGGTGTCCTGCGCCATCGCCCGGAGCGGGAGCGTCGCGATGAAGATCGCCACGATGATCCCGACGAAGGTCGCGCTCGCCGTCCGGGCGAACGCGAAGACGCGCGATCGCTCCTTCGCGGGCTCCGGCCACATCGCGACCACCGAGCCAAAGATCATGACGACGATGCCGAGCCAGATCCAGACGACGAGGGGGTTCACGTGGATCTGGAGCGTCGCGGCCTTGGTCGCGGGGTTCACCATCCCCACCACGACGTAGAGATCGTCGCGGAGCGACGGGTGGAGCGCGATCTCGGTCGTCGGCGCCTCGGGCGCCTTCTTGTAGACGAACTTCGCGGGCGAGAGCTTCGTCACGTGGCGCCCCGAGACGGTGTCCACCGACACGTCGGCGAAGACCATGCGCTTGCCCGGATCGACCTCCATCCGCGGCCCCGTGTAGGTGATCTTGTAGCCCTCGACGACGACCGACTGGCCGGGCTGCATCGACAGCTCCTTCGTCACGCCCCAGGTGCGCCCCGAGAAGCCCATCATCATGAGGACGACGCCCAGGTGGACGACGTACCCGCCGTAGCGGCGCTTCGCGCGCGAGACGAGGGCGACGAGCGCGGTGAGCGGGCCCTCCTCGGGGTGCGCCCCGCGGCGGCCGACGAGGCCCTTGCCGTACTCCTGGACGATGACCGCGACGTTGAAGCCCGACAGCACGGAGCACGTGAGCGGCAGCGCCGTCCCGATCGCGACGAGCGTCTTGCCGAGCGCGCCGCCGTAGATGCTCGTCGGCACGACGAAGGGCGAGAAGCCGAAGCGCGGCCCGAGCGCGACGTGGAGCGCGCCCGTGAGGAGCCCCGCGAAGACCGGGGCCAGGAAGCCCTTCTTGAGCAGGTGCGGCGAGGTCTTCCTCCACGCGAACACGGTGCCCGCGCCCATGAGGGCGTAGACGGCGAGGCCAGGCAAGGGGAGCCAGGTGTTGAAGAAGACGGGCCCCACCGTGACCTGGTCGCCCCAGAGCTCGGACAGCTTGGGGAAGAGCGTCGCGATCGCGATGAAGGTCCCCATGCCGAGCAGCGCCCAGTTGTTGAGCACGAACATCGCCTCGCGCGAGGCGGCGCTGTCGATGTGGCCCTTGCCCGCCAGCCTCGGGAGCCGGTAGACGATGAGCCCAGCCGAGACGGCGACGAGGAAGACCATGTAGCCGACGAAGTAGGTGCCGATGTCGCTCTGGGCGAAGCTGTGGACGCTCGCGATCATCCCGGATCGCGTGAGGAAGGTCCCGAAGATCGTGAGGAAGAAGGAGGTCGTGACGAGCGCGAGGTTCCACACGCGGAACATGCCCCGCCGCTCGGTCACCATGGCCGAGTGCAGGTACGCGGTCATGGTGAACCACGGGAGGCACGCGGCGTTCTCGACGGGATCCCAGGCCCAGTAGCCGCCCCAGCCGAGCTCCTCGTAGGCCCAGAGCATGCCCATGCCGTTGCCGATGGTGAGGAACATCCACGCGAAGAGCGCCCAGCGGCGCGTCGCGACGATCCACTCGGTGTCGAGCCTGCCGGTGACGAGCGCCGCGACGGCGAAGGCGAAGGGCACCGAGCAGCCGACGAACCCGACGTAGAGGCTCGGCGGGTGGACGGCCATGTAGAAGTTCTGGAGGAGCGGGTTCAGCCCCTCGCCGTCGGGCCTCGCGCCGGCGACGACGACCGAGAAGGGGTTCGCCGCGAAGAGCATCAGGATCGCGAAGAACGCGAGGATGCTCATCAGGGTGGCGAGCACGAAGGGCTGGAGCTCCCGGAACCGCCCGCGCATCCACGCGACGCACGCGCCCGTGTAGCCCGACAGGAGGAACGACCACCAGAGCAGCGATCCGTCCTGCCCGCCCCAGAGGGCCGACAGGAGGTACGGCAGCGGCATCGAGCGATCACTGTACCGAGCGACGTACCGGATGCGGAAATCGTGGGTGATGAAGGCGAACGCGAGGAGCAGCGTCGCGAACGCGACGGCCCCGACGGCGCCGTACGTCGCCGAGCGCGCGGCCTGGAGGTGCGCTGGTCGCCGGCTGACGCCCGCGACGACGCTGAGGGAGAAGGCGAGGGCCGTGAGGGCGAGGACCGCGTAGAGCGAGGCCGTGCCGAGGCCTGGGAGAGTTTGCCACATGGGACGTCCAGAAAGGGGGCACGGACCTTAGCAGGCCAGCGACAAAGGATCTGGATTCTGCGGGGCTTGCGGGAGGTCGCTCGCGGATCCATGCTGCAGCGCGCGCGGCGTGTCGTCGCGTGCGTCGATGGACGCGAGGCCGCAGGCGTCGCGGACGCGACGGGCACGAAGCGACGCCGTGCGCCAAGTCACGGTGGGTGCCGATGGGCGCGAGCGGCTCAGCGCGCGAAGGTCTCGGCGGCGGCGATGGCGGCGCCGGTCTGGATGACGCCCCAGCCCTGGCGCTCGACGGCGACGTGGGGCAGCCGCGCGGCCGTCTGGATGAGGATGCGCTTCACGTCGTGGGGCTCGAGCCTGGGGTTCGCCTCGAGCATGTTCGCGACGACGGACGAGACGATGGGCGCCGCGAAAGAGGTCCCGTCCACGTGCTTGTAGTGTCCGTCGATCACCTTCTGATCGTGGAGCTGCGCCGCGACGATCTGCCGGATGAGGTACGGCTCGCGCCCCACGGCCTCGTCGAGCACGTGTGAGACCCCGCGGTGGCGCAGGAGGATGTCCTGCAGCTCGTGATCCTCGGCGCCGTCGAGCTCGTGCAAGAGCTTCGCCTCCTCGGAGGTCGGCGTCCCGGGCAAGATGGGCGCGGCGACCCAGATCGCGGGCGCGACGACCTCTGGCTTCTGGAGGCCGTCGATCGTCGGCCCGAAGGACGAGTGGTACGTCGAGAGCCGGCCGAGCCGAGGGTTCCCCTCGTCGTTGACGCCGCCCACGGTGATGACCGCGGGCGCGCTCGCGGGCGGGACGACGGCGTGCTTCGGGTCGTGCCCAGCGTTCCCCGCGGCGCAGACGACGACGATCCCGGCGCGCACGGCGGCCTCGGCCATGCGAGAGAGGTGGTCCTTGAGGTAGGTCGCCTCGTAGTCTCCGCCGCACGAGATGTTGAGCACACGGATGTTGTGCCGGACCATGTTGGCGAGCACCCACTCGATGCCGAGCGCGATGTCGTCGTGGCGGATGCGCGAGAGCGAGCCGACCTTCACGAGCACGAGATCCGCCTCGTGGGCGATCCCTCGGTAGCGGCCGCCCGAGAGCTGGCCGTTGCCCGCGCAGACGACGCTCGTCATCATGCCGTGCCAGGCCGACGGGTTCGACTCGGTGAGCTTCTCGACGCCGCGCGCGCCCGTGAGCACATCGTGAAAATCGCGGATGCGCGTCCGCGGGACCATGAGATCGGGGTGGGCGTAGAAGCCCGCGTCGAGGAAGGCGATGGTGACGCCGCGCCCCGCGTAGCGCCCCGTCGCGCCGACCCGGTCGCCGATCGGGAGGATGCGCTCCTGGACCTGTCTCGTCTTGCCCTTCGGCATGGGCGGCGGCGTATACCACGGCGTGGACGCCGCGCTCTTCGCAGTCAGTCGGTGCCCCCGCAGGTCCGGAACGCGATTTCGTAGAGCCCGATCGCGGTCTCCGTGGACGACAGCTCGATCGTCAGCTTCTTGACGAGCGTCGGGGTGTCCAGGGGGATGACGAATATGCCTCCGCCGCTGTCGAACGTCTGCGTCGCGGTCTTCAGTGTCGCGCTTCCGTTGTAGTCCTCCACCGTCAGATCGACCTTCAGGGTCGCCGTGGCTTTGCCATTTGGAAGCTTGATGTACGGGCTGAGCGACACCGCGCGCATCGCGAGCCCATTGTTCCCGAAGGAGACGGCGATCGTCGCCTCGGCGCCGCTGTCCTGATACGGCGCCCCGAACCAGGAGGTCGAGGCGCTGCCGTCGACGGCCTTCAACCCTTCGGGCTTGTTGAGGCCGTCGGTGGTGGTGACGTCGGGCTTGGCGTCGTTCATGCTGCACGTCTTCTGGGTGAGCCCCGACACGCTGCCGAAGGGGCATGCGTTGCAGACGCACTTGCTGGTCTCGCAGCGATCGGTCGGTGGGCAGAGGGAGTTGTCTGGCTCGTGCTTGGGGGTCGCGCCGTCGCAGGAGACCTTGTCGCAGATGCCGGACTTCTTGGGGAGGTCCGTGGGGTCCTCGCTCGACGTCGTCACCGTCCCGGAGCAGACGTTCTGCTTGCAGTCGTTGGGCGTCTGGGAGAGGGTGGGTGGTGGGTCGGTCGCGACGAGGCTGCACCCGCCGCCGCTCTGACAGACGCTCGTCCCGCAGGGATCGGCGGGCTGGTTGCACCCACAGGGGCCGCCGCCCGCCGCGCCGGTCCCGCCGCCGCCAGAGGCACCCCCTCCACCGGAGCCCGCACCGCCGCTGCCGGCCTTGGAGCCAGCGGAGCCGCCGCTGCCGGCCTTGGAGCCAGCGGAGCCG
>CAYNEK010000150.1:0-5469 GCA_964396175.1 uncultured Polyangiaceae bacterium | reverse complement strand
CCTGCGCCGCCCGCGCCGGCGCCGCCCGCGCCCGCGCCGCCCGCGCCCGCGCCGCCCGCGCCGGCGCCGCCCGTGCCCGCGCCTCCGGCGCCGGCGCCGCCGTTGGCGCCGGCGCCCCCCTGGCCTGCGCCTGCCTTGCCCGCGCCACCCTGGCCTGCGCCCGCCTTGCCCCCTGGGTTCCACGCTCCGCCGGGGCCGAGGAAGCCGGTCTCGTCCGTCTCGCCACCGTCGACGATGCCGCAGCCCTGCGCGCCGAGCGCGACCAAGGAGAGCACCATCGCGACACGAGAGGCACGAGAGACGGTCGAAGAGAGTTGGGATGCGCGCATGGGTGACCTCGTCGTCCAGATAGGAAAGCGGGCGCGTATCGTAGCGAGCCCGCGACGAGAGCGCCAGTCTCGCGCCAACACCACACCCGCGACACGTCCGCCGCGCGCCCGCGGCACGCCCGCGACACGCCCGCCGCGCGCCCGCGACACGCCCGCCGCGCGCCCGCGACACGCCCGCCGCGCGCCCGCCCGGACGAGCGCGCGGCGGGCCCTCGGCGGCACGGCGTGAGGACCCGATCGGTTCTCGCGCCGACTCGCGCGGGAGTGCGCTACCGTGCGCGGCCGTGCGGCGGTTGCTCTTCTTTACCAGCTTGCTCCTCGTCGCGTGCGGCGCCGAGGACGAGGGGGCTACGACGTTCCGTGTCGACGGGCCGACGCCGTTCGCAGGAGCCTCCGGCGCGAGCAGCGGCGCAGGCCACGGGGGCATCGCCGGAGGCGCTGGCGCAAGCGCCGCGGGCAAGGCGGGCGGACCCGGTGCGGGCGCCGCAGGTCAAGCCGGCGCGGGGCAAGGCGCCGCAGGTCAGGGCGGCGCGAGCGCAGGCGCCGCGGGCAAGGCGGGCGGACCAGGCGGGGGCGCCGCGGGCAAGGCAGGCGGACCCGGTGCGGGCGCCGCAGGCACCGCGGGCGGACCAGGCGCGGGCCAGGGCGGCGCGCCCTACGTCCCGCCTCCTCTGCCCACGGTCCCCGACACATCGGCGCCCCCTTGCTCCGCCGCCACCAGCGGCACCTCGCTCCAGTTCCTGAGCGACGCCTGCGAGGCCAAGGTCCACCCGTCCACCGCCGATCGCGCCTTCACCTGCCCCGTCGTCGATCCCTCGGCGACCCAGACGCTCTCGAACGGCAAGACCGTCACCTACCAGCCACCCGGGCTCGCGGTCACCGTCGAGTCGGGCGCGCTCGCCGGCGTCGTGCCTCCCGAGCTCCGCGTCACCCTCATCCTCGTCTCGCGCGTCGGCGGCGTGCCGATGATCCGCGTCCTGTCGAGCGGCCGCCACGCCGAGGCGTACCAGCCCTGGAGCTCGAGCAAGTTCATGGCGATCGCGAACGCGGGCGCCACGATGCGCCAGAAGTCGTCGTACGCCGTCGGGCTCAGCGCGAGCGTCAAGGGCATCCCGCTCGGCGATCTCGTGACGAGCGTCCACAACTACGACGACGATCCCTACTCGTCGAACGGCCTCGCTCGGTGGTTCCACGACATCGGAGGCCGCGCCAAGGCGAACGATCTCCTCCACACCTGGCTCGGGCGACCCGCGAGCGAGACCTTCGGCGGCAACTATGGCGCCGCCGCGCCGCCGCTCGGGTACTCCTTCACCTCGCCGTCGGGCACGAAGCTCGACGTCGTCCCCGACGCGACGAGCGGCCCGGCCAACCACTTCTCGACCTTCACGGCCGCCCACTTCTTGCGGCGGCTCGTGCACCACCGAGAGCTGTCGGCCGAGCGGCTCCCCGGCCTCCAATGGGAGGATCTCGAGGTGCTCTTCTACGGCGCGCCCAAGTCCGCGAAGGGCCCGGTCGGCGGCATGAGCGCCGACACGACGATCTACCTCCAGCAGTACGACATGCCGTACCTCGAGCAGCGCAGCCACGGGCAGTGGCGCAACCTCTCGAAGCTCGGGATGGGCTCGGACGCCGAGCTCGTGATGACGGGCTACGCCTGCTACCCCGAGCTCGATCCGCAGGGGAGCCCGGTCCCCGGGCGCGGCAAGGAGCTCTTCATCGCCACCGAGCTCTCGTCCGGCGGCGCCGGGAGCGGCTGGGCGCTCTACCGCTCGCGCGACCGCATCCTCGCCGACGCGCACCGCGCGATCCTGAAGCGGGTCCTCGCGAACCAGCTCTGAGAGGGTGTTTCACACCAGAGCTTGCCCACCGCCGGACCGCGTGAGCATGCGCCACGCATGACCGAGCCGACACGACCACGAGGACGCCATCCGACCGACACGACGGACGCAGCGTGGGCCTCTGTCGCACATCTCTTCCCCGAAGCGATCTGGGTGCCGAACCTACAGGAGCCGAAGCACGAAGCCCGCGAGATGTTCGACGCGATTCGGTATCGGACGAGGACGGGTTGCGCCTGGAGGGCATTGCCTCATGATTTTCCGCCGTGGCAGACCGTGGCTCGACGGTTCTACACCTGGCGCGACAACGGGGTGTTTGACCGTGTCCATGATGCTCTTCGGGAGCGCGTTCGCGAGCAGGATGGTCGTGCGCCCGTGCCGCCTGTGGGGATCGTGGACAGCCGGAGCGTGAAGTCGACCGACATGGGAGGTCCGAGCGGGTTCGATGCGGGGAAGACGGTCAAGGGCCGGAAACGCCATCTGCTCGTGGACGTGCTCGGACTCCTCCTCGTGGTGCTGGTCACGGCTGCGTCGGTCCAGGACCGTGATGGCATCGCCCCCGTCTTGCGGGAAACGGCCCGCGAATACCCCACATTGAAGCACGTTTGGGCCGATGGCGCGTACCGAGGTGAAGTCGTGGACCGTGCTCGGCGCGACAGCGGAATTCGGGTCGAAGTGGTCAAGCGGACCGACGACATGAGCGGGTTCGTCGTCCTGCCCCGACGATGGGTGGTCGAGCGCACGAATGGGTGGCTGTGCAAGTTTCGATTGCTGGACAAGCGATACGAGCGCTCGCTCGAGTCGAGTCGCGCGGACGTGTTGCTTGCAATGACCTCCGTGATGCTACGCCGCCTCAGCGGCACGCCGGCGATGCGAGAAATCCGGACGGTTCTGTGAAACACCCTCTGAGCCGCCCCCGCCGCGCCGACGACGCGCCGCGGAAGGAGGGCTCGGAGGTGACACGCTCGCCGGCCCAGGCAGCGCGCGCCGCGGAGCCCGCCCGCCACGCGCCGCCGACCGAATCACGGGTCCGCCCGTGAACGCATGGATCCACCCACCGCCCGCGCGCGGGCGCGCTCGCCAACCACGCTCGGCACGGATGCTGCTACCGTCCCGCCCGCCATGTGGAGATCGCCCGCATCCCTCGCCATGCTCCTGCTCGCCGCCGCCTGTGGCGCGAGCGAAGAGACCGGCGAGGCCACCCCCTCGCTGCGCGTCCACGTCGTCGGCTCGAGCGCGGCCTTCGCCCACGACGACGGGCTGTCCGGTCAGACCCCGACGGACATCTCGTCCGGGGTGCGCAGCCTGCGGCTCTTCGACGACGCGGGCGGCGTCTGGACCGTGCTCGAGCGCGCGTCACCGGGCGTGTCGGTCAGCTACTCGGACGCCGCGCCTCGACCGATCGCGCGCATCGATCCGGCCTCGGTGCGCGCCGGACATTACGTCAAGGCGCGCATGGTGCAGGAGGACTCGCGGTTCACCGTGAACGCGCGGTTCCACGACGACAGCCTCGTCCAGCCCAGCCTGGGCGCGCTCCGCATCTACCGCGTGATGAACGACGACGTCCCCGGACCCCAGGGGACGTACCCCGCGGGGTATTTTTCGTGGCAGTTCGAGAGCAAGGAGCTCTCGCGCAAGGGCGAGGGCGTCCTCCCCGTGCCCGCGTACTCGACGACCGCCGGCGCCGAGGCCCTCGTCGAGGACGGACAGTGGGCCGTGTACTTCCCCCTCGACGTGACGATCCCGGCGGGCGCCCACGGCGAGCTGCGCATCACCGCCAACCTGTTCGAGTCCTTCCGCTGGAAGGACCAGACGGCCCCCGACGACGAGGCGGGCGCCTACGATCTCAGCCAGTCGTCGGCCGAGCCGGTCCTGCGGTTCGGGGGCAACCGGTTCGACGTCACCTTCACGGCCGACTGACGCGCCCGCGGGCGCCGCGAGGCCCTCGCCACCCGCCCGCGCTCGAGGCCGCGCGCCGCCCCCGGCAGGGCAGCCGAGGGCGCTCGACGAGGATCGGCGGAGCCGGTATGCTGGGGGGATGGCGCCGCCTATCACCGAGACGGTCCAGCGCGAGGGGCGCTCCTTCGTCCTCGAGCGACGCCGGCACGGGTGGCTCCGGGTGAGCACGCGGCTCGCCCTCCGCGCCGATCCGCTCGCGGTGCCCATGGCCGCGTCCGTCGTGTTCCGCGTGCGCACGCCCAGCGACGATCACGGCGAGCGCCTGCGCATGAACCGCGTCTTTCGCACGGGCGATCCGGCGTTCGACGCGAACGTGTACGTCGCGAGCGATCTCCCCGAGCAGGGCCTCCACCGGCTCACCGCGCCGCCCGCCTTGCGCGAAGCCCTCTGGGCGCTCCTCTGGCGCGCGCCCGGCGAGATCGCCCTCTCCCGCGACGGCCAGCTGAGCTGGCAGACGCTCTCGCCGAGAGGGACGCCCCCCTCGCGCGACGAGGAGCAGCAGATCCTCGACGGCCTCGGCGCCGTCGCGTCCAGGGTGCCGCCGCTCCGCGCCGCTCCGCGCGCGACGAGGTGGTTCGTCGGCCAGCCCACCTGGACGCTGACGCGCGTCGCCTTCGGCGTGAGCTTGGTCGGGATGTTGTGCAGCCTTCAGATCTGGAGGGTGTTCGAGGCTCGGCTCACGGTGCTCGCGGCCGCGGCTGGGCTGCTCGCGGCGCTCGCGTCGTGGCCCGTCTACCGCGCGATCCTGCGAGGGACCGGCGACGGCTGGCGGTGGCTGAAGTGGTGCCTGCTGTTCAGCCCGCTCGCCGGGCTCACCGGCGGGATCGGGCTCGCGCGCATCATCAACTGCGCGGGCGACACGCAGCCCGCGACCCGCCACGTGGTCGACGTGCTCGAGACGATCCGCACCCAGCGGAGGGACTCGAGCGTCTACTCCGCCACCGTGCGCTCGTGGCGCGCGCCCACCGAGCGGCTCTCCTTGGGCATCGACCCGAAGCAGACGAAGGAAAGGACCCTCGTCGTCGTCACGAAGCCGGGGCGGCTCGGCGGCGAGTGGCTCGTCGCCGTCGAGTCGAACACGACGCCGCCATGATCCCCCTCGGTCGCCCGCTCGCGCCCGCGTCGCGGCGCCAGCGCACCCCCGCACCGAGCCCACAGGCGCTCGCGCCCGCGTCGCGGCGCCCCTCCCCGCGTCGACGCGCGTCGCGGCGCCCCCCCCGCGTCGACGCGCGTCGCGGCGCCCCTCCCCGCGTCGACGCGCGTCGCGGCGCCCCCACCCCCGCGTCGCGGCGCCCCCACCCCCGCGTCGCGGCGCCCCCCCCGCGTCGCGGCGCCCCCACCCCCGC
>CAYNEK010000149.1:0-5494 GCA_964396175.1 uncultured Polyangiaceae bacterium | reverse complement strand
AGGATTGAACTGATGACCTCGTCCTTACCAAGGACGCGCTCTACCAACTGAGCTAGGTGGGCGGGGTGAGGTTGAAGTACTGGGGGGGCGGTGAGAGCGGGAGACCGGATTCGAACCGGCGACGTTCAGCTTGGAAGGCTGACGCTCTACCAACTGAGCTACTCCCGCGGGGGCGAGGAAGAGCCCCCTGGGGTGTCCAACGGGGTCTTCGTGGAGGGTGTTGGATTCGAACCAACGTAGGCAGAGCCGGCAGATTTACAGTCTGCTCCCTTTGGCCGCTCGGGCAACCCTCCTGGAGGTTGCGAATCGATGAGTCTCGTTGTTGTCTGGCCGACCTCTCGGTGAGTGCCGGGTGGGACGCTGATCCCGAGCTGACGAGGGGAATCGAACCCCTGACCGTCGGTTTACAAAACCGATGCTCTACCGGCTGAGCTACGTCAGCGAAGCGCTGGCGTCCTCCGGGTCGCGTCGCCGAGCGCTCGCGCCGTGGCGAGAGCGAGGGCGAGCGGGGGCCCGGAGAGAAGGGAGCGGGCACGTAGCGCCCGATCTTCCCCGTGTCAAGAAGATTGGACCGACTGGGCTCCCGCGTCCGCAGCCTCGAGGCCCGGACCCGCTCGGGTGGGCACGCTCGGCCAGCCCGACGCGGAGGAGCACGTCCGATCGCCATGGACGCCAGGCGAAGGCGCGCGGGCGCATCGGCTGCGCGGATCGCGCACACCCCGGTCATGGACGCCGGACGAAGGCGCGTGGGCGCATCGGCTGCGCGGATCGCGTACCCCCCCGGTCATGGACGCCGGACGAAGGCGTGTGGGCGCCGCATCGGCTGCGCGGATCGCGTGCCCCCCGGTCACGGACGCTGGACGAAGGTGCGCGACCTCGGCCTCGTCGGCGCCCACGACACGCCAGGGCTCACGGACGCCAGACGAAGGCGCGTGGGCGCATCGGCTGCGCGATCGCGTACGCTGCCGTCTGCTCGCCGCGGGGCGCGAGCTTCCCGCCGAGCCCCGCGCGCTCGACGAAGATCTCCTCGTGGCCGCCGCGGTCCAAGGCGACGACGGTCTTGCAGCCGAGCTTGAGGAGCGCCGCGGCGAGCGGCACGTCGGAGCTGGCCCTCGCCGAGGCCACGAGGACACGACCACCCTGGCCCGTGCACGCCGCGCCGCGCAGCCGCTCGGTGCCGAGGCTCTCCGCGAAGAGCGTCGTGTTCCCCCCGGACACGATGAGCGGCAGCTCGACGACGGCGCGAGGCCTCGCGTCCAGGCCGGGCGCCTCGAGGGTGACGTCCAGGTTCCCCTCCTCGTCGATCACGAGGAAGCCGTTCTTGCCGCGGGGGGGCGCGTGCGCCTTGCCCTCGACGGCGAGCCCGAGCGGGCGCGGGCGACGACCGTTGGCGAGCCCGAAGGCGGCGAGCACCTTCGCGCGCTCGTCGGCGGGGAGCTCACGGGCGGCGTCGTCCGCGCCCTCGACCGCGCCCTCGTTGCGCCCGGGACGCACGCGGAACGCGACGCGATCGCGCTCGATCATCGAGACGGACACCTCGACACCGGCGGACGGCAGCTTCGCGTCGCTCATCGCTGGGATCCACGCGGGCGCCGGCTGGGTGCCGTGATCGACGGCGAAGCGGACCCCAGCGACGTCCTCCGCGCTCCGCGCCTCGCGGAGGGTGACGTAGAAGAAGTCCTTCGGCGAGTACTCGATGAAGCGCGACGGCAGGATTTCCATCTCGCGCGTGAGCAGCTGGACGTCGTAGTCCTTGTGCTTCCCGACCTCGCGGATGTCGGCGAAGACGAACCCGGTGTGCTTGGGGTTCATGTCGAGGTGCATGCCGTAGGCGCAGCCGGCCTGGATCATCGCCCTGCCGAGCACGACGCCCGAGATGTCGTCGCCCCAGAGGTACAGGAGGTGCCCGGGCTTGGTGACGCAGAGGCCGCTCCGCTCGGTGTTCACCGTCGTGCCCGCGAGCTGAAAGCCCCACACGAGCCGGCCCGTCGGGTTGAACTTCCCGTCGTCGACGAGAGGATCCAGGTTTTGTCGGTAGCTCTGGACGAAGGCAGGGACCTTGTCGGACGCGCCCCAGGTGCCCAGGCCGACGCGCTGGTCGTCGGTGAGGATGACGCTCGCGGCGTCGGGCTTGGGCGGCAGAAGGACGCGCCTGTCGACCATCATGCCGTACGCGCCGTGCGTCGTCTTGAAGGCGCCGTTGAACGCGCCGACCACGCGCGAGAGGACCTCGGGTCTGCGCGGGATCTTCCCGGCGCTCGTCATGCCGGTCAGGGACTTCGGGTCCTCGACGCCCCCCTCCATGTGCAGCTCGAGCTGCCGCATGTCCATCGCGACGACGAGCACCTTCGCGTAGGGGCGCTTCGCGTCGGGCGCGAGGAAGGTCGTGAAGAAGTACGGCGGCGGCTTGTTTCCGTCGACCGCTGGCTGCACCTTCAAGAAGGGGACGCGCGGCGGCTCCCAGACCCCCTCGCCGGGCTCGGGGCTCTCCCAGATGCTCGGCAGCTTCGCGGGCGGCCAGTACCCGCCGTCGTCTCCCGCAGCGGAGGCGTCGAGCGGCGGCGACGGAGGGACGCTCGCCTCCTCGGCCGCGGACGCGACCGTCTTCGCGGGCTTGTGCGCGGCGGCGTAGCCCGCGCGGCGCACCTTGTCGCGCAGACCGAAGAACACGTCCTCCATCCACGCGATGAGGCCGGGGCCCGTCACGGCGCGCACCGTGTCGACCGCCCAGAGCACGGGCGCCTTGCGGAGGTGCGGGACCGTGGAGGCCGAGACCTCGGCGCCGCCCGCGCCCTCGGAGAGGGTCTTCGACGCCAAGTCGAGGTGGCGCACGACACCGTCCGGAAATGTGAGCGATAGCTCGCGTTTCGACAGCGTCATCTGCGTCGACGGGAGCGGCGTCTCGACGGCGAGCGAGGTGCGCCCGAGGCCCGCGAAGGAGCCCGTCTCCTGGTAGTTCGTGATCGCGCCGAGGAGCCTATCGAGCGCGCCGTGGGCGCCGACGACGCCGCCGTCCCCGGAGAGGTCGAGCAAGGTCGCGCCCGTCACGGCGCCGTACGCCGTGTTCGCGAAGGCGGCGTAGCGCTCGGCGTGAGGGCCGTCGGCCGAGAGCGCGGCCTCGTCGCCGAGGGGTGACGCCGTGAGGTTCCGGACGCCCGAGACGGACAGCGGCTGCCCCTCGAGCGAGACGCGCACACGCGCGCGGTAGACATCACGTGGCGCGCCTGGCGCGTCTGCGCCGAGGAAGAGGATCGATCGACCGACGAGCGACTCGGTCCACGCGCCGCGCGGCGCCTCCCAGACGAAGTCCCCCGGGCGGACGTGGCCGTGGATGCTCTCGCCGAGCAGGTGCGCCACGCCCTCGACGGTGCGCGCGGGCGGCGCCGGCGCGAGGAGGCGCGCAAGGGTCGCCAGGACAGCCGCGGCGCCGACCGCTGCCCCGCGCTGGCTCACGAACGCTCGGAGGCGCGACAACGCGCTCGCTCTTGGCACATCCCGAGCCGAAACCCAACTTCGCGCGCCGCACCGGGTGACTGCGGGAGGCCGTGGCGTCCTCCTCGCCGCTCTCTCACGGTGCGAGCGCGCGCGCGAGGGAGCCATGGATGGCGCGCGGTCCGCGCTCGCAGGTGCCCCGGCCGATGCGCCGTGGGCGTCGCGCCGAGCGTGCCGCGCAGCCGACGTCTCCGAGCGCCCGCGCGGGAGCCATGGACGGCGCGAGGCCCGCGCACGCCGGAGCGCCGCGGGCCTCGCGCCGTGACCCCTGAGCTCAGTTGTTGTCGAACGCCGGCACCGTCGTGCCGGTCACCGCGCCGCTGATGCCGATGCGGCCGACCGCGCCCTGGCCACCGGGCCCGCCGCCGCAGGTCGGGCTTCCGCCCGTCCCGCCGTCGACCGTGATGAGCGCCGCGCCGATGTCGGCCGTCGTCGCGATGATGCGCACCGCGCCGCCCGCGCCGCCGCCGCCACCCGCCATGCCGCACCCGGCGCCGCCGCACGCGCCCGCGCCGCTCTGGTTGAGGCCGTTCGCGCCGGTGCCGCCGTTCGAGCGGATGTGCCCCGCGATGGTCACGGTGGGCGAGGCGAACCAGATGATGCCGCCGCCGCCGCCGCCGGCCCCGGGGTACGCGCCGTCCTCGTCAGGGCCGCCCTCGCCGCCGCCGCCGCCGAAGAAGACGCTCAGCGAGAGATCTGCGTCGCCGATGAGCCCACCGCCGGTCGCCGCCGTGTGCGTCGCGGCGATCCCGGTGCCGTTCACGTTGGGGCACTTGAAGTTGTTGGTCCCCAGCGGGCCGTTCGCGCCGGAGAGGGCGTAGCCGCCGCCGCCGCCCGAGTAGCCGTCCTGCGCGGGGATCCCGCCGCCGCCGCCGGAGCTGTTGTTGGTGTTGTCCTTGGCACCCACGCCGAGCGGGCTCTCGCCCTGCTGACCCGGGTGGGACGGGTTGCCCGCCTCGCCGTTGACCCGGCCGCAGGAGGGCGTGAAGCCCGAGACGCAGTTCGCCTGGATGCTCGAGCCGCCGCGGTAGCCGAGGGCCGACTGATCGATGACGCCCGTCGCGCTGACGGCGACCGCGCCCTTCGCCTGGAAGGCGAGGATGCCGCCCGTCTTGCCGTCCCACGCCGGCCCCTTGAGGACCCCGTCCACCGTGACGTTGTCGTACTGAGGCACCACGAGGACCTGCGCGCCCGCGGTGTAGTCGTGCGCGAGGAGGCCGCCCAGGTCGAGCGTCGTGCCGCTGACCGAGGCGATGGCGGCGAGCTCGTAGCTGCCCGCCCCCGCGCCCTGCGTCTGGTGGACGAGGACGATCTGGCCCGCCGCGAACCCGGTCGCGTCCGGGACGTCGAGCGTGCCCGTCCCGCTCGCCCCGGTCGCTGGCTGGCGGACGGGATCGAGCATCTTCGTGTCACCGGCCGGCACGTCGAGATTGCCGTCCGAGCCGCTGCCGAAGGGCGTCGGCTTGGGCGCGCACGTCCCGTTGAAGCAGTTGTCGGAGACGCAGTCGCCGTCGAGCTTGCAGGTCTGGCCGTCGGTGCAGGTCGCGCCGCACGAGCCGCCGCAGTCGACGTCCGTCTCGCTGCCGTTCTTCAGGGTGTCGTCGCACGCGGGGGCCGAGCAGGTGCCGTTCGACCCGCACACGCCCGACTGGCAGTCCGAGTCCGCCTTGCAGCCCTCGTCATCCTGGCAGGTCGCGCCGCACGAGCCGCCGCAGTCGACGTCCGTCTCGTCGCCGTTCTTCACGGCGTCGTCGCACGCGGGGGCCGAGCAGGTGCCGCCCGTGCACACGTCGGACTGGCAATCCGTACCCACGGCGCAGACCAGACCATCCGCGCACTTCGGGCAGCTCCCGCCGCAGTCGACGTCCGTCTCGTCGCCGTTCTTCGCCTGATCCGTGCATGTCGCGGGCGTACCGCCGGTGCCGCCCTGCCCCGCGCCGCCTTCGCCCGCCGCGCCGCCCTGGCCCGCGCCGCCCTGGCCCGCGCCGCCCTGGCCCGCGCC
>CAYNEK010000148.1:0-6002 GCA_964396175.1 uncultured Polyangiaceae bacterium | reverse complement strand
AGGCGGCCCTCGTGCATCCACCCGTTCACCGACACCTCGAGGCCCTCGATGCGCTCCTCGACGACGACCCCCGCGTCCCCGTGGGAGGCCCGCGCGGCCTCGGCGAAGGCCCGCGAGAGCCCCTCCTCGCGCTCGATCCGCGACACCCCACGCTGCCCCCACCCCCGCGCGGGCTTCAGGATCGCGGCGCCGCCGAGCTCGTGGACGAAGGCGCGGGCCTCCGCCTCGTCGTGGGTCGCGAGGAAGCGTGGGACCCGGAGCCCGGCGGCCTCGTAGGCGGCGCGCATCGAGCCTTTGTCCTGGCATCTGTGGATCGTGGCCGGATCTGCGTAGAAGGGCAGCCCGAGCCTCGCGGCGACGGCGGCGGTCGTGGTCAGCGCGAGCTCCGAGCCCGAGGTGGCGAGGGCCGTCGCGCCGGACGATTGGACCGCGTCGGCCACCGCGCCCTCGTCGCCCGTCGAAGCGACCAGCACGCGGTCGACCAGGGGAGCCCCCACGGCGCCCGGATCCCGATCGAGCCCGACGAGCTCGAGCCCGAGGCCGCGGGCGGCGCGCAGGAGCCCGAGCTGAGGGAACCCGAGCCCCACGACCGCGAGCCGCGTCACGATCCCGCCTCGTCCCAATCGGGGCCGACCGGCGCGGCGTCCCCCGGCGCGGCGTCCCCCGGCGCGGCGCCCCCCGGCGCGGCGCCCCCCGGCGCGGCGCCCCCCGGCGCGGCGTCGTGCTCGAGCACCTCCCGGACGATGAAGGGGGGTCTCCCCTGCGTCTGCACATACATCCGCGCGATGTACTCACCGATGAGGCTCAAGGCGACGAGCTGCATCCCGCCGAGCACCGCCACCATCGCCGTGAGCGACGCCCAGCCCGTCACGCTCGTTCCCCAGAGGAGCTTGTAGAGGACCGCCCGGAGCCCCACCAAGAAGCCCACCAGCGCGACCACGAGCCCCAAGATCCCCACGTACCGGAGCGGCTTCGACGAGAAGCCGACCACCAGATCGAAGGTGTGGTTCACGAGCTTCGTCAGGTCGTACTTGGTCCTCCCCGCGTGCCTCGCCGAATGCCCGACGTCCACGGTCGTGTACCGGGCGCCCACCCAGCACGCGAGCGCCGAGAGGAATTTGTTCCGCTCCGGGAGCTCGGCGAGCAGGCGCGCCGTCGAGCCGCGCATCAGCCGAAAGGTCGAGATGTCCTCGGGGAGCTCGATGGCGAGCATCCGGCGCATGACGAAGCGCATCCCCTGGGACGCGAGCTTCCTGTGGAGTGGGTCCTGCCTGTTCTTGCGGACGCCGTAGACGATGTCCCAGCCCTCGTCCTTCTTCGCGAGGAGCTTGGGGACGTCCTCCGGTGGGTTCTGCAGATCGCCGTCCATCTGGAGGATCCACTCGCCGCGCGCGTGGAGGTACCCCGCCTGGACGGCCGCCTCTTGCCCATAGTTCCGCGAGAAGCGGACGGCGCGGAGGTAGGGGTGCTCGCCGACGAGCGCCCGGAGCCGGTCGCCGGTCTGGTCCTTGGAGCCGTCGTCCACGAGCACGATCTCGAAGGGCTCGCCGAGGCCCTTCATCACCTTGGACACGCGCTCGACCAGAGGCCGGACGTTCTCCTCCTCGTTGTAGACGGGGATGACGACCGAGTATTCGATCATGGCGCTCGAGCCTCGCCCTCCTTGGGCGCGCGTCCATGCCGCCCGGAGGCACCGTCCGAGCCTTCGAGCACCGAGCCGGCGCGGGCGCGCGGAGGGGACACGGAGAGGGGGCTCGAGCTCACGCGAGGATGTGGAGCAGCGTGTCCGAGACGTAGGCGACGTCGTCGTCCGAGAGCCCAGGCCACATGGGCAGCGACACGGTGCGGCGCCCTATCGCCGCCGCGTGCGGGAGGCTCTCCTCGGCGAGCCCGAAGCGCTCCTTGTAGTACGCGAGCGTGTGGATCGCGCGGTAGTTGACGGCGCAGCCAATCCCCGCCTCGCCGAGCCTCGTCAGCACCTCCTCGCGGCGGCCCTCGGGGACCAGGACCGGGAAGAGGTGGTGGGTGCTCTTGCCGACGGGCCTGAGGAGCGTGAGCTTCGGGTGGTGCTCGAGGCGGGCACGGTAGGCGGCCGCGACGCGCGCGCGGGCTTCCTGGCGGGCGTGGGCGCGGCCGAGCTGGGGCAGCAGGAGCGCCGCCTCGACGTCGGTCAGCGCGCCCTTGAAGCCGAGCTCGATCATGTCCCAGTGCTGGTAGGTCCCGCCGTAGCGGCTGATCGCGTCCTTCGAGACGCCGTGGTTGCGGAGCCTGCGGAGCCGGGCGGCGAGATCGTCTCGGCGGGTCGCGAGGGCGCCGCCGTCGCCGCTCGTGATGGTCTTGGTGGCGTAGAAGGAGAAGACGGCCACGTCGCCGAGCTGTCCGGGGCGGACGCCGTCGCGCTCGCACTCGAAGCCGTGGGCCGAGTCCTCGAGGAGGGCCACCCCGTGCGCGTCGGCGAGGGCGCGCAGGGCGCGGACGTCGGCCATCTGGCCATAGAGGTGGACGCAGGAGATCGCCTTGGTGCACGGAGAGAGCTTCTCGGCGACGCGCGCGGGATCGAGGAGGCCGGTCTCGGGATCGACGTCGGCGAACACGGGGGTCGCGCCGACGTAGAGCGCCGCGTTGGGCGTCGAGATGAAGGACATGGGCGTCGTCACGACCTCGTCGCCGGGGCCCACGCCGAGGGCCTTCATGGCCATGTGCATGCCGAGGGTGCAGCTCGTCGCGCCGACGACGTGGGGCGCGCCGAGCTCGTCGCCGAGCGCCCTCTCGAAGGCGGCGACGCGCGGGCCGAGGGTGAGGAACGGCGTCGAGAAGGTCTCTCGCAGCGAGGAGAGCTCCGCCTCGCCGAGATCGTGCCGGTAGAACTCGACCTTGCGGGCCATCGGGGTGACGCGCCTCGTAGGAGAAGGCCCAAGGGATGTCCAGCGACCCGGACGCAGCGCTCCGGCACCCCGGACGCGGCGCTCCGGCGCCCGGGACGCGGCGCTCCGGCGCCCGGGACGCAGCGCTCCGGCGCCCGGGACGCGGCGCTTCGGCGCCCGGGATGCGGCGCTCCGGCGCCCGGGACGCGGCGCTCCGGCGCCCGGGACGCGGCGCTCCGGCGCCCGGGATGCGGCGCTCCGGCACCCCGGACGCAGCGCTCCGGCGCCCGGGACGCGGCGCTCCGGCGCCCGGGACGCGGCGCTCCGGCGCCCGGGACGCGGCGCTTCGGCGCTCAGGCCGAGAGCGCCTGGACGTAGGTGCGACCCTTCTGCCGCACGACGACGCACGAGACGACGCCCGCCTCGTCCGCGAGCACGACGGTCGCCGCGTCGCGCGTCACCTCGCGGCTCCGCCCGCGGAACCAGTGCACCGCCTCGAGCCGCTCGAGCGGCGTGACGGACACGACCGTGAGCGCCCGCCGATCGAGCACCACGAGCCCACCCGGGACGAGCTTGCCCTCGAGCGGCACGAGCCGGGGGAGCAGGCGCGTCGGCGGCTCGACGGGCTCGGTGTCGAAGAGCGCGAGCTGCTCTTCGTCGCGGCGCCGGGGCCGCGTCCCCGCGCCCAAGGGGACGAGCGGCGAGCGCTCTTCGAGGAGGTGGCTCGACCGCTCGCCGAAGACGCCCACCGCGCCCTCCCCGAGCTCCCCCACGAGCTCCGCGAGCAGGACGGAGAGCGCCTCGGGCGTCGTCCGCGTGTCCCGCGACAGATCGAGCTGCACGGCGGGCGCCTCGCCGAGCCCCGCCGCCTCGATCGCGAGGCGCACGACGGGCGCGCCGAGCGCGAGCCGCTCGAGGTGGCTCCGCAGGACGCGCGTGAGATCGGCGAGCTTCCAGAGCGGGAGCGGCAGCTCCACGGTGAGCTCGTGCGTCCCTGAGAGCCCCTCGAGCGCGGCGACGCCCCTGTCGAGCGAGAGCGTGACGGAGAGGGCCCGGGTCGCGAGCCCACGGCCCTCGAGGCGCGCCGAGAGGCGCGCGAGCAGGCCACGCGAGGCGAAGAGCAAGGGCTCGGTGCCCGTCACCCCGTCGTCCCAGGAGAGCTCCTCGACGAGCGCCTGGCTCGGCGCGTAGGGGGCGAGCGGGGCCCGGTCCTCGCCGTCGAGGAGCGAGAGGACATCCGCGGCGGCGGGGCCGAGCCTCCCCGCGACCGCGACGCGGGGGCGCGCCCGCAGATCTTCGACGGAGAGGAGCCCCGTCTTGGCGAAGAAGGCGCGCACGTCCTCGGGGATGGGGAGCGCGAGGAGCGGCAGCTTGGCCATGGCGCGGCGCTCGTCGCCGGGCGGGACGACGGCGCGCGGGTCCTCTCCGTGGAGGGCGACGGCGCGGGCGATGCGCGGGCCCTCGGCGAGGGCGGCGCGGACGCGGTGCCCGAGGGCGCGGACGCGCTCGGCGACCTCGTGGACGAGGGTCTCTTCGCCGCCGTGGAGGTGTCCGACGCCGGTCACGTCGAGGAGCACGGTGTCGTCGCCCTCGAGGGCGACGGTCGGGCAGAACCGGAGCCCGAGCTCGGCGATCCGCGCGAGGGCGGCCCTCACCTCGTCGGGCGAGACGCGGACGACTTCGAGCGAGGCGAGCAGGGCGCGCGCGACCGAGGCGCGCTGGCCTGCGTAGACGCCGGCCTTGCGGGCGCGGAGGGAGACGGCCGAGAGCCTGGCCGAGGCGCGCAGCTCCTCGGGCCGCGCGGCCACGACGACGGCGAGGGGGGCGTCGAGGGAGAGGGCGCCGCCGACGCCGACGCGGCTCTCGCGGCCGAGGGCGGCGAGCTCGCAGAGCAGATCGGGCAGGGTGATGGCGAGGCACCTCACGACGCGCGGGCCTCCCCGTCCCTCGTCGCCTCGCACCGCGCGAAGGCAGCCGCTCGGGTCGCCCTCCTCACGACGCGCGGGCCCCCCCGTCCCTCGGCGTCTTGGGCACGGAGGCCGTGCGCCACGCGGTCACGCGGCCATGGCGCTCTTTGGCGACGCGGAGCTGGAGCTTCCCTCGAGCGGGCTCGCGGAGCTCGAGCCGCATCGAGACGGGGAGCGGCAAGGGGCGATGGGCCTCGAGGGCGGTGAGGAGGACGACGCAGGTGTCCGTCCCCTCGACGGCGAGGGCGACGCGGCGAACCGCCATGCCCCACGCCGCGAGCGAGCGCACCCCGCGGGCGCCCGGGACGCCGGCGGTGTCGACGACGACGACGGAGAAGGCGCGGCTCTGCGCGAGGCGCACGGCGATCCGGGCTGCGGCCTCGAGCGAGGGGCGGACGACGAGCAGCCTGTCGGCGTCGACGCCGAGGGCGCGGACGGCGGGGCCGTAGAAGGTCCGGGTGGGGTCGACGAGGGCGGCGAGGGCGCTCTCTCCGCCGCGGAGGCGGGCCTCGATCTGCGCCGAGGCGACGGCGCGGAGGGCGAGGGTCGACGAGGAGGCGAGACCATCTGCTGCCGCGAGCTCGGTGACGGCGCCGCGGGGGAAGCCGCCCGAGGGCAAGAGCTCGTCGACGTCGACGAGGCCGGTGGGGACGACGGCGACGAGCGGCGGCGCGAGCGCGGCCTCCTGCGCGCGGGGGGCGCCCTGCGCGGGGCTCGTGTCGAAGGAGAGGGCGTCGAGGGGCGCGGCCACGTCGGAGTCCATATCGTCCTCCTCTGGCACGAGCGCCAGTCCATCGCGCGGGTGGTATGTCATAGTTTGTCCCTGTGGGTGGCTGGGGCGGTGGGCGGTGGAGCCCTTCGCGCGCCCCGGGGCGACGGCGCCGGAGCGCGGGTCCGCACGCCCCCTGTCCGAGCGACGCAGAGACCCGCCCAAGCCGCGGGGACCCCCGATCCAAGCCGCGGGAACCCGCGTCCTGGCTGCGCGCGTCCCTTGTCGGGGCGTCGAGATCCGGCGTCCGGGACTCGCCGAGAGCCGTCCGGACCTCGCCGAGAGCCGTCCGGACCTCGCCGAGAGCCGTCCGGTCACCGCCGAGAGCCGTCCTGGCGGCGAGGTTGGGCGTCCGGTCCTCGAGATCCGGCGTCCGGTCCTCGAGATCCGGCGTCCGGGCTT
>CAYNEK010000147.1:0-6398 GCA_964396175.1 uncultured Polyangiaceae bacterium | reverse complement strand
CCGCGCTCGATGCGCCCCGTCGCCACCGTCCCGCGGCCCTTGATCGAGAACACGTCCTCGACCGCCATCAAGAACGGCTTGTCCACCGCGCGCACCGGCTCGGGGATGTACGAGTCGAGCGCGTCCAGGAGCTCGCCGATCTTCGCCTCCCACTTCTCCTCGCCGTTCAGCGCGGGGAAGGCGGCGCCGCGGATCACGGGCGCGCCGTCGCCGTCGAACTTGTACTTGTTCAAGAGCTCGCGCACCTCCATCTCGACGAGATCGAGCATCTCGGCGTCGTCGACGGCGTCGCATTTGTTGAGGAAGACGACGATGCGCTGCAGGCCCACCTGCCGCGCCAGGAGCACGTGCTCGCGCGTCTGCGGCATGACCGAGTCGAGCGCCGAGACGACCAGGATCGCGCCGTCCATCTGCGCCGCGCCCGTGATCATGTTCTTGATGTAGTCGGCGTGGCCGGGGCAGTCGACGTGCGCGTAGTGCCGCTTCGGCGACTCGTACTCGACGTGCGACACCGCGATCGTGACCGTCTTGGTCGCGTCGCGCACCGTCCCGCCCTTCGCGATGTCGGCGTACTTGATCTCCTTCGCCAGCCCCTTCTTCGACTGGACCTTCACGATCGACGCCGTCAAGGTCGTCTTCCCGTGGTCGATGTGACCGATGGTGCCGACGTTCACGTGGGGCTTGGTGCGGACGAATTTCTCTTTGGCCATTGTCTTCTCTTCTTCCTTCTGTGGTGGAGTCGGTCAGCCGCCCTTGACCTTGGCGACGATGGCCTCCTGGATGGATCCAGGGACCTGCTGGTAGTTCTTGAAGTGCATCGAGTAGGTCGCGCGGCCCTGCGTCGCCGAGCGGAGCGTCGTCGAGTAGCCGAACATCTCGGCGAGCGGGACCTCCGAGTCGATGACCTGCGCGTTGCCCCGCTGGTTCATGCCCGCGATCTTGCCGCGCTTCGAGTTGAGGTTGCCGATGACGTCGCCCATGTACTGGTCCGGCGTGACCACCTCGACCTGCATGACGGGCTCGAGCAAGAAGAGCCCGGCCTTCTTCGCGGCGTCCTGGAAGGCGAGCGACCCGGCGATCTCGAAGGCCTGGGCCGACGAGTCGACGTCGTGGTAGCTGCCGTCGTAGAGTTCGACCTTGACGTCGATGATGGGGTAGCCCGCGAGCACGCCGCGGCTCATCGCGTCGCCGATGCCCTTCTCGACCGCGGGGATGAACTCCTTTGGGATCGTGCCGCCGACGATGCCGTTCTCGAAGACGTAGCCCGTGCCCGGCTCGCCCGGCTCGACGCGGATGAGCACGTGGCCGTACTGGCCGCGGCCTCCCGTCTGCTTCGCGTACTTGTGCTCGGCCTCGACCTTCTTGGCGATGCCCTCGCGGTAGGCGACCTCGGGCTTGCCGACGTTGCAGTCGACCTTGAACTCGCGGCGCAGGCGGTCGACGATGATCTCCAGGTGGAGCTCGCCCATGCCGGCGATGATCGTCTGGCCGGTCTCTTCGTTCGTGTAGGTGCGGAAGGACGGGTCCTCGTACGCGAGCTTCTGGATGCTCTGGCTCAGCTTCTCCACGTCGACCTTGGTCTTCGGCTCGATCGACACCTCGATGACCGGCGCGGGGAAGACCATCTTCTCGAGGATGATCGGCTTGTCCTCGGAGCAGAGCGTGTCGCCCGTCCGGGTGTCCTTCAGGCCGACCGCCGCGTAGATGTTGCCCGAGTCGGCCTCGGTCAGCTCCTCGCGCTTGTTCGCGTGGATGCGGAGGATGCGGCCGAGGCGCTCGCGCTTGCCGCGCGTCGAGTTCGCCACCATCGTACCAGACGACACCTTCCCCGAGTAGACGCGGAAGAAGGTGAGGTTTCCGTGAGGGTCGTTGACGATCTTGAAGGCGTAGGCCGCGAACGGCGCCTCGTCGGTCGTCTCGCGCGTCTCCTCCTTGCCGTCGTCGGGGTTGATGCCCTTCGTCGGCAGGATGTCCGCGGGGGACGGGAGGAAGTTGACGACGGCGTCGAGCAGCGGCTGCACGCCCTTGTTCTTGAAGGACGAGCCGCAGAGCACGATGAAGAACTTGAACTCGACGCAGCCCTTCCGGAGCGCCGCCACGATCTGCTTCGGCGTCACCTCGTCGGCCTTGCCGTCGAGGAAGAGGCTCATGATCTCGTCGTCGACGTCGGAGCAGGCCTCGATCATCGCCTCACGCGCCTTCTTGGCGGCGTCGGCGAGATCCGCGGGGATCTCCTCCCACGCGTACTTCTGCCCCTTCGAGTCCTCGTCGAAGATGATGGCCTTCATCTGGATGAGGTCCACCATCCCCTTGAACTGGTCCTCCGCGCCCACGGGGATCTGGATCGGCACGGGCGTCACGCCGAGACGCTCGCGGATGGACCGGACGTTCATGTCGAAGTCCGCGCCCATCTTGTCCATCTTGTTGACGAAGACGATGCGCGGCACCTTGAACTTGTCGGCCTGGCGCCAGACGGTCTCGGTCTGCGGCTCGACGCCGTTGCCGCCGTCGAGGACCGTCACGGCGCCGTCGAGCACGCGCAGGCAGCGCTCGACCTCGATCGTGAAGTCGACGTGGCCCGGGGTGTCGATGATGTTGATGCGGTGGCTGACGCCCTTGTTCGGCCCCTCGAGCGGGCGCCAGAAGCAGTTGGTGGCCGCGGACGCGATGGTGATCCCGCGCTCCTGCTCCTGGACCATGAAGTCCATGGTCGCGGCGCCCTCGTGGACCTCGCCGAGCTTGTAGTTGACGCCCGTGTAGTAGAGGATGCGCTCCGTCGTGGTGGTCTTCCCCGCGTCGATGTGGGCCATGATGCCGATGTTGCGGGTGCGGTCGAGGGAGTATTCGCGGGACATGATCTGGGGCCTGGGCTTGGGGGGGACTGGGGATGAGGAGGTGTGGATGGGGACGGCGCGGAGAAGCGGGCGCTACACGCACGATTCCCCCTCCGGACCCCGTCGTCCTCTCTCGGTTCGAGAGGACCGCTGCCTCGGCCCCTGCCGCGGATGCGGTGGGCGCCGGAGACCTGGCCAAATGGCCGTCCAGAGGGGGAATCGGGGGAAGCTCGGTGGGCCGCGCGCTCGCGGTCCTTGTGGGCTTCACCCGATATCTATGTCGGGTTCTGCATTCTCTAGGGGTCGGTGATCCTCGGGTCGAGGGATGGGTCCGCCAGGGTCACCAGCGGTAGTGCGCGAAGGCGCGGTTGGCCTCCGCCATCTTGTGCGTGTCGTCCTTCTTCTTCACGGCGTTTCCGCGGCCCTCGCAGGCGTCGAGGAGCTCCATGGCGAGCCGCTCACGCATCGTCTTCTCGCCGCGGTCGCGCGAGTAGATCATGAGCCAGCGCATCGCGAGGGAGACGCGGCGCTCGGGCCGGACCTCGACGGGGACCTGGTAGGTCGCGCCACCGACGCGGCGGCTCTTCACCTCGAGCTTCGGCTTCACGTTGTCGAGCGCCTTGCGGAACAGCTCGAGCGGGTCCTCGCCCTTCTTCTTCTCGGCCACGATGTCGAAGGCCCCGTACAGGATCTGCTCGGCCGTGGACTTCTTGCCGCCGTACATGATCACGTTCATGAACTTGGCGACGAGCTTGTCCTTGTACTTCGGATCGGGGGTGATGTGGCGCTTCGGGACTTCGCGACGACGAGGCATCTTCTCGGGACTCTTTCTGAGGGGGCTTCTGGCAGCTTGCGTCCCCTCATCGAGGGGCGCATGGGTCGCTTGGGGGAGGAGCGGGCGCTCGCGCGGGGCGAGGCCCGAGGGACGTCACTGCTTCGGCTTCTTGACGCCGTACTTGGAGCGCGAGCGGTTCCTGTTCGCCTTGTTGGTCGACGAGGGGCCGATGGCGCCCGAGGCGTCGAGGGTCCCGCGGATGACGTGGTAGCGAACGCCCGGGAGGTCCTTCACGCGGCCGCCGCGGATGAGGACCGAGCTGTGCTCCTGGAGGTTGTGCCCCTCGCCCGGGATGTAGCTCGTCACCTCCATGCCGTTGGTGAGCCGGACGCGGCAGACCTTGCGGAGCGCCGAGTTGGGCTTCTTCGGCGTCGTCGTGTAGACGCGGGTGCAGACCCCCCGCTTCTGCGGGCACGACTTCAGCGCCGGCGAGGCGGTCTTTTCGTTCGGGGCCTTGCGGCCCATGCGGATGAGCTGGTTGATCGTCGGCATCGGGGGACTTACGGGTGAAGGGGCGCGCAATCTACTCGCCGACCCACGCTTGTCAACGGATTTGAAGAGTCCCTCCTCGACCACGCTCCTTCTTCGCTCGACGAGGTGTCGCGACGTCAGCCGTCGGCGACGACGGACGATGTCCGGCGCAAGCCCTGCCGTCGACAGGTCGGCATCGGCGCGGCGATGGGCGACGTCCACCCGGCCCTCGCGGAGAGGATGGCGACCGTCGCGCGACATGGAGTCTCGCCCATCACCGTCCACTCGATGGCTGGCGCCGCGCTCGATCGCCTCGGCCTCTCGCCCAGGGGATGCCCCGCGGACGACCTCGAGCGCACCCTGGACGAGGCCAAGGAAGGGGCCCAGGCTCTCCCGCGGCGCGAAGAGTGCGCTCGATCGCATATCCCAAGCACTCCCAGCGATGCGATGAAGAGGCTCGGGGTCTCCTGCGACTCGAGTGAGGCTCCCCGCGCTCACGGCCGAGCTCGCCGACCTCCTCGAGCGCTCGGGCGGCGCCTTCGCGCCGACGAGCTCGGGTGAGGATCGCGCTTGACGGGCTCGAGGAGGGCAAGTAATAGAGCGCGCTCTCTTGCAGCAATCCTCCAGGCGCGTAGCTCAGTGGTAGAGCACCACCTTGACACGGTGGGGGTCGTTGGTTCAATCCCAATCGCGCCTACGAAGGAGTCGACGGAGACAGGAGACGCGCACGAGATCAGCCCCTCGTCGCGTCCCCCTCGACGCGGCGACACGATCGGTCATGGTCGTCGCTGGACGCCGCGTGCCCCGTCGACGCTCGGCTCCTCGTCCGTCCTCCAATGACCGTCTCGCCCAGGGATCTCCTCTCGGCGCAGGGCCCCATCGCGACGGACGTCGTCGCCGTCCGCGTCAAGGGCTCGCGCCGCATCGTCGACCTCCACACGCCGCTGCCCGACGGCACGGACGTCGAGCCCGTCACCGCAGCCGAGCCCGACGGGCTCCGCGTCATCCGTCACTCGACCGCGCACGTCATGGCCGACGCCGTGCAGCGGCTCTTCCCGGGCACGCAGGTCACCATCGGCCCCGCGATCGAGGACGGCTTCTACTACGACTTCAAGCGCGACGAGCCCTTCACCGAGGACGATCTCGCCAAGATCGAGGCCGAGATGGCCAAGGTGACGGCGGGCGACTCTCCCTTCCGGCGCGTCGTCGTCTCGCGCGACGAGGCCATCGCGCGCTTCTCGAAGATGGGCGAGACCTTCAAGGTCCAGATCATCGAGAGCATCCCCGCCGACGACGAGCTGTCCTTCTACATCCACGGCAAGCCGGGCGAAGAGTGGATCGACTTCTGTGAGGGCCCTCACGTCCCCACGACGGGGCTGCTCGCGGCCGTCAAGCTGACGAGCGTCGCGGGCGCGTACTGGCGCGGCATCGAGACCAACCCGCAGCTCCAGCGCATCTACGGCACCGCCTTCCCTACGAGGGCCGCGCTCGACGAGCACCTCCGGCTCCTCGAAGAGGCGAAGAAGCGCGATCACCGCAAGCTCGGCAAGGAGCTCGAGCTCTTCCTCTTCCACGAGTGGGCGCCGGCGATGCCCTTCTTGCTCCCGCGCGGCACCCGCGTGCTGAACCGCCTCATCGAGCTGCTCCGCTCCGTGTACGACGAGGAGGGCTACGACGAGGTGTCGACGCCGCAGATCTTCGATCGGAGGCTCTTCGAGACGAGCGGCCATTTGCCGAATTATCGGGAGAACATGTACTTCCCGATGACGCCCGACGATCTCGACGAGCTCCGCGCGTCCCGCACCAAGGACGACGTCGAGGGCCAGAAGCTCTTCGACGCGCGGCTCGCCGAGCTGGAGTCCCTGGGCCTCAAGCCGATGAACTGCCCGTCGCACTGCCTCCTCTTCCGCTCGAAGCGCCGGAGCTACCGCGAGCTGCCGATGCGCATCGCGGATTTCGGGCGGCTGCACCGCTACGAGCGGGGCGGCGTGGTGCACGGGCTCGCGCGCGTGCGCTCCTTCTGCCAGGACGACGCGCACATCTTCGCGACGCCCGAGCTCGTCGCGAAGGAGACGGAGCAGTTCCTCCGCACCTTCTATGCGTTGTACGAGCTCTTCGGCTTCACCCGCATCGACGTCAAGCTCGCGACGCGCCCCGAGAAGCGGCTCGGCGCGGACGCGATCTGGGACCGCGCCGAGGGCGATCTCGAGGCGGCCCTCCGCGCCGCGTCGATCCCCTACGAGGTCTCGCCCGGCGAG
>CAYNEK010000146.1:0-6665 GCA_964396175.1 uncultured Polyangiaceae bacterium | reverse complement strand
CGGGAGGCTGCCCGTACGCCGGCGCGCCTCCACCCGCGGCTGGCTGCCCGTACGCGGGAGGCTGCCCGTACGCGGGCGCGCCTCCACCCGCGGGTGGCTGCGCGCCGCCCCAAGTGGGCTGCTGGGACGATCCGCTCGGCTGGCCCCACGGCGGCTGCTGGCTCATCTCCCCAGATTGCACGAGATTGAAACCCTTGAGAAGCTGCAACCCGCAGCGATGCGAGATCGCGCCAACCCGCCGACGATCCCGCTCGAACCACGGCGAGACGTGTAGTAGGCTCCTGGGTTCATGCAACCTCCCCCTGGCGGTTACGGTCCTCCTCCCGGCGGCGGCTACGGCGGCCCCCCCGGTCCTCCTCCCGGCGGCGGCTACGGCGGCCCCCCCGGTCCTCCCGGCGGCGGCTACGGCGGCCCCCCCGGTCCTCCCGGCGGCGGTTACGGCGGGCCCCCCAACCCTTACGGCCCTCCCGGCGGCATGGGCGGTCCCCCCGGCGGCATGGGCGGCGGCTCCGTGCCGGGGCTCACCCCCGAGGCCGCGGGCGTGCTTCAAGAGCGAAGCTTCGTCACGGTGCTCCTCCTCGCGATGGTGACCTGCGGGATCTACGGCATCATCGTCTCCTACCAGCGGCGCGAGGAGCTCCGCATCGCGACCGGCGACGAGTCGATCAAGCCAGGCATGGACCTGCTCCTCACCTTCTTGCTCTGCGGGATATGGGGGCTCTACGCCGACTACCGCGACGCCCAGAAGATCGCGAGCGTCTTCAAGGTCGCCGGCGTGCAGCGTGAGGACAAGTCGACCATGATCCTCGTCATGAAGTTCGTGTTCAGCCTCATCTCGGCTTACTGGCTCCAAGAGGAGTTCAACGCCCTCGCGCGGCTCGCGAAGGGCGAGTACCGCGGCTGAGCCCTCCTTTTCACGCGGGCGCTCGTGCGTGGTAGCTACCGTCCATGAGCGCCCTTCGCTCGTCCATCGTCTCGAGCCCGCGCGCCTCGGACCCATCGTGCGCGCGGGCCCTTCGGGCCGCCGTCGTGTCCGTCGCGCTCGCGGCGCTCTCCGGCTGCGCTGGCGGCCACGACAAGTCCGTGTCCTCGCCGATCCCCGGGACCTCGGCGAGCACCACGCTCGCGCCGAGCGCGTCGAGCGCCGCCCCGACGAAGCGCGCGAAGGTCCCCTTCGAGAACCCCGGAGGCATGTGGATGCCCGAGCAGCTCGCCGAGCAGGCGCCCACGCTGCGGCAGCTCGGGCTCGAGATCGATCCCAAAGAGCTCACCGAGCCCACCTCGGACGTGCTCTCGGCGATCGTCTTTCTCGGCGGGTGCTCCGCGTCCTTCGTGTCGCCCGAGGGGCTCATCATCACGAACCACCACTGCGTGCAGGGTGCGCTCCAGTACAACTCGACGCCCGAGGACAACCTCATCGAGAAGGGTTTCCTCGCGAAGACGCGCGCCGCCGAGCGCTCCAACGGGCCCGCCTCGCGCGTATGGATCACCGAGGCCGAGCGCGACGTCACGAAGGACGTCGTCGCCGGGATCGCGGGCATCCAGGACCCCCGCGCGCGGGAGAAGACCATGGAGGTGCGCCAGAAGGCGCTCGTCACCGCCTGCGAGCGGGGCCGCCCCGAGATCCGCTGCTCGATCCGAGCTTACTACGACGGCGCGTCCTACAAGCAGATCGAGCAGCTCGAGCTGCGGGACATCCGCCTCGTCTACGCGCCGGCGCGCGGCATCGGCAATTTCGGAGGCGAGGTCGACAACTGGCGCTGGCCTCGCCACACAGGCGATTTTGGCTTCTATCGGGCCTACGTCGGGCCCGACGGCAAGCCGGCCGATCCGTCTCCGTCCAACGTCCCGTACCACCCGAGGCGCTGGCTCCGGCCTGCCTCGACCCCGCTCGAGGAGGGCGATCTCGTCTTCGTCGCCGGCTACCCCGCGCGGACCAACCGCTGGCGGACGGCGGCCGAGGTCGACGAGGCGGTGCGCTGGCTCTACCCGCGTCGGCTCGCGGCGTTCGAGGCGTACGCGGCGGCGCTCGAAGCGCTGGGCAAGCGAGAGCCCGAGGCCGCCATCCGCGGCGAGCCGCTGCTCCGCGGGCTGCACAACGCACTCACCAACACCCGGGGCCAGCTCGACGGGCTCGTGCGCGGGGGCCTCATGGCGGAGAAGGAGCGCCAGCAGAGGGAGCTCGCCGCGTGGATCGCCGGAGCGCCCGAGCGCGAGGCCCGCTTCGGCAAGGTGCTGGGAGAGCTCACCGCGATCTCCGACGACACCACGCGCTTCCGCGAGGCAGACGCGACCCTGCGTGAGGCCACGCGGTTCTCGAGCCTCTTCCAGGCGGCCACGCTCATCGTGCGCATGGCCGAGGAGCGCAAGAAGCCTGACGAGGACCGCGCCCCCGACTACCAGGCGCGCAACGAGAAGCGCCACGAGCAGTGGCTCGCGTCCCTCGAGAAGACCCAGCACCGCGGCGTCGACGAGGCCATGCTCTCGCTCACGCTCTCGCGCGCGCTCGCGCTCCCCGAGAAGGAGCGGAGCGAGCTCGTCGCGCTCGTCGGCGGCAGGTCGCCCACGAAGGCCAGCCTCGAGGCCGCTTGCAAGAAGATCTTCGATGGGACGACGCTCTCGTCGAAGGACACGAGGCTCGCGCTCTTCCGGCGAGCGACGCCGGAGGAGCTCCGCGCGTCGAAGGACCCGATGCTCCGCCTCGCCGTGAAGACGCTGCCGCTCTTCCTCGAGCTCGAGGCGCGCGAAGAGGCGTGGCTCGGACGGTCGGCGCTGGTCCGACCGCTCTACGTCGAGGCGATCCGCGCCTCATCGAAGGTGCCGCTGTCTCCCGACGCGAACGCCACCCTCCGCATCACCTACGGCACGGTGCGCGGCTACAAGCCGAGCGTCGATGCTCCCCCGTACACGCCGTTCACCACGCTCGCGGGGGTCGTCGCGAAGCACACGGGGACCGCGCCGTTCGACGCGCCCGCGCGGCTGCTCGACGCGGCCAGGGCCGGGAGGAAGGGGGACTGGATCGCGCCCGAGCTCGGCGACGTCCCCGTCGATTTCCTCGCGGATCTCCACATCACTGGCGGCAATTCTGGCTCCGCGACGCTCAACGCGCGAGGCGAGCTCGTCGGCCTCGCCTTCGACGGGAACTACGAGGCGATGGCGTCGGACTGGGTCTTCGTGCCGAGCATCACGCGGAGCATCCACGTCGATCTGCGGTACATTGGGTGGATCATGGACGCCGTCGACGGCGCGCACGACCTGCTCCGCGAGATGGGCCTCAGGCCGAGCGCCCGCTGATCGCACCCCGAGCCAGGCGAGCTCGGCTCCTCTGCCGCAGACGCGAGGACGGACGCGCGCAAGGCACCCGAGACCGCACACCGAGCCGAGCGAACTCGGCCCCTCTGTCGCAGGCGCGAGGGCGACGTCTACCCGTGCGTCCGGGGTGTGCGGCGCGCGTGGATCACTTGCAGGGGTCGCAGGCGCGAGGGCGACGTCTATCCGTGCGTCCGGCGTGTCCCTCGCGTCGGGATCACTTGCAGGGACGGAGGACCTTCAAGTCGCCCTCGAGGACCTCGCACATCTTCGGCTTCGGAGGCTCCGTGGCGGTCGTCGTCGCGGGCGGAGCGGCGGTCCCCGGCTTGGGCGGCGGCGCCGCCCCCTGCTTCGCGAGGCGGATCTTCACGGTCTGATCGGCGGTCGCGAGGATCTTCGCGGTCCCTCGGAGATCGCGGAGCTCCGCGACGAGCTCGACGGGCTCTCCCTCCTTGACGGTGACCTCGCACGGCGTCGCGTCGCAAACTTGGAAGCCCTCTCGCCGCACGAGCGCCCCCGCTGGATCGCTCTGCACGGAGAGCCGCACCATCGCTACGGGCGCGACCGACGCGCCGGGAGGGGGAGACGCCTCGACGGAAGCCGACGGCGCGGCCGACCGAGCCGCAGGCACCGGAGGCTGCGCCGATGCGTGGGCCGAGGTCGCAGGGGTAAGCTGCGGAGAGGCACGCTTCGAGAGCCAGACCGCCGCGCCTCCGGCGAGCCCGAGCACGAGCAGGACGCCCAGCGCCGCCGGGAGGAGCGATCGCTTGGGCGGCGCCTCGTCGACGGTCTCGGCCGAGGCGCGATCGATCGGCGACGCGACCAGCGGGATCGGGAGCTCGGACGCGGGGCGGCGGCGCAGCCGGTGCGCGAGGAGCCGCCCCTCCGGCGTCCGCACGAGCGCCTCGGCGAACGCTCCCATGGTCGGGAATCGATCGTCCGGTCGCTTCCCGAGCGCGCGGATCACCACGTCCTCGAGCTCGCGCGAGAGGTTGAGCGCCGGCTTCACCTCGTTCGGTCGTGGGGGCGGATTCGCGAGGTGCATCATCAGGGTGTCCACGACCGTGGCGCCCTGGAAGGGGACCTTCCCGGTCAGCAGCTCGAAGAGGATGGCGCCGCACGCGTAGACGTCGGCGCGGCCGTCGACCTCCTGCCCCGCCGCCTGCTCCGGCGCCATGTACTCCGGCGTCCCACAGATCGTGCCGTACCGCGTGATGCGCGGCATCCCCGGCGTGGTCGTCGCCCCGAGCGACTGGCTCGTCGCCGAGAGCTCCTCACGCATCTCGCGGAGCTTGGCGATCCCGAAATCGACGATCTTCACCTCGCCGTTCTCGAGGAAGATGTTCTCGGGCTTCATGTCGCGGTGGACGACGCCGCGCTCGTGCGCCGCCTCGAGCGCGTCGCAGAGGATGAGCAGGATCTCGATCGACCGCTCGACCGACGGCCGGCCGTTCTTCTGGATCTCGTGCGCGAGATCGTGCCCCTCGAGGAACTCGGCCGCGAGGTAGAAGCGCCCGTCGGGGAGCTGCCCGAAGTCGTAGATGGCGATGACGTTCGGGTGCTTGATGCGCGAGGCGCTCTTCGCTTCTTGCTGGAAGCGAAGGACGACGTCCGCGCGGTAGCTGTACTCCTCGAGGAGCACCTTCAGCGCGACGTCCTTCTCGATCGAGTCTTGGCGGGCGAGGTAGACGCGGCCCATCCCGCCCTCGCCGACCACGCGACGCACGCGATACCGTCCCGCGACGGTCGTACCGAGCAAGGGATCGTCGGCGGGAGGGACGCTCACGTCTCGCCGCTCCTTGTCGCAGAGACGAGCGCGCGCCGCAACCGGGAGCGAGGCCGTGGGAGCCCCACCCCCGCCCGGGGCGACGGCGAGGGCCAGCCAGCCCGCCCGGCCGCGCTGCCCCCCCTCCGAAGCGCCCCCACTCGATGGCCCGCTCCTCGCTCTCATCGCCACGAGGACCTGCGCGCCCCTAGGGCTCGTCCTCTGCGATCGCGATCACCTCGCCGCCCTTTGGGGATCAACGCATGCACTCACGGGGCGACTAGGGCTCGTCCTCTGCGATCGCGATCACCTCCGCAACGCCGCCCCCGGAGGACTCGCCGTGCCCTCGCGACTAGGGCTCGTCCTCTGCGATCGCGATCACCTCGCCGGCGCGGTGGAGCACGGTCACGTCCATCGGCGCGGCGCCGACGGCGCGAAGGGCCTCGTCCACCGACCGGGCAGGCGTCGCGTACGTCGCGCGCACCACCTCGTCGGACATCGACGACACGAGGAAGACCCGGTGCCCTGGGGGCAGCGCGAGGCGCACGCCGAGCTCGTAGATCCCCTCGTTCACGGTCGCGAGGGGCCCGGTGCCCTCGGGGCAGGGTGCGACCATCACCGCCGCGCCGCCTGGGAGCAAGAGCGCTCCGGCGGGGGGCAGGAGCTTCGACGCCTGGTAGAGCGAGTCGGTGACGGGCGGGACGTCCGTCGCGACGACGACGGGGCGCCGCGGCCCTCGCACGACGAAGAGCGGCCGCGCCACGCGCGCTGCCTCCCGGTGAGACGCCACGAGATCGCCCGCGTGGGCGCTCACGTAGCGACCGTCGCAGTCCGCGACGACGCTGAGCACGAAGACACGACCCGGCACCCGCCGCGCGGCCTCTTCCATGTCGAGCCGACACTCGTTCTCGTCGAGCACGCCGAGCCGCGCCGTCGGGTGCGCCTTCAGGAGGTGGTTCTTGCGGATGTCCGACGAGAGGCCGCAGCCCGGGAAAATGCCCTTGGCGCCGCCGCTCATCCCGGCGAAGTAATGGGGGCGAAGGCGCCCGGTCGAGACGACGAGATCGGCCTCGGCGACCACGCGGTTCAGCCGGACTGGGGTCCCACGCTCGGTCACGCCGAGCTCGATCACGGCGTCGTCTCCGCCGCCGTCATGGACGACGACGTCCAGGTCCCGGAGCGTCGCGGCGTCGAGCACGGTCGACGGATCGCGCGGCGCGTGGGTGCCGCTCGCGATGACGACGGTGGGGCGATGCGACGGGAGCGCCTCGCGCAGGGCGCGGAGCATCGCGAGGCGTGGCTCGTCGCGGGTCGCGTCGCTCACGATGACGACGACGCGCCGCGCGCCGCGGGCGAGGTCGGCGAGCGACGGCGACCCCACGGGCCGCCCGAGGGCCTCGCGGCAGAGTGAAATCACGTCACGGGCCGGCGCCGTCGAGGGCGCGGGCGCGACGAGCCGAGCGCCCTCGTCGACGAGGCGCAAGAGATCGGGCGGGAGGGTCAGCGAGGACACGAGCCGGGGCGCGCCGCGTCATAGCGCAAGCGGACGCGGGAGGACCACGAGCCACGGCGAGCCGTCCACCTCGGCGCG
>CAYNEK010000145.1:0-6970 GCA_964396175.1 uncultured Polyangiaceae bacterium | reverse complement strand
AGCGGCGGGGCTCGGCGGCGCGGGCGGAGCGGCGGGGCTCGGCGGAGCGGGTGGAGCGGCGGGGCTCGGCGGCGCGGGCGGGCAGGCGGGGCTCGGCGGCGCGGATCCGTTCTCCAGTCCGCAGCAGCCCTTGTCCTTTACCTACCGGATCGCCAAGCCATATTCCTCCGCCGAGGTGTCGAAATTCCAGGTCCTCGGGCTCGACCTCTTCGACAACGACGCGACGACGATCGCGGCGCAGAAGGCCAAGGGGCACACCATCGTCTGTTACTTCAGCAGCACCTACGAGGACTGGCGTCCCGACTTCTCCGGCCTGTCGGCTGCCGATCAGGCCGCGCTCGGCGAGCTCCTGGCGGGGCCGCTCGACGGGTGGCCCGGAGAGCGGTGGGTCGACCTCCACGGCTTCTCCGCGTCGAGCCCGAGCGCCGCGCACGTCTTCTTGCGGAAGGTGATGGACGGCCGCATCGCGCTGGCGAAGACCAAGGGCTGCGACGCCGTCGATTTCGACAACGTCAACGCACAAGAGAACGACGTGTCGAACGCGAACGGCCAGAAGATCACCTCGGCCGACCAGTACGCGTACAACGTCTGGCTCGCCGAGCGCGCGCACGCCATCGGCCTCCGCGCCCTCCTGAAGAACGATCTCTCCCAGATCGCGGACTCCGCGTCTCTCCCGGGTGGCAAGGGGCTCGCGCAGTGGTTCGACGGTGCGATCGACGAGCAGTGCTTCGAGTACGACGAGTGCGACATGCTGAGCCCGTTCCGTGATCTCCAGAAGCCGATCTTCGTCATTCAGTACGCGTACGGGGCGCCCTTCCCGACGGCGGCGCACCGCGCGACGGCCTCCAAGCTCCACCTCAACGTCTCGTACTACGCGAAGGACCCCGTCGACGCGCTGAAGGGCGATCCAGACGAGACGTTCGGCGACTTCTGACGAGCCCCGCTCGAAGCGCCGCCGGTGTGCGCGGGGGGGAGGGCGTCGAGGGGTGTCTCGACCGGTCGTTCGACGACGCCGGTTCGACGTCGCTCGTCACGACCTCGAGGACCCACCGTCACGACCTCGAGGACCCACGTCGAGGGACGTCCCGCCTCGATCGTTCGACGGCGCTTCTTCTCGCCCGCGAACCTCTACCCGTCCGAGACGGTGCTCGGCACCATCCAGTACGCAGACGGGCGTGAGGAGCCGCGCGACTTCGTTGGCCCCGCCGTCGATGCGCCGGACCAGGCCATCGCGTGGTTGAAGGACAAGCTGCCGAACCCGGTCACGCGCACCTCGGCCAAGCGCAAGGAGGTCCGCGAGACGTTCTACGAGCTGCTGCGCGAAGGCATCGTCAACGCGCTCGTGCATCGCGACTACGCGATCAAGGGCGCGAAGTGCCAGCTCTTCGCGAGCGAGCACAAGGTCGTCGTGATGAGCCCCGGCGCGCCGGTCGAGCCCGTCACGATGAAGCAGCTCGAGGCCTTCACCGCGCCGATGCTGAGCCGCAACCCGGTGATGCACTTCGTCTTCGGCAAGATGAAGCTCGCCGAGGAGCGCGGGCTGGGCCTGCGCTCGATGCGGGAGCGCGCGTCGGCTGCGGGGCTGCCGTTGCCCGCGTACACGTACAACGCGCCCTACGTCGTGCTCACGGTGTACCCCGACGCCGCCTCGGTGACGGCCGACGCCAAGTCCAACAAGGTGCTCGCGGAGCTGAGCGAGGCGGAGCGTGCAGGGTGGGCGTGGCTCGTGACGCGCGAGACGATCACGACGGCTGAGTACGAGAAGGCGATGGAGGTGCCCAACCGCACCGCGAAGAACCACCTGAAGCGGCTCACCGAACTCGGCTTTCTCCGCATGATAGGCGCTGGCCCGGCAACCCGCTACGAGGTGGCGCGATGAACGGCCATCCCCGGAATCGGGCCACGAATCGGGCCATCGTGGCCCGATTCGTAATTCGTGGCGCGCGGCACCGAGAATCGGGCCACGAATCGTGGCTATCTTGGCCCGATTTGGGCGTCCGTTGCCGGACAATTCGCCCGGTCCTTTTCGGGCCGAGTATCCGGCAGAGAATCCGGCGATCGTTGCCGGATTCTCCCCGGCGCTCCCGAGGGGGGCTGCCGGTGATGCTCGGGACCGAGACCTACCCGCGTCGGCTCATCGAGGTCGATCTCCCGGTCGCCACGGTGCCGGAGCACGCATGGGATGGTCGATCGGTCCATCCTGGGGCCGCTGTTCTGGAAGCTCGCCCAGTCGTTCTCGGCTCCCTACCTCAGCGGTTCCGACGAGAAACGCTGGGTCGACGGCGTCCTCGCACCGAAGACAAGACTGGGATTCGGATGACGCTCAACGTGGTGAAAGTGAGAAGCGCATGGCAATGAAGCCCTGGTACAAGATCGTCACTCCGCGCGAGGACCTTCGCGATGGCAAGCCGCTCGACGCCTCGGAATTCGCGGTCCACCTCGACCACGTTCGCGATGGGCGCGCGCCGGCCGTGTACCAGAACCCGGCCGAGTTCTTCGAGCGCACCTTCCTCGCGAAGAGCCTCCGCGAGCTCTCCGGCCAGGTCGTCCGGCGGCGCTCCGGCGTGAAGGTCGAGACGTCGGCCATCTTCAACCTCTCCACGCAGTTCGGCGGCGGTAAGACCCACTCGCTGACCTTGCTCTTCCACCTCGCGCAACACGGCGACGCGTCGAAGTCGTGGAAGGGCGTGAGCGGGATCCTCCAGGACGCGGGCGTCACGACGGTGCCGAAGGCGGCGACGGCCATCTTCGTCGGCACTGAGTTCGACTCCATCACCGGTCGCGGTGGCAACGACGGCACGCCGCTGCGCAAGACGCCGTGGGGAGAGATCGCCTACCAGCTCGGCGGCGACGAGGGCTTCAAGCTCGTCGCAGAGCACGAGAAGGAGCTGACCGCGCCAGGCGGCGATGTCATCGAGCGCATGCTGCCGAAAGGCAAGCCAACGCTCATCCTGTTCGACGAGCTGATGAACTACGTGAGCCGCAGCCGCAAGAGCGGTCTCGCCTCGCAGCTCTACACCTTCCTGCACAACCTCTCCGAGGTCGCTCGCGGTCGTGATAACGTCGTCTTGGCCGTGTCGATCCCGGCATCCGAGCTGGAGATGACCGCCGAGGACCAGTCCGACTTCGAGCGCTTCAAGAAGCTGCTCGATCGTCTCGGCAAGGCCGTGATCATGTCGGCGGAGGCCGAGACCTCGGAGATCATCCGGCGCCGACTCTTCGAGTGGCAGGGGCTACCGAAGGACGCCATCGCGACTGTGGAGGAGTACGAGGCGTGGCTGCAGGCGAACAAGCAGCAGCTCCCGAGCTGGTTCCCGGTCGAGAACGCACGCGAGGCGATGAAGTCCTCATACCCCTTCCATCCATCGCTGCTCTCCGTGTTCGAGCGCAAGTGGCAGGGGCTCCCTCGTTTCCAGCAGACGCGCGGTGTGCTGCGGCTCCTCGCGCTGTGGGTCTCGAAGGCCTACGCGGAGGGCTACAAGGGTGCGCACAAGGACCCGCTCATCTCGCTTGGAACGGCGCCGCTCGAAGACCCGCTGTTCCGCGCGGCGCTCTTCGAGCAGCTCGGCGAGGCCCGCCTCGAGCCCGCCGTGACCACGGACATCGCGGGCAAGGACCACGCGCACGCGCTGCGGCTCGACACGGAGGCAACCCCCGAGCTGAAGAAGGCGAGGCTGCACCGCAAGGTCGCGACGACGATCCTCTTTGAGTCGAACGGCGGCCAGCAGCGTGGCGAGGCGACCCTGCCCGAGGTGCGCCTCGCGGTGGCCGAGCCGGAGCTCGACATCGGCAACGTCGAGCAGTGCCTCGAGGCGCTGACCGACAGTTGCTACTTCCTCGCCGCCGAGAAGAACCGTTACCGCTTCAGCTTCCAGCCAAACCTCAACAAGCTCCTCGCAGATCGCCGCGCGAGCGTCAGCACGGCGTCGATCGACGAAGTCGTGCGCAAGGAGATCCAGAAGGTCTTCGGAGGCGGCACTGGCATCGAGCGCGTCTACTTCCCGAAGAAGAGCAACGACGTGCCCGACCGCGCCCTGCTCACGCTTGTCGTGCTGGCGCCGGAGAACACTGCACTCGAGCCTGCGACGAAGAACCTGATCTCCACGATGACGACCGAGAGCGGCTCGTCGTCGCGCACCTTCAAGAGCGCGCTCATCTGGGTCGGACCCGAGGACGCCACGACGCTCCTCGAGGAGGCCCGCAAGCTTCTCGCGTGGAAGGACATCGACGCGGACTCTGGCGAGCTGAAGCTCGACGAAACGCAGCGGCGGCAGCTCACCGAGAACACGAAGCGCGCCGAGCGCGACCTGCGCGAGTCGGTCTGGCGCGCGTACAAGAACGTCTTCCTGCTTGCCGACGACAACTCGATGCGGAAGATCGATCTTGGGCTCGTTCACTCGAGCGCGGCAAACTCGCTCGTCGAGCTGATCCTGTCACGCCTCAAGCAGGAGGACATCGTCGTCGAGGGTGTCAGCCCCAATTTCCTCACGCGCTACTGGCCGCCCGCGCTGCCGGAGTGGAGTACCAAGTCGGTGCGCGACGCGTTCTACGCCTCACCGAAGTTCCCGAGGCTGCTCAGGCCCGACGCCGTGAAGGACACCATCTCGCGCGGCCTCGACGCCGGCACCGTCGCCTACGTCGGCAAGGCGAGCGACGGCGGCTACGAGCCGTTCGTCTACAAGCGCTCCCTCGGCTCGAGCGACATCGAGATCGCCGAGGACGTGTACCTGATCGTCAAGGAGCGCGCTGAGGAGTACGTGGCCAAGAGGGCCGCGCCCCTGGCGCCCACCGGCGGCGCGCAGTCCGTGTCGGGCGGCGAGGCACAGCCCACGCCGGGAACGCCGACGGGCGCGCCCCAGGGCCCGAGCACGGGCATCCTGCGCGGCGGCTCGCCGCCGACGTCGGGCTCATCGGAGCCGCCTCCCGGAACCGAGATCGCCGGCTTCCAGTGGACCAGCCAGATCTCGCCGCAGAAGTGGATGAACTTCTACACGAAGGTCCTCTCGCGTTTCGCGACGGGCGGTGGCTTGAAGCTCACCGTTTTGGTCGAGGTGGAGCCGCCCGGCGGCACCACCTTGTCGAAGCTCGAGGAGACGAAGGTCGCCCTGCGCGAACTCGGACTGTCCGAGGACGTCGACCTCAAGCGAGGGTAAGGGTTCGAGCCGAGATCGACAGCACTCGAGAGAGGCTCGTACCACGTCTTGAACCACGGGAACGTCGACGCCAAGATCGCCGCCAGGATCCTCGCGCTGAAGGGTGCCCGTACGGCGCGCCATGCCGGCGCGCCCGCACCTGCCCGTGGCGATCTGCACCACGCTCGTCGGCATGTCCCACCTGCGCACCCCGAGCGAGCGACGAGCAGTCGTCGCCGCCCTGCACCGGTCCGGCCTCGCGCAAGCCGCCTTTGCCCGCACCGTGCCGGTCTGCCCGGCCACGCTCCGCGCGTACCTTCACGGGGACGGACCGCTTCCGACCGTTCTTCCGGCGCGCGTGGTCGTCGAGACGGTCCCCGATCCAGTTCTCGTCGAGCTCGACGCCGACGACGTCCGCGTGCGTGCGCGCGCGCGTCGGAACCGACGTCGCCTACCTCGCTTCGCTGCGACGGCTACCGCACCCGTCCTCAATTGCTGCATCATCAACCTGTCCACCGAAGCGGGTGCACTTCAGCTCGCGTCACCTCGTCGAAGTCGCCCGATCGGCGGTCCAGGGTGGTGCTATACAGGCGCGCACATGAGCCGTCGTCGCCCGCTCCAAGCCCCAGCCGTCGCCTTTGGCCTCCTCGGGAGCCTGTTCTTCGCGTGCGGTGGCCGCACCGACATCGATCTCGAGGACGATCCGACGGTGGTCGGCGTCGCCGGCACGGCCGGCGGCAAGGCCGGCACCAGCGGCGCGACGGGGATGAGCGGCGCCGGTACGGGAGGCGCCGCGGGGAAGGGCGCGGCGGCCGGGGGGTCGAGCGGCGGAGAGGCCGGTGACGGAGGAGCTGCCGGGAAGGGGAAGGCCGGCTCGGGAGGCAAGGCTGGCTCGGGAGGCAAGTCCGGGAAGAGCGGGAGCGGCGGCAAGGACCTGTTCGACTCGGGGCTACCCATCCCGGACTCGGGCCCCATCGGCGAGTGCGCCGGCTGCCTCGAGAACAAGTGCAAGGGCTCCATCAACTCTTGCTACAATAACCCCAACTGCCTCTCTGGCATCCAGTGCGCCATCACGCAGTGCCTGGCGGGGGGCGGAGGTCAGGGCGGCTCGGGGCAGGGCGGAGCGGGGGGCAGCACCGAGTGCCTCCTCGGCTGCTTCGACGGCGATTTCGGCGCGGCGATGGCCGCGTTCTCGGCCTTCCAGTGCATCAGCCAGCAGTGCGGATCGCAGTGCATCCCGACGCAGGGTGGCGGCGGTGATGGTGGCCCCTTCGGCGGCGGTGGACAGAACCAAGGCGGGATGATGGGCGGAGGGAGCACTCCCCCGGCTCCGGGCGCCGAAGAGGGCGTGCCCGCGGAGCTCTTCGTGGAGGGCATCCGCATCCCGTTCCCCGAGGAGGCCGAAGGCTTCCCGGAGCTCCAAGACGCGCTCCGTCGTCCGTGACGCGCCCGATGCCCCACGCGCCTGGGGTGACACGCAGGGATGGCGAACGGCCGACCCTCGTCAGGCCGTGGCTCGGCGCACCGCTTAGCGCGTCGATGACGCCCGCGCCGCCCCGATCCATGGACGCCGTCCTGGCGCGGAGGACGGCTCCGTGTCGTACGCCGTGGACGCCCCGCATCAACCCCCGTGGGGCGCCGCGAGGAGCCTGGGATGGAACCGAGCCGCGCTGAGCGGATCCGCTTCGATCGGCACGAGCTGGCCGGCGCGTTTGGGGACATCGGCACCGATCTGCCCTTGCTGATCGGGCTCATCGCGACCTGCGGCCTCGATCCAGCGAGCGTGTGCATCACGTTCGGAGGGCTCCAGATCGCGACCGGGCTCCTCTACGGGCTGC
>CAYNEK010000144.1:0-7344 GCA_964396175.1 uncultured Polyangiaceae bacterium | reverse complement strand
GCGACCACGAGCCGCGCGAGCGCGTCACCCCCGCCCCGGCGCGACCACGAGCCGCACGAGCGCGTCGAGCCCGCGATCGGCGCGGTGCCCCACGGTCGCGCCCACCGCGACGCAGTCACACCACGGCGCGACGAAGAGATCGCCCCACGCGCCCAGCCGCTGCCCATGCGTCGCGTCCCACGCGCCGCGCACGACCGCGCGCAGCGGACCGAGCCGGGACACGACCCCCGCCTCCCACCCGAGCCCGCGCGCGAAGACCGTCCCTGGCTCCCCACCCAGCCAGAGCGGCGTCACCGCCCCGCGCGCCTCGGACGCCGCCACACGTCCGAGCAGGCCGAGCGGCGATCCGGGGAGCAGCTCGCCCGCCGCGAAGAGCCGTCCCCCGCCCTCGTCGTCGCGCGACCCCTGCGCCCGCAGCGCGACGAGCCGCCCGCTCGACGAGGCCGTGACGCGGACGACGCGCCCCGCCTCGGTCGACCAGCCCGCCGCGACCTCGAGCCTCACGCTCGACCGCGCCCCGCGCGCCCCGACGCCGAGCCTCGCGAGCGCGTGCTCCTCCTGTCCTCCCTCGACGCGCGCACCCGCCCCCAGCTCGACCCGCGGATCGAGATCGACGAGCAGCGCGGGCCTCGGACGCGTCAGCGGCAGCCCGAGCGTCGCCACGCCCACACCCACGGTGGAGAGCGCCGTCGCGCGATCGGTGTCGAGCTCGGACCAGCCCTCGGCGCGCGCCTCGGCCCGCCAGACACCCAAGAACCTCGCGACGGCGAGCCCCACGCGCGCGACGCCGTCGGTCCGGCTCCGATCGGCCGTCGAGAGCGTCCGCACGCGCAAGCGCGCCGAGCCGAGCGCCCCGCCTCCGAGCGAGCTCGCTCCCCCGACCGCGAACGAAGGCCCCGCGGACACGGCGCCGAGCCCGCGCGGCGCGACCGACTCGACGCCCAGCTCGAGCGCCGCGGGCCCCACGCGCGCCGAGGTGCCCACGCCGGCCCGATCGAAGGGACGGGCCGCGACCTCGAGATCGGCGACGCCCACCTTGGCGCGTGAGCCTCGCACCGCGTCGACGCGCGCGCTCCACGCTCCTCCCGGCACCTCGTCGCCCGCGCGGCCCGCGGCCGCCACCCTGTCGGCGCCCCCGACGCGCTCCCAGCCGACGAGGACGACCGCGCGCCGCGACGTCGCCGCGACCCCGAGATCGAACGCCCCACGCGTCGAGACGACGGGCACGACGTCGAGCGCGACGGGCCCCACGGGGACGTGCGCGCCCAAGCCCGCCGCGGGGCCGAACCCTCCGCCCCGCACCCCGACGAACGGAGGGTGCAGCGAGAGGCGCCGCGGGCCCCGAAGCCAGAGCCAAGGGACGGGCAGGATCGTGGTGTCCCCGACGCGGAGCGCGGCCCCCGAGAGCGTGAGGTCCTCGCCGTCTTCGGACACGGCCGCGCGATGGGTGCGCAAGGAGAGCGGCGGGGTGCCGTCGCACAGCGTGACCTCGACCGGGCCCTCGACGCGCACCCGCCCCGGGGCGCGCGAGAGCGAGAGATGGTCGGCCCGGAGCCGCCACCGGCCCACCTCGACGCGCACGTCGCCGGAGAGCGTGGCCGCGGACAGATCGCCCTCGAGATCGGCCCTGTCGGCGCGGACGACGACGGGCGGCGGGGTGGGCTCGGGGCTCAGCGGGGGTCCTCGACGCGCGGGCGCGGGCCCTCGCGCTCAGGGCCTCTTCGCGGGCGCGGGCTTCGCGCGGCGGGCGTCCTTGCCGCGGCGCGGGCCCTCGGGCGCGGTGTCTCGATCCTTGTCGATGGAGTACTTGCCCGGAGGGAAGTCGACCTCGAGGCGGGCGCCCCCGCTCGTCTCGACGACGCGGTGCTTCGCCGTGGCCTGCGCGCGCAGGACGATCTCGAGGACCGTGTCCTTCTTGTGACGGCGGAGCCGCGCGCGGAGCACCGGCGTCTCGAGGAAGTAGGTCTCGAGCGCGTTCTTGTCGTTGCCCGTCTCGATGCGCACGTCGCCGAGCGAGTACGTGAGGATGAGGTCGGACGCCTGCTCGGACACCGAGACGGGCTTGCTCAGCTCGACGAAGATGCGAGAGCCGCCCCCGTCGAGGGACTCGAAGCCAGGGAAGCGCGCCGTCGGCCCCGTCTCCTTGGCCTTCGCGATCTTCTTCGCGGCGGCGATCTTGGGCCTCGGCTTCGCCTCCTCGGCCGAGGCGGCCGGCGCGGCGAGCGAGAGGCCAAGGACGGCGAAGAGCAGTGCGAGCGAGCGCATGCGCGCGATTGTCGCACGGCGCGCGCGGGCGCGGCAAACCTTCCCCTGCCAGGTCCGCCTCGGCGCTCCGCCACGCCCACGCGGCGCACACGGCACGCACGGCGCACACCGCTCCCGCGGCGCATACGGTGCACGCGGCGCACACGGCACGCGCGGCGCACACGGCGCACGCGGCGCACACGGCCGAGCTTCCCGGCCCAGGCCCTCGCCGAGGTGCTACCGTGCGGCGCGTGAGACCTCGGATCGCCCTCCTCGCGCTCTCGTCGGTCACCCTCGCCGCGGCGGCCCTCGCGCAGCCGCGCCCGCCCATCATCCCTGGGCTGCCGGTGCCGGTGTTCATGCCCCCACGCGGCGCGATCCAAGCGCCGCCGGTGGCGACCACCCCGCCGGGCCCCGGCGCACCCCCCGGCCCCGGCGCGCCGCCCCCACCCGCGCAGCCGCTGCCTCCCGGCGCGGTCGACGGCGGCGGCTACCTCACGCAGCCGTTCCTCGCCGCCGAGGCGGCCGATCTCCTCCGCGCGCTCGTCGCCGCGCTCCCCCCCGCGCGGAAGGCGAAGGTCGACGGCATCCCCCTCGCGATCGACGGCGAGACCAAGGAGGTGAACGCGTTCGCGGGCTGCAAGGACGGCGCGTCGTTCATGGCGATCACGCAGCCGCTCCTGCGGATCATCGGGCACCTGGCCGAGGCGAAGGCCGCGGACGAGCTCTTCGGGACGAGCCGCGCGGACCAGTACGCGACCCTCGCCGCGGACGCGGTCAAGGCGGGGCGCGCGGTCCCGGATCCGCCGCCGGGCTTCTTCGGCCCCCTCGAGGCGAACGACCCGCGCAAGCTCGCGCGGCAGCGCGTCCTCGCGGACGAGATGATCGCGTTCGTCCTCGGGCACGAGCTCGCGCACCACTACCTGGGGCACACCGGCTGCGCGAACGGCGACGTCGCGAAGGGCGGGCTCGATCCGGCGACGATCGGCCGCATCGCGAGCAACGTCGTCCCGGGGCTGAACCAGCCCAACGAGGCCGCCGCCGACGTCGCGGGCACGCAGAACCTCCTCGACGCCGGCACGAAGCGCCCGGGCGGGCTCACCGAGGCGGGGGGCGTGATGACGCTCGAGTTCTTCGGCAAGCTGTCGCAGCTCACCGTGGGCACGATCGCGACGGGGATCTTGCGGACGCACCCGGCGCCGCAGCTCCGCGTGCCGCTCGTGCAGGCGACGGCGCGGGACTGGCGCGCGGGGCGGACGACCACGATCCCGGGGCTGCCCGGGCTCCCCTTCCCGCTGCCGCTGCCGCTGCCGCTCTAGCCCGAGGACGCGGCGTGGCCCCCACGATCGTCGCCGACGACGACGCGCTCCTCGACGAGCCGCGGCTCGCGCGCGTCGAGGGGCTCGCGCCGGGCGCCCTCGTCGACGTCGTCGCGACGCTCACGACGTGGAACGGGCGGCGCTGGCGCTCTTCGGCGCGCTTCCGGGCGGGCCGCGGGGGCTCGATCGATCTCGCGCGCGACCTGGCGCTCGACGGGATCGGCGGCGGCACCCTCGCGCTCGTCACGTGCATGGACCGGATCGCCGGGGACGCGCCCGCGGTGAGCGTGCTCACGCCGCGCACGATCGAGCTCGCAGCGTCGGCCGAGGGCGTCCGGCTCGAGCGGTCGATCACGCGCCGGCTCGCGCGGGAGGGCGTGACGCGCGAGCTCTTGTCCGAGGGAGACGTCGTCGGGGCGGCGTATCTCCCGGCGGACGGCGCCCGCGCGCCCGGGGTCCTGGTGCTCGGCGGCTCGTCGGGCGAGCCGGACTACGTGACCGCGGCGCTCCTCGCGTCACGCGGCTTCGCGGCGGTGGCGCTCGCGTACTTTCGCGCGCCGGGGACGTCGGCGTGGCTCGACGCGATCCCGCTCGAGCGGTTCGCGCGCGGCGCGGCGTGGCTTCGGGCGCGGACGGGGCACCCCTTCGTCGCGGCGTGGGGCACGTCCCGGGGCGCAGAAGCGGCGCTCGCGGCGGCGGCGTACACGGGCGCCTTCTCGGCGGTCGTGTCCATCGCGGGCTCGGGGCTGCGCCACGCCGGGATCACCGAGCGGCGCGACGACGCCTGGATCGGCGCGTGGACCTTCCGCGGGAGGCCGCTCGCGTACCTGGAGGAAGACAACCCACGCGTGCCCGCGATGGCCTCGCCATCCGGCGAGCCTCGCGACGAGACCGTCCTGCACCATCTCCCCGCGCTGCGCCACGCCCGCGCGGTGCGACGCGCCGCCATCCCAGCCGAGCGCATCGACGGTCCGGTGCTCTTCGCCGCAGGGAGCGACGATCGCTGCTGGCCTGCGGCGCGGCTCTCGGCCTTCGCGGCCGAGCGGAGACGGAAGGCGAGGCGCCCGACGGTCGAGCTCGTCTTCCCGGGCGCGGGGCACTTCCTCGGCCCGCCGTACCTGCCCTGCACGACGGATCGCTACACGCACGCGCTGACCCGCCGCACCTACCTCGCGGGCGGGAGCACGGCGGCCGACGCGGCGGCGTGCGACGAGCTCTGGCCGCGAGCGATCGAGCTGCTGCGCGACGCCGCCTCCTCACGCGAGCGCGCCTGATCGCACGGACGCGGGCACGGCAACCGACGCGGCGGCGCGCGACGAGCTCAGGCCGCGAGCGATCGAGCTGTTGCGCGACGCCGCGTCCTCACGCGAGCGCGCCCCAGGTCGCAGGCGGGCCGCCGTAGCCCCCGGCAAGGCCAGCGGCGCCTCCTGCGCCGGCCTGCGCGGAGGCGCCCGCCGTCGCGGAGGCGCCCGCCGTCCCGGCCTCGCCCGAGGCGCCCGCGGTCGGCTGACCGACAGATCCCGTCGGGCTCCCCTCCGAGTCGGAGCTCCCGCACGCGACGCCGAGCGAGACCGCGCCGACCGCGACCGCGAACATCGCCGCGCGCGTCGCCGGCCGCGAGACGCTGGGCGCGCGGCTCGCGGCGAGGGACCCGCCGCAGAAGGAGCACGACGGCTCCTCCGAGTGGAGGTGGAGCGCACAGGATGGGCAGAGGACGAGGGCCATGAGGGGGTCATGTTGCCTGCATCGAGCGCCGCGCGCAAGGCCCCCGCTTCGCCGCCCGCGGAGCGTCGGCCGCCGGTCGAGCGACGGAACGGGTCGGGCTGTCCTCGGAGCCCGAAGCTCCCGCGCGCGGCGATCGCCGCGAGACGCTCGGCTCACGGCGAGTGGCAAGGGGCTGGCGAACCGGATCGGACGAAACACGCCGGGGGGCCCGTCGCGCGCTGCCGGTCGCCCCGACCGCCCGAACGCATCGACCGAGGTGCGCGGGCCGCGGAGCCTCCTCAGGGGTGGGTCCAGATGCGTCGCCCGACCTCGAGCTCGCCGCAGCGCACGGCCGGGTGGCTATGGAAGGCGTCGTCGGTCACCTGCTTCACCTTCTCGGCCTGGCATTGGTTCCTGACGATCGCCGCGAGGATCCGGCTCCCCGACCACACCCCTTCGACCAGCTCGACGCCCGAGAGATCCCCCTGCGCTTCGAGCACCGCCCGGGACGGTCGAAACGGATGATCCGGCGGGGTCCCCGGCGGCACCGTGGCGAGCTGGACGTACAGGGTCGTCGCGCACGACCCGTCTGGCGCCGAGGAGCACTCTTCGGCCCTCGCCGGCGGCGCGGCCTGTCCTGCCCCGACGCGAGACATCCCGACGAAGGTGGGCTGGGCCTGGTCGGCCGGCCATTCGATCCGCACCCGAACATCCCCCGTCGCGCGCTGAAAGACGAGCCCCCCCGATGTCCCCCGTCGGATCCGCACGAGCACATCGCCGACCTGATCCGTGACGAAGGTGAAGTAGTCGTGTCCGTGGGATCCGAGCCCCTGGAGATCCGAGATCGTCGCGCCCGAGCACTGCAGCTTCGCCCATTCGCGCACGACCTTCACGAAGCAACCATCGGGCTGCTCGTCCGGTCCTGCGCTGTTCACCTGGGGCGCCGCGCCCCACTCCTTGAGCTTCGGAACCGCGGAGCGAGCCTCTGGGATGGTTGGGAGCGGCGGCCCGATGTGCACCACCCCGGGAGCGCTGCGAGGCTCGGGGCGCACCGGCCGGGCGGCCGGCTGCACCGTAGGCGCATGGCCGGCCGGGGAGGGGGTCGGGCCACCACCGCGCAGCCTCACGAGGAGCGCAGCGATGGCCCCTCCGCCGAAGAGGACGAAGACGAGCGCGATGGGCGCCACGATCGAAAGGCTGTATCCGACGACGGTCGCCCACTCCGCTGGCGATCTCGGCCCCATGCGCACGCGCTTCTTCGGCTGCCGGGCGAAGCGCGTGATCGACCAAGCCCACCGCTCATACTTCGCCAGCCCAAACGGAAGGTACAGCCACAAGGTCAGGGGCGAGATGGCTGTGATGGTCACGGTCGGGATCAGGTTGGAGAGGACCGTCCCGTCGAACGCGAGCCGCTCGGCCTGGATCTCGGCGGGCGCACCCTCGGGAGGCAGGAGCCACAGGTTCTCGATGTAGTACCGCCGACGACGCGGCGCCGTCACGAGCCTGGCGAAGACGATCCCCGGGAGGAGAAACAGCAGGAACGGGAGCGAGATCAGGTCGTCCACGAGCATCGTGGCATACGCATCGCCGATCGTGCCGCGGAATTCGAGCCGGCGCCCGTCCTCGAGCTGCGTCTTGCTCGCGTGGAAGCGGTGCCCGATGACGGTCGCGACGGGCGCGGCGAGGCCACAGGTGAACACCGCGAGGCACGAGCAGACGATCGCGTTGCCCAACGAATCTGACCAGCTCCCCGTGTACACGAGCCGTTTCCCGTCGATCACGATCTTCTCGGCGTACCACCGCTCGGTGTTCCATCGAACGTACCCAGTCACCGCGGCGAGGCCACAGGTCGCCGCGGTGAGCAGCCCGTTCACGAGGAAGTGACCCAGGAGATCGCCGCCCGTCACCTCGGACCGAAAGGGCGCCTGGTTGCCGGACCACGGCTCCGCCAGATCGCTGGGCGGAGGTCCGTACGGGGGAGGTCCGTACGGGGGAGGTCCGTACGCCGGCCCCTGAACCGGCAGGGGTGGAGATCCAATCTGAGCGGACAGGGATCGCAGCATTGGAATCCAATGAG
>CAYNEK010000143.1:0-7473 GCA_964396175.1 uncultured Polyangiaceae bacterium | reverse complement strand
ACGGCCTCGAGAAGGTCAAGAAGCGCATCCTCGAGTACCTCGCCGTCCGCAAGCTGAAGCCAGACAAGAAGGGCCCCATCCTCTGCCTGCTCGGCCCTCCCGGCGTCGGCAAGACCTCGCTCGGCCGCTCCATCGCGCGCGCGCTCGGCCGCAAGTACGAGCGCGCGAGCCTCGGCGGCGTCCACGACGAGGCCGCCATCCGCGGGCACCGGCGCACCTACGTCGGCGCGCTCCCCGGCCAGATCATCCAGAAGATGAAGAAGGTGGGGACGATCAACCCCGTCATGATGCTCGACGAGGTCGACAAGCTCGGCCACGATTTCCGCGGCGATCCGAGCTCGGCGCTCCTCGAGGTCCTCGACCCCGAGCAGAACCACACCTTCGCCGATCACTACCTCGAGATCCCGTACGACCTGTCGCACGTGATGTTCATCGCGACGGCGAACATGTCGGACCCCATCCCGGCCCCGCTCCGCGACCGCATGGAGATCATCGAGATCCCGAGCTACACGCGGAAGGAGAAGCTCGCCATCGCGCGCCAGCACCTCGTGCCGAAGCAGATGGAAGAGCACGGCATCAAGGCGGAGCTCCTCGAGATCACCGACGAGGCGCTCGAGGAGATCATCGAGCACTGGACGCGCGAGGCGGGAGTCCGCAGCCTGGAGCGCCAGATCGCGAGCGTCATCCGCGGCGTCGCCGTCAAGGTCGCCGAGGGCTCGGGCGACAAGCGCGTCCTCCGGACCGAAGAGGATCTCCACGAATTCCTCGGCGCGCCGCGCTTCACGAGCGAGGTGGCCGAGCGCACCGAGGAGACGGGCGTCGCGACCGGCCTCGCCTGGACGAGCGTCGGCGGCGAGATCCTCTTCATCGAGGCGACGCGCATGCACGGCACCGGCAAGCTCCAGCTCACCGGCCAGCTCGGCGACGTCATGAAGGAGTCCGCCCACGCCGCGCTCTCCTACGTGCGAACCAACGCGGAGAAGCTCGGGATCCCCAAGGACTTCCTCGAGAAGAGCGACATCCACGTGCACATCCCGGCCGGCGGCATGCCCAAGGACGGGCCGAGCGCCGGCGTCACGCTCTTCACGGCGCTCGTCTCGCTCCTCACCGGCACGCGCGTCCGCCACGACGTCGCGATGACGGGCGAGATCAGCCTCCGCGGGCGCGTCCTTCCCATCGGCGGGGTCAAGGAGAAGGTGCTCGCCGCGCACCGCGCCGGCATCAAGCGCGTGCTCATGCCCGAGCGCAACCGGCCCGATCTCGAGGAGGTCCCGAAGGAGGTCACCGACGATCTCGAGTTCGTCTTCGTGTCGAAGATGGATCAGGTCCTCGAGGCCGCGCTCGAGTCGATGCCGAAGCCCATCGTCGCCGAGGCGTCCAAGCCCGCGACGAACTGAGCCGCGAGACCGGCCCGTGCTCTCCCTACGAGCCCCCGTGGAGCCCGTCGGTGAGGCGCGGGCCGATCGCGCTCGGATCCTGCTCGAGCGGGCGCTCGGGGCGTCCAAGGTGCTCTCGGACCGCGCGGCGTGCGAGCGGTTCGCCCGAGACGAGTCCGAGGCGCTCGGCGAGGTGCCCCAGGTGGTGGTGCTCGCCGAGACCGCGGGCGACGTGGCCGAGACGCTCCGCGTCGCGCGGGAGTCCGGCGTGCCGGTCACGCCCCGCGCAGGGGGAACGGGGAAGACCGGCGGCGCCGTGCCCGTCGCGGGCGGGATCGTCCTCTCGACGCGGGCGCTCTCGCGGATCCTCGAGATCGATCGCGACGACGGCGTGTGCGTCGTCGAGCCCGGCGTCATCCTCGGGGAGCTGCACGCGGCGGTCGAGGCCGAGGGGCTCTTCTACGCGCCCGATCCCAACTCTGCGGCCTCTTGCTGCCTCGGGGGAAACCTCGCGGAGAACGCGGGCGGCCCGCGCGCGGTGAAGTACGGCGTCACGCGCGACTGGGTGACGGGCTGCGAGGTCGCGCTCGTCGGGGGCAGCCGCCTCACGCTCGGACGCCGCACGGCGAAGGGGGTGACCGGCTACGATCTCGTCTCGACCTTCGTCGGCAGCGAGGGCACGCTCGGGGTCTTCACGCAGGCGACGCTACGCCTCGTGCCCAGGCCCGAGGCCGTGGTGACCTTGCTCGCGCTCTTCCGCGACGCGGTCGCGGCCGGCGCCGCGGTCCCGAAGATCCTGCGCTCCGGCGCCGCGCCGCGATGTATGGAACTCCTGGACAAGCAGACGATGGACGCGGTGCGCGCGCGCGGCGTGTCGCTCCGGGAGGACGCGGCCGGGCTCTTGCTCCTCGAGGTCGACGGGGACGAGGGCGCGGTGCTGGGCCAGGCGGAGCGCATCGGCGCCGCGTGCGACGAGGCGGGGGCGCTGGCGGTCGTCGTCGCGCAGGCTGGCGCCGAGCGGACGAAGCTGTGGGAGGCGCGCAGGCAGATGTCCCCGGCGGTCCGGGCGCTCGCGCGGCGGAAGCTGTCGGAGGACGTGGTGGTCCCGCGGTCGCAGGTCCCGGAGCTGCTCCGCGCGGTCGGCAGGATCTCGGCGGAGACGCGGGTGCGGATGCTGTCGTACGGCCACGCCGGGGACGGGAACTTCCACGTCAACTTCCTCTGGGACGACGACGACGAGATCCCGCGCGTCGAGGCCGCGATCCTCGCGCTCTTCCGCGAGGTCCTCGCGCTCCGAGGCACGCTGTCGGGCGAGCACGGGATCGGCGTCTTGAAGGCGCCCTACCTCCACCTGGAGCAGAGCGAGGCCGTCCTCGACGCGCAGCTCGCGGTGAAGCGCGCCTTCGATCCCGAGGGGCTCTTGAACCCGGGGAAGCTCTTCTGGCCGCGCTCGCACCGGGCGTGTTGATCACGCCTCGACGACCCTCAGGGCGGGCCAGGGCGCTACCCGTTGGGGGACACGACCCGTGCGACGGAGCTCTTCTGCGCCTCGACGACGCTCGGCCGACGCTCGCGGACGCGGCGCGGGCGACGGCGCTCTTCTGCGCCTCGACGACGCTCGGCCGACGCTCGCGGACGCGGCGCGGGCGACGGCGCTCTTCTGCAGCTCGACGACGCTCGGCCGACGCTCGCGGACGCGGCGCGGGCGACGGCGCTGTTCTTCACCGCGACGCGCCCACCGACGCGCGCGGTCGGGGGTTGACGACCGAGGGGCGGACGTGTCACGCCTCCGCCTCCTTGCGTCGCGCCCCGGCCCTCGCTCTGGTCGCCGGCCTCGCGGGCTGCGCCACCGCGGCGTCTCCCTCGGCCGTCGGATCTCCACCCGCTCCGCAGCCCGTGCGCGCGCCCGCCGCCGTCGCGCCCGCGACCTCGGCGAGCGACGCGGCGCGCGGCATGGCCTCCGCGCCGCTCCCTGCCCCGCCCGCGCCGGCCACCGAGCAGCCGGACGAGCCGCACCACGGGGACGACAACGACGAGATCGACGACGATCTCGCGGCCGGCGACCTGGGGCACCCGTCCCCCGCCCCCGACAGCCCGCTGCTCGAGCTCTCCGACGCGGAGCTCGTCACGCGCTACCGGAGAGACAAGACCTCGCTCGGCCCGATCTCGGTGGGCTCGCCCGCCATGGGGCTCCTCGTCGCCGGCGCGCCGATGCCGCCGGGCGAGGCGTGGGAGCTATCCGACCCTCACGCCGCCTACGGCACCGACGAGACGATCGCGGCCCTCCGCCACGCCGCCGAGGTCGTGCACGCGGCCTTCCCCAAGGCGCACCCCATCGTCATTGGACACATCTCGGCGCGCACCGGCGGCCCGCTATCTCCACACAAGAGCCACCAATCGGGCCGAGACGTCGACATCGGCTTCTACCACACGGGAGCTCCGCCGCACGGGCTCAAGGCCGCCACCGCACACAACGTGGAGGTCGCGCCGACCTGGCTCTTCTTGAAGACGATCCTCCACACCGCGGCGGTGGAGTACGTCTTCGTCGACGCCCGCGTGCAGCGGCTCCTCCTCGAGCACGCGGTGGCGACCGGCGAGGACGCCGCCTTCCTCGACGAGGTGTTCCTCTCGCGGAACAAGAACCCCCGCGCGCCCATCCGCCACCTCCACGGGCACCACAACCACTTCCACATCCGCTTCTACTCGCCGAACGCCGTGGCCCTCGGCCAGCGGCTCGCGAAGGTGCTGCCGCGCCCGGCGCCGCGCAAGCCCGGGCCGCCCACGAAGGCGCCGGTCGCGTACACCGAGATCCGGGCGCGCAGCGGCGACACGCTGCAAGCGTGGGCCAAGCGCTTCCACACGACGGTCGAGGAGCTCCGCGCGCTGAATGGTCTCTCGGGCAATGCCCTCAAGATCGGGCACACCTACAAGGTGCCCAAGCCGACGAAGTAGCCCCATCGTCGTCGACCGCGCCAGCCCGTCGCGACAAGCCACCATCCCAGACGCGCCGAAGGAGCCCCATCGTCGTCGACCGCGCCAGCTCGTCGAGACGAGCTCCCCATTCCAAGCGCGCCGAGGCCAGCCCACCGCGTCACCCGCGACGGGATCCGCGCGGGCTCACCCGCTACCCTTCACCTCGAGCCGCGCGCGCTTCATCCCGTCGAGGACGGCCTCGGGGGAGTGTTCGTCGTAGAAGTATGGGTACCTGGGGTTCGCCGCCTTGACGTCCGTCGGGGTGCCGTCCGGCTTCAAGAAGAAGGTGCGGGGCACGTAGCTGACACCGGGCGCGTAGGTGCTCGCGACGCCCACGTCGAGATCCTGATCGACCTTGATCATCACGAACTCGCGCGCCATCGCGGCGACGCGCCGATCCTCGAAGACCCCGCTGTAGTTCGTGCAGTGTGGGCACCAGGTGGCGTAGACGACGAGCGCGATGGGCTTGCCCGTCTGCCGCGCCTCGGCGAAGCCCTCCTTCGCGGGGCGCCACGCGATGTGAGACGCGCCCCAGGTCTCCTCGCCCTTCACGATGCGCTTCCGAGGCGGCTCGGCCTCGCGCCTCACGTCTGCGGTCCCCGTGGCAGGCGTGGGCGCGCTCGTGGCTGCGGGCGGCTTCGACTCGCCGTCGACGGTCGGCGCGCCGCTCGTGCAGCAGGCGGACAGCGCGAGCACCGAGAGGCCGATCGTGAGACGAAAGACGCGCTTCGCGGGGCGTCGCCGCTGCGGGCCGTGGCGATCCCGGGCAGGCTGCGGTGCGGTGCGGCGGAGGCTCATCTCGGCGAGGCGTAGCACGGGAGCGCGCGCGTGCGCTCGGGGCGCCGCCGTCGTAGAGGGCCGACGACATGAGCGATCCCGTCCTCCTCGAGCGCCGCGGCACCGCCGCCATCCTCACCTTGAACCGCGAGGACCGCATGAACGCGCTCTCGCGCGACACCCTGCGGGCCCTCGGGCGCTTCGGCCGCGAGCTCGCCGAGGACGCGAGCGTGCGCGCGATCGTGCTGACGGGCGCGGGCACGAAGGCCTTCTGCGCGGGCGCAGATCTGAAGGAGCGCCAGGGCTTCAGCCTGGAGGACGTGCGGGTGCAGGTCGGGATGTACCGCACCGAGCTCGGGCCGCTCGACGACTCGAAGAAGCCTGTGGTCGCCGCGCTGAACGGCGTCGCCTTCGGCGGCGGGCTCGAGCTGGCGCTCGTGTGTGATCTCCGCGTCGCGAAGCGGAGCGTGAGGCTCGGGCTGCCCGAGACATCGCTCGGGATCATCCCCGGGGCGGGCGGGACGCAGCGGGTGCCGCGGATCGTGGGCGAGGCGCGGGCGAAGGAGCTCATCCTGCTCGGGCGGCGGCTCACGGCGGACGAGGCCCTCGCGTGGGGGTTGGTGAACCACGTGGTCCCCGACGAGGAGGATCTGCTGGAGGCGACGCTCGCGTGGCTGGGGCCCGTCCTCTCGGGCGCCCCCATCGCGCAGGCGGCGGCGCTCGCGGCGATCGACGCCTCCTTCGACGTACCGCTCGACCGCGGGCTCGAGCTGGAGCGAGTGTACTACGACGAGACGTTGCGATCGGAGGATCGGACCGAGGCGCTCCGGGCGTTCGCGGAGAAGAGGAGACCGGCGTTTCGGGGGGAGTGACCTCGACGCGCAGAGGCGCATCACCGAGCCACCCCGCGAGAGACGGCCCAATACCCCGCGACCACGAGCGCCCCCAGGATCACCCCGGCGAGCGCCCACCACCAAGGGCTCGCGCCGAGCCGCGCCATCCAAGCGGCTCGCGGCGGAGCCTCCATCGGCGAAGCTCTCGGCGAGAGCCAGCCCCGTCGCTCCTCCGGCAGCGCCTGCACGAGGTGCACCTCCGCACCGCCAGGCACGTCGACGACGACCAGGGTCGCTCGTCCGCACGCGAGGCAGGCGAAGGGCAGGTCCTCTGTCTCTTGCCCGGCATAGGCCTTGCGCGCCACCAAGGCCACGTGCTCCGCCCCACAGGGACACGTCGCGCGCGACGCCGCCCGGATCTCGTCGCGCTCGACCAGCGCTCTGCCGACGCAGAGCGGCCCCGAGCTCGGCCGTGGCAGGTCGCCGTGCGGGTTCTCGAAGAAGGCCACGGCGACGAGGCGTGCCTCGGCCTCGACGAAGAAGGCGCGCGTCTCGAGCGCGCCGAGCGCCTCGGCCACCTCCCGGAGCCTCGCCGCCGACACCGGAGCGGTCTCGACGCGGAGCGCGCTGCCGGCGCGGGCAAACTGCGCGGACGCGCCGAAGATCCCGCGGAGCCGCCCCTCGAGATCGTCACGGACTCCCTTCGGATAGGCCCACGCGAGGGTGAAGAGCTCGTCGTTGAGCCTTCGCGCCTCTCGATCGAAGGAGCCCGGCTCGAGGCCCGGGACGCCGAAATGGGGAGCGAGGCGCATGTCCATGACAGTGTAGCGTCCACGCGGACCCGAGCGGTCTCCGTCGCGGCGCCGAGCGCGGACCCGAGCGCTCTCCGTCGCGGCGCCGAGCGCGAAGGGCGCGCCTCGCTCGGTGACGGGGTGCATGGCCCAAGAGGTGCACCCAGCCGCAACGCCTGCGCGGATTCATCCTTCTTCCTGCACGGGCAGGTCGCTCGAAGGGACCCCCTCGTGCCCCGGGCGAGCGGAAGGGCACCGCGATAGAGTTCGCGGCGAAGCTCCGGCGGGAGCTGTCGGGGAGCGCGGGGCTCCGCGCGTCGGTGCAGGATCCGTCACAGCAAGGCTTTGGCTCGCAGGGAGGCTCACCGATCGACGTCTCCGTCCGCGGCGCGGATTGGGACGAGCGCCTTCGCCTTGGCGATCGGCGTCTTCGTCGCGGACATGGTGCTCGCAATCCAGTGCAACGCCTTCCTCGATCCGGGGATGGCGCGGGGGCCGCCGGGGAGCGCCGGATCTCAGGCGGCTCCCGCGGCAGCGAGCGAGGACTCGAGGGGGTGCGAGGTGCCCGGGTCGTCGGGCACGGGGTGGCAGGCGCTCGCCGCCCTGAGGCTCTCGCTCGCGGCGTGGCGTCGGCGGGCTCGCTGACGCCACTGCACGTCCAGCTTGGTCCGTCTTCGGCCTCTCGCACCCCCTCGCGAGTCCGACTTGGCCCGTCTTCGGCCT
>CAYNEK010000142.1:0-7628 GCA_964396175.1 uncultured Polyangiaceae bacterium | reverse complement strand
GGGCCCTCTCGACCCCCCCTGCGCGGGGTTGGAGGCGACGTGGGGCCCCCTCGGAGAGTCGCTCGCGCGTCAGGGCTTCTCCTTCGTGCCCTTCAGCTCCTTGCAGGCGTACGGCTTCACGTCCTTGATCGACGCCGTCGCGGCTTTGTACTCCGCGATGAGCGCGCGCGCGGTCTCCTTGTCGGTCTTCACGAGATCGTTCTTCTCGTCGGGATCGGCCTCGAGATCGTAGACGCGGAAGTAGGCGTCGTCCGAGAAGGCGATGACCTTGTGCTTCGCCGTGACGAGCGCGCGCCGCCGGTCGTTGTCGCTCGTGCGCGGCAAGTCGACGAGGACCGTCCGCGCGGGGGCGTCCGCGCCGTACAGCTCGGGCACGAGGCTCACGCCCGGGAAGGCCGCGTTCGGCGGCACGCCGAGGAGGTCGAGGATCGTCGGGGCGAGATCGAGGTGGCTCCGCGGCGTCGCGATCCGGCGGGGCGTCAGGCCCGGCGCCACGAAGAACCACGGGACGTGGACGAGGTTCTCGTACACCTCGAAGCCGTGGCGGTAGACGCCGTGCTCGCCGAAGGACTCGCCGTGATCGGCCGACACGATGAGGACCGTCCTCTTCGCCCACGGCTGCGCCTCGACGAAGGCGAGGAGCTTCGCGAGGTGCTGATCGGTGTACTCGATCTCGCCGTCGTAGAGATCTCGCCCCTTCTTGCCCCAGTCGGTCGTCTCCTTGTGGCCCATGTACTGGTCGTGCGGATCGAGCCAGTGCGCCCAGAAGAAGAACCTCCCCGAGGTGTTCTTGGGATCGCCGAGCAGCTCGAGCGCGATGTCGAGCATCTTGGGCGAGGTGATGTTCTCGTCGGTCTGCGCGTTCCACTTGAGCCCGGGGACGATGCGCCAGACGTCGAAGCCCTGCGAGAGCCCCGTTCCCTCCTTGAAGTAGCCGTGCGCCTGCACGCCCATCGTGCGCACGCCCGCCGCCTGGAGCGCCTCGGGGAACATGAAGACGTCCTTCGGGTAGGTGCCGAAGAAGTAGCCGTCGCGCTTCACCTCCCCTGGGTAGCGGCCGGCGAGGAAGCCGCCGACGCTCATCGAGGTGTACGACGAGAGCGCGTAGCCGCGGGTGTAGCTGACGCTGCGCTGCTCGAGCGCGGTCAGGGTGGGGGCGATCGCGCGAGGGTAGCCGGCCCACGGCATGTCCGCGCGCATCGAGTCGACGGTGATCAAGAGGACGTTGAGGTCCTTGGGCGCCTCGGTCGAGGGCGCCGCCTGGGACTGGGCGGGCGTCGCCGACGAGGCCGCGGACGCGGAGGCAGGCGCGGGCGCGGGCGGCGAGGCGGCGCCCGCCGGGGCGCCGGTCGGGGTGGGGGGCGACGACTTCGAGCAGCCGACGAGGACGAGCGCGAGGAGGGCGGCGAGGCGATGCGTCACGCGGAAGGACGTAGCGGAAGGAGCCGTGGCGGTCACGCGGGTGGGGGGCTCCGAAGCCAGCCTCCCGCGAGGCGCGCGTGGTAGGATGAGCTGTCATGGTCGACTCTCCGAGAGAGATCGCGTTCGCGCCTGGCGCCCTGATCGCGGGGCGGTACCAGGTGCTCGGCAAGCTCGGAGAGGGCGGGATGGGGATGATCTACCGCGTCCAGCACGTCTCGACCGGCGCGCAGCACGCGCTGAAGACGCTCCACCCCGAGCTCGGGAGGAGCCCGAAGATCCGCGAGCGCTTCGTCCGAGAGGGGCAGCTCAGCGCCAAGATCGCCTCGGACCACGTGGTGAAGGTCGTCGACGCGGGCGTCGACGAGACCGGCGTCCCCTTCCTGGTGATGGAGCTGCTCGACGGGGCCACGCTGGAGGACGTCGTCACGCTCCGGCAGCGCCTCTCGCCGGGCGTCGTGGTCGCCGTGTTCGAGCAGCTGTGCCACGCGCTCGCGGCGGCGCACGCCGTCGGCATCCTCCACCGCGACATCAAGCCGGCCAACATCTTCCTCGCCCGCAGGCGCGATCTTCATGGAGAGATCACGGTCAAGGTGCTCGATTTCGGCATCGCGAAGGTGCTGGTCGAGAGCGCGGCGGGGCAGAGCACGATCCAGGCTGGGTCGACCGCGTGGGCGCCCCCGGAGCAGTGGGATCCGCGCACCCCGCCCACGCCGGCCATCGACGTCTGGCCGCTCGGGCTGCTCGCCTTCTGGATGCTCACAGGGCTCAACTACTGGGAGTCGGAGAACGAGCGCACCCGCGATCGCGCCCCTGGGATCCTCGCCGAGGTGCTCGGCGGCCCGATCGTCCGAGCGTCCGAGCGGCTCGTGCAGCTCGGAGGAGCACCCGTCTCGCTCCCGCCTCAGTTCGACGACTTCTTCGCGTGCTGCGTGAGCCGAGAGCCTTCGCGGCGCTTCAAGGGGCCCGGGGCGGTCAGCGCGGTCCTGTCGCAGCTCTTCGGGCCCGCGGCGAAGCTCGGCGCCGAGCTGCTCCCGCCGCGGACGCCCACGCCGCTCCGGCCGCCGCCGCCGGTCGTGGCCGCGCCGATCGCGCCGCGCTCGAGCGGCCCCTACGACGCCACGGAGGTGCGACAGGGGGCTGGCGGAGCCGGCGGCGGCGCCCCGGAGCCACGCGGAGCCCAGGGGTACCCTGCGACGACCACGGCGCCCTCGCTGCTCGACCCTTCGCTCGACGCGCCCGTGTCCTTGCCGCTCGGGCAGCCCTCGCGCAGGGGGCTGCTGCTCGCGCTCGGCGGTCTCGGGGCCCTCGCGGTGGCCGGGGTGGCAGGGATCGCCGCGCGACGTGTGTTTCGTCCCACGGGGCTCGACGCCGAGCCCTCGCCCGCGGCGAGCGCGCCGGCTCCCGCGAGTGGAGCGGCGCCAGCCGGCGTCGGCAGCGCCGAGCGTCCCGCGGGCGCGTCCGAGTCCTCCAAGTGCGCGCGCTGGGAGCGGCGCGACGTCCTCGGTGCCATCAAGGCGCGCGCGGTCCTGCGCGTCGGCGTCGAGAACGAGGCGCCGCCGCTGAACATGGGGGTGACGGGCGATGCGTTCGTGGACGGCGCGACCGTGTGGCGCGGCTTCGACCACGACATCGTGAAGACGCTCGCCGGGTTTCTCGCGAAGGACCTCGGCCTCCCGAAGCTCGAGGTCCGGGTCTTCGGCGCGGACTTCGCGGAGCTCCCGTGCTTGCTCGCGGACGACAAGGTGGACATCGTGATGGGCGGGCAGGTGCGTGACGACGAAGCGAAGGCGCTCTCGTGGTCCGATCCGTACCTCGGGTACGGGCTCTGTCTCATCGTCCGCATGGGCGACGCGATCCGACGCCACGACGATCTCAAGAGCGGCAAGCGCCTCGGGATCTACAAGGGCGACGCCGTCGCCAGGCGGTACGCCGAGGGGCTCGGGCTCCGGCCCGAGGACATCCTCACCGGCAAGGGCCCGGACGGCACCGACACCGACTGGCTCGTGAACCTCGTCGAGGAGCGCTGGGACGCGGCGCTCTACGACTTCCCGTTCGCCGTGGCGGAGCTCGCGAAGCCGCGCTTCAAGGGGCTGCGCATCATCGAGACGAACCTCACCGAGAGCGAGTACGTGATCGGGATGCCCGCGCACAACCCGGAGCTCGTGGAGGCGCTCAACCGGGCGATCGCGGCCGCCTTTGGCAAGGGGCTCGACGCGCCCTTGTACGCGAAGATCGTGAGGAAGTCGCTCGGCGCGAAGAGCTGCCCGCTCGTCGACGTGCAGCTCCCGAAGAGCCAGCGCGTCTACCATGTCCGGGACGGGGACACGCTCCCGCGCATCGCCCGCGTCGAGCTCGGCGATCCACGCCGCTCGGAGGAGGTCTGGGCGCTCAACAAATCACGTCTCGGCAACCGCCTGCTCCTCGCCGCAGGGGACTCCATCGTGTTGCCGGTCGACCCATGACGCAGAGGCTCGACCGGGCGACGCCCGCGTGCAGCGCAGCCCTGCGCGGGGAGAGCGTCGTCGACCCATGACGCAGAGGCTCGTCCGGGCGGCGCTCGCGGCGCTCGCCCTCTTCGTGGTGCTCCTCTCGGGCCGCGAGGCCGGGGCTGCTCCGCCGCTCCGCTGGGGTGCCGACGCCGAGGGCGGCGCGCCGTACGTCTTTGCGGATCCGAAGGACCCGTCCCGTCGGATCGGCTTCGAGGTCGATCTGGCCGAGGCCCTCGCGGCCGAGCTCGGCGAGCCCATCGTCTTCACGCAGTACGACTACAAATCCCTCCTCACGGGGCTCGATCGCGGCGACATCGATCTCGCCATGAACGGCCTCGAGGTGACGCCCGAGCGCAAGGAGCGCGTCCGCTTCTCGTCGCCGTACTACGTCTACGAGGAGCAGCTCGTCGTCCGCGCGACGGACCACCGCTTCGACGATCTGGACGGCTGCAAGCGCGTGGGGTGCGTCGTCGGGACGCTCGAGGAGACGGCGGCCGAGCGGATCCTCGACGCGCGCGGGATCCACAAACGCATCTACGACGGGCAGGTCGAGCCGTACCAGGATCTCGGGCTCTCGCGGGTCGATGCCGTCCTGCTCGATGTCCCGATCGTCGTCTACTACGCCGCGCGCGACGCGAGGCTCCGCCTCGCGGGCAGACCCTTCGCGAAGGGACACTACGCCATCGCCTTCAAGAGAGATCGCGTCGAGCTCGCGGGGCGCTTCGACGCGGCGCTCCTCCGTCTCGCCGAGAAGGGCGAGCTCCAGAGGATCTACGCGTCCTGGAGCCTCTGGACCGACGCGCAGCGCGAGCTCGCGGGGGTCGAACCGAAGACCGTGGTCCCGCCTCCCAGCGTGACGGCGGACTCCGCGAGATCGTGGCGCCTGCGTGACTACCTGCCGCTCCTCTTCGACGGCGCGAAGACGACGGTGTTCATCACCCTCGTCAGCATGACCCTCGCGGTCCTCTTGGGCGTCCCGATCGCGCTCGCGCGCCTCTATGGTCCGAGGCCGCTCGCCTGGCTCGCGACGGGGTACGTCGAGCTCTTCCGCGGGATCCCCGTGCTCCTGCTCTTGTACTTTCTCTATTATGGATTGCCCGTGGTCGCGGAGGGTGCGCGCCTGCCCTTCGCCCTGAAGCTGTCGCCGCTCGAGGCGTCCATCCTGGGCTTCTCGCTCAATTACGCCGCCTACGAGGCCGAGGTGCACCGCGCGGGCATCGCGTCCATCCCCGTCGGGCAATGGGAGGCGGCCGCGTCGCTCGGGATGGGGCGGTGGCTCACGTTTCGTCGCATCATCGTGCCGCAGGCCGTGCGCGTGAGCCTCCCGCCGATGACGAACGATCTCATCGCGCTCTTCAAGGACACGAGCATCGTCAGCATCATCTCGGTCGTGGAGCTGTCGAAGCAGTACCAGATCCTGTCGAAATCCAGCATGAAGTACCTGGAAATTGGCGCCGTGACGGCGGCGCTCTACCTCGTGATGTCCGTGCCGCTCGGCTGGCTGTCCCGGCGGCTCGAGCGCGCGGGCTCGGCGGAGGCGCGGTGACGGAGCCGCTCGTCGAGCTCCGCGGCGTCGAGAAGCGCTTCTTGGACCACGAGGTGCTCCGGGGCGTCGATCTCGCCGTCGCGCCAGGGGAGACCGTCGCGCTCATCGGGCCGAGCGGCGGCGGGAAGTCGACGGTGCTCCGCTGCGTGAACGGGCTCACCCGCTTCGACGCCGGCACGGTCCGCGTCGGCCCTCACCTGCGCGGCCCTCGGGACCAGGCAGGCGTCGAGGTGCGGCGGATGGCGGGGATGGTCTTCCAAGATTTTCAGCTATTTCCTCACAGGACGGTGCTCGAGAACGTCGTCGAAGCGCCCGTGCGCGTGGCGCGGATCGAGCCCCGGGTGGCGGCAGAGCGAGCCAGGAGTCTGCTCTCCCGCGTCGGGCTGAGCGGCCGCGAAGCCGCGTGGCCACACGAGCTCTCGGGCGGTCAGAAGCAGCGCGTGGCGATCGCGCGCGCCCTCGCGATGCAACCGTCGGTGCTCCTCTGCGACGAGATCACGAGCGCGCTCGATCCCGAGCTGAAGCACGAGGTGCTCTCGGTGCTCGAGCGGCTGAAGGAGGGCGGGTTGACGCTGCTCCTCGTGACCCACGAGATCGGCTTCGCGCGTCGCGCGGCCGACCGCGTCGCGGTGCTCGCCGAGGGGCGTGTCATCGAGTGCGGCGCGAGCGCGGAGGTGCTCGACGCGCCGCGCGAGGAGCGGACGAGGCGCTTCTTGAAGGAGGTGCTCGCGTGAGCGCGTGAGCGTCGGCGTGCCTCGCCGCGCGGACGCGCGCTCCGCCTCGGGCCTGAGCGCTCGGCTCAGGGAGCGTCGGCGCGGGGCTGGATGTCGAAGTGGAGCGCGTCGCCGTCGACCCCGATGACGACGTGCCCGCCCTTCTGGAGCCCTCCGAAGAGCAGCTCCTCGGCGAGCCGGCGCTTCAGCGCGTCCTCGATGAGCCGCGCGAGCGGCCTCGCCCCGAGGCTCTTGTCGTAGCCGTCGCGTGCGAGCTTCTTCCGCGCGTCCGAGAGGACGTCGAGCGTGACGCCCTTCTCGGCGAGCTGCGCGGACAGCTCCTTCAGGAATTTGTCGACGATGAGGAGCACCGTGTCCTCGGAGAGCGCGCCGAAGCGGATGCGCGCGTCGAGGCGATTTCTGAACTCGGGGGAGAAGGTCGCCTTGTACTGCTTCGAGTCGTCGCCGTCGGTCGTGCGCTCGCCGAAGCCGACCTTGTTGCGATCGAGATCGCGGGCGCCGACGTTGCTCGTCATCACGAGCACGATGTGCCGAAAGTCCGCCGTGCGCCCGTTGTTGTCCGTGAGCGAGCCGTGGTCCATCACCTGGAGGAGCACGTTGAAGACGTCGGGGTGCGCCTTCTCGATCTCGTCGAGCAGGAGGACCGCGTGCGGGGTCTTGGTCGCCGCGTCCGTGAGCAGCCCTCCCTTGTCGTGCCCGACGTAGCCGGGGGGTGCGCCGATGAGCCGCGAGACCGAGTGCGCCTCCATGTACTCGCTCATGTCGAAGCGCACGAAGGCGATCCCGAGGGTCTTCGCGAGCTGCTTCGCGAGCTCGGTCTTGCCGACGCCGGTCGGGCCCGTGAAGAGGAAGCTGCCGATGGGTCGATCGGGAGCTCGGAGACCCGCCCGCGCCATCTTGATGGTCGCCGCGAGGCGCGTGACGGCCTCGTCCTGGCCGAAGACCACCTTCGCGAGCTCGGCGTCGAGGTGGCGGAGCTGCGCCCTCGCGTCGGTCGTCACCTGCTTCGGCGGGACGTGCGCCATGCGGGCGACGACGGCCTCGATGTCGCCCACCGTGACCGTGGCGCCCTTGCCGACCGTGAGCTTCAGCGCGGCGCCGGCCTCGTCGACGAGATCGATCGCCTTGTCCGGCAGGCGCTTGTCCTGGAGGAACTTCACCGACAGCTCGGCGGCGGCCGCGAGCGCGGCGTCCTCGTACCGGACGTCGTGGTATTCTTCGTAGCGCGCGCGGAGGCCGCGCAGGATCTCGACCGTCTCGGAGACGCTCGGCTCGACGACGTCGACGCGCTGGAAGCGCCGCGCGAGCGCCCGATCGCCCTCGATGTGGCGCCGGTACTCGTCGAAGGTCGTCGAGCCCATCACGCGGAGCCGGCCGGCCGAGAGCGCGGGCTTCAGGAGGTTCGACGCGTCCATGGTGCCGCCCTGGACCTGCCCC
>CAYNEK010000141.1:7630-7708 GCA_964396175.1 uncultured Polyangiaceae bacterium | reverse complement strand
GGCCGCGTCTTCGCGACGGGCGAGGCCGCGTCTTCGCGACGGGCGAGGCCGCGTCTTCGCGACGGGCGAGGCCGCGTC
>CAYNEK010000141.1:0-7530 GCA_964396175.1 uncultured Polyangiaceae bacterium | reverse complement strand
TTCGCGACGGGCGAGGCCGCGCCGTGGTCCTCGGTCAGCGACGCTGCTTCTTCCGCTTCTTCTGGATCGCCTTGTACTCTGCCTCGCTCACGAGGACCCGGCCGGCCTGGTAGGCCACCCGGCGGTGGTACGCGCCGAGCTCATCGCCGCCCATCACATAGAGCACCTTCGCGTCGCCGCTCTCGATCACCGTCGGGATCCAGCGTGACGTCGAGGCGAAGGTGACAGGATCGAGGGCCTCGCCGACAGGGCGCATCACCGCGACGCCGCAGCGCGCGGGCGCGGGCGCTGGGGGGCGCGCGCAGCCCGTGACGAGCACCAGCTCCTCGTTGCCGATGGGGCGCCATCGCCACATGTGGTGGGGCTCGAAGCTCGCGCCGCCCGCACGCCCGAGCTCCGCCCGGAGCCCCTCGGGCTCGTGGCCGCGGAGCTGCGCGAGGAGCTTGCCGTCGACGCCCAGCGATCGGAGCTGCGCCGTGCCCCGCACCACGTCGAGCGACACCTCGGCGAGGTTGGGCTCTCCCTTGCAGCAGCGGAACCCGATGCCGAGCTGACGATCCGTGGGCTTGTCGGGCGTTGCGTTGGCGCAACGACCGATCACCTCGCCCGCCTCCCCATTGCCTCCACGGAGCGCGACGAGGTTCTCTTGGCGGCCGCGACCCCATGGGCTCGAGGTCCACTCGAGCACCGTCCCGTGCGTGTCCCGCACGCCGAACCCGCTCTTGCAGTGGACGTCGAGGCCCGACGGAGCGACGGCGGGGAGGACGACGCCGGTGCCACACGCGGCCTCGCGGTACACGTTCCCGTAGGGGTAGGTCGTGTTGTGGGGCCCCTTGCAGGCGCGCTCCCACTCGAGCTCGCTGCAGAGGCGCTTGCCGTCGGCCTCGCAGAGCGCCTGGGCCTCGGCCTGCGTGACGCCGCTGCGCGGGATGGCGCCCGCCTCGTTGGGATAGGGGAACTCGTCGATGAAGAAGCCCTTCAGGACGACCTGGACGCCCGGGAGCTCGGCGTCTGCGACGCGCGGGAGCACGCCCTCGGGCGTCCCGGCGATGAGGGAGCCTGGAGGGATCCACAGCATGCCCTTCGGGGGCAGCGGGGGGAAGGACGGCGCGGGGATCGGCGCGCCCGAGGAGGCCATGGCGCCCGGCGCGTCCTCCCCGGGCGCGCGCTTGCAGGACGCGATCGCGGAGAGGACGAGCAGCGGGAGGAGGCGCGTCACTCGTCGCGTTCCGTCCGCTCCCGGAGGCCGAGCTCCTTCATCTTGAGCTGGAGTCCCTTGCGTGAGATCTGGAGGAGCCGCGCGGCGTGCGTCACGTTCCCCGCCGTCTGCTCGAGCGCGCGGACGATGATGTCGCGCTCGAGGCGGCTGGTCGCGGCCTTCACCTGCTCCTTCAGCCCGCCCACGGGGTGCGCGGGGCCGTCCGTCGTCACGTCGAGGTGCGCGCGCGCGTGGTGAGCGTGGATCTCGACGGGGAGATCGTCCTCGCGGATCTCGGCGCCGTCGGCGAAGAGCACGGCGCGCTCGAGCACGTTCTCGAGCTCGCGCACGTTGCCCGGCCAGGCGTACCCGAGCAGGCGCGCCATCGCCGCAGGCTCGATGCCCGACACCGACTTCTTCAGCCGCTCCGCGAGCTTGCGCAGGAAGGCCTGGGCGAGGAGCGGGATGTCCGTCGTGCGCTCGCGGAGCGGCGGCAGGACGATGGGGACGACGTTGAGCCGGTAGTAGACGTCCTCGCGGAAGTGTCCGTGGGCGATCTCGCGCTTGAGATCGCGGTTGGTCGCGGCGACGAGCCGCACGTCGACCCGCAGGGTCTTGATCCCCCCCACGCGCTCGAACTCGCCCTCCTGCAGGACGCGGAGCAGCTTCACCTGCATCTCGACGGGGATCTCGCCGATCTCGTCCAAGAACAGGGTCCCGCCGGAGGCGAGCTCGAACCGCCCCGGCTTCGACGTCACCGCGCCCGTGAAGGCGCCGCGCTCGTACCCAAAGAGCTCGGACTCCATCAGATCCTTGGGGATCGCCGCGCAATTGACCTTGATGAAGGGGCGGTCTCGCCGCGACGAGCCCTCGTGGAGCGCCCGCGCGACGAGCTCCTTGCCGGTGCCGCTCTCGCCCGTGATGAGCACGGTCGACGGCGTGTCGGCGACGCGATCGAGCAGCGCGTAGACCGCGAGGATCGGCTCGGACCCGCCGATGATACCGTGGCGCGACGCGCGCTCGTCTCGGCGCGGCTCGAAGGGCGTGACGTCGGCCTCGCCGAGCTCGCGCGTGCGGAGCGCCTTCCGCACGACGGCCTGGATCTCGTGCTTGTCGAAGGGCTTGGTGAGGTAGTCGAAGGCGCCCATCTTGAGCGCCTCGACCGCGTTGTCGACGGTGCCGTGCGCCGTGATCATGAGCACCGGGAGCCCGGGGTAGGCGGCGAGCACCTGCCGGAGCAGGCCCATGCCGTCGAGCTTCGGCATCCGCAGATCGGTGATCACGAGATCGACGTGGTGATCGCGGAGCGCCGCCAGCGCGGCCTCGCCGTCCTCGGCCGTGAGCACGTCGCAGCCCTCGCGGCGGACCATCTCCGAGAGGACGCGCCGCATGTTCGCCTCGTCGTCGACGACGAGCACCTGCTTCCGGTCCTCGCTCACGGCTGCTCTCCTCGGTCCTTCAGCGCGAGCGCGGCCGCGAGGTGGTTCTTCGCTCGCCCGGTCCATGGGCCGTCGGGGTGCTCCGCCAAGAGGGCACCGAGGAGCTCGGCCGATCGGTCGGCGTCGCCGAGCCCGAGCGCGACGATCCCCCGCGCGAGCTCGATGGGGTAGGTCGGGTCGAGCTTCCGGGCCTCCTCCACCTTCTGGCCGAGGAAGCTCCACACGATCTTGGGGTCCTCGTCGCGGGGCGGGTACGCGAGGAAGAAGGCGACGAGCCGCCGCGCCTCGTCGGGCTCGAGGCCGACCGCCCGGCGCGCGCCCGTCACCTCGGTGAAGCGCAGCTTGAAGAGCCCCTCGCGCACCTCGTCGGAGAGGATGGTCGCGCCTCTCGCCGTGATCCAGCCGCTCTCGACCATGTCGCGCGGGAGCGAGCCCCCGAGCGCCGCGAGATCCTCGGAGAGGGTCGCGTGATCGATCCAGCGCCCGAGCGCCGCGACGAAGAGGCTCGCCTGGTAGGCGCGCAGCTGGCGAACCTGCTCTACGCCGTCGGGCGCCGCGAGCAGCACGCGCGTCGCCTGGAGGCACTCTTCTCGCACCCGCCCGAGCTCCTCGAGATCGCCCGAGAGCTCCGCGTGCCCGAACCGCCGGAAGCAGTCCCCGAGCTTGCGCTGATCGTACCGCGCGACGCGCTCCTCGGGTGAGGATGCGGCCATCGCCGCCGCGCGCGCGTCGTCGGCGCGTCGCTCGGCCGCGAGGGCGGCGGGGCTCCAGGTCGGCAGCGGCAGCTCGGTGGGCGGGATGGGGCGCGGCAGAGAGAAGGCGACGCCGATCCCCGCGACGGTGAGCGCGACGAGCCCGGCCTGCCAGCCCTCGACGTGGCGGGCGAGGCCCGCGGCTGGCGTGGTTTGCTTGACCGGGGCACGGCTCACGGGAGAGCATCTTAGCCGCGGGGCCCCTCCTTTCGGAAGCGCCCTCTCCCGACGATGGTCCAAGAACAGCGCCGCCACCCACGCAGCCCCTTGTCTCTCGAGGTCACGCTCCACCACGCCGGGAGGGACACGCCGGGCACGACCGTCGACGCGAGCCTCGGGGGCGCGTTCGTCACGACCGCGCTCGTCGCGCCGTTCGGCGTGGAGCTCGAGATCACGCTTCCCCTGCCCGGGCTCGGCGCGGTGAGGGTCCCCGCGACGGTGCGCTGGTCCCGGGACGGCGGCCTCGGTCTCCAGTTCGGCCTGATGGGCGCTCGCGAGACGCACGCGCTCTCGTCGCTCGTGTCCCCGTCGTCCACGACCTGAGCTCGCGCGCCGGCTCGCCGCCCGACGGCGCTCGTCGGTCCTGTCTCCGCCGTCCACGACGACCTCGGCTCGCGCGCCGGCTCGCCGCCCGACGGCGCTCGTCGCGCGAGGTTTGCCGAGTCTGCCCAGCGCCGGCTCGCCTCCACGCGGCCTCGCCCCGACGAAGCGTGGACCCCCCGCTGGGTCGAACACCTGAAAGCCCGCGCAGACCCCGGTCGGAAACACTTGCATCTCGCGGTGGGCGTGGTTGGATCCACGCGAGATCCCGCGCTCGGCGCTCGCCGAATCTGCGAGCGCTCACCCTCACACTTCCCCAGCCCCGAGAGACCCGCCGCATGAACTTCCGCAAGGTATCGACGTCCCTCCTCGCCATCTCGGCCTGCCTCGCGCTGGCTGCTCCCTCGGTCGCCGACGACGAGAAGGAGATCAAGTTCGGCACCCTGGCGCCGAAGTCGAGCCCCTGGGGCAAGGTCTTCCAGATCTGGGTCGACATGATCAGCGAGAAGTCCCAGGGCTCGCTGAAGCTCGTCTTCTATTACAACGGCGTGCAGGGCGACGAGAAGACGATGGTCGTCGAGAAGATGATGGCGGGCAGCCAGCTCGACGGCGTCGCGGTCACCTCGGTCGGTCTGTCGAAGATCTGGCAGCCCATCCTGGCGCTCCAGACGCCCGGCCTCTTCCGCGAGTGGAAGTCGCTCGACGCCGCCCGGAAGGCGATCAACGACAAGGCCGTCGCCGGCTTCGCGGGCAAGGGGATCTACAACCTCGGCTGGGGCGACGTCGGCATCGCGCACCTCATGTCGAAGTTCGACGTCGGGGGCCCCGAGACGCTGAACGGCCACAAGCCCTATTTCTGGAAGGACGATCCCATCGCCCCGCACTTCTTCGCGGCGCTGAAGGAGGTCGCGTCCGAGACCAACGGCGGCTTCTCGCTGGCGGAGCAGGGCCTGCAGATCCCCGAGGTGCTCCCCGCGCTCAACCAGGGCAACGTCGACTTCATCAACGCGCCGTCGCTCGCGGCGCAGCAGCTGCAGTGGGCGGACAAGCTCACGCACATCGTCACGCAGCCGTCGGGCATCGGCATCGGCGCGCTCGTCATCAAGCAGAGCACGCTCGACGGGCTGACCGAGGACCAGAAGAAGCTCCTCAAGGACACGGGCGCGGTCGCAGCGGCCGATCTCACGGGTCGGATCCGCAAGGCCGACAAGCACGCCTTCGACAAGATGAAGAAGGACAAGAAGGCCATCGATCTCTCCGACGACGACAAGGCCAAGTGGGAGAAGGTCTTCAAGAAGACGCAGGAGAAGGTGAAGGCCATCTTCCCGGCGGACGTGCTCGACACGATCCACGCGAACAAATGAGCTGACCGCGCGGCACGCTCCGCGAGGCCCGCGCTCCCTCGGTTGGAGGCGTCGGCCTCGCGGCCTCCGGGGGCCCGCCCACGCGGCCTGCCGCAGGGGGGACGAGGAGCGCGCGCGGGGCTCGACCGCCCGATCGCGCCCGAAATCATCGAGGCGCTCGCGCTCGGCCCTGGATCTCGATCCGACCGAGGTCCGAGCTCCTGCGGTTGCGGTGCGCCGTTACGGCGCGAGCAGCCGCGGGTCGCCGATCGTCTTCAGCGAGGATCCGACGGCTTTGCCATCGAGATCCGAGCCCGGCTTCGCGTGGAGATCGAAGAGCCCGGTCGCGCGGTCGAAGGTGACGAACATCGCCTCGGGATCCGTGATGGTCACGTTGCCCGTGTAGGTGACGCCCGGTTGTGGGTCGGGATAGCTCGCGGCGATGTTGTCTTGGACGACGTCTCCCGTCGGCGCTCCGTCGTTCTTCGACTTCGGGACCATGATCCAGATCTTACGACCGTTCGTGGAGCTATTTTGGACGGTGTTGCGCCGGATGGTGCCGTCGACGATGCCGTAGCCGGAGATGCCGTGCCAGTGGCCGCAGAGCACGACGTTGTCGATGATTTGTAGCCGGGTGATGATGCCGTCGAACACGGAAATGCCCTGCGTCGTCGTCGACAGTGGGCGCCCGGGAGCCGTGGTCTCCTGCACCCAGTTGCTCTCGATGCGGATGTTGTCGAACGTGGCGCCGTTCATCGCGAACATCTGCATCAGGTCGTCGTGGTTCGCGTCGCCGTCCTCGTCGCCCACCATGACGTCGAGGACGCGGTTGTAGCGAATCAAGAGATCGTTGCCGTTCGGGCGGATGCCGTCCGCCGAGAACCCGCGGATGTCGTTGCGCTCGACGAGCACTCTCATGCGGCCGTCGTCCGGGTTCTTCTCGTCCGACCCGATGCTGATGCCGAAGCGAAGGTTCGAGAGGCGATTGCGGATCACCGACGTGCACGTGCCGTTGCGCACCCAGACGCCGCTCGCCGCGACGTTCATCCAATCGCTCGCCGTCCAGCCCGAGGAGTCCTTCACGGTGTAGAGCCTCGCGTCGGCGAACACCAGCTGTGAAGAGCCCTCGAGGGCGACGAGCGTCTCCTTCTCGGACGTGATCTCCGCGCCCGTGATCAGCCAGCGGGACATGCGTCGGAGCGCCATGCGCTCGGCCGTCGCGCCTGGCTCGAACTCGATCCAGATCCACGCGGCTGCGTCGACGAGCTCCGGGTTCTTGTACTCGTTCGCTTGCACGGAGCCGTGGTGGCCGGGGCGGAGCACGACGTGATCTCCCGGCTGGACGCGCTTGCCAGCGACGACCGCGGCGAGCGTCTTGTACGGCTTCTGCTCCGAGCCGTCGCCGCCGTCTGCGCCGCTCTGGGGATCGACGTAGAGAGTGCGCGTGAAGGTCGTCGCGGGCGCTTCGCAGCCCGCGTAGACGGGATAGACGGGCTCGCTCGTGCCCGTCGAGCCGCCTGCGCCAGCGGACGCGCCTCCCCCGCCCGCCGTCGAGCCGCCTGCGCCCGCGGACGCGCCTCCCCCGCCCGCCGTCGAGCCGCCTGCGCCAGCGGGCGCGCCTCCCCCGCCCGCCGTCGAGCCGCCTGCGCCCGCGGACGCGCCTCCCCCGCCAGCGGACGCGCCGCCTGCGCCAGAGGACGCGCCTCCCCCGCCCGCCGTCGAGCCGCCTGCGCCAGAGGACGCGCCTCCCCCGCCAGCGGACGCGCCGCCTGCGCCAGAGGACGCGCCTCCCCCGCCTGCGGTCGAGCCGCCTGCGCCAGCGGACGCGCCACCGCTCGACCCTCCGGTGCCCGCCGCAGACACTTCGGCGCCGGGAGCGTCACCGCCACAGGCCACGAGCACGCCCATGGCGAGCGCTCCAGCCGCTAGCCAACTCGACCACGACGTGCGGGTGGATAGGGGTTGCTTCATGCCAATCACGTTATCACGGACGGGCGCGCGACTCTCGTCGACAGACAGGACAGAGTACGGATGGATCGGCTGGTGCGCGGCTCGTCTCGCCGAGGGCGAGCGTCGTGCCGACGCGCTGCGCGACGATCGCCCTCGTGCAGCAGCAAAGGTCGGCGTCGCCCGTCCTCCTCGGCTTACGCGCGGAGGCGAGGCGTGCGTCGACGAGGGATCGGTGCTCGCTTGTCGCGACACACGCCACGACCGCTCGACCCTTCGCGGCGGGGGCACCTCGGGCACGCCACGACCGC
>CAYNEK010000140.1:196-7726 GCA_964396175.1 uncultured Polyangiaceae bacterium | reverse complement strand
GGCCGCGTCTTCGCGACGGGCGAGGCCGCGTCTTCGCGACGGGCGAGGCCGCGTCTTCGCGACGGGCGAGGCCGCGCCGTGGTCCTCGGTCAGCGACGCTGCTTCTTCCGCTTCTTCTGGATCGCCTTGTACTCTGCCTCGCTCACGAGGACCCGGCCGGCCTGGTAGGCCACCCGGCGGTGGTACGCGCCGAGCTCATCGCCGCCCATCACATAGAGCACCTTCGCGTCGCCGCTCTCGATCACCGTCGGGATCCAGCGTGACGTCGAGGCGAAGGTGACAGGATCGAGGGCCTCGCCGACAGGGCGCATCACCGCGACGCCGCAGCGCGCGGGCGCGGGCGCTGGGGGGCGCGCGCAGCCCGTGACGAGCACCAGCTCCTCGTTGCCGATGGGGCGCCATCGCCACATGTGGTGGGGCTCGAAGCTCGCGCCGCCCGCACGCCCGAGCTCCGCCCGGAGCCCCTCGGGCTCGTGGCCGCGGAGCTGCGCGAGGAGCTTGCCGTCGACGCCCAGCGATCGGAGCTGCGCCGTGCCCCGCACCACGTCGAGCGACACCTCGGCGAGGTTGGGCTCTCCCTTGCAGCAGCGGAACCCGATGCCGAGCTGACGATCCGTGGGCTTGTCGGGCGTTGCGTTGGCGCAACGACCGATCACCTCGCCCGCCTCCCCATTGCCTCCACGGAGCGCGACGAGGTTCTCTTGGCGGCCGCGACCCCATGGGCTCGAGGTCCACTCGAGCACCGTCCCGTGCGTGTCCCGCACGCCGAACCCGCTCTTGCAGTGGACGTCGAGGCCCGACGGAGCGACGGCGGGGAGGACGACGCCGGTGCCACACGCGGCCTCGCGGTACACGTTCCCGTAGGGGTAGGTCGTGTTGTGGGGCCCCTTGCAGGCGCGCTCCCACTCGAGCTCGCTGCAGAGGCGCTTGCCGTCGGCCTCGCAGAGCGCCTGGGCCTCGGCCTGCGTGACGCCGCTGCGCGGGATGGCGCCCGCCTCGTTGGGATAGGGGAACTCGTCGATGAAGAAGCCCTTCAGGACGACCTGGACGCCCGGGAGCTCGGCGTCTGCGACGCGCGGGAGCACGCCCTCGGGCGTCCCGGCGATGAGGGAGCCTGGAGGGATCCACAGCATGCCCTTCGGGGGCAGCGGGGGGAAGGACGGCGCGGGGATCGGCGCGCCCGAGGAGGCCATGGCGCCCGGCGCGTCCTCCCCGGGCGCGCGCTTGCAGGACGCGATCGCGGAGAGGACGAGCAGCGGGAGGAGGCGCGTCACTCGTCGCGTTCCGTCCGCTCCCGGAGGCCGAGCTCCTTCATCTTGAGCTGGAGTCCCTTGCGTGAGATCTGGAGGAGCCGCGCGGCGTGCGTCACGTTCCCCGCCGTCTGCTCGAGCGCGCGGACGATGATGTCGCGCTCGAGGCGGCTGGTCGCGGCCTTCACCTGCTCCTTCAGCCCGCCCACGGGGTGCGCGGGGCCGTCCGTCGTCACGTCGAGGTGCGCGCGCGCGTGGTGAGCGTGGATCTCGACGGGGAGATCGTCCTCGCGGATCTCGGCGCCGTCGGCGAAGAGCACGGCGCGCTCGAGCACGTTCTCGAGCTCGCGCACGTTGCCCGGCCAGGCGTACCCGAGCAGGCGCGCCATCGCCGCAGGCTCGATGCCCGACACCGACTTCTTCAGCCGCTCCGCGAGCTTGCGCAGGAAGGCCTGGGCGAGGAGCGGGATGTCCGTCGTGCGCTCGCGGAGCGGCGGCAGGACGATGGGGACGACGTTGAGCCGGTAGTAGACGTCCTCGCGGAAGTGTCCGTGGGCGATCTCGCGCTTGAGATCGCGGTTGGTCGCGGCGACGAGCCGCACGTCGACCCGCAGGGTCTTGATCCCCCCCACGCGCTCGAACTCGCCCTCCTGCAGGACGCGGAGCAGCTTCACCTGCATCTCGACGGGGATCTCGCCGATCTCGTCCAAGAACAGGGTCCCGCCGGAGGCGAGCTCGAACCGCCCCGGCTTCGACGTCACCGCGCCCGTGAAGGCGCCGCGCTCGTACCCAAAGAGCTCGGACTCCATCAGATCCTTGGGGATCGCCGCGCAATTGACCTTGATGAAGGGGCGGTCTCGCCGCGACGAGCCCTCGTGGAGCGCCCGCGCGACGAGCTCCTTGCCGGTGCCGCTCTCGCCCGTGATGAGCACGGTCGACGGCGTGTCGGCGACGCGATCGAGCAGCGCGTAGACCGCGAGGATCGGCTCGGACCCGCCGATGATACCGTGGCGCGACGCGCGCTCGTCTCGGCGCGGCTCGAAGGGCGTGACGTCGGCCTCGCCGAGCTCGCGCGTGCGGAGCGCCTTCCGCACGACGGCCTGGATCTCGTGCTTGTCGAAGGGCTTGGTGAGGTAGTCGAAGGCGCCCATCTTGAGCGCCTCGACCGCGTTGTCGACGGTGCCGTGCGCCGTGATCATGAGCACCGGGAGCCCGGGGTAGGCGGCGAGCACCTGCCGGAGCAGGCCCATGCCGTCGAGCTTCGGCATCCGCAGATCGGTGATCACGAGATCGACGTGGTGATCGCGGAGCGCCGCCAGCGCGGCCTCGCCGTCCTCGGCCGTGAGCACGTCGCAGCCCTCGCGGCGGACCATCTCCGAGAGGACGCGCCGCATGTTCGCCTCGTCGTCGACGACGAGCACCTGCTTCCGGTCCTCGCTCACGGCTGCTCTCCTCGGTCCTTCAGCGCGAGCGCGGCCGCGAGGTGGTTCTTCGCTCGCCCGGTCCATGGGCCGTCGGGGTGCTCCGCCAAGAGGGCACCGAGGAGCTCGGCCGATCGGTCGGCGTCGCCGAGCCCGAGCGCGACGATCCCCCGCGCGAGCTCGATGGGGTAGGTCGGGTCGAGCTTCCGGGCCTCCTCCACCTTCTGGCCGAGGAAGCTCCACACGATCTTGGGGTCCTCGTCGCGGGGCGGGTACGCGAGGAAGAAGGCGACGAGCCGCCGCGCCTCGTCGGGCTCGAGGCCGACCGCCCGGCGCGCGCCCGTCACCTCGGTGAAGCGCAGCTTGAAGAGCCCCTCGCGCACCTCGTCGGAGAGGATGGTCGCGCCTCTCGCCGTGATCCAGCCGCTCTCGACCATGTCGCGCGGGAGCGAGCCCCCGAGCGCCGCGAGATCCTCGGAGAGGGTCGCGTGATCGATCCAGCGCCCGAGCGCCGCGACGAAGAGGCTCGCCTGGTAGGCGCGCAGCTGGCGAACCTGCTCTACGCCGTCGGGCGCCGCGAGCAGCACGCGCGTCGCCTGGAGGCACTCTTCTCGCACCCGCCCGAGCTCCTCGAGATCGCCCGAGAGCTCCGCGTGCCCGAACCGCCGGAAGCAGTCCCCGAGCTTGCGCTGATCGTACCGCGCGACGCGCTCCTCGGGTGAGGATGCGGCCATCGCCGCCGCGCGCGCGTCGTCGGCGCGTCGCTCGGCCGCGAGGGCGGCGGGGCTCCAGGTCGGCAGCGGCAGCTCGGTGGGCGGGATGGGGCGCGGCAGAGAGAAGGCGACGCCGATCCCCGCGACGGTGAGCGCGACGAGCCCGGCCTGCCAGCCCTCGACGTGGCGGGCGAGGCCCGCGGCTGGCGTGGTTTGCTTGACCGGGGCACGGCTCACGGGAGAGCATCTTAGCCGCGGGGCCCCTCCTTTCGGAAGCGCCCTCTCCCGACGATGGTCCAAGAACAGCGCCGCCACCCACGCAGCCCCTTGTCTCTCGAGGTCACGCTCCACCACGCCGGGAGGGACACGCCGGGCACGACCGTCGACGCGAGCCTCGGGGGCGCGTTCGTCACGACCGCGCTCGTCGCGCCGTTCGGCGTGGAGCTCGAGATCACGCTTCCCCTGCCCGGGCTCGGCGCGGTGAGGGTCCCCGCGACGGTGCGCTGGTCCCGGGACGGCGGCCTCGGTCTCCAGTTCGGCCTGATGGGCGCTCGCGAGACGCACGCGCTCTCGTCGCTCGTGTCCCCGTCGTCCACGACCTGAGCTCGCGCGCCGGCTCGCCGCCCGACGGCGCTCGTCGGTCCTGTCTCCGCCGTCCACGACGACCTCGGCTCGCGCGCCGGCTCGCCGCCCGACGGCGCTCGTCGCGCGAGGTTTGCCGAGTCTGCCCAGCGCCGGCTCGCCTCCACGCGGCCTCGCCCCGACGAAGCGTGGACCCCCCGCTGGGTCGAACACCTGAAAGCCCGCGCAGACCCCGGTCGGAAACACTTGCATCTCGCGGTGGGCGTGGTTGGATCCACGCGAGATCCCGCGCTCGGCGCTCGCCGAATCTGCGAGCGCTCACCCTCACACTTCCCCAGCCCCGAGAGACCCGCCGCATGAACTTCCGCAAGGTATCGACGTCCCTCCTCGCCATCTCGGCCTGCCTCGCGCTGGCTGCTCCCTCGGTCGCCGACGACGAGAAGGAGATCAAGTTCGGCACCCTGGCGCCGAAGTCGAGCCCCTGGGGCAAGGTCTTCCAGATCTGGGTCGACATGATCAGCGAGAAGTCCCAGGGCTCGCTGAAGCTCGTCTTCTATTACAACGGCGTGCAGGGCGACGAGAAGACGATGGTCGTCGAGAAGATGATGGCGGGCAGCCAGCTCGACGGCGTCGCGGTCACCTCGGTCGGTCTGTCGAAGATCTGGCAGCCCATCCTGGCGCTCCAGACGCCCGGCCTCTTCCGCGAGTGGAAGTCGCTCGACGCCGCCCGGAAGGCGATCAACGACAAGGCCGTCGCCGGCTTCGCGGGCAAGGGGATCTACAACCTCGGCTGGGGCGACGTCGGCATCGCGCACCTCATGTCGAAGTTCGACGTCGGGGGCCCCGAGACGCTGAACGGCCACAAGCCCTATTTCTGGAAGGACGATCCCATCGCCCCGCACTTCTTCGCGGCGCTGAAGGAGGTCGCGTCCGAGACCAACGGCGGCTTCTCGCTGGCGGAGCAGGGCCTGCAGATCCCCGAGGTGCTCCCCGCGCTCAACCAGGGCAACGTCGACTTCATCAACGCGCCGTCGCTCGCGGCGCAGCAGCTGCAGTGGGCGGACAAGCTCACGCACATCGTCACGCAGCCGTCGGGCATCGGCATCGGCGCGCTCGTCATCAAGCAGAGCACGCTCGACGGGCTGACCGAGGACCAGAAGAAGCTCCTCAAGGACACGGGCGCGGTCGCAGCGGCCGATCTCACGGGTCGGATCCGCAAGGCCGACAAGCACGCCTTCGACAAGATGAAGAAGGACAAGAAGGCCATCGATCTCTCCGACGACGACAAGGCCAAGTGGGAGAAGGTCTTCAAGAAGACGCAGGAGAAGGTGAAGGCCATCTTCCCGGCGGACGTGCTCGACACGATCCACGCGAACAAATGAGCTGACCGCGCGGCACGCTCCGCGAGGCCCGCGCTCCCTCGGTTGGAGGCGTCGGCCTCGCGGCCTCCGGGGGCCCGCCCACGCGGCCTGCCGCAGGGGGGACGAGGAGCGCGCGCGGGGCTCGACCGCCCGATCGCGCCCGAAATCATCGAGGCGCTCGCGCTCGGCCCTGGATCTCGATCCGACCGAGGTCCGAGCTCCTGCGGTTGCGGTGCGCCGTTACGGCGCGAGCAGCCGCGGGTCGCCGATCGTCTTCAGCGAGGATCCGACGGCTTTGCCATCGAGATCCGAGCCCGGCTTCGCGTGGAGATCGAAGAGCCCGGTCGCGCGGTCGAAGGTGACGAACATCGCCTCGGGATCCGTGATGGTCACGTTGCCCGTGTAGGTGACGCCCGGTTGTGGGTCGGGATAGCTCGCGGCGATGTTGTCTTGGACGACGTCTCCCGTCGGCGCTCCGTCGTTCTTCGACTTCGGGACCATGATCCAGATCTTACGACCGTTCGTGGAGCTATTTTGGACGGTGTTGCGCCGGATGGTGCCGTCGACGATGCCGTAGCCGGAGATGCCGTGCCAGTGGCCGCAGAGCACGACGTTGTCGATGATTTGTAGCCGGGTGATGATGCCGTCGAACACGGAAATGCCCTGCGTCGTCGTCGACAGTGGGCGCCCGGGAGCCGTGGTCTCCTGCACCCAGTTGCTCTCGATGCGGATGTTGTCGAACGTGGCGCCGTTCATCGCGAACATCTGCATCAGGTCGTCGTGGTTCGCGTCGCCGTCCTCGTCGCCCACCATGACGTCGAGGACGCGGTTGTAGCGAATCAAGAGATCGTTGCCGTTCGGGCGGATGCCGTCCGCCGAGAACCCGCGGATGTCGTTGCGCTCGACGAGCACTCTCATGCGGCCGTCGTCCGGGTTCTTCTCGTCCGACCCGATGCTGATGCCGAAGCGAAGGTTCGAGAGGCGATTGCGGATCACCGACGTGCACGTGCCGTTGCGCACCCAGACGCCGCTCGCCGCGACGTTCATCCAATCGCTCGCCGTCCAGCCCGAGGAGTCCTTCACGGTGTAGAGCCTCGCGTCGGCGAACACCAGCTGTGAAGAGCCCTCGAGGGCGACGAGCGTCTCCTTCTCGGACGTGATCTCCGCGCCCGTGATCAGCCAGCGGGACATGCGTCGGAGCGCCATGCGCTCGGCCGTCGCGCCTGGCTCGAACTCGATCCAGATCCACGCGGCTGCGTCGACGAGCTCCGGGTTCTTGTACTCGTTCGCTTGCACGGAGCCGTGGTGGCCGGGGCGGAGCACGACGTGATCTCCCGGCTGGACGCGCTTGCCAGCGACGACCGCGGCGAGCGTCTTGTACGGCTTCTGCTCCGAGCCGTCGCCGCCGTCTGCGCCGCTCTGGGGATCGACGTAGAGAGTGCGCGTGAAGGTCGTCGCGGGCGCTTCGCAGCCCGCGTAGACGGGATAGACGGGCTCGCTCGTGCCCGTCGAGCCGCCTGCGCCAGCGGACGCGCCTCCCCCGCCCGCCGTCGAGCCGCCTGCGCCCGCGGACGCGCCTCCCCCGCCCGCCGTCGAGCCGCCTGCGCCAGCGGGCGCGCCTCCCCCGCCCGCCGTCGAGCCGCCTGCGCCCGCGGACGCGCCTCCCCCGCCAGCGGACGCGCCGCCTGCGCCAGAGGACGCGCCTCCCCCGCCCGCCGTCGAGCCGCCTGCGCCAGAGGACGCGCCTCCCCCGCCAGCGGACGCGCCGCCTGCGCCAGAGGACGCGCCTCCCCCGCCTGCGGTCGAGCCGCCTGCGCCAGCGGACGCGCCACCGCTCGACCCTCCGGTGCCCGCCGCAGACACTTCGGCGCCGGGAGCGTCACCGCCACAGGCCACGAGCACGCCCATGGCGAGCGCTCCAGCCGCTAGCCAACTCGACCACGACGTGCGGGTGGATAGGGGTTGCTTCATGCCAATCACGTTATCACGGACGGGCGCGCGACTCTCGTCGACAGACAGGACAGAGTACGGATGGATCGGCTGGTGCGCGGCTCGTCTCGCCGAGGGCGAGCGTCGTGCCGACGCGCTGCGCGACGATCGCCCTCGTGCAGCAGCAAAGGTCGGCGTCGCCCGTCCTCCTCGGCTTACGCGCGGAGGCGAGGCGTGCGTCGACGAGGGATCGGTGCTCGCTTGTCGCGACACA
>CAYNEK010000140.1:0-96 GCA_964396175.1 uncultured Polyangiaceae bacterium | reverse complement strand
CGCCACGACCGCTCGACCCTTCGCGGCGGGGGCACCTCGGGCACGCCACGACCGCTCGACCCTTCGCGGCGGGGGCACCTCGGGCACGCCACGACC
>CAYNEK010000139.1:0-7928 GCA_964396175.1 uncultured Polyangiaceae bacterium | reverse complement strand
ACTCGGCTCCGGTGCTCGCGGCTTGACACCCCCGCCAGGTTGGATATCCACCCTGGAGAACCCGTCCTCGGGCAGCTCCAACCCGGCATCTGCCGGCGGCCGCGAGTCGTTCGCCGGCTCCTGGTAGACGTATCGCGTCCACACCACGGGCCCCAAGAGCGACCGCAGCGTGCGCGAGCCACGGCGGCGTTCTCCGCGCCGGACGCCGTCCTCGCTCACCACTTCGACCTGCCGCTCGTGAACCGTCCTCAGGTCCAAGTCGTCCTGGTACAGCTGCCTCAGCAACGCCTGCCCTTGGTGGACGATCGCGCGCTCGACCACCTCGTGTCCGGCACCGAGGGCGTCCTTCGTGGACGCCATCTCGACCAGCTCGCGGTACATCGTGTGCGAGACAGCGAAGGGATCTGCGCTGGCAAACGTCGGCTCTTGCTCGTAGGCTGCGGTCATCGGGGTGTCTCCTCGGGCTATGGACTTCGAACATCCGTAGGTACGAGCGGCACCCCGATTTTGTTCCTCGAAATTGCGCGGAACGCATGGATATTGTTGGTGAAATCTTCCGTTCTGATCGGTCTGCTCCCATCAAGGGTGCTGCTGGTACCGCGCCATCCCGAACCTGCGCGAAGATCGTCTGTTGCCGCTGATGCGCGCTTTCGGTGAAATCGTGTCCAGTTACGCCGCGTTCCGTGAAATCTTTGGGATAATTTGAGGGGATAGGTCCGGGGCGCACCACGGTCGTGTTCGCGCGGAGACCGAGACGATGGGCGACACCGCTGGCGCACCGAGGGGCCATCTTCCGGCACCCTCGGCGAGGGGTGAGCCGCGTCAGGGCTTGGTCAGGCAGAAGGTCCCGAGCCCGGCGGCGCCGACGCACTTCTTCGTGCTCGCGTTGCAGGACCCTTCGCACTCGTTCCCCGTGCAGGGGGAGCCGTCGGGCAGCCCCTTGGCGCACGTCCCCGCGGCGTCGCAGCGGAGGGCGCCGCACCCGTCCCCGCACGGATCGCCGACCTGCGGCGCGGGCGGGCACTCGCCGCCGTTGCACGAGCGTCCCCCGAGGCAGCTCGCCCCGAAGGTGCAAGGGTCTCCAGGGCCAGGGATCTTCTCGCAGGTGCCCGTCGTCGTCTCTGCGCCCTTCATCGCGCACGTGTACCCGAAGACCTCGGCGCAAGCCGTCCGCTCGAACGCGACGCCGCCCCCGAACGAGCACGGCGCGCCCTCCACGGGCATGCGCTCCACGAAGCATCCCCCGGTGCTCGCGCCGTTGAGGTACAGGCAGCCCGCGTCGGTCGCGTCGTCGGGGAATGCGCAGTCCGAGGCGGACGTGCACGTGTCGCCAGGCTTCCCAGAGCCTGCTGTGGCCTGATCGCAGACCCGAGGCAGCGGGCCGCACGCGGCCGTCTTCAGGGCGTCGATGCACTGATCCGCCTTCGCCTTGTCGCCCGTTCGGCTGAAGTACGCCATAAATTGGAGGCACGCGACGACGTCGTTGGCGTTGCCGGCCTCGCGGCAGCACGAGTCGAAGAACTGGCATGTCGCTGCGTTGAGCTCCGAGCCGGTCGGAGGCGAGGCGTCGTCGCCGCCACCGCCGCAGGCGAGCGCGACGAGAGGGGCGACGGTCAGGACGAACGCGACGGCACGACGAAGGTGCATGGGCTCGACTACGCCAGGGCCCACGTGGACACCAGCCGCCGGTGAGGTCGCCCGCGCGCGCTGCGGCGCACCGAGGCGTCACGCGATCCGCGGGACGGTCCCCACGTCCGCGCGGCCCGCGCGGACGCCTCGTCGGCGCGGCCCGGCCCGGCAGCTCGAACGCACCTCGCGGGACGCGTCGTCGCTCCCGCGCGGGCGACCCGTCAGCGCGGCCCGGTCCCGCAGCGACCGATCCGACGAGCCCGCGGCGTGAACCACACGACGTCGAAGGGCAAACGCTCCTCGCCAAACACCGCCGCATAGGCGCTCGGCTCGTCGAGTCCGCTCATCACCTCGAGGAAGGCCACGGAGAGGCGCTTGTTCTCGGGGGCCCGCTCCGCGACGAGGGGCGGCACACCGCGGTCCGTCCGGACGTACCGCGCCGACGCGATGAACACCACGTCGCGCCGCTGCAACGCCGTGACGGTCGCCATCCAGGTGAGGTTCGCGCGGCGCGCGTCGACGTCGAAGGGGAGGCGCGCGGGGTCGCGGCGCGCGCACCCCAGAGACTGGAGATCGTCCTCGAACGCTCGCTCCACCTCCGGCGAGAGGGGGACATGCAACCCATAGTTCTGCAGCTCGCCCGGCAGGAGCAAGGCCCTGTTGCCCTGAGCGAGGGAGGTCTCCAGGAGCGCTGGGAGCCTCGTGGCCACGAGCGGCAGCTTCGCCTCCCACGCGACCTCGAAGAGCGGGCGATAGGCCGAGAACGGCACGCCGCCATGGTTCACCCACCCGAACTCTCCGTCCAGCGCCGCGAGGCCGCGGGACCAGGCATCGTCGAGGCTCGCCTGTTCGTCTGTGTGGGCGTTCTCGAGGAGCACCGCGGGCGAGCGGCCCTCGCGCAGCATCGCGCTCAAGATCCTCGCCTCGAGCCGGTGATGATCGGGGTTTTCGTCGGTATGGCCGAGGGCAATCACGTTCGCCTCTCGGATGCGGGCGACGAGCTCGTCGAAGGAGAGCCGCGACCCACCAGACCAGAGGGTGCCGACGAGCGGGTGCAGGACCTCGATCTTCGAGGTCCAGGGACCGCCAGCCGCGTAGGGAGACTCTGGAGGAGGCGTGGTCTTGCAGCCGACGACCGCGCTCGCCAGGGCGATCGCGATCGCCGCCGACGCCACGAGCGACGAGAGGCGCGAGGACCTCGGTGCCCGCGCCACTGGAGAGGGAGACGCGGGGCTCGGCGCCTCGGGCTCCGAGCGCACGCCCCCTGTGGGCCACGCGGGAGCGCGCGGGCTCGTGAGACAGGGGTGGCGGGTCTTCAGGGCGCGGCCTTGTAGATGGCCATCACGCCCTCGAGGAGCGCGAGAGCCTCGGCCTTGGGGCGCTGGAAGGCGTTGCGCCCCATGATGCTCCCGAACGAGCCGCCCGCCGCGAGCTCCTTCACCTCGGAGAGGACCGCATCGGTGCCCTTCGCCTCGCCGCCCGAGAAGATGACGATGCGCTTGCCGCAGAAGGTCGCCTGGACGACGTGGCGGATGCGGTCGGCGAGCGTGTCCAGCTTGATTCCGGCCTTCTCGTAGGCCTTCTTGGCCTCGGTCTGCTCGAGGTGCGCGGTCGGCGGCTTCACCTTGATGACGTGCGCGCCGAGCTGCGCCGCGATGTGAGCGGCGTAGGCGACGACGTCGGTCGCCGTCTCGCCCTCCTTGGAGAGCCCCGCACCGCGCGGGTACGACCAGACGATGACGGCGAGCCCCTTGCGCTTCGCCTCGAGGGTAAGCTCGCGGAGATCCTCGACCATGCGGTTGCGCGCGCCGGACCCCGGGTAGATCGTGTAGCCGATCCCGACGCACCCGAGCCGGAGCGCGTCCTCGACCGAGCCGGTGATGGCTGAGCAAGGCGCGTCCATCTTCGACAAGGAGTCGCTGTTGTTCAGCTTCAAGATGAGCGGGATCTGCCCCGCGTACTTCGCCGCGCTCACCTCGAGCTGCCCTAGCGGCGCCGCGTAGCCGTTGCACCCCGCCTCGATCGCGAGCTGGAGATGGTAGTCGGGATCGTAGCCGGCCGGGTTGGGTGCGAAGGAGCGCGCAGGGCCGTGCTCGTACCCCTGATCGACCGGCAGGATCACGAGCTTGCCCGTGCCCGCCAGCGTGCCGGTGGACAGGAGCCGGTAGAGGTTCGTGAGCGTGCCTGGGGTCTCGGACGAATAGTGCGACAGGATCTCTTTCACGCGGGCGGTGGCCATGAACTTCGCGCTTACGTGCGTCCCGCGAGTGGCGCAAGCCTCGCGAGGGTCGCGCGCGCGCCGAGCGCTGGCGGAGCGGGGACTCGCTCCTGCAGGCAGCGTGGGGTGACTTCGCGAGCATCGCACGTCTGCTGAGCGCTGGCGGAGCGGGTGCTCGCTCCTGCAGGCGGCGTGAGGTGACTTCGCGAGCATCGCGCGTCTGCTGAGCGCTGGCGGAGCGGGTATTCGCTCCTGCAGGCAGCGTGAGATGACGTCGCGAGCGTCGCGCGCGCGCCGAGCGCCTGCGGAGGCGCGGTCGTCGTCCCTCTGCGGCGTGCACTTGCCTCGACGCCACGGCGCCGCTCGACGAGAATGCGCCCGTGCCGCTCGATCCGCCGACGACCCACGCACCCTCGGAGCGAGGGGGCGCAATGGAACGCCTCGGCGCGCGGCTCGCCGATCTCTGTGAGCGGTGGTTCCCCGACGCCTTCGTGTTCGCTGCGCTCGCGGTCGCGCTCGTGTGCGTCGCCGCGCTCGGCGTCGGTCGCGCGCCCGCGCAGATCGCCGTCGACTTCGGCGCCTCGCTCTGGAGCCTCGTCCCCTTCACGATGCAGATGGCCTTCGTCGTCATCGGCGGGTACGTGGTCGCCGTCTCGCCGCCGGTGAGGCGCCTCATCGACAGGCTCGCGCGCGTGCCGAAGACGCCCAAGTCGGCGGTCGCCTACGTCGCGCTCGTCGCGATGCTCGCCTCGCTCCTCAGCTGGGGATTCAGCATGATCTTCGCGGGGATCCTCATGAAGCGGATCTGTCGCCGCGTGCCGGGCGTCGATTACCGCGCCGTGGGCGCCGCAGGGTACCTGGGGCTCGGGAGCGTCTGGGCGCTCGGCCTGTCGTCGTCCGCCGCGCTCCTCATGGCGACGAAGGCCTCGATCCCGAAGGAGCTTCACGCCGTGAGCGGCACGATCCCGCTCTCGGCCACGCTGTTCACCTGGCAAAACGGCGTCTTGATCGCCGCGCTCGTGGTCCTGTCCGTGTGGATCGCGTACGTCTCCGCGCCGACCGCCGAGCGCGCGCGCACCGCCGAGATGGCCGGGCTCTCGCTCGACGACGAGCCCGTCGAGGACGAGCCGCCCTCGACGAGCCTCCGCCCGGCCGAGCGCCTCGAGCGGAGCCCGATCCTCACCTGGCTCCTCGTCGCGCTCGCCGCAGGCTATCTCGTACACATCTTCCGCGCGAGGGGCGGCCTCGCGGCGCTCGATCTCGACACATACAACGTGATCTTCCTGTTCACCGGGATGCTGGTGCACCGGACGCCGCGCTCGTTCTTGCGGGCGGCGGCGCGGGCCGTGCCGATGACCGGCGGCGTCCTCATCCAGTTCCCGCTCTACGCCGGCATCTTCGGCGTGATGATGGGCGCCGGGCTCGCGGAGCGGATGGCGCACTTCTTCGTGTCCATCTCGACGAAGGACACCTTGCCGCTCGTCGGCGGCGTGTACTCGGCGGTGCTCGGCCTCTTCTTGCCGTCGGGCGGCGGGAAGTGGGTCGTCGAGGCGCCGTATCTGCTCGGCGCCGCCAACGATCTCCACACGAACCTCGCCTGGATGGTCCAAGTGTACAACGCGGCGGAGGCGCTGCCGAACTTCGTCAACCCCTTCTGGATGCTCCCGCTCATGGGCCTCACCGGCGTGCGTGCGCGCGATCTCGCCGGGTACTCGACGCTGCAGCTCCTCTTCCACCTGCCGGTCGTGCTCTTGCTCCTCTGGTGGCTCGGCATGACGATGCCCTACGTCCCGCCGAGCCCCTGAGCGGTCACGAGCCTCGACGGCCCGTCCTCGCTGCACCTCGCGCCTCCTGCCGACGCGCCACAGGCCCTCACGGACACCCACGCCGCGTCAGGCCTCGCGCCGCTGCGCGTCGGGCGGCGGGCGCCCGAGCAGCCGCGAGAGCGCTCGAGACACTTCGCTGCGCGCCTCGTCGGGGGCCGGATCCTTCGTCGTGCGCGCGAGCGCGACGGAGATCAGGGCCCGCTCGAAGGCCGAGAGCGTCACGCACCCTTCGAGGCGAAGGCTCGCGATCCCGTATGTGATGCGCTCGCCGCCCGCGTCGAGGGGCTCGCGCGACACGATCTCGAGCGGACCACGTCCCCCCGCGACGAGATGCACGAAGCCTCGGAGCTCCCGCGCGCGACGCCGCACCTCCCGGAGCGTCGCCGCTTCGTAGAGGCTCGGGAAGCGGTTCCGCGCGAGGACGCCTGGCGCCAGCACGAGCGCCGCGAGGAGCGCGTCCGGGTCGACGTCAGCCGCGCGCATCGCCCGCCGCCTCGGCTGCCAGAAGGCTCGCCTGGTGGTCCGCGCGGAGCGCCGCGACGAGCTCGCCGAGATCTCCCTCGACCACCCGATCGAGCTTGTGGAGCGTCAGGCCGATCCGGTGATCGGTCACGCGGTTCTGCGGGTAGTTGTAGGTGCGGATCTTCTGCGCGCGGTCCGCGCTCTTGACCATCCCCTTCCGCTCGCTCGCGAGCTCCTGCTCCCGGCGCTCGCGCTCCAGATCGAGGAGGCGGCTCTTCAGGATGCGGAGGGCCTTGGCCTTGTTCTTGATCTGCGAGCGCTCATCCTGGCACTTGACGATGAGCCCGCTCGGCTTGTGCTGGATCTGGACGGCGCTGTTCGTCGTGTTGACGCCCTGCCCGCCGGGGCCTCCGCTCGCGGCGATGTGGATCTCGAGATCCTTCTCGTCGAGCACGACGTCCACGTCGTCGGCCTCGGGGAGCACGATGACCGACGCCGTCGAGGTGTGGACGCGCCCCTGCGTCTCGGTCGCAGGCACGCGCTGGACGCGATGCACGCCCGCCTCCCAGCGCAGCTCCGAGAACGCGCCCTCCCCGGACACGAGCGAGATGATCTCCTTGTATCCCCCTGCGGCCGCCTCGCTCGTCGAGAGGACCTCCACCTTGTAGCGCCGCGCCTCGGCGTAGCGCGTGATCATGCGGAAGAGATCCGCCGCGAAGAGGCACGCCTCCTCACCACCCTCGCCGCCCCGGATCTCGAGGATGACGCTCTTCCGGTCGCGCGGATCCTTGGGAAGGAGCAGGAAGCGTAGCTCGTCCTCGAGGGCGCGGCGCTTCTGCTCGAGCGAGGGGCGCTCGGCCTCCGCGAGCGCGCGGAGCTCTGGATCGGCGAGCGCCTGATCGCTGTCCGCGAGATCCCGCTCCACGCGACCGAACGCCTCGAAGGCGTCGACCAGCCGAGAGAGCTGCGCGTGCTCCTCGTGGAGTCGGCGGCTCTCGGCCGGATCCTCGAGCACGGCCTGCGTGCAGAGCAGCGCCTCGACCTCCCGGAACCTCCGCGAGAGCGCCTCGAGCTTGTCGAGGGGCAGCATCAGGACGCGGGCAGGCCCGGGCTCGCCACGAGCTCGTCGAACGACCCGAACGTCGTCTCGGTCACACCCTCGCCCGCCTTGCCCTCCTCGCGGAAGAGCGCGACGCGCATCGCGGCGATGGCGACCTCGAGCTGCGCGTCGTCGGGCTCGATGGTCGTGATCTTCTGCACGAGGAAGCCCGGCCAGAGGAGCACGCGGAGCGGCCCCGTCGTGCAGAACCGCGCAAAGACGCGCTGGATCTCGAAGGTGACGCCGGCGAGGACGGGGATGAAGGGGAGCTTCATCGCGAAGAGGACGACGTTCTCGAGGAGGCGGTGGCCCTCGCCGAGGCGCGGCAAGAGGGGCGAGATCGCGCTGAAGATGAAGACGCTCACCATCGCGACCATCACGAGGAAGGTCGTCCCGCAGCGCGGGTGCAGGGTGGTCTTCGATCGCGCGTTCTCGACGACGAGCTCCTCTTCGGCCTCGTAGGTGCTGATCGTCTTGTGCTCGGCGCCGTGGTACTGAAAGACGCGGCGGATGTCGGGGATCAGCCGGATCACGGCCATGTAGCCGATGATGATCGCGAGCTTCATCCCGCCGGTGATGAGCTGGAACTGGAAGCTCCGGAGATCGAGGTCGAGGTGGAAGAGCCGGCTCACCCCGTTGGCCGCGGCCTGCGGGGCGGCCACGAGCACGACGAGCATGATCGCGATCATCAAGA
>CAYNEK010000138.1:0-7966 GCA_964396175.1 uncultured Polyangiaceae bacterium | reverse complement strand
CGGCGGGCGCGGGCGCGGCCGGCGAGGCCGGGGCGGCGGGCGTGGGTGGCGCGGGCGCAGCCGGGACGGCCGGGCTCGGCGGCTCGGGCGGCTCGGCGCCCACGCCGACGGCGGCGGTCCGGTTCGCGAACATGGCGCTCCCGACGGGCGGGGTGCACGTGGACATCTGCATCCGCGCGTGCGCCGACTCGTCGTGCTCGACGGGCAACTTCGACGCGATCCAGCCACTCTTCCGGCAGATCTACGACATGAACTCGGCGGCCTACCAGGCGCAGAACCCGCCCGTGACGCCGCCTCCCTTCGAGGAGAAGTTCTACGCTCCAGGGGTGTCCGAGTGGATCGAGCTCGACGGGAACGAGACGTACGGCATCCGGCTCATCCCGGCGGACGCCGTGGACTGCAAGACGCCGATGAAGAACTGGTCGGACCAGGTCAAGAGCCTCGGCGAGGAGTTCTACACGGTGACCTTCATCGGCGACGAGGCGCAGCAGCTCGGCATCACGGTGACGACCGAGGCCCACGCGTCGAACACGGCGGCGACGGTCCGCGGTTACAACAACCTGGCGAACGTGCCGGCGGTCGACGTCGGGCTCATCGGAGCGAGCTACGCGAAGGCGGTCGGGCCGCTGACGACCTTCGCGCCGGGGGCGGCGGCGCAGGTGCCGTACCAGACGGGGACGCCCGCCATCGCGCTGCCCGGGACCTCGGCGCCGATCCTGACGGCCGGCGCGCCGGTGACGCTCGCGCAGACGACCGATCCCAACAACCCAAAGATCGACGACATCAGCGTCTTCGGGTACGGCTACGCGGTGGGCGACAAGAAGAGCCCGGCGATGATCATCGTGTGTCAGGAGGACGACGAGTTCGAGTTCTTCGGGGTGCTGGAGAAGGGCTGCGGATTCTATTGAGAGGCTCTTTCGCCCGAAGCTCGGCCCCCCGACCGGGCTCGTGATCGAGCCGCTTGAACTCCACCCGGCGCGGCTCGGCGCTCGAGCCGCTTGAGCTTCATCCCGCGCGGATCGACCGCCGCGCGGCTCAGCGCTCGAGCCGCTTGAACTTCATCCGGTGCGGATCGACCGCCGCGCCGAGGCGCTTCTCGCGGTCCTTCTCGTAGTCCTCGTAGTTCCCTGCGAAGAAGGTCACCTTGCTGTCGCCCTCGAAGGCCAGGATGTGCGTGGCGATGCGGTTCAAGAACCAGCGATCGTGGCTGATGACGAGCACCGTGCCCGCGAAATCGAGGAGCGCGTCCTCGAGCGCGCGGAGCGTGTCGACGTCGAGGTCGTTGGTCGGCTCGTCGAGGAGGAGCACGTTGCCGCCCCTCTTGATCGTCTTCGCGAGATGAACACGGTTGCGCTCGCCTCCAGACAACGACCCGATCTTCTTCTGCTGATCCGAGCCCTTGAACCCAAAGGACGCCACGTACGCGCGCGAGGGCACCTGGCGCTTGCCGAGCTCGAGGGTCTCCTTCTTGTCGCTCACCTCTTCCCAGACCGTCCGATCCGCCGAGAGCGTGTCGCGCGCCTGATCGACGTACGCGAGCTCGACCGTCTCGCCCACGCGGAGCGTGCCGCGATCGGGCTGCTCCTTGCCCGTCAACAGCTTGAAGAGCGTCGTCTTCCCGGCCCCGTTGCCGCCGATGATGCCGACGATCGCCGCCGGGGGGATGAGGAAGTCGAGCCCGTCGATGAGCAGGCGATCACCGTAACCCTTCGTGAGCCCCTTCGCCTCGAAGACCACGTCGCCGAGCCGCGGCCCCGGCGGGATCGCGATCTCGATCTCGGCCGCGCGCTCCCTCTGGCCCTCGGCGAGCAGCTCCTCGTACGACGCGAGGCGGGCCTTCGACTTGGCCTGGCGGGCCTTTGGGTTCATCTTCACCCACTCGAGCTCGCGGGCGAGCGTCTTCTGCCGCGCAGACTCCTTCTTCTCCTCGAGGAGCAGGCGCTTCTTCTTGGCCTCGAGCCACGCCGAGTAGTTCCCCTCGAAGGGGTGGCCCTCGCCGCGATCGAGCTCCAAGATCCACTGCGCCGCGTTGTCGAGGAAGTAGCGATCGTGGGTGATGGCGACGACCGTGCCGGGGTACTCGAGGAGGAAGCGCTCGAGCCACGCGACGCTCTCTGCGTCGAGGTGGTTGGTCGGCTCGTCGAGGAGCAGCATGTCGGGCTTCTCGAGGAGGAGGCGACAGAGCGCGACGCGGCGCCTCTCGCCGCCCGAGAGCGTCGCGACGGCGGCGTCGGGGGGCGGGAGCCGGAGCGCGTCCATCGCGATCTCGAGCCGACGATCGAGCTCCCAGCCGTCGCCCGCGTCGATGGCCTCCTGGAGCTGCCCGTACTCTTCCATGAGCCGCTCGCTCTCGTCGCCCTCGGCCGTCCCGAGCAGCTCGCCGAGCTCCTCGAAGCGCCGCATCTTCCCGCGCAGGTCGGCGACGGCCTTCTCCACGTTGCCGAGCACGTCGGTCGTCGCGTCGAGCTCGGGCTCCTGCGCGAGGTAGCCGACCTTGAGCCCCTTCGCCGGCTGCGCGTCGCCGAAGAACTCGGTCTCGACGCCGGCCATGATCTTCAGCAGCGTCGACTTGCCGCTGCCGTTCGCGCCGATGACGCCGATCTTCGCGCCGGGCAAGAAGGACAGCCAGATCCCCTTCAGGATCTCGCGCTGCGGGGGGACGACCTTGCGGAGGTCGCGCATGGTGAAGACGAACTCGTGCGCCATCGCGACGAGGGCTTCCTTCTGCTTTCTCCTCGCTGCAAGCGATGTAAGAGGCGAGCCCCTTGCCCGGCTCGCTCGACCTCCTCGCCTTCGCTGTCGTCCTCGCGGCGGCGGCGATCGCGCCGCTCGGGCTCGCGGTGGTGCTCCCCGATCCGCGCTCGGGCCCTTCGGCCTTGCGTCGCCGCCTGCGCTACCTGCTCCTCGGCGCGGGCCTCGGGCTGCCCTTCGCGTTCGCGGATCGCGGCGGCGACTTCGCGAGGGGCGCCGCGCTCTGGTGGCTCGTGGTCACCTCGATCACCGCGCTCTTCGTCCTCCGCCGCGCCGTCTCCGCGAGCCGCGCGCGCCTCGGAGAGCTCGCCGGCGTCGTGGGCTACCTCGTGCTCCCAGTCGGGGCTTACTGGCTCCGCGCCTACCTCGCCGACGAGCGCGTCGCGGGCGAAGGAGGCGCGCTCCTCTTGCTCGCCGCCGCGCACCTCCACACCGGCGGGCTCGGGCTCTCGATCGTCGCCTCGGCGCTCTCACGTACGGACGACGCGAGGGGCGCGCTGCGGCCGCTCTTCCAGCTCGCGCTCGTGGGCGTCGTCGCGTCGTCGGTGTGGCTGTCGCTCGGGCCGACCGTGAGCGGGCTCATCCGCTCGGTGGGCAGCGGTGTCGCCGCAGGTTCGGCGGTCCTCGTCGGGCTCTTCTCGCTGCTCCACGCGCGCCGGATGCTGAAGCCCCTGCCGCGCGCCCTCCTCGCGATCTCGGGCACGACGGCGCTCTTCGGCGCGGGCCTCGCGGCGTGGTTCGTCTGGAGCGGATTCGCCCGGCTCGACGCGGACAGGTTCCGCTTCATGGTGGCGAGCCACGGGCTGCTCTTCGCCGTCGGGACCGTGGGGCTCGCCGTCGTCGCGCTCGCGTGGGAGACGCCCGCGCCGCGCCGATCGCGCGCGGGGCTCACCGTGAGCGCGCTCCGCGGCGGGCTCTCGATCGGGCCGAGCTTCTTCGCCGACGAGCGCGCGGAGGATCCGACAGGACGGGAGCGCGGGCTCGTCGCGCGCGCCGCGGACCTCGTCGCTGCGCCTCATCCCGCCGTCGCGCGCGTCCTCGAGGACACCGCCGCGCACGAGCTCCACGTCTCCGCGTCGTGGACGCTCCTCGCCCGCCTGCTCGGCGCTCCGCTCTGGGCGAAGCTCGTGGGCCAGCTCTCGCTCCCGAGCGGCGAGCCCGAGCGACTCGAGAGCCGCGTCGTACCGCTCCGCGAGGTCCACGACGGGCGCACGAGCCCGCGAGGCCTCGTCCTGTCGCGCACGCGCGGGGAGGACACCCAGTCCGCGCTCATCGCGGCGTACGCCACGCACGTCGAGCGCGCGCGCCGCTACCTCGGCGTCGCGGTCCCGATCCCCTGGCACACGTTCACGCGCGTCCTCCGCGCGATCCCGCTCGACGAGCGGGGGCTCGCGCTGACGACGCGCCCTGCGAGCGAGGGAGACGAGGACGGCGACGAGGGCGTATACTTGACGGCTTGGCACGGGATCCTGCGGCTCCCCGTCGACGAGCGCATCGAGCTCTGCGCGATCGACGACGCGACGAGGGGCGAGGCGCCCGCGCACGCGACGGTGCAGGTCACGCACGAGGTGCGGGTCCTCGGGCTCCCGTGGCTCTCGGTCCGCTCGTGGGCGACGCCGCGCGCCCCGACCGACGATGAGCCACGGCGCGATGGCGACATCCTTGGTCGCAGCGCCCCGACCGACGATGAGCCACGGCACGATGGCGACATCCTTGGTCGCAGCGCCCCGACCGACGTCGAGCCGTGACACCCGGCGCGCCCCCACCCCGGCTCGGCGACGAGCGACGACGCCGAGCCAGGATCGAGGGTGGATCGTCACGCCGCGAGCGGCTCCTTCGCGGGCCCCGTCGCGAGCACGGCCGCGCGGAGCGCCTCGGCCACGTCGGGCGACGACGCGACGAGCTCGCGCGCCTTCTCGCGCCCCTGCCCGAGGTGCTCCCCCGCGAAGGAGAAGTGGCTGCCGCTCTTCTCGACGACGCCCGCCGCGACGCCGACGTCGAGCAGATCGCCCGCGCCGTCGATCCCGGTGCCCCAGCGGATGTCCACCTCGGCCTCCTGGAAGGGCGGCGACAGCTTGTTCTTCACCACCTTCAGGCGCACGCGGTTGCCCACGGTGTCCTCGCCGACCTTGACGGGGCCGATGCGGCGCACATCGATGCGCACCGACGCGTAGAAGCGGAGCGCGTTGCCGCCCGTCGTCGTCTCGGGGTTCCCGAAGACGACGCCGATCTTCTGGCGGAGCTGGTTGATGAAGAAGATGGTCGTCCCGGTCTTCGACGCGATCGCCGTCAGCTTGCGGAGCGCCTGGCTCATGAGCCGAGCCTGGAGCCCCATGTGCGCGTCGCCCATCTCGCCCTCGATCTCGGCCTTCGGCACGAGCGCGGCGACCGAGTCGATGACGATGAGATCGACCGCGCCCGAGCGCGTCAGCATCTCGGCGATGTCGAGCGCCTGCTCGCCCGTGTCCGGCTGCGAGACGAGCAGGTTCTCGAGATCGACGCCGAGCGAGCGCGCGTACGCCCGATCGAAGGCGTGCTCCGCGTCGATGAACGCCGCCGTCCCGCCCTGCCGCTGCATCTCGGCGATCGCGTGGAGCGTGAGCGTCGTCTTCCCGCTCGACTCGGGCCCGTAGATCTCGATCATCCTCCCCTTCGGGTACCCGCCCACGCCGAGGGCGCGGTCGAGCGCGACGGAGCCCGTCGGGATGACGGGCACGGGCTGGACGTCCTCGGCCTCGCCGAGGGTCATGATGGCGCCCTTGCCAAAGGCCTTGTCGATGGTGGAGAGGACGGAGCGGAGGGCCCTCACTTTGTCGGTCACTTCGGTCAGCATGATGGTGGTCTCTTCCTTTCGTGGCGAGGTGACGCCTCGCGCACGACCCCCCATTGCGACCCGCGTGCCACACTCGAAGGAGCCGCGGACGCGACGGATCGCGAGGGCACCGGCGGCGAACGCGGTGGCGGCGGCCGGCGGCGAGCGGGCGATCGCCAGGCGTCAGCCGTCGACCTCGTCCGTCTCGGCTCCGCCTCGCGTCGATCGACCTGGGCGGTGCGATCGCCAGGCGTCGGCCGTCGACCTCGTCCGTCTCGGCCACGCCTCGCGTCGATCGACGTGGGCAGCGCGGGCGCCAGGCGTCGGCCGTCGACCTCGTCCGTCTCGGCCACGCCTCGCGCCGATCGACCTGGGCGGTGCGAGCGCCCGGCGTCAGCCGTCGATCTTGTCCGTCAGCATCCCGCGCGCGACGAAGTCGAAGACCCGGTCGGCGAGCTTGTCCGCGTCGTACGACCAGCCGCGCTTGATGATGTGGACCATGAGCTCCTTCACGCCGCCCATGGCGAAGTACGCGGACACGCGGTGGTCGCCGGGCCGCACGAGCCCGAGCCGCTCGCCGTCCGACAGGCTCTCGACGAACATCTTGCCGACCTCATCGTAGAAGCCGAGGAGCTTCGCGTCGAAGGCGTCGTCGATGCCGAGCGTGTCCTCGATGAAGATCTTCGCCATCATCCGGTCCTCGAGGAAGACGCTGAGCACGCGGCGGATGTTCTCGCGGATCTGCTCTCCGACCGGGTGCGCCCGGTCGAGCGGATCGACCCGCAAGATCGCCATGCCGAGGCGCATCGAGAACCGATCGACCAGCTCGCCGAAGATGGCCTTCTTGTCGGGGTAGTAGAGGTAGAAGGTCCCGCGCGCGATCCCGACCCGCCCGACGATGTCGTCGACGCTCGTCGCGTGGTAGCCGCGCTCGGCGAAGTGCTCCCGCGCGGCCGCGAGGATCTGGGCACGGCGGTCCTCCTTGGACACCGGGGGCATGCGCGGCCTTCTGTCACGAAATCGACCCTCGGCGGGAACTTTCCTCGCCACCCGGCGTACCAACCCTCCGTGACGAACAAGGCCTCGATCCTCGGTGCGCTGGTGCTCCTCCTCGCGGGGGCCTTCGGGATGTCGATGGAGCGGCGGGGTGCGCTGCCGGTGGGAGAGGTCGTCGTGGGGACGGAGCTCGAGGCGCTCGAGACGGCGGTCGCGAGGCGCCCCGACGCGCCGGAGCCCGTGGAGCGGCTGATGCGCGCGTACGTCGAGCGCGGAGAGCCGGGCAGCGCGCTCGCCGTCGCCGAGCGCTCGCCGGTGGCGGCGATGGCGACGCCGGGCTCGGCCGACCTCGTCGCGCGAGCCCTCCTCGGGGCAGGCCGCGCCAGCCAAGCGCTGGCCGTGACGGAGAAGGTGCTCGAGCGCTGCGACGCCGGCGTGTGCGCGGGCGGGCTCGTCGCGCGCGCGATGCGACGCGAGCGGCTCCTCGAGGCGATGTTGTCGATGGGGATCGAGGACGCCGACCGGCACCCCGAGGCCGCCGAGATCGCCTACCGCCGGAGCAGCCGCGACGTGCGCTTCTCGGCCAACTGACAGACCGACAGCCCGAGGCCGCCGAGATCGCCTACCGCCGGAGCAGCCGCGACGTGCGCTTCTCGGCCAACGGATCGAGGCTCACCCCGGGGGATCCCACTCGCAGATGGCGTAGTACTGGTTGGTGCAGACCGCGTCGTTCCACTGCCCGCCCGCGAGCTGAATCGCGCAGTGCTCGTAGTTGCAGTTCTTCCCCCTCAAGCCGCAGCAGATGTCGTCGCCGAAGCACGAGACGTTCGGCTCGTTCGACGCCCAGAAGGTGGGGGTGAAGGGCTCTCCGGTCACCCAGGCGTACGTCCCTTTGTCCGGCGAGTGGAGGTCCTTGCCGTCAGAGGCTCCGATCCAGTGTGGGCCGGGGAACGTCCCGTTCACCCAGTCGTTCTCCGTCTGGGACGTCAACGTCACGAGGTGCACCGATTTGGCCTTCGCGCAGGCGCTCTTGGCGGTGTACCAATCTCCGCTCATCGAGGTCTGCCAGTAGCAGTGACTCTTGGGCCCCTTGGTGGCCCCTTGACGCACGGCGTTGCAGTTCACGGTGCAGTTGGTGTTGCAGCCGTCGCTGAGGTCGTTGTTGCCGTCGTCACACTCCTCACCGGGATCGATCGTCTTGTTCCCGCAGAGCGACGGATCTCCACCGCCGCCTGCGCCTGCGTCACCGCCTGCGCCCGCGTCGCCGCCTGCGCCCGCGTCGCCGCCCGCGCCTCCGTCGCCGCCCGCGCCCGCGTCGCCGCCTGCGCCTGCGCCTCCGTCGCCGCCCGCGCCCGCGTCGCCGCCCGCGCCGCCGCCACCAGCCGCGCCCGCGCCGCCAGCCGCGCC
>CAYNEK010000137.1:0-8179 GCA_964396175.1 uncultured Polyangiaceae bacterium | reverse complement strand
AGCCGTGGCTGCCGTGCGAGCCGTGGCTGCCGTGCGAGCCGTGGCTGCAGTGCTGCGCGGGGATCGCGTCGCCGTCGCCGCCGCCGAGGCCAGGGAGCCGGTCGGCCTCCTCCTTCGAGTGGGCCAGCACGGCCTGCTCATCCTTGGAGAGCATGCCCGTCACGGAGCGGCCGAAGGTCGGAAGGTCGTCGTTGTTGGACTTGCTCGAAGCCATGATCGAAATCTCCGGGGAGCCTCAGGGGGTGCCGCAGTATGGACCAGCGGGCGGCTGTTTGTAAAGGACCTCCACCCACATCACCCGCCTCGCGTCGCGAGAGCGCGAGGACCGCGGCGAACAGGGCGCGAAGCTCCTCCTCGGGGAGCCCGACCAGGTGGCCCCGCGCGACGGCGCGCTCGACCACCACCTGCTCGCGATCCGTGTCCACGAGCGCGACGCCGAGCGCGCGCTTCGCCGCGAAGATCGAGCGCACGATCGCGAGCCGCTCCACGAGGAGGTCGACGAGGCGGTCGTCCACACGATCGAGCGACTGCCGCTGGTCTTCGATGGGGCTCATGCGGTCACGGAGGGGCGGGGTCGCGGTCGGAGGGCCCAGCGCCATCGCTGCGTGCTGCGGTCTCGGACGAGCTGCGGTGACGCACCCTTCCTTCGCGCGCTCGCCGCGACCGAGGACGAGGTGCGGCGATGCACGCTTCCTTGCGGACTCGCCGCGCGCTGCGGTATCATGGGCGCGCCATGACCCTATCACGTTCCCTCTCCTTCACCCTGGTCGCTCCGCTCCTCGCCGTCGGTGCGCTCGCCGTGGCGTGCGGCTCCAGCGACTCCGAGGGGTCCACCCCGAGCGGCTCGGGCGGCTCTGCGAACACCGCCGGCTCCACCAACACCGCCGGCTCCACCCACACTGGCGGCTGCGGCGGCAGCACTGCCTCCACGCCCGAGTGCGAGGCTTACGGCACGTGCGGCACGACGAAGTGCGACGCCCAGTACAAGCAGTGCCTCGGTGATGGGTACGCGTCGGGCAATTGGGGCGGCGTCTGCGGGGACTTCATGAAGTGCACGTCCAAGTGTGGCTGCGACACCGCCTGCGCGCAGGCGTGCGGCAAGCCGAGCGCCGAGTGCCTCTCCTGTCAGAAGGACACGATGGGGCAGTGCATCACGAGCAACTGCCAGCCCGAGCTGCAGGCGTGCGCGGCATCGCAACAGGGGAAGGGCGGATCGGGCGGCGGCGGCGGTGGCGGCGAGGGGTGCAAGACGCTCCTCGCGTGCTGCGGCAAGATCACCGACGCGAACATCAAGCAGGCCTGCACCGTCACCGCGAGCTCGAACGACGACAACGCCTGCACGGCAGCGATGCAGAGCTACGGCATGTACTGCAAGTGATCCTGCCGGTGGGCGCGCCCGCTTGCCGCACGACGACCGACGCACGTCGCCGGGGTCGGTCGACGAGCGCCGCGCGCAGGGAGATCGGCTTCGAGCGATCTCCCTCGCCCGGCAGCTTCGAGCAGGGTCACTCGACGAGCGCCGTGCGCAGGGAGATCGGCTTCAGGAGATCGCCCTCGCCCGGCAGCTTCGCGTAGGATCACTCGACGAGCGCCGCGCGCAGGGAGATCGGCTTCAGGAGATCGCCCTCGCCCGGCAGCTTCGCGTAGGGTCACTCGACGAGCACCGTGCGCAGGGAGATCGGCTTCAGGAGATCGCCCTCGCCCGGCAGCTTCGCGTAGATTTGGACCTCGTAGAGGCCGGGGCCCTTGTCGCCGAGCGCGAGCGAGATCGAGAAGCGCGCGCCCGTCACCTCGACGGGCTTCGGCGTCTTCCAGCCCTTCGGGTAGTATTGCACGTACGATTCGTGCATCGAGTACGAGCCGGTCTCGAGGAGCTTTGCCACCGGGATCGGCCTCGGCGCGGGCCCGACCGCGAGCGCTACGCCGCCGAAGAGCGCCGGCGCGCGCACCTCGCCCGCGATCTCGACGGACGCGCCGCGCGGCGCCTTGCGCGGCAGCGGCGCGTAGGAGCCATAGTCGTCGACGAACTCCTGCGCGACGCAGACGACGTTCGATCCACGTGAGGTCGCGAAGGCGAGGCCCACGGAGGTGTGGTGCGGATCGAGGATGTTCTTGCGGTGGCCGTCCGCGGGGGGCGTCTCGTTCATGAACGCGGCCTGGAAGCGCTCGATCGCCTCGGCGTCGAAGGGGCCGTCCAGCGTGATCTCGCGCGTGGTGCCGTCGCCGTAGCACCCGGCGTTCTCCGTCGTGATGTCCTCGCCGCCGGCCTCGGTGTAGCGCTGCTCGGGGGTCGAGCCGTCCGAGCCCCAGTGCGCGGTGAAGCCGCGGCTCGCCATGTCCGCGACGTGGCGCTCGGCCGCGCGCGCTGCGACCCCGTCCCACCGGACCGCAGGGAGATCGTGGGCCGCGCGATCACGGTTGATGAGGAGGAGCCCGTACGCCTCGGCCTCGCGCCGCGAGAGCGGCCCGGCCGTCTTGGGCTGGGTCGTGGGCGCGTCGGTGCGGCGCGGAGGCTCACCGCTCGCGCCGGGCGCGCGGCCCGGCGAGGCGGCGCAGGCGGGCAGCAGGAGGCACCCGACGAGGAGGAGTCGTCGCACGCGGGGCGATATAGCAACTCTCGCGCAGACTTGACGCGTGGACCGACCCTGGCGAGACGGTCGGCCATCGTGGCGAAGACGTACGGAGCCCTGCTCGCGGAGGCGCGCGCCGAGATCCCGACTGTGGGGCTCGTCGAGCTGCTCCAGCAGCTCCGCGGTGATGACCCGCCCGTGCTCGTCGACGTGCGCGAGGCGGACGAGGTGCGCGCGGGCTTCATCCCCGGGGCCACCTTCCTGCCTCGAGGCTTCCTCGAGGTCCACGCCGAGGCCCGCCTGCCCGACAAGGACGCGCGCATCGTCACGTACTGCGCCGCGGGGATCCGGAGCCTCTTCGCGGCGCAGACGCTCCGGGCGCTCGGCTACACTCGCGTCGAGAGCGCCGATCCGGGCTTCTTGCGCTGGAGGGAGCTGGGCTACCCCGTCGAGGAGCCGCCGCGCTTCTCCGACGCCCAGCGCGAGCGGTACGCGAGGCACCTCCGCGTGCCGGAGATCGGCGAGGTCGGGCAGGCGAGGCTCCTCCGCTCGAGGGTCCTCGTCCTCGGGGCGGGCGGGCTCGGGAGCCCCGCGGCGCTCTACCTCGCCGCCGCGGGCGTCGGGACGATCGGCGTCGTCGACCACGACCAGGTCGAGCTGTCGAACCTCCAGCGCCAGATCCTCCATACGACCGAGCGCGTCGGCCGCCCCAAGGTCGAGAGCGCGCGCGCCGCGCTCCTCGGGCTGAACCCAGAGGTCGTCGTCCACCCGCACGAGGAGCGGCTCTCGAGCGCGAACGTCGATCGCCTCTTCGACGCGTACGACGTGGTCGTCGACGGCTGCGACAACTTCCCGACGCGCTACCTCGTCTCGGACGCGAGCCTCTTCCACAAAAGGCCCATCGTCCACGGATCGGTGTCGCGCTTCGAGGGGCAAGTGACGACCTTCGTTCCCTTCGACGGGCCCTGCTACCGGTGCCTGTTCCCGGCGCCACCCCCGCCGCACCTCGCGCCCTCCTGCGCCGAGGCGGGGGGCCTCGGCGTCCTGCCGGGCCTCGTCGGCGTCCTGCAGGCGACCGAGGCGCTGAAGCTGCTCCTCGGCGAGGGCGAGCCGCTCCGGGGCCGCCTGGTCGTCTACGACGCGCTCCGGCTCACCCTCCGCGGGCTCCGCTACCGCCGTGACCCTCGATGCCCAGCGTGCGGCGAGCACCCGACGATCCGAGGCTACGAGGACTACGAGGGGTTCTGCCTCCGCGGGCGGTAGGGCGCCCGCGGCGCTCATGACTGTTGGCAGTTGCGGGCCGCAGCTTCGGCGAAGATTGGACAGAATCTGTCGCGGAAGCGCGGGACCTGTCGTGGGCGACGCTCGTCGTCGAGGTCGTCCAGGCGTTCGACGATCCGGGGGAGACGTCGCAATAGGTCACGCAACCCGATGGGCAGAATCGCTGCGAGCATCGTCGGCCAGATGATGCTCGTGAGCGTCCACGGCTGGCGCGCGATGGGCCGACCGACGGAAGCTGATGGGTCCGGACAATCTGAGCCCCTCCGTGCCGGAAAGGCTGACCCTCCCCGGAAGGGCCCCCGATGACGAGACATCCCTCGGCGAAGCGCGGAGCAGAGCAGGTCGTGGACGTGATCCCGCTGCTCACTCGCCACAAGACCGAGGTGCTGCTCGACGCCGGCCTCTCGCGCAAGGCGGTCGCAGCGCAAGCGCAGGTGTCGCTCGCGACGGTGCGCCGCGTGAAGCTCGAGGCCGACGTCGTGGACGTCGACGACGGAGCTCGGCGGAAGGCCGTTCGAGTCGGGCGACCGTCGAAGGTGTCCGCGTTCGACGAGCGGGTGCGGAGCTGGCTCGAAGCGGAGCCCGAGCTGCCGACGCAGGAGCTTCTGCGGAGGGCGCGGGAGCACGGCTATGACGGGCACAAGTCGGCCTTCTACGGGCTCGTCGCCGGCGTTCGGCCGAAGCGCGAGACGCCCATCGTGCGCTTCGAGGGGCTGCCCGGCGAGTTCTCGCAGCACGACTTCGGCGAGGTGGACATGACCTTCGTCGATGGGCGGACCACGCGCGTCTTCTTCTTCGCGTCGCGCCTGAAGCTCTCTCGCTGCGCGCGCGTCTCGATCGTCCAAGACCAGAAGGTCGACGCCTCTCGGGTCGTCGCGGCGTCGGCCCCCTTGGGGCTCGACTGGGTGGGTGTCGATGCGCCGTCCGAGCGCCCACGGACTCTGTCGAAGACCCGAAGAACGGATACTTCCCATTGCCGCTCGACCCGAAGACCGGGAGCGTGCGCGTCGTCGCCTTCTTGCCGATGACGTTGAGGATCTGCCCCAGGGCAGAGCGCAGCTCGTCCTTGTCGTTCGTGAAGAGCGCCTTGCCCAAGTCGCCGTCGAAGGCGACCTCGTGAGCTCGCGGCAGATCCCTGGGCGTTCGCAGGCCCGCTTCGGTATCATCGCGCTCGCCCATGGCGACCGAGGGCGGCTGGATCGACATCGTCGAAGCGAGCTACCGCGTGGAGCTCGACGAACCGGCGTGGCTCGCGGGCATCCTCGCCGCCGCAGCGCCTCGGCTCGAACGTGGCATCGGCTCCTGGGCGATGTCGTACGACTTCGACCGCGACGGGCTCGTCCGGCTGCGCGTGCCCGTTGTACGGAACCTGCCACCCGGAGGCAGCGCCGCGGCGGTCTTCGCCGCGCAGGCGGAGGTTCCGCCGGCCGCGCTCGCGCAGACCTTCCGAACGACGACCTGCGGAACGGCGAGCCAGTTGCTCGGCGACCGCTTCGCGCGGCAGACGTCGATCGATCGCTTCGATCGGTTCGGTCTGCGCGACTCGCTCGGCATCAACGTGCGCGATCCGACCGACGTGGGGTGCGTGCTGGTCGGCCTCTTGCCCGAGCAGAGCGCCCTCGGACCGGACGAGATCGAGGTCTGGAAGAAGATCGCGTCGCACATCGCCGCCGGCTTTCGGCTGCAGCGCGCCCGGCGAGCCGGCAGCCCGGCGGGCACGGACGGCGCGGAGGCGGTGCTCGCGCCGAGCGGCAAGGTCGAGCACGCCGAAGCGGACGCGAGAGACGCGGACGCGCGCGCGCAGCTCTGCGCCGCGGTGCGCGCCGTCGAGGCGGCGAAGGGCTCGCTCCGGCGCCGCGCGCCCGAGCAGGCCGTGGATCGATGGAAGACGCTCGTCGCGGCGCGCTGGACGCTGCTCGACCACGTCGAGGTGGACGGCCGGCGCTACTTCGTCGCGCGCGAGAACGCCCCCGTCGAGGGTGCGCCGATCGAGCTGACCGAGCGCGAGCGCCAGGTCTTGAGCTACGCGGCCATCGGCCACCACAACAAGCTCATCGCGTACGAGCTCGGCATCTCCGCCTCGACCGTACGCGTCCTCATCTCGCGCGCGTCGGCGAAGCTCGGCACGTCGAGCCGCGAGGACACGGTCCGCGCCTTCGCCGCGATGGCGCGCGCGCGGGCACGACCGGAGCGAATGAGCCGCGCGCGACCGGGGGAGACGAGGCGCCGAGCGCGCCGACTCGCTAGGGCCCGCAGCAGCGAAAGCCGAGGTCGGGCGCCACGCCGTTGCGCGGGAGCACCCGGTCGGCGGCGCAGGCGAGGTCGGCCTGCGAGCTGCTCAGGAACGAGCCGCCACGCGCCCGACACGAGTCCGTGGCGCTCCCGGCGCTGGCGATCTTGTCGCAAGAGTCCTCCCACTCGGCGACGTTGCCCGTCAGATCGAAGAGGCTCGCGTAGGTCGTGATCGATGACCGGCACGTGGCCAGCGCGCCGGGCGACACCGTCGTGCCAACCCCCTTCAGCGCGCCGTTGCACGCCTGGCCGCTCGACGGCCCGGTCCACGCTCCGAACGTGAGCGCGTTCTGTCCGCCCGAGGAGCACGCGTTCATCCACTGGCTCGCCCCGGCGTCGTCGAACCGGTCCTTCGCGGCCATCCCGCCGCCGATCCGGCCGCAGAGCCGCCTCCCCTTCGAAGCGCAGTACGCCGCGGCGTCGCACCAATCGACGCACACCTGCGGCTGCGCGTCGCACGCCGCCCCCTGGCAGACGCTCGCTCCCGTCCTGCAGGCCGCGTCGGGCTCGTAGGCCGACGCCCCGGTCTTGTACGCGCACGCCCCCGTGCCCGCGGCGAGCGCAGCGGCCGCCGCGGCGTACTCGCCTCGCGTCACCTCGTGCGCGTCGATGTCGAGCGCGATGCACGCGCCGGTCGTGGGATTGCACTGGTGTGTCGAGCCGGCGGTGCAGTCCGTCTGGTCGAACCCCGACTGATCGTGATTGCAAGTCTCGGCGCTCGTCCCGTTGCAGCGCGCCGTCTCTCCTCCCGTCCCGCAGGCCGGGCACGTCGCCGTCTTCGCGGCCGCCGCTTGTTGGCACAGCCCCGCCGTCGCGCACGTCCCGAGCTCCGCCTTGCCCGGCTTGCCGACGTCGCACGCCGACAGCGAGGCGCCGTCGCACGAGAACTTCCCCTGGTTCGCCGGGTCGCAAGTCCCGAACGTGGTCGCGTAGCTGCTCTCGGTCGTCGAGACGCACGCCCCGGCGATGCAGGCGTGATCCGACCGCGGACAGGGGTGGCTCGCGCTACACGCGATCCGGCATTTTCCGTCGAGCCCGCAGGCGAGCAGGGGTGAGCCGCACGCCCCGGCGTCGCCGCACGCGAGCTCCGTCGAAAGGGCGCACCCGCTCGTCGTGCCATCCGACCAGCAGAGGCTCGACCCCTCACACTCGGAGTCGGAGCCGCACGACGGACGGCATCGCGAGAACAGGCAGGCGAGCCCGGGCACGCACTCGGCCGTGGCCGCGCACCCGTCCCCGGCCCCCTTCGTCCCCGGATCGCCGCCTTCCGCGGCGCCGCTGACGCTGACGTTGTTCGATTTGTTGCATGCCGAGAGCGCGAGCAGAAGGCAGAGCCCCCAGCGTGCCGTGGCGTCTCGTCGCAACGTCGATGTCCTCATTCGATTCCTGATGGTTGGCCGCCGTGATTCGCTACGGCGTGTGTTTCGGTTTTGCTAGTAGCACTGCGAGTGGTCGTAGGTGAGCGACCCAGGCCGTGCCGTACACTTGCCGTTCGACCATTGGCATTGCCAGAGGTCCCATCCGACATTGCAAAGGGCCCCCTGACTGTCACTGCAATCTGACATCGTGATGGTGCCGCAAGTGTGCGCGACGTAGAGGTTGTTGCAGTACGGGCCGAGGAAGCTACCGCACACACTGTTTTGATAGGACTCTTGCCAGCCGGAGCAGTTGCCCGTCAGGTTCGCATCGACGTAGACGTCGCCGTTGCAAATGGGTTTCCAAGCAAAGCCATCCTTCGCCAAGACGTCGTACTTGCCGTTGCAATCCCAGTCATAGCTGCCGTTCGGTGCCGGCGAATGCGAGGCAACGCTCATCCCGGTGTTTGGGTGCTTCGCGACGCACTTCGGCGTCGCCGGCGCGTTCGGATCGCACTGCCACGTCCCACCGTTCGCGCAGGCGCCGACGTTCTTGCCGAGGTAATTGCAATTCTGGCCGATGTTCGCCGGCGCGCCGTTGCACGTGCCCCACTTGCCCGCGCTGCACGACTGCGTGCCGACCGAGCAGTTGCCGCAGCTCTGGCTCTGCCCGTTCAAGCA
>CAYNEK010000136.1:0-8263 GCA_964396175.1 uncultured Polyangiaceae bacterium | reverse complement strand
CCGTACATTGACGAAGCGCGTCCTCGCGGATCACGGCGCGCCCCCGAACACCTCGTCCCCGTCGAGGCCGCGCGGGGCGAGGAAGCCCGAGCGCGCCTCGCAGAGACGGCGCTCATCATATGGAACATCCGTACATTGACGAAGCGCGTCCTCGCGGATCACGGCGCGCCCCCGAACACCTCGTCCCCGTCGAGGCCGCGCGGGGCGAGGAAGCCCGAGCGCGCCTCGCAGAGACGGCGCTCATCATATGGAACATCCGTACATTGACGAAGCGCGTCCTCGCGGATCACGGCGCGCCCCCGAACACCTCGACCCCGTCGAAGCGGCAGATGGGCGAGGCGTGTCCGACCCGGATGACCTGGTTGGGCTCGCCCTTGCCGCAGTACGGGGTCCCGTACGCTTCGCGCGTCTGTAGGTTGCCCACGGCGGAGAGCGATCGCCAGAACGAGAGCGCTCGCCCACGGTACCCTGGGTTCCTGACGACCGCCCCGAGCCGGCCCCCGCGGACGAGCCGTCCGTACTCACACCCAAACTGGAAGTTGTCTCGTCGATCGTCGATCGACCAGCTGCGGTTCGCCTCCATGTAGATCCCCGACTCGACGCCGCCGAGGAGCGCGTCCCTCGAGAGCTCCCCCGGCTCGACGTTGAGGTTCGCCATGCGGTCGATCGGCGGGCGGCTCCACGATGAGGCGCGCTGCGTCGCGACGCCTGCGATCCGCGCGCGCGCGCGGCTCTCGACGCCGCCCAAGAGCCGCACCAGGCGCCCCCGGTCGATGATGAGCTCCCGCCTCGCGACGTCCCCCGCGTCGTCCGCGGCGTACCCCGCGAATTCGCCCGGGAGCGTCGGGTCCCACGACACGGTGAGCAGCGGTGAGCCGTAGTCGAGCGTGCCCACGTCCGAGAGCGTGACGAAGCTCCCGCCCGCGTAGTTGCGCTCGTCGCCGAGGATGCGATCGAGCTCGAGCGGGTGGCCGATGCTCTCGTGGATCTGGAGCATCATCTGATCGGGGGCGAGGACGACGGTCGTCGTCTCGGTCGGGCACTCGGGCGCCGCCACGAGCTCCCTCGCCTGCTCCGCGACGAGCCGAGCCCGCTCCCGGAGCGCGGCGCCGAAGAGCCCGTCGACGCCCGCCTGGCGGCTGTCGGCGAACGCTCCCCCCGCGCTCCGCCGCTGCACCACCCCCTCACGCTCGCACGTCGCCGACAGATCGAGCGACGTCGCGAGGAGCGCCAGCCGGACCTCCGCCCCCTCGGTCGACGCGATCCGCGTCGTCATCTCCACCACGCGGACGGTGGCCGTTCGTCGCACCACACCCTCGAGCCGCATCGTCCCCGAGAGCGCCACGAGCGCGTCCAGGACGTCCGCGGGACGCTCGAGCGGGCGCGCACCTGCTCCGCGGGCGTCGTCGACCCGAGCGCCAGGCCGCAGCGCCGGGGTCGCCCGAACCACGGAGCACCGCGCGACCGCGCGCGCGCGCTCCCTCGCCGTCTCCGCGGCCCGCGCGATGCCCTCCAGAGAGCGCGCGCCAGTCGCGGCGTACCCCAGCCCGCCGTCCGACATCACCTCGACCATCACACCCCGCGAGGTGCGGACGCTCGCCTCCTCGGGGAGCTCGTCGCGAACATGAAAGGTCGTCGTCCGCTCCTCGACCTCGCGGAGCCCGACGAAGGTCGCGTCGATGCGCGGGAGCAGCGCGGAGAGCGCGTCCGTCACGCCGCCCAGCTCGGAGGCCGTCACCAGTCCGCGATGACCGAGCCCCAGGTGAAGCCAGAGCCGAAGCCCACCATCGCGATCTTCATGCCTCGCTGGAGCTGGCCGCGCTCCTCGGCCTCGGCGAGGAGGATGGGGATGGTGGCGGCGGTCGTGTTCCCGTAGCGCTGGATGTTGGAGACGAGCTTGTCCTTGGGGATGCCGAGCTGATCGGCGACGTACTGGTTGATGCGGAGGTTCGCCTGGTGGAAGAAGAAGAGATCGACGGCGTCGTGGGTGAGGCCGAGCTCCGAGTACGCCTTGAAGAGCGCCTCGATCATGCGCTCGACGGCGTGCCGGAAGACGAGCTTGCCGTCCATGCGAGCGAAGATGTGCTCGGGCGGGACGCGGCCGTAGCCGTCCTCGTCGAGCTCGATGAAGGGCCTCTTCTTGATGTCCCAGACCTGTTGCTTCAAAGCGTCCGCGTGCCGACCGTCCGCGCCCAGCCAGAAGCCGCGGACGCCACGGTCCTCGTCCGTCGCCGACACGACGACCGCGCCCGCGCCGTCGCCGAAGAGCGACGCCACCGTCCGCCCGCGGGTCGACAGATCGAGCGCCGCGGAGTGCGTCTCGGCGCCGACGAGGAGCACGTGCTTCGCGGCGCCAGACTTGACGAAGGACGCCGCCGTCGCGATCCCGTAGAGGAAGCCGGAGCACTGGTTGCGGACGTCGAGCGCCGGGACGAACTTCGCCTTCGGGCCGTCGCAGAGGCCGAGCTTCTCCTGGAGGTACACGCCCGATCCAGGGAAGGCCGCGTCCGGCGAGAGGGTCGCGAAGACGATGAGATCGAGATCCCGCGGCTCGAGCCCGGCGCGCGCGATCGCCCGCTTCGCGGCCTCCGCGCCGAGATCGCTCGTCGCGACGCCCGGCTCGGAGAAGCGACGCTCCTCGATCCCGGTGCGCTGCACGATCCAATCGCTCGTCGTGTCGATGCCGTAGGTCTTCGCGAGGTCGTCGTTGGTCACGACCTTCGGTGGGACGTAGAAGCCGGTGCCGGAGATGTACGCGTTCTTCACGGTGGGGCGAGTATGTCGCAACGGCAGCGCGTGAGAAGAGGGAAACCGCCGCGAGCGAGCGCGTCACTCGCACTTCAGCACGGCGAACCCACCCGTCGGATCGGACTGTCCGAGGACGTTGCGCGACGCCCACCCGACCGCGACCCGCCCATTCGCGGCGGCGAGCGAGATCTGGTTGCCGTCGAAGGCGCTGAGATCCCCGATGGCCTGCGCCGTGAAGGCCGCCGCTTTGTCGACCTTCACCGTCGCCGACGTGACGTCCGAGAGGACGAACACACGGAACCCGAGGCTCTGCCCCGCGACCACGATCGCCTGCTTGCCGAAGGACGCGACGCCGAAGCCCTTGAAGGGTCCATTGGGGAAGGTGCCCTTCGCCCCGACGGTGCCGTCCGCCGCGATGACGGAGAACGCGAGCTCCCCCGTCGCCGCGCGCGTGACGAGCACGGTCTTGTCGCCCACCACCGCCGCGAGCGCCGCGGGCGCGGGATCGATGAAGATGGTCTTCCCCGTCGAGCCGGCAGGCTGGAGGCTCAGCGCGAGCTTCGGCTGCGCGGTCGTGTCGATGACGTCTCCGAGCTGCGTCAGGAACGATCCGGACGAGGCCGACGCGGCGAACTTGCTCCCCGCGAGCGGGTCGAACACGTCCGTGAAGCTGCTCTTCGCGCCGACGCCCTCGACGATGAAGGTGCGCACCTTCTGCTCTTGCACGTACGTCACCTTGAACTGCGCATCGGACGCCGGGAGGCGCGCCACCGAGCCCCGCGTCATCGAGATCGCCGAGAAGTCTTTCGCACCCTTGAGGAGCTGCGCGCCCAGCACCTGTCCCCCGGCGTTCGTCTGGACGAAGGAGATCCCCGCGCCGTTCTCGGCGCCGTCCGCGGTGCACGGCGCGCGCGGCGCGGCGATGAGCCCGACGGAGCCGTTCATCGCGAAGGAGAAGCCGGGATCCGGGATCGCGCCGGCGCACTGGGTGAGGTTCGTGAAGTTGGGCGCCGTCGAGGTGCCCTCGGTCCCCACGGGGAGCACGACGACACGGTCCTTCGAGCCGTCCCCGGAGACGTCTCGGTAGCCGACGAGGAAGCCCGTGTCCGTGGCCACCACCGCAGGACCTGTCACCGTCGCGCCGATCTCGATCGGCGACGAGAGGCTCGCGGACTTCACGAGCTCGAGCGTGCACCCCCCCGCCGAGCTCCCGCCGCTGCCGCCCTTGCCGCCCTTGCCGCCGCTCCCGCCGGCGCCGCCCGTCCCGCCCGAGCCGCCCGTACCTGGGGTCGCGCACTCGCCCTCGTGGCAGGAGCCTGGGCACGACTTGGCGGGGGTGTACCCCTCGAGGCGCAGGCGGATGCCGGGGACCTTCTGGAGGTTCGCGTTCGCGCAGGCGATCGCGATGGTGCCGCAGTTGGCGTCCTTCAGGAGGACGGCGACCCCGTAGCTGGCCGCGTTGAGCGTGGTCGGCGCGTCGAAGTCCTCGTCGGCGGCGACGACCTGCCGCTGCACGACCACGACCGACGGATCACCGTCGGCGAGCAGGCCGAGATCCTCCGGGCAGGCGTCCGGGATGATGTCGAGCTCGGCCCACACGGCGGTCGCGCGGAGGCCCTCTGGATCCTCGATGGTGAGTGAGACGGACGCGGTCTTCGAGCAGGCGCCGGCGAGGAGGAGCACGCCGAGCGCAAGGAGGGATCGACGAGCACCGAGCGAGGCAGAAGAGGGGAAGGAGCGGGTCACGAGGTTCAATCCATCTTCACGCGCAGCGAGGCCGTCTCGCCCGCCACGATGTTGACGCTCATCACTTTGGTCGGGCCGCCCTTGCGCCGCAAGGTCACGCGCGCGGCCCCCGCCGGGACGGGCGCCTTGACGACCGGAGACGGACCGAGCGACCGAGAGCCAGCGGACACCGAGTCGCAGAAGGGGTTGCACACCACGGTGAGGAAGCCGTTGCCGCTCGGCTTCGGCTCGTCCTTCGTCGTCGCGGGCGGCGGAGGGGTGGGATCCTTCTTGGCGGCGGTCGGCGGTGGCTGCGGCGGCGAGGTCGTCGCAGTCGCAGTCGCAGTCGCAGTCGCAGTCGCAGTCGGCGGGGCGGGCGTCGTGGTCGCCGTGGCCGTCACGACGGCCACCGACGCGGTGGCGGTCGGCGTCGGCGCGGTGGTCGGCGGCGCGCCCACGGACTTGTCCCCGCTGTCGGCCGCGGCGATGACACCCGACGGAGCGTCGCCGCCGTCTCCAGCCGACCTGCCTCGCGCCCAGAGCAGGGCCCCGACGACGCCCACCGTCACCAGCAGCGCAGCGGCGCCGATCCCGCCCACGATCAGCGGGAGCTTGCCGCGCGAGCTCCCGAGCGTGACCCCGGACCTGGTGCCCTCTCCGGTCGATGGGGCCTCGGCGAGCGGCGGATACCCCGGCTGCGCCGCCGCAGGGGCCGCCACCGCGTCCATCCTCACCGTCATCCCTGGGGCCCGGGGCGAGAACTCCGGGATCGGCTGCGCGACGACCACGCTCGGCGCGCCCCCGGCGCGGGGCGACGCTGGCGGCTCGGGGAACGCGAGCTGCATCGTCGAGCGGTGCGCGATGACGGTCGCCACGTTGTCGTCGTCGTCCTCCGGGATGGGGATCGGCTCGGACGGAGCGCCCGTGAAGCTCGGCAGCGCCGCGGCGACCGGGGGCACGGGTGGCGCGAAGGGCGCGACGTGCGCGGGGGCTCCGGCCGCGGGACGCACCGCGGGGAGCGGCACCGTCATCCTCGCCACCGGCGGCGCGGGCGCGAGCGCGGGTGGCCGGAAGGTGACGGCGTTGCGGGTCTGCGGCGCGTCGCCGACCGTCGACTGCGTCCGGACCAAGTCCGCCGATTCGTACGACTGCAGGCTGATCTCCTCGGACGCGGAGGGTCGCTCGACGCCGCGCACCTCGTCGACGTTGATCGTCTGGGTGACCTCGGCCGCCCACCGGAGGTGCGCGTCGCGGCGCTTGATGCGGTCCTGGAAGAGCCGCTGCACGTACGTGCTCACCTCCTCCGGCCCCACGAAGGCGCCCCGGCGCAAGAGCGCCTGCTGGAGCGCTCGGGACAGATCGCGGGCCGTCTGGAAGCGCTGCGCCGGGTTCTTCGCGAGCGCGCGCATCACGATCGACTCGAACTCGACGGGGTAGTCCGGGATGAGGGTCGACGGCGAGGGGACGACGCAGGCCTGGACCTTCTCGAGCGTCTCGAGGTCGCTGTCCATCCGGAAGAGCCGGTGCCCCGTCGTGAGCTCCCAGAGGACGACGCCGAGCGCGAAGATGTCCGTGCGACGGTCGATCTCCTGCCCGCGCACCTGCTCGGGCGACATGTAGGCGAGCTTGCCCTTCAAGGTCCCCGCGCGCGTCGACGAGAGCCTGCCGGCGACCTTCGCGATGCCGAAGTCGACGACCTTCACGTTGCCGTCGTAGGTGACGAAGAGGTTGTGCGGGGTGACGTCGCGGTGGACGAGGTTCAAGAACTCGCCGTCCTTGCCGCGAAGATCGTGGGCTGCGTGGAGTCCCTCGGCCGCCTCGGCGATGATCCGCGCGGCGACCTCGGGCGCCATGCGGGGCATGCCGTCGTCGACGGCGCGCATGACCTCGCGCAGCGGCTCCCCGTGCAGGTACTCCATCGCGATCCAGTACGTGCCCTGATCCTGTCCGAGATCGAAGACCTGCGCCACGTTCGCGTGGGAGATCCGCGCGGCGATGCGCGCCTCGTCGAGGAACATGTGGATGAACTGATCGTCCTCCACGAGGTGAGGGTGGATGCGCTTGATCGCGACCCACTTCTGGAAGCCTCCCGGGCCGTCCGCTCGCGCGAGGTGCACGCTCGCCATCCCGCCCACGCCGATCTCGTCGACGACGCGGTACCTCCCGAGGAAGAAGGTGCCGAACCGCTGGCTCCCCGAGCGCGTCGACTCGCGCCGATCGCCCGACCCGAAGTCGGACGCGGACATGCTCTTGAAGGACCCGGTCGGGCGAGGAGGGAGCGGGGGCATCCTCAGTTCCAGGTGGGCTTGCCGATCTCCGCCTTGCTCGGGGCCTTCGACGCCTGGAGAGCGACGGCGGCGCCCGTCACGACGACCGCCGCCACGCCGAGGACCACGTAGGGCCACGGGCCCTTCCACATGCTCTTCTTCGCGCCGTCGTCCTTGGGAGCCGCGGGCTCGACGTCGCGCGGCTCGGCCGCGGACTTGTCTTCCTTGGTCTTCACCTTGACCTCGGAGATGGCCCAGCGGTTGCCGTTCGAGTCGAGGGCCGAGACGCGGACGCTCAGCGTGGTCGAGCCGGGGACCTGCCGCCCAGGCACCTCGAAGGAGTACTCGGCCGCGGCCGGCGCGTCGGCCTTCCACGGGGTCTTCGCCTGGACGTCGCGGACCTCGACGCCGATCTTCTCGACGAGCGGCACGAAGGTGTCGGGCATCTTCACCTTCACGGTGAAGCTCTTCTTGGCCTCGACCCGCTCGGGCGCCTCGGCGGTGATCTCGATCTTGCCGCCCTGCTTGGCCGCCTGCTTCCGCGCGTCGTCGTAGAGCTTCTTGGCGACCGGCCCAGACTCGCTCGGGAGCTGGAAGACCGGATCGATGACCGCCGCCACACGGAAGGCGCTCAGCGCGGCCTCCTTCTTCCCGGTCGCCGCGAGGACCGTGCCGATGCGCGCGTGCGCGATGACCATGTCCGGCGGGAACAAGCCGCCGTTCTTGATGGCCTGCTCGTAGAGGGGGACGGCGTCGGTGATGTCGCCCGCCTCCCACTTCTCGGCGGCCGCGGAGAGCGGCGCCTTGTCGTCGGCGAGGGCGCGGGTCGGAGCCGACAGGGAGGTGGCGACGACGAGGGCTAGGACGAGGCCGAGGCTCTTGGGCAGGCGCGTCAAGGTCGGACCGCGAGGATACCGCGGCTCCCGTGGAGATTCAACGTGCGGAGGCCCCGCGCGGCGCGTCATCGGGCCCCGCGCCTCCCGCCCGACGAGGAGAGGAGCTCATCGACGAACGCACGGACCTTCCGTTTGTCGCGGTCGGGGAGCTTGCGCACGAGCTGGACGAGGCTCGCCTCGGGCGCGTCCGGCGCGGGCACGTCGTCCATCCGCTTGGACGCCCCCGTCACGAAACGGAAGAACTCGTCGTGCGGGAGCTGCAGGACGTCCGCCCAGTCGAACACGCGGCGCGCCGGGAGCCCCTCCCTCCCCGTCTCGACGTTGCTCACGCTGTTGCGGCTCACGTACTCGAGCGCCGCGATCACGTCTCCCTGCGTCAGCCCGAGCGCCTCTCGCCGTGAGCGTACGAACTCTCCGACGCGCCTCCTGTGCTCGAGCTGCTCCTTGCCCTTCGCGCCGCGAGGTGCTGGGGACGGAGCCTTCCGGGCGCCGGGCGCCGTCTGACCGACACGAGCCATGAGGAGCGCCCATATCCCGGATCGCAGCTCGACGCGAGCGATCGAACGGAGCCACCAGGGCCGGCGCGCCTTCCGACAAGACCCTCGATGTAGGTTTGTTCTTACTTTG
>CAYNEK010000135.1:0-9372 GCA_964396175.1 uncultured Polyangiaceae bacterium | reverse complement strand
GGTGCTTCATGCGCTTGTACTTGCCGCAGTTGCACTCGTAGTCCTTCACCGGGCCGAAGATCTTGGCGCAGAAGAGCCCGTCACGCTCCGGCTTGAAGGTGCGGTAGTTGATGGTCTCGGGCTTCTTCACCTCGCCCTGCGACCACTCGCGGATCTTCTCGGGGCTGGCGAGCGAGATCCGGAGCCGGGAGAACGTCAGAGGATCCTTGGGCTTCTCGAAGTAGCTGAAGATGTCACGCATGGGTCTGGTCCTCCTGGTACGCTCTGACGAAGATGCAATGGGGAGCGGGGGCGCGCCGTCGGGCGTAGCGCCTCACTCCGCGGCCGCCTCCGCGGCCTTGTCGGTCCCTGGCTGCTCCTGGAGCTCGATGTTGAGGCACAGGCTCTGCAGCTCCTTGATGAGCACGTTGAAGCTCTCGGGGACGCCCGCCTCGAGCTGATACTCACCCTTCACGATCGCCTCGTACATGCGGGTCCGGCCCTGGACGTCGTCGGACTTCACCGTGATGAACTCCTGGAGCGCGTAGGCGGCGCCGTACGCCTCCATCGCCCACACCTCCATCTCGCCGAGCCGCTGCCCGCCGAACTGCGCCTTGCCGCCGAGGGGCTGCTGCGTGACGAGCGAGTACGGGCCGATCGAGCGGGCGTGGATCTTGTCGTCGACGAGGTGGTGGAGCTTCAGCATGTACATGATGCCGACGGTGACCTCGTTGTCGAAGGCCTCGCCCGTGCGCCCGTCGAAGAGCGTCGTCTGGCCGCTCCGCGGCAGGCCCGCGATGCTGAGCGTGTCCTTGATGTCGGCCTCGTGCGCGCCGTCGAAGACCGGGCTCGCGAAGAAGACGCCGCGCCTCATGCGCCACGCCAGCTCCTTCACCTCGTCCTCTGGCAGCCTCTGCAAGAAGTCGGTCCACTCGGGATCGCCCTCGAGGATCGTCGCGAGGTGCTCGCGGATCGCCTTCGCGTCGAACTTGCGCTCGAGCATGTACTGGAGCTGCTGCCCCATCGTGCGCGCGCCCCAGCCGAGGTGGACCTCGAGGATCTGGCCCACGTTCATGCGGGAGGGCACGCCGAGCGGGTTCAGGACGAGATCGACGGGCGTGCCGTCCTGGAGGTACGGCATGTCCTCCTCCGCCATGATGCGCGAGACGACGCCCTTGTTGCCGTGGCGCCCGGCCATCTTGTCACCGACCTGCAGCTTGCGCTTGATGGCGATGTAGACCTTCACCATCTTGATGACGCCGGGCGGGAGCTCGTCGCCCTTCGACAGGCGATCGATCTTGTCGCGGAAGTGCTCCTCGCGCGACGCGATGAGGTCCTCGAGCTCGCGGAGCTTCGTGACGAAGAGCTCCTGAGAGTCGACGGCGATCTCCGACCAGTACTTCTGCGGCACCTCGGCGAGCTGCTCGCGCGTGATCGGCGCGCCCTTCTGGAGGAGCACCTTGCCCTTGTCGTCGACGAGCTTCTGGCTCGGCGACTTCCCGAGGAACTCCTTCTGCACGACGCGGAAGAAGCTGTCGCGCAGGATGCGGACCTCCTCGGTCATGAGGCGCTCGAGCCGCACGCGCTCCTGCTCCTCGATCTCCTTCGTGCGGTCGTCCTTCTCCGTCCCCTTCCGGGCGAAGATGCGCGCGTTGATGACGATGCCCTGGACGCCGGGCGGCACCTTCAGCGAGCTGTCGCGGACGTCGCCCGCCTTCTCGCCGAAGATCGCGCGGAGGAGCTTCTCCTCGGGCGAGAGCTGGGTCTCGCCCTTCGGCGTGATCTTGCCCACCAGGATGTCCCCGGGCTTCACCTCTGCGCCGATGCGGACGATGCCGGACTCGTCGAGGTCCTTCAGCCCCTCCTCGCCGACGTTGGGGATGTCGCGGGTGATCTCCTCCTTGCCGAGCTTCGTGTCGCGGGCGACGCACTCGAACTCCTCGATGTGGATCGAGGTGAACACGTCCTCCTTCGCGATGCGCTCGGAGACGAGGATCGAGTCCTCGAAATTGTACCCCTGCCAGGGCATGAAGGCCACGACCACGTTCTTCCCGAGCGCGAGCTCGCCCATGTCGCACGAGGGGCCGTCCGCGAGGACGTCGCCCTTCTTCACCTTGTCGCCGGTGCGGACGATCGGGCGCTGCGTGTAGGCGGTCGACTGGTTGGACCGCTGGTACTTCTGGAGCTGATAGATGTCGGGGATCTCGGCGTTCTCGCCGTCGGGGCGCACGACGATGCGCGCGGCGTCGACGGAGTCGACCGTGCCCGAGCGCCCGGCGACGATGCAGACGCCCGAGTCGGACGCGAGCCGCTGCTCCATGCCCGTGCCGACGAGCGGCGCCTCGGACTGGATGAGCGGCACCGCCTGGCGCTGCATGTTCGCGCCCATCAGGGCGCGGTTCGCGTCGTCGTGCTCGAGGAAGGGCACGAGCGCCGCGGCGACCGAGACCATCTGGTTCGGCGAGACGTCCATGAGGACGACGTTCTCGGGCGTGACGAGCTTGAATTCGCCGTTGTACCGCGCCGAGACGAGCGACTCGGTGAACTTGCCGTGCGGGTCGAGCTTGTCCGTCGCCTGGGCGATGAACTTGCCCTCCTCCTCGAGCGCGGAGAACCACCCCACCTCGCCGGTCACGCGGCCGCCCTCGACCCGCCGGTACGGCGTCTCGACGAAGCCGTAGTCGTTCACGCGGGCGAAGGACGAGAGGCTCGCGATGAGGCCGATGTTCGGACCTTCGGGCGTCTCGATGGGGCAGATGCGGCCGTAGTGCGTCGTGTGGACGTCGCGGACCTCGAAGCCCGCGCGCTCGCGCGTGAGCCCGCCCGGCCCGAGGGCGGAGAGGCGGCGCTTGTGCGTGACCTCGCTGAGCGGGTTCGTCTGATCCATGAACTGCGAGAGCTGCGACGAGCCGAAGTACTCCTTCACCACCGCGGAGACGGGCTTCGCGTTGATGAGATCGTGCGGCATCATCGTGTCGATCTCCTGCGCCATGCTCATGCGCTCGCGGATCGCGCGCTCCATGCGGACGAGGCCGATGCGGTACTGGTTCTCCATCAGCTCGCCGACGGCGCGGACGCGGCGGTTGCCGAGGTGGTCGATGTCGTCGACGGTGCCGCGGTCGTTCTTGAGATCGATGAGGTGCCGGACCGTCTCCAGGATGTCCTGGTTGGTGAGCACCGTCGCCTCGAGGGTCGGGCGCTCGGCCTCCGGGAGATGACTGTAGAATTTGTAGTTCATCTTGAGCCGCCCGACCTTCGAGAGGTCGTAGCGCTCGGGGTTGAAGAACAAATTGTGGAAGAGCTGCTTCGCGGTCTCGAGGGTGGGCGGGTCGCCCGGGCGGAGGCGGCGGTAGATCTCGAGGATCGCGTCGTCCTGGGTCTTCACCTTGTCGGCGAGCAGCGTGTCGCGGAGGAAGGATCCGACGTTGAGTCCGTCGATGAAGAGCGTCTTGCAGCTCTCGACGCCCGCGTCGCGCAGCTTCTGGAGCTTCGCCTCGGTGAGCTCGTCGTTGACCTCCACCAGCACCTCGCCGGTCTCGGGGTCGATGACGTCCTCGCCCGCCACCTTGCCGACGAGCTCGTCGAGCTCGGCGGGGAGCCGATCGAGCTTCTTCTCGCGGAGGCGCTTGATCGCGGCTTTGTTGAACTTGCTGTTCTTCTTGACGATGGTCTCGCCGTCGACCTTGATGTCGCGCGTCGCGCGCTGCCCCTGGAGCAGATCGAACTCGAGGCTCTTCGAGAAGCGGCCGGCCTTCTCGAGGTAGATCGTCTCGGTGTTGTAGAAGTAGGTGAGCAGATCCTGCGTCGAATAGCCGAGCGCGCGGAGCAGCACCGTGGCGTGCATCTTCCGGCGGCGATCGATGCGGACGTACAGGATGTCCTTCGGGTCGAACTCGAAGTCGAGCCACGAGCCGCGGTAGGGGATGACGCGCGCCGAGTAGAGGAACTTCCCGGACGAGTGGGTCTTGCCCTTGTCGTGGTCGAAGAAGACGCCCGGCGAGCGGTGGAGCTGCGAGACGACGACGCGCTCGGTGCCGTTGATGATGAAGGTGCCCGTCGCGGTCATCAGCGGGATCTCGCCGAAGTAGACCTCCTGCTCCTTGATGTCCCGGACCAGCCGCTCGCCCGTGCCCTGGTTGAGATCGTAGATGAGGAGCTGGGTCGTCACCTTGATCGGCGCGGCGAAGGTCATGCCGCGCTGCCGACACTCGTCGACGTCGTACTTCGGCCTCTCGAGGTTGTAGGAGACGAAGACGAGCTCGCTCTGGCCGTTGAAGTTCTTGATCGGGAACACCGAGCGGAACACCGCCTGGAGCCCCTCGTTGATCCGATCGTGGAGCGGGACGTCCGACTGCAGGAATTTGTCGTAGGAGGTCTTCTGGATGTCGATCAGGTTGGGGACGTCGATGATGCGACGCACGCGACCCAGGTTCTTGCGAAGCCGGAAGTTCGTCTGGATGACAGCCATGGGAGGATTCTCCTAGCCCTCGGACGGCGAGGGTTCTTGTGCAGGGGGGACGGGGCTCGCGGGGCGGGCGCGAGGGATAAGACAAGCGAGGCGCACAAAGCGCAGACAGGGAAGCGCGGACACGGAGGCCGTGCCGCCTTCCCGGCTGGGTTGGGATCGCTAAGATGGATGAGGCAATCGGGCGAGGGACGGACTGAAGAAGCGCGAGGGACGGGCGGCGCGGGGCTCTCGCGACGCTAGGGAGCGCGCCAGAGCACGAACTCAAGCCCCTGTCCAGAAGAATTGATCGACACGGAGGAGGCCCGGACCGAGACCTCCTCCGCGCCGTGGCGGTCGATCAGGAGAGCTTGACCTTCGCGCCGGCCTCTTCGAGCTTCTTCTTCATGTCCTCGGCGTCGGCCTTGGACACGCCCTCCTTGAGGGTCTTGGGGGCGCCCTCGACGAGGTCCTTCGCCTCCTTGAGGCCGAGGCCCGTGAGCTCGCGGACGACCTTGATGACGTTGATCTTGTTCGCGCCCGCCTCTGCGAGCTCGACGTTGAACTCCGTCTTCTCCTCGGCCGCGGCCGCGGGCGCCGCAGCGCCGCCGCCCGCGGGGGCCGCGACGGCGACCGGTGCGGCCTTGACGCCCCACTTGTCCTCGAGGGTCTTGATGAGGTCGGCGATGTCCATCACGGACATCTTGGAGAGGTGGTCGACGAGCTGGTCTTTGGTGAGGTCTGCCATGGGAGTGATTCCTGTCTTCTAGAAGTCTTGGGTGCTGTGGATGATGGGGGGATCGGGTGTAAGCCTTCGCCGGCGTCCTTGCGGCGCTTGGCGTCGAGGGCGTAGACGAGGTTCTGCGAGGGCGCGGCGAGCAGGGCGACGAAGCTCTGCAGCGGCGCTTGGAGCGTCGCCAGGAGCATCGCGCGGAGCTCGTCCTTGCCGGGCATCTTCGCGAGGCTGTTCTCGACGCTCGCGGCGTCGAGGATCGTCCCCTCGATGAGGCCAGCCTTGACCGTCAGCTTCTCGTGGTCCTTCCTGAAGGCCGAGACCACCTTGGCGGCCGCAGACGGATCCTCGTAGGACCAAGCGACGCCGGTCATGCCCGTGAGCGTCTTGCCGAGCTGCTCGGCGTAGCCCTTGCCGCGCAGGGCGTGCTTGACGAGCGTGTTCTTGACGACGCGGTACTCGACGCCGCTCTTGCGGAACTCGTTGCGCAGCTTGGTCACGGCGGCCACGTCGAGCCCCTGGAAGGACACGAACACCGCCGAGGTCATCTTCTCGAACTTCGAGGCGATCTCGGCGATCTCAGCGGTCTTTTCGGTGCGGTTCATGGCTCATTCCTCCTTCGCGCCGACGGTGAGCGGATCGATCTTCACGCCCGGGCCCATCGTGGAGCTCATGGTGATGCTCCGCAGGTAGATGCCCTTCGCGGTGGAGGGCTTCTGCCGGATGAGCGCCTGGATGAGCGCCTCGGCGTTCGCCGAGAGGGACTGATCGGTGAACGAGACCTTGCCGATCCGCGCGTGCACGATGCCCGCCTTCTCGACGCGGTACTCGATCTTGCCCGCCTTCGCCTCGGTGACGGCGCCCTTCACGTCGAGCGTGACGGTCCCGACCTTCGGGTTCGGCATGAGGCCTCGAGGCCCGAGGACGCGACCGAGCTTGCCGACGACGCCCATCATGTCGGGGGTCGCGATCACGCGGTCGAACTCCATGAAGCCCTCCTGGATCTTCGCGGCGAGATCATCGGCGCCGACGATGTCCGCGCCCGCGGCCTTCGCCTCGTTCTGCTTCTCGCCCTTCGCGAACACGGCGACCCGCAGGGTCTGACCCGTGCCGTGAGGCAGGACGAGCGCGCCACGGACCATCTGGTCCGCGTGCTTGGGGTTGACGCCGAGGCGCACCGCGAGATCCACCGTCTCGTCGAACTTCGTGAAGGATGCCTTCTTCACGAGGGCAGCTGCCTCGACGATGGTGTACTTCTTGGTGCCGTCGACGGCCGAGAGAGACGACTCCCGCCCGCTCCGGCGCTTGTAGCCCGCCGGCTTGGTCTTCGGCTTCTTGTCGCCGGTCTTCTTGCCCGCGGCCTTGGCCCCGGGCTTCGCGTCGGCGGCGGGGGCCGCCTCTGCGCTGTCTGTCGTTTCCGCGTTGGCTTTCGCCATGCTGTTCTCCTTGTGGCCCTGCTCGGAACGGATGAGTGTGGACTGGTTGGCCTCCCACGGTGCCGCGAGACGCGGGTCGTGGTGGGGAGTTGCGGCGCGTCTCCCGGGCCCATCCCGGGACTGGACGCGATGGAGGCCAGGTGGCCTCCAAGCTTGTGGGGTGTGGGGAGCCCGCCCTCGGGGCACGCGCGCCGCCGACTCGCGGTGCGTGACCGGTGCGCCGCGCGGCGCGGCCGAGCGCTTCGGGCTCCCCGCGAGGGCGTCAGTCGACGACGTCGACGCCCATCGACTTCGCCGTGCCGTGCATGATGCGCATCGCGGCCTCGACGGTGTGGGCGTTGGTGTCCTGCATCTTCAGCAGAGCGAGCTCCTTCAGCTGCGCCTTCGTGATCTTGCCGACCTTGTTGCGGTTCGGCTCCTTGGAGCCGGCGCCGGGCTTCTTGCCGGTCGGCAGACCCGCCGCCTTCTTGATGAGCACGCTGTTCGGCGGCGTCTTGGTGATGAAGGTGAAGGAGCGATCGCTGTAGACGGTGATCACCACGGGGATGATCGTGTCGCCCTGTGGCGCCGTCTTCGCGTTGAACTCCTTGCAGAACCCCATGATGTTCACGCCGTGCTGACCGAGGGCGGGGCCCACGGGCGGCGAGGGGTTGGCCTTTCCGGCCGGGAGCTGCAGCTTGATGTATCCGGTGACTTTCTTCATGACTGTTGTCTCTCGCTTTGCGATGCTTCCGCGCTGCTTCCACGGCTGGCGGCCGCTCCTAGGAGAGGGGCCGGGGCGTGGTGTGGACCGTAGGGCCTGGCTCTATACGACGATTATCGCTTCTCGACCTGCGCAAAATCGAGCTCGACCGGGGTCGCGCGCCCGAAGATGCTGACCTTCACCTTGAGCTTCTGCTTCTCGGGCTTCACCTCCTCGACGACGCCCGAGAAGTTCGCGAAGGCGCCCTCGACGACGCGGACCTCGTCGCCGACCTCGAAGGAGACCTTCACCTTCGGCTTCATGGCACCCTCGACGATCCCGCGGCGCAAGCCGTCGATCTCGGGGGCGCGCACCGGCGTGGGCGTCTGGTTGCCGATGAAGCCGGTCACCTTCGTGGTGTCCTTCACCATGTGCCACACGTCCTCGCTCATCTCGATCTCGGCGAAGAGGTAGCCCGGCAGGCTCGTCTTCTGCTTCGTCTTGGTCTTGCCGGAGGAGAGCGTCTCGGAGATCGTCTCCTTGGGGATCAGGATCTCACCGATCTTGTCCTCCATGCCGAACTGCTTCGCCCGCTCGAGGATCGCGGACTTCACCTTCTCTTCGTGACCAGAGAAGGTCTGGATCACGTACCATTTCTTGCTCATGGGTTCAGGAGCCTCCATAGACGAGGCCCGTGACGAAGCCCCAGAATCGATCGAGGAGCGCGAGGTACAAGGTGGCCCCCGCGCCCGTCACGATGACGACGAGCGTCGAGCTCACGACCTCGGCCTTGTCGGGCCAGGTCACCTTCGCCAGCTCACCCGCCACGTCGTTGGTCCACTGCCGGACATCGGGGCGGCGGTACGCATAGACCGCGGCGACGAGCGCCACGACCGCGCCGACCGTGGTCGAGATCTCGGCGCGCTCCTCCTCGCCCACGGCCGCGAGCGCGTGGAGGCTGTTCTGGAACCAGCGGGCCTCGGCGAGCCGCCCCCAGATCGCCGCGAGCGTCTTGCCGAGCACGAACGCCGCGCCGATCGCCGTCGCGAAGAAGCCGGCGAGCACGTAGCGGAGCACGCCGAGGTTCTTCGCGGCGTCGGCCTCGGAGGCCTCGGACCGCGACCCGTCGAGCTCGGCGCCGTCGTCGCCCGACGGATCGTCCCCCACCTCGGCGTCTCCTGCCGGGGCGTCGGCGTCGATCTCTTGCTTGTCGTCGTCGGCCATGGTTCGTTGGTTCTCGGTGGGACGCCGCGGAGCGGCGGGGACGTGGGGTTCCGGCACGGGCGGGGGGACTCGAACCCACGACCTGCGGATTTGGAATCCGCTGCTCTACCAGCTGAGCTACACCCGTATGTTCGTGACTACTTGCTCTCTCGGTGGATCGTGTGCGCCTTGCACACCTTGCAGTACTTCTTGAGCTCGAAGGGCTTGTCGCTGGGGCGAGAGGCCCGGGTGGTCTTGTAGTTCCTCGCGCGGCACACCGCGCAGGCGAGGCTCACCGTGACCCGGGCGCCCATCGCTCGCAGGCTGGGGGCGCCGACGTACGGCGCCCCCGTCGCCCCTCACTCCGTGACCTTGGTGACGACGCCGGCGCCGACGGTCTTGCCGCCCTCGCGGATGGCGAAGCGCAGCTGCTCCTCGAGCGCGACCGGCGTGATGAGCTCCACCGTGATCGTCACGGTGTCGCCCGGCATCACCATCTTCACGCCGTCGGGCAGGTTGCACTGCCCCGTCACGTCCGTCGTCCGCATGTAGAACTGCGGCCGGTAGTTCGTGAAGAACGGCGTGTGGCGCCCGCCCTCCTCCTTCTTCAGGACGTAGACCTCCGCCGTGAACTTCTTGTGCGGGAGGATCGACCCCGGCTTCGCCAGCACCTGCCCGCGCTCGATGTCCGTCTTCTCGATCCCGCGGAGGAGGCAGCCCACGTTGTCGCCCGCCTGCCCCTCGTCAAGCAGCTTGCGGAACATCTCGACGCCCGTCACCACCGTCTTGCGCGTGTCGCGGAAGCCGATGATCTCGACCTCCTCGTTCACCTTGACGATGCCGCGCTCGATGCGCCCCGTCGCCACCGTCCCGCGGCCCTTGATCGAGAACACGT
>CAYNEK010000134.1:0-9492 GCA_964396175.1 uncultured Polyangiaceae bacterium | reverse complement strand
CATTGGATTCCAATGCTGCGATCCCTGTCCGCTCAGATTGGATCTCCACCCTTGGGGCCTGACTCGAGGACGATGAGCTGGCCGTGGCGTCCGAGGCGGAGGTGAGCGAGGCCGGGATGGTCGTCGAGAAAGGACTGAGCGAGGTCGAGATGGATCGGTTCGGCGGCGAGAGCGGGCATCGACCGCCGCCTGTCAGGCGGCGCGTGGAGCCTGGTCGAAGCGGCCGGAGAAGGTCCAGCGAAACGGTCGCGCGAGGCGGGCGTTCCAGTGGCGGATGAACGCGAGGACGTCGGAGCGGATGGACGCCTCGGAGTCGTGGGACGCGAGGCGGAGGAGGCGGCGCTGGAGGATGGAGAACCGAATTTCGATCGGATGGATCCAGGAGGCATGGAGCGGGTGTGGACGAAGTGGACGTGGTCGCCGACGCGCCCCTGGGCCGCGCTCCTCGCGTGGACGGTCCGCGTCGACGTCCTCGAGCGCCACCACCGCAGAGGATGGCCGCGGCTCCTCGCGGTGGTGGCGAAGATCGAGGGCGTACGGCGCTGCCTCGAGCGCCTGGGCGAGCCCGCCGAGCCGCCGGTGCAGGCGCCGGCGCGGGGCGGCTGCCGTACCGGGAGAGCACCGTGCTCCGTCGCCAGCCAGTCGACCTGGCCGCGGCCAGACGAGGCCGGCGTGCGTGCCGATTGACTGGCGGTGGGCGGAGAGGTGTACCTTCGGAGGGACCTTGCGTGCGAACGTCGACGTCTCCGTGGTCGACCCGGCCCGTCTCGGCGGGCCGGTAGGGGGCGTCTTCTCGCCCGCCGGGGTCAGACAGGGTGGGCAGGAGAGGGACACGATCGTGGAGAGGGGCTTGAATGGGCTACGCTCCTGTGCCAGCCGATGTGGATGAACCGTAGGAACTGATGGGTGCGTCGCTCCCAAGGACAGCACGCTTGGACCTGGTCCAGAAGCTGCGGATCACGGGGTACACGACGGTCGAACCGATCTCGCCGTCCGAGCGCGATATCCGCGTGTTCTTCTGGTATCGAGGGATGCGTTACATCGCTCGGAGGGCATCCTATTGGTCTGATCGACTCCGACCTCTCATGTACGGATTTGTGGCGCTGCCGCCCGAGCTTGACCGCCGCCCATGGGTCGCGCGCATCCCACATGTCTCCGTCACGAAGTCGAACCCCTTCGACCGGCTCGGCAACGTCCTTCGGATGCGGCGGGCCGTCAAGACAGGGGACCGTGCGTTCGACGCAGCCGTGCACATCGACACGAGCGAGCCGGAGGCGGCCGTACGCGGACTCCTTGCGCCTCCGGCGGTGCGTGCGCAGACACTGGCGATCCTTCACAGGCACGGGAGCGCCACTTGGCTCCACTTTGGTGAAGAGGACAGCGTCGTTGCCGTGACGAACCGATTTGTCGAAGTGCCTCTAGCGCCTGCACTTCTCGATGTCCTCGCGGGCATCGCGAGTCAACTCCCACGCCCCTCCAAGCTGACCTATCCCCGCCAATTAGCCCAAAGCTTTCACGGAACGCGGCGTGACTGGACACGCTCTCGCCGAAGGCGGGTCTCAGCGGCAACGGACGGTCTTCGCGCAGGTTCGGGATGGCGCGGTCCCAGCAGCGCCTTGATCGAAGAGGGACATGGTGCGCGTCTTCACCGTGTTCGCCTCCAGCGTTCGGTCGAGCCCGCGCGCCTTGCCGGCTGCTCTGAGGAGGTTGAGAGATTCGCTGGTTTGCCCCTTGCAAGCCGAAAATTTTCTAGCGTGTCCCTTATCGAGAATTTCGTGTCGGGCAGCGGTGTTTCAGCGACATGGTCACGACGACCTCGCCGTCCCCGCCCGCCTAGACGCCCGCGGAGCCGCCGGTGCAGGCGCCGGCGCGGGGCGGCTGCCGTCCCGGGAGAGCACCGTGCTCCGTCGCCAGCCCGGCGATCTGGCCGCGATCAGACGAGGCCGGCGCGCGTGCCGATTGACTGGCGGTGGGCGGAGGTGTACCTTCGGAGGGACCTTGCGTGCGAACGTCGACGTCTCCGTGGTCGACCCGGCCCGTCTCGGCGGGCCGGTAGGGGGCGTCTTCTCGCCCGCCGGGGTCAGACACGGTGAGCAGGAGAGGGACATGGTCGTGGAAACAGGCTTGAATGGCCTACGCTCCTGTGCCAGCCGATGTGGATGAATCGTAGGACGTGATGGGCGCGCCGTTCGCAAGGGCAGAACGCTGGGACCTATTCCAGAAGCTGCGGAGCACGGGGTACACGACGGTCGAACCGATCTCGCCGTCCGAGCGCGATGTCCGCGTGTTCTTCTGGTATCGAGGGATGCGCTACCTCGCTTGGAGGCCACCCTATTGGTCTAGTCGATTCCGACCTCTCGGGTACGGGTTCCTGGCGCTGCCGCCCGAGCATGACCACCGCCCATGGGTCGCGCGCATCCCACATGTCTACGTCAGGAAGGCGAACGTCTTCGATCGGCTCGGCAGCGCCCTTCGGATGCGACGGGTCGTCAAGACAGGGGACCGCGCGTTCGACGCAGTCGTGCGCATCGACACGAGGGAGCCGGAGGCGGCCGTACGCGGGCTCTTCGCGCTTCCGGTGGTGCGTGCGCAGACGCTGGCGATCCTTGACAGGTACGGGAGCTCCGCTTGGCTCGCCTTTGGTGAATATGAGAGCGTCGTGGCCGTGACGAGCGACCTTGGCGACATATCTCTGACGCCTGCGCTTCTCGATGCCCTCGCGGGCCTCGCGAGTCACCTCCCACGCCCCTCCGCGCCCGTCCATTCGCCGCATCCATCCAGGGGGGGGGAGACTCCGTCGGCCCTTGCCCTGCTCGCATCAATGTGTTCATTCATCGCCTTCTTGTTGCTCCACGGGCAATTCGCATTTGGCCCGTATGAGACATCCTTTTATTGGATGGGGCTCGGCCTGAGTTCCTTCACGTATGCCTTCATGATGTTCGCCTCGTTCCTTTGGTTTCGGCGCTACCCAAAGGGGCACATCTTCCTCCCGATCCTGGCGGTCTTCACGATGATCGCGGCTCCGTTCACGACCTTGAGTGCACTCGAAGCTGCAAACTACGTACTCCCCTCGCAGACTCGCACGGTGGACGTCGTCCTCGAGGACGTGTCGTGCAGTCCTCCAGTGCACCGCTCCCAGGGCGGGTGCCACGGTTACTTCCGGGTAAGAGGCGGTGAGCGATACAGCGTCAGGCTTGGAGATGACCAAGAGCGGTTCCCTTTCACGCGCACGTGCGGCAAGGCCAAACTCGTCGAACATACGGGCGGGCTCGGCTTTCCTATCATGCAGTCGCTGCACCGCTACAGCGACCCAGGTGTCACTTGTCCATCCCTGCGTTAGGAAAAGACGAGGCAGCGCGGTCCATCGCACGAGCCTCGGCCCGCGCTGCTCGAGCGCGCCCGCTCCCCGACGCCCACGGCGCCGCCGGTGGGGGCTCTACGGCGCCCCGCGGTGGGCCCGGGCGCGGTGGGCCGGACGTGGTCGCGGAAAGGGGATGGAATGGGCTACGATCGCCCGCAGCGCGCCGAGGGACGGCTCGACTCTGCCCTTCACGGAGAGCCGGCGCCCCCGCCTCCCTGCACCCAGAACACACCCGCATTGCCCTTCGTCGCGAGCTCGGCCAACTTGGCAAAATCTCTCCCGTAGGATTCCATGTAACCGCAGGCAGAGCAGATCCACTGCTCCACGTGTCCGATGTCGATGCGCTGGAAGGCCCGACTGGGGTCGGCACCCGAGTGAACCCGCTCCGTGTAGACCTGATTGACGGATCGGCCATCCGGCTGACCCCGCTTCGCAATGACCAGGAGGTTGGGACAGCTGCACTTCGGGCACACGTGGTGGTTGCGCATGATCGTCGCGTACCTTGCCTCGTGTCCTCTGGCTAGTCCCGCTGCCCAGAAGGTCGCTCCGGGTCGATGGAAATAGATCCGCCACCCGAGGTGTTGAGGACGCATGCCGGGTCCCGTCCCGCGAGCGCTTCGCATCAGCCGCCGTCACCGTCGAGATCTCTGCCGCGTGGTCGCGCAGCACCGAGCTGCCTTCAGCCTCGTCGTCCGCGCTCGCATCATCTTGCACCTCGCTGCCGGTCACGGCCCAGCCCGGGTCGCGGCGCTCGTGGGTTGCAGTGACCGTCTCGTGCGCAAGTGGCGTGCTCGTTGGGAGGCGTCGCCCGGCCTTCCTTCTCTGCACGATGCGCCGCGTGCGGGCGCTCCGCCGCGCATCGATCTCCTGACCCGCTGCGAGGTCGTCAAGCTCGCCTGCTCTCGCCAGGGCGACTGCCGTCTGCCTCTCGAGTGCCTGTGGTCGCGACACCGGCTCGCGGAGGCGTTGGCCAGGTCGTCCGGCGTCACCCTCAGCCGCTCGTCCGTCCAGCGCATCCTCGCCGCCGAAGGCCTTCGCCCCCACCGCGTTCGCCAGTGGCTCCACAGCCCCGACCCCCACTTCCGCGAGAAGGTCCAGCGCGTCTGCGACCTCGACTTGAAGCCGCCTCCCGGCGCCGTCGTCCTCTGCGTCGACGCGAAGCCCATCCAGATCTTGGACCGCAGACCCCTCACCCGAGTCGGCCCCGGCGCCGTGCGCCGCAAGGGGTTCGAGTATCGCCGGTATGGCACCTGTTGCCTCCTCGGCGCCTTCGCGCGTCCGCACCGGCAAGGTGCACGGCCGCGTCGTCACCCACCGCGACGCGAAGACCGTCGTCGCCCTCCTCGAGGGCGCGCGTCGCACGCTACCCAGGTCGAGACGTCAACGTCGTCTGGGACAGCCTCAACCTCCACCGCGACGGCTGCGACGCCGGATGGTCCACGCTCTCCGAGCGCTTCGGCGGCCGCGTCCACGTCGACCTCCTCGCCGGATCCTTCCCCTGGCTGCTCGCGCCCAGGGACTGATCTCGTCGAACGACACGGAACGAGCTTCCGATCTCGGGTACTAGGCTGCGCGGCGCGTCGTGTGGGCGGTCGAGCGGTTCCGGCCGCCGTGCTTCGAAGCGTAGAGCGCCTCGTCGGCAGCCTTGAACACCGTGTCCCAATCGCGCCCCGCCTCGGGGAAGGTCGCGACGCCGAGGGAGCAGGTGACGGACAGCGGCCCCTTCGACGTCGGGAACACCGTCTTCTCGAGCTCCTCGCGGATCCGCTCGGCGAAGAGCATCGCGCCCTTCTCGTCCGTCTCCTCACACAGCGCGACGAACTCCTCGCCGCCGAAGCGCGCCACCAGATCCGTCGTACGCTTCACGCGCCGCAGGATGTCGCCGAGCCCCTTGATCACCTGATCGCCGACGTCGTGCCCGTAATTGTCATTCACCTTCTTGAAGAAGTCGATGTCCGTCACCACGACCGACACCTTCCGGCCGAAGCGCGTCGCCGACGCGAGCTTCTCCTTCGCCGACTCGAGGAGCGCGCGCTTGTTGAGCAGACCCGTCAGGCCGTCGGTCGTCGCGAGATCCTCGAGCTTCTTGACCATTCGTGCGTTCGCCAGGCTGACGGCGACGTGGCGGGCGAGCACCTCGAGCGTCGGGCGCACCGCGTCGCCGAAGGCGCCCTTCCGCCTCGCGCCGAGGACCAGCGTGCCGAGCGGGCGATCGTGCACGACGAGCGGGAGGACCAGGACGCTCGCGACCGGCGGCGGCAGGAGGCGCGGGTGGAAGACGACCTGGCGCTTCTCCTCGAGCTCGCCCTTGTATGGAAGCGGGTGTTTGTTCTCGACCACCATCGACACGAGGCCCGTGTTGTGCGCGAAGCGCGCGCCGAGGAGCGGATCGGTGCCGTCGCCGGAGACCGCGTGGATCTCATGGATCCCCGCCTTCTTCTCGTAGAGCGTCACCGCCGAGAAATCGAAGGCCGCGATCTCGCGCGCGCTCATCACCGCGGCCTCGAGCACGGCCGCCTCGCTCATCGCCCCGCCGAGCGCCTCGGACGCGCGGTAGAGCTTCCCTTGCTCGGCCTTGGCGCGCTCGAGCGCGAGGAAGACGCGCTCGTTCGTCACGACGCGCACGGCGTGCTTCGCGGCGAGGACGAGCAGCTCCTCGTCGCGGGCCGAGAAGGTCTCGTCGGCGTGCCGATCGGCGACGAGCAGCCCCCGCAGATCCCCGCGCTCGAAGATGGGCACGGCGCACGCCGAGCCGACGGGGGACGCGCCGTGGTAGTATGGGAGGCGCGTCGAGCCGCGGAGGCCACCGAGCGAGACCGGCGCGCGACGGGAGAGCGCCGCTCCAAAGACGCCGTCCGCGGTGAGAAAGGGGCCGTCGAGCACGTCCCCGTCCGTCGAGAGCTCCGCGATGCGCAGGTGCCTGCCCGAGTCTCCGAGCCAGAGCAGCATCGCCGTGTGGAGGCCGAGCGAGCGACGCACGAGATCGAGCGAGAACATGACGGCCTGGTGGATCTCCTCGGCGCTCGACCGGACGAGCCGCTCGTCGTCCTCGCGCGTGCGGCGGTCGGGCGATCCCTTGGGGGTGTCGAGGCGATAGCGGCGCGCCGCGTCGGTCATCCGATCGAGCTCCGCCTGGATGCGCGCCTTCGCCTTCCCGCGCATCCGGGTGAGCTCCTGGCGGAGCAAGAGGTGGCTCAGGGTGGCGAAGGCGACGGACAGGCCCACGTGCACGACGAAGGGCAGGGTGTCCCAGCGGGTCGTCCACCGGATCGCCGCGTCCATCGTGGCGAGCGCGACGACGCCGACCGCCGTGGCCGCCCCGCGCGCCGTCGACGCGGCGACCGCCAAGACGAGGTACGCGAGCGCGAAGGTCGCGCCGTCGAGGGACGCGTCCACGCGCAGCGCCGTGAGCACCGCGAGCGAGAGCGCGGAGAGGACGAGCTCGGTGTCGAGCGCGGTCTTGGCGGCGCGGGTCTCGGCCTTCCACCGCGCGCGGGCGCGGACGACGAGCGTGATCGAGAGGAGCAGCGCCAGCGCCGAGAGGTGCGTGGTCGAGACGGGGCCCGTGCCGACGACGACGACGAGCGCCCCGAGGCCGAGCGAGAGCCCGAGCGGCAAGAGGTACGCCGCGGCTCGCTGGACGACGAGGGTGACCCGGACGAGCGGCGACATCGACCCGACGCGCCTATCAGCCGGCGCGGCGCTCGGCCAACTTCGCCGGGCTCGCCGTTCACTTCGGCTTCTTCTGGTCGGCGACCTTCGCCTCGAGATCGGCCACCTTGCGCTTCAGCGCCCGGAAGTCCTTCTCCAGGACGAGGCCGAAGGTGCGCGCGATGGACTCCTTCTGCTCGTCGGTGAAGTGCTGCACGCGCCCGGGGACCGCCATCGCGGCCATCATGAGCTTCATGAAGCGCTCGTCCTGCAGGAGCTTGACCATGCGGGGATCGCCCATGAGCTTCATGCCTTGCTGGGTGATGGTGTCCTTCAGGCTCATGGGGGCGCGCGTACCTACGGCGAAGGAGGAAAGCAACCCGCTCAGAGATCCCGGACGAACACCGGGTTGGTGATCGCCATGGGCTTCCAGTCCATGTAAGGGAAGCTGCGCACGACGCTCTCGGTGGCGCGGACGACGACGACGACGGCGCGATCGGAGGGCAGGACGGGGATCCTCAGGGTCTCGTCGAGGAGGAGCGCCGAGGCGCGTTGCTCCTCGGGGGTCCCGCCCGGCTTCGCCGCGGGGAGCTCACGGGAGAGCACCGCGCGCCCGCCCGAGTACGCGGTGAGCACGGACGGGCCGACCCACGGGGCCGCGCGGACGCGCACATGGAGGTCGAGCACGCCGTCCTTCGGATCGCGTCGCTCGCCCATCCCGTCGACCTCGACGAGGGGCCCAGAGGTCGCGATGGCCTTGCCGCGCTTCAGCGCCGCGACGAGCCCCGCGACGTCGAGCGGCGGCCCCTCGCCGTCGTCGTGATCGTCCTTCACCTCGACGAGCGTGCGCGGGAAGCCCGCGCCGATGTACTGGATCGTGTGGCTGTCCGAGCTCCCCGTGGCGAACACCGTGCGCCCCGCCTCGAGCAAGCGCAGCCACTCGGCGACGACGCGGTCCACGTTCTCGGGTTTGTGGATCTCGAAGCCGTTGTAGACCTCGAGCGTGTCAAACCCCCGCGCGAGCCGCGCGAGGCCCTTCTTGGTGTCCGTGTCGAGGTGGATCGAGTTGAAGTGACCGATCCCCATCCCGAGGCGCGGGTGGTTCACCTGGAGGAGCGCGTCGGGCGCTCGGCGGCGCACGTCGGCGACGAGCGCCGCGAGCGTCGTCGCCTGGTGCCTCGGCACGGGCTTCTGGGAGAAGGGGATGACGTTGAAGTGGCCGCGCAGGGGGCTCGTGGTCGTCACCTCGACCGACTGGATCCACGCGAGCCGCCCGCCGCCGACGAGCGCCGTCTCGTACGAGCCGACGCGGTTGTGCTCGCTCGCCGCGGCGAAGTCGACGCCCACCGACACCAGCGATCGGACGCGGTCCTCGATGGACACCCACGAGTCGAAGCTCCCCCGCGAGTGGACGTGCAGGTCCGCGGACGCCCAGCCGGGCGTCGGGGCGACGCGCACGAGCTCGAGGTCGAGCGTCGCGTCCTTGCCGGCGGCGAGCTCGACCGAGGCCGCGGCGTGCGAGAACTCGATCCCGCGCATCGCGACGACGTCGTAGCCGCCCGCCGGGAGCAGCATGTCCACGCGGCCCGTCTCGGCGTCGACGAGCGGTCCGGCGCCCGACGCGCGCTCGGGGGACCCGAAATTCGGCTCCTTCGTGCCGGGGCGCGCGTGAATGGCGACGCGCGCGGGGCTCGCCGTCCCCTTCTCGGCGTCGCGCACGCGCACATGGAGCGACGCGAGCGGCGTGATGGGGACCTCGCACGAGGCGCCGGCACCCTTCGCGAGCTCGCCCACGCGGAAGCCGCCGACGAACGCCGTCAGCCGCCCGCGTGGGAGCCGAGGGAACCTTCCGCTCGCGTCCGTGGTCCGCGCGTCCTTGGGTCTCCCCTCGTCGTCGAAGGCGACCACCGTGACGCCCGCCGTCGCGGGGACCACATGGCAATCGTGCGCGGCGTCCTCGAGCAAAGAGACGCGGATGGGTGAGCCCTCGGCGACGAGCCGCGTCGGCCCGGACGACCAGTACACGCTCGGCGCGCCGACACGCACGGCCCCGGCCTCGCTGGTCCAGAGGACGCTGCCCTCCGCCGCTCCGAGCGCAGCGACGGCGCGACCGGGGGCGACCACCGCCCCACCCTCGACGAAGCCGACGAGCTGCGCGCCCTCGATCACGAGCTCATGCCCGTCCGCACGCGCGGCGACGACGCCGCTCGCGTCGAGCGCGAAGGCCCCCTGGGTCGCGCGGAGCGCCCCACCCCGCGAGACGACCCGGAAGCCCGCGAGCTCCCGGACGGTCTCCGCGTCGCCGGACGTCGCGCGCGTCGGGGCCGCTCTGCGTGCGGCGAGCACCGGGTCCTTGCGCACGGCCCAATACGCGACGGCGCCCTCGAGGAGGGCGAGCCCGACGAGGACGATGGAGGCGACGCGATCGCGGATCATGGGCACATCACCGGCGCGCGGGCTCGGCGGCGGCCGTCAGCCCG
>CAYNEK010000133.1:0-9904 GCA_964396175.1 uncultured Polyangiaceae bacterium | reverse complement strand
CCGCGTTCTTGACCGTGGGGCAATTGTCCTTCGCGTCGGGGACCCCGTCGCCGTCGTCGTCGTCGTCGCAGGCGTCGCCCTTCCCGTCCTTGTCCGTGTCCTTCTGGTCCGCGTTCTTGACCGTGGGGCAATTGTCCTTCGCGTCGGGGACCCCGTCGCCGTCGTCGTCGTCGTCGCAGGCGTCGCCCTTCCCGTCCTTGTCCGTGTCCTTCTGGTCCGCGTTCTTGACCGTGGGGCAATTGTCCTTCGCGTCGGGGACCCCGTCGCCGTCGTCGTCGTCGTCGCAGGCGTCGCCCTTCCCGTCCTTGTCCGTGTCCTTCTGGTCCGCGTTCTTGACCGTGGGGCAATTGTCCTTCGCGTCGGGGACCCCGTCGCCGTCCTTGTCGTTGCCGCAGGGCCCGCCGCCCGGGCCTCCACCCCACCACTCCCAGTGCCAGGCCTCGCTCGGGACGGTGCGCTTGAAGCCGTAGGCCCCGCCGTGCGCGGAGAGCCACGAGTAGACGCCCGGCGAGGAAGTGTTGAGATCGAGCGCGTGCCCGCTCTGGTGGTTCGAGTAGCCGGGCTTGGCGGCGAGGTTGCAGCTGTTGCAGTTGCAGTTGACGTAGCAGCCGTACAGGTACTGTTGCTCGGCCATCGTCCGGAAGCCGCTCACGACCTTCAGCGTGACCCCAGCCTTCGCGGCGGCCTGGGCCATCACGTAGTACGCGTTGGCGGTGTCGAGCTGGACCTTCTTGCCGTCGACGGTGACGACGTGGATGGTGGACGGCTTGCCGCTCACGTACCCCGTCGCCGTGGAGGTCGAGCACGAGATGCTGCTGAGCTCGTCGACGCGCTCGTCGCTCGTCGACCCCGCGCCATCATCCATGGTGCAGCCGACGAGCGCGAGCAGCGCGAGGACGAGGACGCGGCGCATGACGTGTCTAGTCTATCGCCCGCGCGCGGCGGCGTCGAGGCCCATTGAAGTCACGGTCGACGGGCGGCGAACCCGCAGAACTTGGCCAGCGCACCCGGAGGCGCGGTATGGCCAATCGATGCCGGTCATCGTCCAGAAGTACGGTGGCTCGTCGGTGGCCGATCTCGAGAAGATCGCCCTCGTGGCCGACAAGATCGTCGCCGCCAAGCGCGCGGGTCACGACGTCGTGGTCACGGTGAGCGCGATGGGCAAGACGACCGACAAGCTCATCGCTCAGGCGCGCGAGGCCGCGACCGTCGGCGCGCACGCGAGCGAGCCGCCGCGGCGGGAGCTCGACATGCTCGTCTCGACCGGGGAGCGCGTGTCCATGTCGCTCCTGGCGATCGCGATCGCGGCGCGCGGCGAGGAGGCGATCTCGTTCACTGGCTCTCAGAGCGGCATCATCACCAACGACCGGCACTTCGACGCGCGGATCATCGAGGTGCGGCCCCACCGCATCGAGGACGAGCTGGCGCGCGGAAAAATCGTCCTCGTCGCCGGGTACCAGGGCATGTCCTACAAGCGCGAGATCACGACGCTCGGGCGTGGCGGGAGCGACACGACGGCGGTGGCCCTCGCCGCGGCGCTCTCGGCCGAGCGCTGCGAGATCTACAGCGACGTCGACGGCGTCTACAGCGCCGATCCGCGCGTCGTTCCCGACGCCCAGCACCTCCCCATCGTCGACGCGGCGACGCTCCAGGAGCTCGCCGAGGCCGGCGCGAAGGTCCTCTGCGCCCAGGCCATCGAGTGGGCGAGGAAGGCGAAGATCACCATCGCGGCGCGCCGCACGTCCGACGCGTGGCCTCGAGGCGACGGCGCCAGGCAGACCCTCGTCGTCGAGGGCGCCCCGGCGCGCGAGGTCCGCGCCATCACCTCCGAGCAGAACCTCGTCGTCGGTCGGCTCTCGGCGCTGGCGCCCCTCCGCCGCGTGGTGGCCGCCTGCGACGCCGCCGAGGCGCCGATCAAAGATCTCGTCGTCACCGGCGAGCGAGCGCGCTTCTTGGTGCCGCTGCTCAACGTGCCGGACTGGCCCCGCGCCGAGGCCGCGCTGCTCGCCGCGGGCGGAAAGGTGCTCGGCCTCGAGCGAGGGCTCGCGTCGGTGAGCGTCGTCGGGGACTCGCTCTCGACGACGACACGACCCCTCGCGGACTTCCTCGACGTCATCGGGGGCGCGCGCGGGGAGTGCTCCGGGGGCGCCCTGCGGCTCTCGGCGCTCGTCCCGGAGGCGCACGTCGAACCGATCGTCCGCGCGCTCCACGCCCGCTTCGTCACGACGCGCTGAGCGGCGCCGCACACGGCGACTCGTTGGATTCGGCTCGGGAGATCGAGCCGATCGTCCGCGCGCGCCACGCTACCTTCTCGAAGGCTGGCGCAACAGGCGACGAGAGATCGAGCCGATCGTCCGCGCGCGCCACGCCCGCTTCGGCACAGCGCGCCGAGCGGCGCCGCACACGACGAGTTGTTGGATTCGGCGCACGAGAGCCGGTACGCTGCGTCGCGTCGCGTGAAGGTCGCATGCCCCTCCTGTGGAGCCAGCTTCGTCGCACCGGACGAGAAGGTCCGTGGCAGGCTGGTCAAGTATCGGTGCCGGAAGTGCGCCTCGACGATCGTCGCCGACGGTCGGGCGCTCGGGGCGGAGTCCCTCGTCGGGGACGACGAGGAGCGGACACTGGTGCACCGGCGCTCGGAGCCGCCGCTCGAAGAGGAGCCCACGCAGGTGAAGATGCCCGCGAGGAGCGGCCCGCCCGGGCCCGCGGTGCGCCCCGCACCGAAGGTCGAGGCGCTCCGCCCGGCGACGGCGCCGCTCGCCGCCGCACCGAAGGGTCCTCCTCGCCCCGTCCCGTCTCCGTCTCCTCCGCGCGCGGCCGCGACGCCCGCCACGACACCTCACGCTCGTCCCGTCCCGTCTCCGTCTCCTCCGCGCGCGGCCGCGACGCCCGCCACGACACCTCACGCTCGTCCCGTCCCGTCTCCGTCTCCTCCGCGCGCGGCCGCGACGCCCGCCGCGATCGCCCCTGCCCGCGACGAGACGAAAGCTCCGGGGAGGCCCGCGCTCTCGAGCCCCACGCCGACGGCCGCCGCGCCGCACGCGCCGAGGTCTCCCGCGCGCCCTCCCGCGGCAGGGAGGCCGGCCGTGTCCTCGGCTGCGCGCACGGGCGGGCTCGATGGCGACGCGAGCCCGCTGCCCAGCGCGGCCGCACCTGTGCCGGTACCGCCGGACGCACGGCCCACCGTCCCCACGGATCCTCCGACCATCCCGCTGTCCGATCTGCCGCCAGAGAGCGAGGCTCCGATGAGCGTCGACTCGGCGGCGCTCATCGACGACAGCGCACCCATCAGCCTCGGATCCTCCGCACGCATCAGCGACGATCCGCCGATGAGCCTGGACTCTTCCGCGTACGAGCTCGTCTCCGGCCCCACCCCGGACCTCGAGGATCACGCGAAGACCCTCGAGCGCCCCGCGGCACCCGCCGCCCGGAGCTCCGGCGACGTGAGCGCGATGTTCCGGCTCGGCGACGACGGCGGCGCAGGCGCGGCGCGACGACGGCCGAAGCAGGAGCCCGCCTCGCCAGCGCTGGAGATGGAGGCCCTCGAGCTCCCCCCGCCTCCTCCCGTCGCGAGCGGGATGGCCGATCTCTCGGCCCTCCAGGCGCCTTCGGCCGCCGCGCCTTCGACCGGGAGGATCGACCTCGACGCGCTCATGACCCCCTCGGGGGATGCGCCGCTCGGACTCGACGACAAGGTTCTACCCCCCGCGACGGGGCTCTTCGACGGCCCCGCCGCGCCCAGCGCAGCGGAGGCGGCGCCGCTGTTCGTCACTGCACCGCCCGTCGAGAAGGGAGACGTGCCCTCGAGGACGACCCCCCGAACGCTCGCCTTCGCCCTTCTTGGCGTGGCGCTCGCGGTGGGCGTGGGCTTCTTCGCGCTTCGGTCCGGCGAGGGCGGCGCCGCTCGAGGCAGCCAGGCAGCGGCGACGGAGCCTACCGGATCCGCCCGCAAGGCCGAGCCGACGCCCAGCGCGCCCGAGGCGCAGAAGGCCCCCGACGCGCCCGCCACGACCCCATCGGTCGAGGCCACGATCACGGCGACCAAGGAGCCCTCGACAGCGACGCCCAGCGAGCCCTCACCGAGAGAGCCACCCGCGCTGCCATCCAGGGATCCCGCGACCACGGCTGCGCCCAAGGAGCCCACGACGCCTCCCGTCAAGGAGCCCACGACGCCTCCCGTCAAGGAGCCCTCGTCACCTCCCGTCAAGGAGCCGGAGCCACCGAAGGAGCCGCCAAAGCCCGTCGGCGGCGGCGAGTTCAACAAGGGCGCCGCGCAGGGCGTGCTCGCCGCGGCCGCAGGCGCCGCCGCGGGCTGTGGCGTAACCGATGGACCCAAGGGATCGACCACCCTCCGCGTCACCTTCGCGCCGAGCGGCAGGAGCACCCAGGTGCTCGTCAGCGGACCTCCCTTCGCCGGAACACCTGTGGGCTCTTGTATCGCGTCCAAGTTCCGCGGGCTGAGTGTGCCGCCCTTCGACGGCCCGGCCGTCACGCTGACCGCGTCCGTCACGATCCGCTGATCCGACCCGGACGCCGCCATCGACGACGCCCGAGCCGATCTCACGCGGACCGCATCCGTCACGATCCGCTGCTCCGAGCACCGCCATCGACGAGATCGAGGTGGGAACACACGAAGGGCGCGCGCCACGGCACACCGAGCCCTTCGATCCGTCTCTCGAAGACGGGCGTCGACGAGGCGGGCTTGGCTCACGGTGGGCGCAGGGCTGCGGGATAGTGGCCCGGCCCCCCCGACGTGCGCTATCGCACCCGAGGTGCGGCGTGCCCTCGCCTTCGTCCCACTCCTCGCGCTCGCCTGCGCGAAGAAGCCGGGCGTCGCGACATCGGCGTCCGCACCATCGAGCGCCGCGGCGGAGGTCGCGCCGCCGCCGCTCGCCGCGATCGTCCCGCGGGAGGCGACGTGGCCCGAGGACGTACGCCGCGGGCGCTGGCAAGACGCGGCGCGCGGCCTCGACGCCCTCCCCGGCGCAGACCGCCAGAAGCCCGAGATCCGCTTCGTGCGTGCCTTCGTCGCGAAGCGCCTTGGTGACGACGCGGCGGTCGTGGCGCTGCTCGAGGGGCTCGCGCTCCCCGCCGTCGACGAGAGCGTGAAGAGGCTTCGCGCCGAGGCGCAGCTCGTCGCCGGCCCCTACGAGGAGGCGGCCCGCTACCTCGAAGCGCGCGGTGGCGCGAAGGAGCTCGTGGCGGCCGCGACCGCGTACGAGCGGGGCGCGAAGCCCGCGGACGCACGCCGGGTCGCGGACAGGGCCGTCTCGGCCGCGAAGGGGCCGTCCGAGCCCAGCGCGCGCGCGGTTCGGATGAGGCTCGCAGAGGCGGCCGGAGACAAGACCACGGCGATCTCGGATGCCCGCTGGCTGGCCGAGAGGGCGCCCGAGATCGCCGAGGCGCTCGCCGTGCTCGAGCGACTCTCGCCTTCGTTTCGGCTCTCCGGCCAGGATCGCGAGGCCCGCGCCGAGAAGCTCGCCGAGGCAGGCCGCGTGGACGCAGCGCTCACGGAGCTCGAGCTGTCACGGACCGCGCCCTCGCCGTCCTCACCCGCCGAGGCGAGGCACGCCCGCGGGATGGTGCTCTTCAAGGGCCGACGGTACGCCGAGGCGGCGGACGTGCTCGCCAAGGCGAAGAGCCCCGACACCGCAGAGGACGACGCCTTCTACGCCGCGCGCGCTCTCTCCCGCGCGCACCGGGACGCCGAGGCGATCCCGCGGTACGACGCGATCGCGCGCGGCGGAGGGTCGCACGCCGACGAGGCCGAGTACCTCGCCGCTCGCCTGTCGATGCTCCTCGGGCGCACCGACGACGCGCGGAAGAGGTACTCGGCCTACCTCCGCGCCGCCAAGCCCGGGAAGAGCCGCGCGCGCGCCGAGCAGGAGCTCGCGCTCCTCGAGGTGACGCTCGCTCCGGCGTCCGCCAGGCGGCGGCTCGAGCGGCTGGCCGACGCAGAGAAGACGCCGGCCGAGGCGGCGAGGCTCCGCGAGCTCCAGGGGGTCGCGGCGCTCGCGTCGGGCGATCGAGACGGCGCGGCGAGCCTCTTCGTCGACGTCCTCCGCGCGCAGCCGCTCTCGTTCGCCGCGCTCGCCGCACGCGCGCGCCTCGTCGGCATGGGGCGGGAGGCGCCCCCGATCTTCGAGCCCTCTCAGGTGCGCGCGAGCGCCCCCATCGCGCCGACGCTCCCGACGGGCCCGAGCCTGCTGCGCGCCCTCGGGCTCGAGCGGCTGGCCGAGGAGAGCCTCCGCGGGCTCGAGGGGGACGTCGCGAGCGCCTTCAAGGGGCGAGAGGCCGAGGCGCTCTGCTCGGTCTACGGGCAGCTCGAGCCCGCGGGGCGCCGGTATCGGCTCGCCCAGCGGGACGTCAAGGTCGAGACCCTCTTCCGTGAGCCCGGCGCGTCGAATCGCTGGGCCTGGGACTGTCTGTTCCCACGCCCATATCCAAGCTTCGTCGCCGAGGTGGAGCAACGTGAGAAGCTGCCTCGAGGGCTCGTCCACGCTGTGATGCGTCAGGAGTCGAGCTTCGATCCCGAGGTGGTCTCACCTGCGAGGGCCGTTGGACTGATGCAGCTCTTGCCGTCGACGGCGCGCGAGATCGCGAAGCGCAGCGACGTGCCCTTCGACGATGGCTGGCTCACCGACGCTCACGTCAACGTCGATCTCGGCGCGCGCTACCTGTCCCTCCTCCTGTCCACCTTTCGCGGGAACGTGGCGCTCGCGGTGGCATCGTACAACGCGGGTCCGAAGGCCGTGTCGAGCTGGCTCAAAGGGCAGAAGGACGGCCAGCTCGATCTGTTCGTCGCGAACATCCCGTACGCCGAGACGCGCGTCTACGTGGGGCGCGTCCTCGCGAACCAGGCGCGCTACGCCTACCTCGAGGGTGGCCCGGCGGCGGTCCCACCCCTCCCGCTCGAGGTGCCCGATGGGCTCGTCGCCCCCGACGACGCCTTCTGATGCTTGCTGATGCTTGCTGATGCTTGCTGATGCTTGCTGACGCTTGCTGACGCTTCCTGATGCTTCCTGACGCTTCCTGACGCTTCTTGACGCTTCCTGACGCTTCCTGACGCTTCTTGATCCCGCTTGACGCCATGAGAGACCCTTGACGTCTTTCGATGGCTTTCCAGGTCTTCTTGACACCGTCTGACGACACGAGGCGCCCTTCGGCGGAGACATCGGGGCTCCGAGCGACGCTCACGACCCCTGCGCGAGGCTCCCGAGCCTGCGCCTGCGCACGGGCTCCCTCTCGGCGAAGCGAGCGCCCGCGTGGCGGGGATGGAGCGCAGGAGCTCGACGCCTCCGCGACCGACGACGACGTCGAGCGTGGCCTTCGCGAGCTCGGCGGGCGGCGGCGCGCCGATGTCACGGTGCCGTCGCGAGGGAGCCCACGCGGCGCGGCTCTGCGACGCCGAGCCACTCCGCCCCCGAGCGGCCGATCGCGGGAGCGTCCGCGATGTGGGGGCGCTCCTTCAGCGTGTAACCCATCCCCTCGAGCGCGCGACGGAGTGGCTCCCCGAGGCCGCGGGCCTCGAAGACTACCTCGTCCGGCAGGTGCTGCATGTGAAAACGCGGCGCCGAGACGGCCGCGCCCACGTCGAGCCCGAAGTCCACGACCGCCGACAGCTCCTGCCACACCGTCGTGATGATCGTCGGTCCCCCGGCGCCGCCGAGGACCAGGACGACCTTGCCGTCCGGCCCCGTCACGATCGCGGGCGCCATCGACGAGAGCATGCGCTTGCCCGGGGCAACCGCGTTCGCCTCGCCCTGGACGAGGCCGTAGGCGTTCGGCGTGCCGGGGACCGCCGCGAAGTCGTCCATCTCGTTGTTGAGGACGAACCCGGCGCCCTTCACCGTCACGCCCGAGCCATAGAACCAGTTGATCGTCGTCGTCAGCGCCACGGCGTCTCCGCGCTCGTCGACGATCGCCACGTGCGTCGTGTGGGGCCCGCTCGCGCTCGCGGGCGCGGACACGATCTCCGCCGACGGCGTGGCACGTCCCGGGGTGATGGTGGCGCGCTGCGCCTTCGCCCACGACTCCGACAAGAGCTCACCGAGCGGCATCTTCACGAAGTCGGGATCGCCGAGCTTCGCGTTGCGTGCCGCGTACGCGCGCCGCATCGCCTCCAGCTGGAGGTGGAGCGCCTCGGGCGACTGGAAGCCGAGCTTCCCGAGCTCGGAGCCCTCGAGGATGTGCGCGATCATCGCGAGCGTGACGCCGCCGGACGACGGCGGAGGCATCGACGAGACCCGATGCCCTCGGTACGAGAAGTCGAGCGGCGTGCGCCACTTGGCCCGATAGGCCTTGAGATCCGCCGCCGAGACGAGGCCGCCCTCGGCCTTCATCTGCGCGACGATCGCGGCGGCGGTCGCGCCCTCGTAGAACCCCGCGGGCCCCCGCTCGGCGATCCGCTCGAGCACCGACGCGAGCTCCGGGTTCTCGAAGGTGCTCCCCTTCGGCGGGAGCGCGCCGTTCGGGAAGAAGAGCGCCGCCGACACCGGATGCTTCGAGAGCCGCTTCCCTGCGCGCTCGAAGGTGGCAAGAAATCCATCATGGACGACGAAGCCCTCGCGAGCGAGCCGGATCGCGGGGGCGAGGAGCTCCTTCCAGGTCTTCTTCTTCGAGCCGAGCTTCTGATGAAGCTCCCAGAGGCCGGCGACGCTCCCGGGGACGCCAGCCGAGCGGATGCCCTCGCGCGCCTCGGCCCTCGCCTTGCCGTCCGCGGTCAGGTACATGTCTCGCGTCGCGGCCGCGGGCGCCGTCTCGCGGAAGTCGAGCGCAAGCGTCTTGCCGCCCATGCGGGTGACGGCGAAGCCGCCGCCGCCGACGTTGCCCGCCGTCGGGTACGTGACGGCGAGGGCGAAGGCGAGCGCGACCGCGGCGTCGGCTGCGTTGCCGCCAGACGCGAGCACGTCGCGCCCCACCTCGGTCGCGAGCGCGTCGTCGCTGACGACCATCCCTTGGGTCCCGCGAGCGACGACGGGGCGCACGTACGGCCAAGGCTCCGGGGCCTTCGCGTCCAAACCGCTCGCCGACGTGGACGCGCTCGCCGAAGGGCCCCTCGGCGAGATCGGCGCCGGAATCGTCGTGGACGCGGAGGCCAACCCGGGCGACGGCGCAGGGGCTGGCGCCGGTGCCCTCGCGCAGCCTAGGGCGAGCGCGGGGAGCGCGGCGAGCACGGCGACCACACAGCGACGAGGCACCATCGGAGATAGGCTACTCCGACTCGCCCAGCTCGGGCTGCCCTTCGACCCACGACTTCACCCGGGGTCGAGCGAGCATCGCGAACGGGCGCCCTCGCCCAGCACGCACAGCCTCTCCGAGGCCGCTGTGAAAAAGTGCGGGATCGCGCTTCCGCAACCCCGCTTGAATGGCTCCAATTCGGGCTGCCCTGAGCTCTCGGGTCGAACGCTGCAAGTCAGCGTAATAACGAAGAAACGGTAGTGAACCGTCGGGGCGAGCCCAGCCTCGACCCGATCCCAAGAAACCCCTCCAAGCGCGTCGTGAGGCTTGATCTGGCGCTCCCAGCCGCCAGGAGTTATGCTCCATGTATTACGTGCGTACGAACGACGTGCAGCCATCATGATCAAGAAGCTCTCCGCGATCGGCAACAGTCTGGGCCTCATCATCGAGCGGCCGATCCTCGAATTGCTCGACATCACCCGTGACACCCCACTGGAGGTCAAGACCGACGGCGAGGCGCTCATCATCCGCCCCGTGAAGAAGGAGGCCTCCGAGCTGGAGCGCGTGAGCGCCGCCGCCCACGAGATGATGGACGCGCACGAAGAGACGTATCGGAAGCTCGCGAAGTGAGCGACGCGCCCGCCCACGACGACATCAACTTCCGATTAGGGCTCTTCGACAGAATTCGTGGGCGCTCGGACGGGGATCGACACCCACCCAGTCG
>CAYNEK010000132.1:8781-9976 GCA_964396175.1 uncultured Polyangiaceae bacterium | reverse complement strand
AGCCCACCACCGAGCGGAACGCCGCGATGATGACCGCGAGGCGGTTCACGACGAACGACACCATCACACCGATCGCTCCAGCGATGCCGGCGGCGACGTAGCCGATGACCGTGCCGAGGAACTCGGCCACCGAGCGCAGCGCATCGAGCGAGCCGCCCGCCTGGCCGCTGGCGCTCGACGTGAAGCCGAACATCGCGCCGAGCTTGCCGAGCTCCTGGAAGACGAGGGAGACCGCGTTCTTCACCGCGTCGAACACGGGCTGAAGCGGCGCCATCGCCGAACGGAAGGTGTTGATGGCGCTCGTGACGACGTCGATGACGAACGTGAGCGCGCCGACGAAGACCTCGACGAGCACGCCTGCGATCTGTCCGAGGATGCGGCCGAACGCGGCGAAGTCGTCGGACGGGATGCCCGCCGCTGCGTTGGCCGACTCGCCCGCGACGAGGCCCAGCGCCTGGCCGAGCCTGGTGAGCGCGCCGACGAAGGCCTCGAACACGGGCGCGGCTGCCTCGATGGCGGCGCTGAAGCCCTCGCCGATGCCCTGGAAGAAGCGCTGGATGCGGAAGGCGATCTGGTAGACGCGGATGAGGAAGGTCTTGAGCCCCGCGTTCTCTGCGCGGTTCAGCTCCTCGCGCACCGCGCCGGAGAAGCCGCCCTGCTCGAAGAGCTGCACGAGCCCTCGGAAGGCGAGCTTGATGCGGTCCCACACGCGCGCGAAGAAGTCGGCGATGCCGCCGACGTTGCTTCGGAACGCGACGACGAAGCCCGCCACCACCGCCGCGAGCACGCCGAAGATGAGGATGGCCGGAAGGATGGTGGCCATCAGCCCGCCGAGCGTGATGCCCGCCGCCTTGAGCCCGATGAGGAGGAGCGCGAAGCCCGCCTTGGCGGCGATGACCGCGCCGACCAGCGCGACGACGGCGCCCGCCCCGACCACGAAGGCCGCGAAGGCCCGCTTCACAGGTGCCGGGAGCTGCCGGAACACGTTCAGCACCGCATTCACGACCTCGACGACGATCGTCACGAGCGGCTTGAAGACCTGCGCGAACGGCTCGCCCGCGACGATGGCGAGGGTCTCGAGCGAGCCCGCGAGGAGCTGCTTCTGCCCCTCGAAGGTGTTGAGCATCTGCTCGCGGAAGCGCGCGGCCGTGCCCCCTGCGTTCTCGAACTGATCGCGCAGGTACGCGATGGCCGC
>CAYNEK010000132.1:0-8681 GCA_964396175.1 uncultured Polyangiaceae bacterium | reverse complement strand
CGCGGATCGGCCATGCGCTCCATCGCGACCGCGACGGCGGTGGAGGCGCGCTCGACGCCGGGCACGACATTCTTCACGAGGCCGAGGGAGATGAGCGTCTCGGAGAGCGACTGGTGGAGAGCCTGGGCGCCGCGCGAGGCGGTACCGAGGGCCAGCGGGAGCTCGCTCGCATCGAGCGCGAACACGTTGACCGCCTGCAGCATGCGGTCGACGGAGATGGAGGCCTCGTCGATGGAGAGGCCAAACGCCTTCATGGCCTGCGAAGCCAGCCCCGCTGCCTGAGACGGGGTGAGCTGGCCGAGGGAGCCCGCCGCGAGGTCGAGCACGGGGTTCAGCAGGCGGACCGACTCGGTGACGTTGAAGCCGGCGGCGGCCAGGTCCTGCAGCGCCTGCGTCGCCTGCGTCGGCGAGAACTGCGTGGCGAGGCCCGCTTCGATGGCGGCGTCGTGGAGCCGAGTCAGCTCCTCGGCCGTCGCGCCCGCGATAGCGCCTGCGGAGGCGACGGCCTGCTCGAAGCGGCCTGCTGCGTTGGCGAGCGAGAACGCGGCCCCCACCGTCGCGGCGCCGGCCGTGAACACGGCGAGCCCCACGCCGAGCTGCTGGAACGCGCTCTGGATGTTCTCGGTGCCGAGCCCGACGCGGCGGTCGAGGCTCATGAAGTTGCGCTCGAGGTTCCCGATGGCCCCCGAAGCGAGGTCGCGCGCGGTGAAGACGAAGCCGAGGCCGAGGTTGTTGAGCGCCACGGGTCACTTCCTCCCTCGACCGTTGCGCGCGGCCTTCTCCAGCTCCTTCGCCTCCCGCGCGCGCTGGCTGCCGATCCGCTCGATGAGCCAGTCGCGATCGGTGGTCGGCAGGTCGAGGGCGTCGTCCAGCGTCACTGCGAGGCCCGAGCCTCCGTGCTGCTGCCAGCAGAGCTGGAAGAGGCCCTCGCGCCACGTCTCCATGTTCACGTCGGGGAAGAGCTGCTCCGGGCCTTCCGCCTCGCGGTCCTGTCCTTGCCCGGCAGGAAGAACCCCTTGTCGAAAGGGAGCTCCACCTCCTGCGTCTGGAAGCACTCGGGGCACTCGATCTCGATGGTGGTGTCGACGCCGCAGTCGACCCGGTCGAACTCGTCGACGAGGAAGTCCGCATCGCGCATCGTCAGGTCCTCGAGGAACTGGCGCTTCGCCTTCGCGTCCACGCCGTCGATCTCGAGCACGCGGTACGCAAGCACTGCAGAGAGCAGCTTGTCGGGCGCGGAGCGCTGGAGCGCGGGCAGCTTCCGCTCGTCATCACCGGTCAGCAGCTTGAACGCGACCTTCTTGCCCGCGTCGGGCAGCGTGGTCTCGAAGCGGTTCCCGCCGACGAACGCGACGCGGCTCTCCTCGGAGAGCTTGCGCACCGGGAGCTTCGTCAGGTCGATCTCCCAGTCGATGCGCGCGCGGCAGTTGTCGTTCCGGCACGAGACTCCGAAGGCGTACTCGGGGCCGTAGGTCAGCGCGCGCACCATGAGCAGCGCGAAGAAGCGATCGCCCTGGAGCACCTTGCCGAGGTCGAGCTTGGCGCCTTCGGCGAGAGCGTAGGGCCCGGGGTCGAGGGTCTCCTCCCAGCAGGCCGCGAGCAGCTCGTCGACCTGGCCGCCGCTCTTGGCGAGCTTGCGGTCCGCGAGGACGCGCTCCTCGCGCACCTTCATGCCGCGAACGCGGCCCTGGAGCCCCGAAGGGCACGTGATGACGTCTGCCATGCGCTGCCTCCACGGGGGCAAAGCTGGCCGGGAGGCGCTGCGGGGACAGCGATCTACGAGCGCACGGCCTCAGGCGCGCATCCGCACGCATCGCACGCGGGTGCCTGCTTCTTGGGCCAGCTATTCCAGACCGACGCCGCGACGAGCAACGCGGTGCCGACGTAGACGGCAGCGTTCAGCTCGAGCGCGAACTTGCCGAGCAGGATGCCGGTGGCGGCAAGCGCGCCGAGCGCGAGCGGCCCAAAGCCGCGACGGCGACGCGCGCGGTAGCCGAGGCCCGCCAGCGCGAGGAGCAGCGCTCCGGCGGTGAGAGGGAGCAGCCAGGATGCCTCCATCAGGAACGGCACGCCGAGCGAGCCCAGGACGCCTGCGTACGCCGGCCAGCACGAGGGGCAGCTCACGACCGGCAGGATCGAGAGCAGCGCGCCCGGGATCACGGCGAAGCTCGCGGCGTTCCCCGATGGTGAGGGTGGCGAGCGGCGCAGCGCCGCGATGATGGCGTCCAAAGGTGGCACGCCGCGGACGTCACTGCCGACGTAGATTCGGCATGAGGCGCTGTCTCCGGGAGGCGCCCCCGTCACGTCCTTGCCGTCGACCAGGATGGTAGGAGAGCCGTAGCCACGCGCGTGGGCCGGCGAGCTCTCCGCCGTCACGTCGATCTCGCTCCACGCGGCGGGCACGCCAGCGGCGTCGCACGCACGGCGAAGCTGCTCGCGCGCAGCGGGGACGTTCGGGCAGTCGGGAAAGTAGAGCAGCTCAACGGTCGCCATCGGAACCTCCTTGAACATCGAGCGCGTCGAGCAGCGGGCACTCGGCCGTCGGGCCCTCACCAGTGCACGAGGCAGCGAGGCTCGCGAGGGCCGCGCGCATGCGGGCAAGCTCTCCGAGCTTGCGATCGACATCGGTCAGCTTGGCGACCGCGAGATCGCGGACGTCGGCGCAGGTCTTGTCGGCCGCGACGCGCAGGCTGAGCAGCTCGCGGATCTCCCTCAGCGTGAAGCCGAGCTCCTTCGCGCGCTGGACGAAGCGGATTCGGCGGACGGTGTCGGGTGGGTACTGCCTGTAGCCGGACGGCCGCCGGCCGGGCTCCGGGACGAGCCCCTCCCGCTCGTAGAAGCGAACGGTCTCGACGCCCACCCCCGCTTCCTTGGCGACTTCACCGATCGACAGGCTTGTCGAGTCCATGCGCCAAGTATGGACCCTGTAGTGCACTACAGAGTCAAGCCACCAGTCCAAGGCGCACGCAGGACGTCCACACGAAACGGAACTCAGAGTTCCCAACGGTGAAGACCGCCCCGGTGCGCTTGCACAAAACGGAACCGTGGGTTACGTTTTGTGCGTGACGACGCCCGAAGCCAAGGGGCCGGACTGGGACCGGCTGTTCGAGACCGCCGCTGGTCAGTCCGGGTACGTCACGACGAGGCAGGCCGCCGAGGCGGGCTACTCGACCCACCTGCTCCGCAAGCACATCCACGCCGGCCGCGTGACGCGGCCTCAGCGGGGGATCTACCGGCTCGTCCACTTTCCGGTCGGGGAGCACGAAGAGCTGGTCACCGCCTGGCTCTGGTCCGAGCAGGCGGGCGTGGTCTCACACCAGACTGCGCTGTCGCTCCACGGCCTCTCCGACGTGCTGCCGGCCCAGGTGCATCTCACGCTCCCGGAGGCCTGGCGACGGCGACGGTTTCGCGTTCCCGCCGGGGTCGTGCTCCACCACGCTGATGTCGCCCCCGAGGAGCGATCGTGGTTCGGCCCAGTGCCCGCAACGAGCGCCAGCCGCACGCTCAGCGACTGCGCCAAGAGTGGCCTGTCCCCGGAGCTACTGCGCCAGGCCGCCCAGCAAGCGCTTCGGCGCGGCCTCGTCACGCGAGGAGAGCTTGCGGAGGTCGAGACCGCCCTCAAGCCGTTCGGAGGCCTCGCAGAATGACCCCACGCACCTACGCCTCCCCCGAGGCCTTCAAGCAGGCGCTCGAGCAGCGCCTGCGCTCATCCGCCAAGACGGGCGCCGAGTTCGCGCGCAAGCGCCAGCTCCTCGTCTTCGATCGCTTCCTCGCCCGAATCGTCGCGGTGCTCGGAGATGCGGCCACGCTGAAGGGCGGCCTCGTCCTCGAGCTACGCCTCGAACGAGCGCGCACCACGAAGGACGTCGACCTCCGCATGGTGGGTTCGCCGGACGACGTGCTCGCGAAGCTGCAGGAGGCCGGTCGCCAGAACCTCGGCGACTTCATGGCGTTCGAGGTCGGGCCGGACGACGACCACCCGGAGATCCAGAACGACGGGATGCAGTACGACGGGCTTCGGTTCCGAGCGGAGTGCAAGCTCGCGGGCAAGCTCTACGGGCAGCCCTTTGGCGTCGACGTCGCGTTCGGTGACCCGATCCTCGGAGAGCCCGAGGTCGTGGTCGCGGAGGACGTGCTCGCGTTCGCCGGCATCGCCCCGCCGACGCTGCGGCTCTACCCGATCGAGACGCACATCGCGGAGAAGCTGCACGCGTACACCATGCCTCGCGCGCGACCGAACTCGCGCGTGAAGGACCTGCCAGACCTCGCGCTCCTGGCATCGGCGCAGGAGCTCGACGCCAAGCGCCTGCGCGCTGCCCTCGAGCAGACCTTCGCCTTCCGCAAGACGCACTCTCTGCCCGGCGCGATGCCCGCGCCCGTCGAGGCATGGCGCACGCCCTACGAGGCGATGGCGCGCGAGGACCAACTTCACTGGACGACGCTCGACGATGTCACAGCGGCGGCCAAGGCGTTCCTCGATCCGGTGCTCGCCGGAGGGCTTGATGCCACGTGGCTCCCCACCGAGTGGCGGTGGAGCTGATCGTCACTGGACCAGCTCGAAGAAGTCGTACGTGAGCGTGACCGACTCGATGATGTTCTCGTCGCTCTCGTTGTCCCACTCGCCCGCGACGAACTTCACCGGCCACGCGCGGGAGAGCGACCAGCGGCGCAGAGTGAGGCCGTCGCGGTCCTGCTGCACGATGTCGAGGTTGCGCTTGTAGTTCACGTCGGTGAGGCCGAGGCCGCTCGACGTGATGGCGACGTCCTGGAACCAGTCGAAGAGGTCGCGGTCCTGCGTCGCGCCGCGCTCGAGCGTGACGTCAGAGAAGGTGAGGCGCCCGGGGCTCTTGTTCGGGATGAGCGAGCCGCCCTCGAAGTACTGCACGTTGGCGACCTCGACGGAGAGCTCGCTCGCCTTCTGGAAGCCAGCGTGGCCGACGTCGTCGATCTCCACGACGAACTTGAACTTCTTGTGGAAGCTGCGCGGGTTGCCGATGACGGTCATGGGTTAGCTCCTCATCCCTCTGCGGCCGCGAGCTCGGCCTCGAGCGCGCGCGTGTCCTGGCTGATGCGGAGGATGATGAACTCCGCGGGCTTGTTGGTGGCGAGGCCCACGCGGGCGATGAGCTTGCCGGCGAAGATGACCGTGGGCGTGTTGAGCTGCTCGCTCACGTCGACGAAGAACGCGGTGCTCGGCGTCTTGCTGCGGAAGGCTCCGTTGTTCATCTGCGCGAGCAGGAACGCGGTGATGGTGCGCCGGACCTGCGCGCGCAGTCCCTCGGTGTTGTTCTTGTGCCGCGCGAACTGGAGCCCCTGCTTCAGACTCCGCTCGATGAAGATCACGCCGCGCCGCTCGGCGACGTAGGGGAAGTTGCCGTTGCCCTTGAGGGTGCGCGAGCCGTCGATGTAGCGCGGCAGGCCCGGGCCCGTGGTGAGCGGGTTGATGCGGTGCGGGTAGACGAGGTCGCGCTTGTTCTCCTCGAGTACCTCGTCGGTCTCGAAGCCGAGCACGCCGAACATGCGGCCCGCCTCGATGCCTGCGGGCGGATCGTAGACGCCGCCCGGCTGCGCCGAGTCGGTGCGCGTGAAGACGCCGGCCACGATGCCCGAGGGCGGGACGACGAGCTGCTCGGCCGAGCCGAACACGCTCTTGGCCGGGTTGAGCACCTTCACGCGGGGCCAGTAGATGGCGCCGAACTCGGAGAGCTGCTCGAGCGCGGCGGTCGTCGCGACGTAGGTGACGATGTCCGTCGCGCTCTGGTTCGCGGGCGGGTCGAGCACGGCGAAGACCGCGCCGTCGCGGTCGACCTCGCAGTAACGCACCATCGCGTTGTGGACGGCGGGCGTGGCGCGCCCGGGCACGAGGAGCAGGGACAGCTCCTGCACCTGGTCGAGCGCGTGAAGGCCCGTCTTGGCGGGCTCGCTGCCGATGAAGTCATTGTCGTCGAGCCCCACGAGGCCGTCGCTGCCGCCCGCGAGCGCCACGGTCTGGGGCGGCGGGAGGGGCGCGCCGACGAGGAGCTGGTCGATGACGCGCACGTACACGGAGCCGTTGCGCGCGTCGTTGACGATGCTCTCGACGTAGCGCCCGTCGCTCGGGCTCATCGAGAGGTTCGGGAAGGACTCGCGGTACGCGCCGTCCTCCACGACGAGCAGATCGAACGCGCTCGGCGAGCCGTTCGTGGCGTTGCGCACCTCGGCCTCCACGCGGTTCGCGTAGGCGCCAGGGTCCTTGCCCTCGACGCGCACGGAGTTGGCGGTGCCCGAGGCCGCGCCGGAGTGGAGGGCGTTGTCGAGCCCGAACGCGGCCGCCGTGGCAGCGGCGGCCTGGACGCTGGCGCCCGGGCCGGTCGCGACGGTGCGGATGTCGAGCACGCCGCCCACACCCGCGTCGACGGTCACGGTGGGGATCGCCGCCTCGACGACGGCCTTCACCTCGGCGACCTCGACGGCGCGCAGGTTTGCGACGTTGCCGCCGCCGACCGAGGCGGCGCCGGGGAACGCGAGCACCGCGTTGGCCGTGCCGCCCGTGACCTGCACGCGGCTCGCGGTGCCCTCGGTGTCGCTGGCGAGCCTGACGATGCCGCCCGGCGTGGTGGCGCGCCCTCCGACGATCACCGCGTTGATGGCAGCGGCGACCTCGGTGGCCGTGGCGTTGGCGATGTCGGCGAAGTCGGCGGCCGAGAACAGCACGGTCTGCTCGAGGCCGTTGTCGACGCGCAGGAGCAGCTCCATGCCGTCGGCGAGCGCGTACGGACCCGCACCGCCCGCCGCCATTGCGGCCGCCGAGCCGTTGAACACCGCGTCGGCGTCGGGCGCGCCGTCCACCGCGAGGCGAACGACGTCTCCGTCGTGCAGCACGAAGGGCCCGGGCGCGGCGCCGAGCAGGATGCCCGGCGTGGGGCCGCCGCCAGCGACGAGGAAGCCCGCGGCGCGCACGGCGGTGGCGGTCGCGGCGTTGGCCACGTTCGAGTAGTGCGTGGTTCGGACCACCCAGAGCTGCGCCCCGCCGTTCTCGAAGAAGCCCATCGCGGCGAGTGCGAGGTCGGAGTCGGGCGTGAAGCCGCCGAACTTGGTCTGGAAGTCGTCGAACGACGTGCAGAGGACGGCCTCGCCGATGGGGCCGCGCTCGGTGACGCCGACCGCGCCGGCGACGGAAGTAGGAGCCGAGGGGATGCCGCGAACCTTCGGCTCCTCTTCGACGATGACGACCTTGGACGACAGGAGCTGTCCGCTCACGATGCACCTCGCTTGTTCTTCTTCGCCTTCACGTCAGCGCGGATGACCTCGGCGAGCGAGGTCGTGGTGGGAGGCCTCGTCGCGACCACGGCGGGCTTGGGCAGCTCGGGCACGTGGCGCTTCACCGAGAGGTCGCCGCGCTTCACCGCGCGCACGACCTCGGGAATGGTCAGCACCGCGTCATCCAGCGCAGGGCTCGTCAAACCGCTCGCGAGCGTGAGCGACTTGGCCGTGCGTCGCGCGCAACGTCCCTGTTCGACCTCGCAGCGGCACTCGCCGAGCGCCTGGCAGTAGGCCTCGTGCGCGAGCACAAACACGAGGCAGCGCCCGCTGGTGTTGGTCAGCGAGACGGTCACGAAGCACCTCCGGTGGCGATGGCCTGCGTCGGGAGCAGCTCGGGCTCGGTGACGCGCTTGCCGAGGTCGAGAGGAAGCCCCTCGTCGACGTCGAAGCCGCGCACCACGAAGCCGCAGGTGAACGCGCGCACGTCGTCCTTCCCCGCGAGCTGCGTGCGGAACTCGCCATCGGCGTCCAGCTCCCAGCGCACTGTCCCGCGGGCGGCGTCGGAGGGGTTCCGCTGCAGCTCGATCCAGCGGTTGCGGTTCAGGAACGTCGCGACGGCCACCATCAGGTTGAACAGCTCGGCGGTCCGCTCGCTCGCGGCGGTTAGCGTGAAGACGAGGTCGACGGTGTACGGGGGCTTGCGCCGAACCAGCTCAGGCCCCGAAACGCCGCCGACCACGTCCTCGTGGGCCACGTTCGCGGAGTAGAAGCGGTTCGGGCGCAGCGTCGGCCCCGAGAGCACCAGCGACGGCACCTTCGCCATCGCGATGACGTTCAGGCCGTCGAGGGTGGTGTCGTCGTAGTCGACGCTGACCGTGGCGCTCACGTTGCCGAGCACCTGGCGCTTCAGCTCGCGCAGGAGCTGGCGGATGACGCGCGTGAGGTCGGCCTCGCGGGCGACGGTCGGGCGTGCGAAGCGGTACCCGCCCGCGAGCACCACGGACTCGCCGGGGACCGGATCGCCCGCCGCGTCGAGGTTCGACAGCTCGACATCGACGACGCCGACCGCGTGGATCGGCGTGCGGAGGTCGACGACACGCAGGCCCGTCTCGTCACGAACGGACAGCACCTCGGCGCGCTCGCCGCCGAACAGCACCCGGACCCGGTCGGCGAGATCGGTCCCGACGAGCCGCACGAGATCGCCGCCGCTCGAAGGACCGGCTGCGGGCTGCACGGAGCTGAGGGTCGGGAGGGCCACGCGGAGGCAAAGCCACGGGACCCGGTGCTCAGGGGACGCGCCCCGTCACATCAGGGAACGAGGCCGAGATCTCTGGCGACACGCTCGAGGAAGCGACGGCCGGCCCCCTCGCGGAACTTGTCGAACGCGGGCCGGAGGAAGGGCCGCGCCGGGACCTGCACGACGATGACGCCGCGCCCGC
>CAYNEK010000131.1:0-10416 GCA_964396175.1 uncultured Polyangiaceae bacterium | reverse complement strand
CGAGGGCTGACCGGGCGACGGGCCGAGGGGTCCTCAGGGCGCGGACGGCGCCGCGCGCCGGGCGAGGGCTGACCGGGCGACGGGCCGAGGGGTCCCCCCGAGCCCTCGGCGGCCGCGTCCCGCTGGGCGGGAGGCTCAGCTCTCGACGACGACGAGGGGCGTCTCGGTCGCCGTGGAGGCGCCGCTCGAGGTGGGCTCGGTCGCCTCGCGGCGGCGACGCGCCTGCTCCGCGATGACGAGCGCCGCCACGTACCCGTACCCGAAGCAGAAGAGCAGCGCGAAGGGCGTCGCGAAGTAGTGCCGCGTCTGGATGCTCGCGACCACGCTGAAGAACGAGAGGGTGGACAGCCCGAGCTCGAGGAGCGGGAGCTCGGCGCGCGCGCGGTAGCGCCCCTCCTTGGAGCCCTTCTTCGGGGTGCGGACGAACTCGCCGGCCATCGAGCGGAGCCCCTCGAAGACCGCCTTCGTGAGGTGCGGCGCGAGCCCCGCGCCGAGCGCGATGAGCATCGGCAAGCGCACGATGGCGCCGAGCGCGCTCCGACGCTGCGCGGACTCGGCGAGCGCGTAGAAGGTCGCGAGGGACCCCGTCGTCCCGATGACGAGCGGCAGATCGACGAGCAGCATCATCCTCGTGTCGGTCGCGGGCATGAAGAGCAGCGCCGGCAACAACAGCACGCTCAGCAGGATCATGAGCGGGTAGGCGAAGTGAGGCGTCAGGTGGAAGAACGCCTCGAGCCGCTGGCCGAACGACAGCCTCGAGCCGAGCACGCGCCCGAGGAGCTTGCGGGACGTCTGGACGGTGCCTTTTGCCCAGCGGTACTGCTGCGCGCGGAAGGCCGACACGTCCTCGGGCAGCTCGGACGGCGAGACGACGTCGTCGCGGTAGACGAAGCGCCAGCCCGCGAGCTGCGCGCGGTACGAGAGGTCGAGATCCTCGGTGAGCGTGTCGTGCTGCCAGCCGCCAGCGTCCGCGATCGCCGTCTTGCGCCACATGCCGCCGGTGCCGGAGAAGTTGAAGAGGTTGCCGGCGCCGAAGCGCGCGCGGTTCTCGACCAGGTGGTGGCCGTCGAGCATGAGCGCCTGCACCTCGGTGAGGAGGGAGTGGCTGCGGTTCATGTGGCCCCAGCGGGTCTGGACCATCGCGATCGACGGGTCGTCGAAGTGGCCGACGATGTCCTTCACGAAGCCCTTGGGCGGGAGGAAGTCGGCGTCGAAGACGGCCACGAAGTCGCCCTTGGCCCGCGAGAGGCCCGCGTCGAGCGCGCCCGCCTTGTAGCCCGTGCGATCGGTGCGGTGCAGGTAGACGATGTCGATCCCCCTCTCGCGGAGCCGCGCGACCGCGTGCCGCGCGAGGGACTGCGTCTCGTCCGTCGAGTCGTCGAGCACCTGGATCTCGAGCTTGTCCGCCGGGTAATCCATCTTCGCGACCTCCTCGAGCAGCCGCACCGCGACCGTCGCCTCGTTGAAGAGCGGGAGCTGGATCGTCACCGCCGGCAGAAGCGCTGCCGCGCGATCGTGGACGCTCCCGCCGAGCTTCGCCCTCGCGATCGCGCGGCGGTGCCTCCAGCACTGATAGACGAGGTGCGAGCGGTGCACCCCGTACGACGCGAGCAGGAGGAGCACGGTGAAGTACGCCACGCAGAGGGCCGTGTGCATGCCCCGATGGGGTAACCCACCCCTCGCGTCAAATCGTCACGCACTTGTAAAACGTTGCAGGGACTTGTCGCGCGGCGGCCCGAGCGCCTCCGGCTCCACGCGCCCGGTGGGCGGCCGGACGGGCCGAGGCCGCGCGAGGCTCATGCGTCTCCGACGAGCGCGCGCGGCTCCGACGCGAGCGCACCGGGGTCCTCGTGAGCCGAGGCCGCGCGAGGCGGAGGCGCCTCCGACGAGCGCGCGCCTCACCGACCCGAGCGCGCCGGGATCCTCGTGGGCCGAGGCCGCGCGAAGCTCATGCGTCTCCGACGAGCGCGCGCGTCACCGACGCGAGCGCCCGGAGATCGTGGACATCCGCCGCGTAGGCCGGGACGTCGGCGCGGAGCGCCCTCGAGCCCCGGAGCGCGCCGTCCAAGGCGCGGAGGTTCTCGCGGTCGATCTCGGCCTGCTGCGCCTCCTCGCCGAGGGCGCGGAGCAGCCGCTCGGGGCCGTCGTCGCCGAGATCGAGCCCCCGCTCGGCGAGCACGCGGCGGACGTCCGCCTCGGCGGGCCGCGCCGCGGGCGGCGTGTGGACGCGGTTCACGACGAAGGCGTCCTCGCGCATCCCCTGCGAGCGGAGCCGCTCGCCGAAGAAGAGCACCTCCTCGATGGCGAGCGGCGCGGGCGAGGTGACGAGCACGTACGCGACATCGGGCTCGCGGAGCGCCTTGGACACCTCGGCGGCGCGCTGCTTCCACCCGCCGAAGAGATCGTTCAGCTCGGTGACGAACGCGGCGAGATCCTCGAGGAACCCGCCGCCCGTCAGCTTGCTGATGCCCTTCAGGACGACGGCGGCGCTCTTGGCGAGGAGGTTCAGCGACAGGGCGCCGGTGCCCTGGAAGGCCTGGATGAGCCACTTGACCGCGGCGCCGTCGAGGGCGCCGACGAGGCGCTCGGGCGCGTCGAGGAAGTCGAGCGCGTTCGACGTCGGGGGCGTGTCGAGGACGATGAGGTCCCAGTCGCCGCTCGCGCGCACCTCGTAGAGCTTCTCCATCGCCATGTACTCGTGCGTCCCCGCGAGCGACGTCGAGACGTGGTGGTAGAGCTTGTTGTGGAGGATCTTGTCGCGCGCCTCGGGGCTCGAGGCGTGCCGCGCGACGAGCGCGTCGAAGGTGCGCTTCGTGTCGAGCATCATCACGGTGAGCGAGCCCGGGACGTCGAGCCCGGCCCTCGCGAACAGCTCGGGGGCCACGGTCTGCGCCTCGGTGTCCATCGCCTCGAGGCCGAGGCTGTTGGCGAGGCGCTTGGCGGGGTCGATGGTGAGGCAGAGCACGCGCTTGCCGCGCATGGCCGCGCCGAGCCCGAGCGCGGCCGTCGTCGTGGTCTTCCCGACGCCGCCGCAGCCGACGCAGAGGATCACCCGGCGGGTCTCGAGGAGCGGGAGGAGCGAGGCCAAGTCGCGCGGTCCGACTATCTCAGCTCGCGGCGACCGCCAAGCAGAGGACACACCCGCCACCGAAGATGACGAGGGCGCCGACGAGGAGGATGAGGGCGATGGTCGCGAGGGTCATCCCCGCGCTCGGGGCGCGCTGCTCGACGGGGTAGCCATACGGCGCCGCGCCCGGATAAGGTTGGCCGGGAGGCGAGAGCGGCGCCAGCGGCGCCTGGAAGGGGGGCGGGCCGGCGGGCAGGGGGAGGGGCGCGGCCTGCGCGGTGGGCGGGAGCGGCGGCGCGGAGAGACCTGGGGTCGGGCACACCTCGGTGGGCGCCTGGCCGCGCGTCGGGACCCCGAGGATCCGGGCCGCGCGATCGGCGTGCGCGCCCGCGTCGCGAGGGCCGAAGTCGGCGAGGGCGAGCGCGAGCTCGGCGACCGTCGGGAAGCGGCGCGCGGGCTCCTTCTCGAGGCAGCGCGCGACGATGGCCTCGATGCCGGCCGGAAGCTCGGGGCGCGCGGCGCGTACGCTCGTGGGGGGCTGCGAGAGGATCGCCACGTGCAGCTCGGGGAGCGTCTGTCCGCCGAAGGCCGTCCGGCCCGAGAGCAGCTCGTGGAGGACCACGCCCATCGACCAGACGTCGGTGCGGACGTCGACGTCACGCGAGCTGCGGAGCTGCTCGGGCGACATGTACGCAGGGGATCCGAGCGTGGAGGCCTCGCGGGTGAGCGCGGGGTCCTCGCCGCGCTCGAGCAGCGTCGCCTTCGAGATGCCGAAGTCCAGCACCTTGACCTTGGCCGCGCCGTCGGGGGTCGCGGCGAGGAAGAGGTTTTGCGGCTTGAGATCGCGGTGGATGATCCCGGCGCGGTGCGCCGCCGCGAGCCCCTCGCACGCCTCGAGCACCCAGCGCACGGCGTCGACGAGCGGGAGCGGCCCGCGCGCGCGGAGCACCTCGGAGAGATCCTGCCCCTCGAGGTATTCCATCACCATGAAGGGCGCGCCGCCGTCGAGGTACCCGACGTCGATGACCCGCGCGACGTGCTCGCTCTCGATGCGGGCCGCGGCCTTCGCCTCCCGGAAGAACCGCGCGAGCACCGCCTCGGTCTTCGCCATCTCGGGGAGCACGACCTTGATCGCGACCCTCCGCTCGAGCTGCAGGTGGAAGGCCGCCAGGACGAGCCCCATGCCGCCGCGGCCGAGCACCCGCTCGATCCGGAACCTCCCCGCGAGGACGGCGCCCGGGACGAGCGCATCCGTGCGGAGGACGGCCGTCCGGGGCGGAGCCACCTCACGCCTATAGCCGCTCCTGTGGGTCGCTGCGAGCCTCAGCGCCCGCGCTTCGCGCTTGCCGACGGCGGGGGCTGCGTTACTGAAGGAGCACTGTCATGCCCATCCCGGTGATCGACGAGCAGAGCTTCAAGCGTGAGGTGCTGGAGAGCGAGCTGCCCGTGCTCGTGGACTTCTACGCAGACTGGTGCGCGCCCTGCAAGCAGACGGCGCCCGAGGTCGAGGCGCTCGGCCGCGAGCTCGAAGGCAAGGCCAAGATCGTGAAGGTGAACATCGACAAATCCCCGTCGCTCGCCCAAGCGCTCCGGGTGCAGAGCGTCCCGACGTTCATGGTCTTCTCGAAGGGGCGCCCCGTCGACGCGCAGGCGGGCGCGATGCGGAAGGCGCAGCTCCGCGAGATGGTCGAGCCGTTCCTCCCGCGCGCCGAGGGCGCGATCCTCGCGAAGGAGCTCGCGCCGCTGCTGAAGGACGGGCGCGTCGTCCCGGTCGATCTGCGCGAGCCCGCGGTCTACGCCCGCGCGCACCTCCCTGGCGCGGTGAGCATCCCCGAGGCCGAGATCGAGTCGCGGCTCGCCGAGCTCCACATGCTCGCCGGGGAGCCGGTGCTCTATTGCCGAGGCGGCGACAAGGCCAAGGCCGTCTCCGAGAAGCTCGCGGCGAGCGGGATGCCGCTCGCGTTCCTCGAGGGCGGCGTGCTCTCGTGGGAGGCCGAGGGCTTCCGGCTCGTGCGCCCCGACTGACGCTTCAGCGGCGCTTGCCGCGTTGGTCGAGGTACTCGCCAAGGACGTCTCGGGCGACCTCGTTCGCCTTCTTCCACCAGCGCACATCGTTCGCGAGCAGCACCGTGACGGCGATCTCGGGCCTTCGCGACGGCGCGAAGCCCGCGAACCACGAGTACATCCGGCGCGGCGATCCGCCGATGAGCGTGCCCGTCTTCCCCGCGACGGTGACGTGAGGGAAGACCCTCCGCCCGTCCTCGTCGTGGAACACCTTCGAGCTGGTCCCCGCCTTCGTCGTCACCTCGAGCATGCGCGTCAGCGCCGTCGCGGTCTCCTTCCTCATCGCCGCGCCGAGGTGGGTCGGCGACGCGCTGCCGTCGTCGACGAGATCGAAGGCGACGCGCTGCCCACCGTTCGCGATCGTCTGCATCATGAAGAGCGCGGAGAGCGGCGAGAGCTTGCCGTTCCAGAAGCCGGCGGCGGCGCGCGCGAAGCCGAGCCTGTCGTCGGGGATGTGGAGGCTGCTCTCGGGGACCGAGACGTCGATGGGGATCTCGGCGCCGATGGCGAGCTGGCTCGCCTCGTCGCGCAGCGCCGCAGGCTCGAGGTGCTTCAGCGCGAGGCGCGCGAAGACGAGGTTCACGCTGTGGCCGAGCGCGCTGCCGACCGTCGTGCACCGGTCGTCGGTCGCTCGATCGTCGTCGAGATCCTCCTCCTCGATCTTGCGCTCGCCCCCAGAGTAGCACTGCCGCGTGCTCCGGTGGACACGTCCCGTCTCGAGGAGCGCCGCGGCCGTCACCACCTTGAAGACGCTCGCCGACGGCGCGAGCGGCGTCGCGACGAGGTCGCGCCCGCCGCCGCGGGTCACCCACACGAGGACGCGACCCGTGCGCACGTCCGACACGACGATGGCGGCCTCGTGCGCCTTCGCCCCCTGGAGGATGCGCTCGCTCGCCGCCTGGAGCGCCGGATCGAGGGTGAGCTTCACCTCGGCCCCAGACACCTTGTCGCGCGCCACGACGGCGCCATCACGGGCCCTCAACCGGCGCATGTCGAGGCGTCGCTCCGCCGCGCCCGACGGGGCGCTCACGCTCAGCAGGAAGAGCCCGACGAGGAGAAGCGTGCCGCGCACCCGCGCAATGTAGGCAACTGTAGGCAAGAGGGCCAAGTGCGCGACGCGTGCGCCTCCGCGAGCGGCTCGACCGAGCCAGCGCCCGTCACCTCGAGCCTCGAAGCGCCCGAGCTTCGCGGCGCGCCTCAGTGTGCCGGCGCGCCAGGGACGGGCACGGGAGGTCCGCAGACCGCGATGGGCGTCCCCGCGGCCACGCACACCGAGCCCGCGATGCAGTCCGCGTTGGACGTGCAGGGGAAGGCGCAGCGCCCGACCGACAGGTTGCACCGCGCGAAGCCGCAGGTGCCGTCGCCTTGACACGCTGGCGACAGCGGCGACAGCGACACGCCGGGCGATCCGCTCGCCGGCGGCGGCGTCTCTTCGCGGAGGGACTGGCCACGCGGCGCGCTCGTCGGCGATGCGACCGCAGGAGGCGCAGGAGCAGGCGCGGTCTGCGCTGGACGCTCCTCGTAACAAGCTCCCACGCACGCCGACGCGACCCCCGCGAGCAACGTGACGAGCGCCGACCCGTGCCGACGAGACGAGTCCATCACCCCCAGGCTACTCGATTTCTTGGCGCTGCGCGCGCGACGGCGGGGCTCAAGCGCCCTTCATGCGGAGCACGACGAGCACGGCGACGCCCACCACCGTGAGGAGCGCGCACGCGACGAGGTACACGACATAGCCCGTCGGCAGTCCCCCCTTTGCCTTCGCGCCGACGAGGACCGTGGGCGCCGACAACGGGACGGCGGCCACGTGCGCGGGAGCCGGGGTGACGAGCGAGGGCGCGGCCAGCGGCGAGATGGGCGCAGGCGTGTGGGAGAAGGGGCTCGCCGCGGGCAGCGCGGGCTGTGGCGACGCCGCGAACGGGCTCGCCGCGGGCGGCACGGGCGGAGGTGGCGCTGCGAACGGGCTCACCGCGGGCGGCACGGGCGGAGGTGGCGCCGCGAACGGGCTCACAGCGAGCACTGGGACGGGGGGGGGCGGCGTCGCCGGGATCGCCGCGTGAGACGAGGCCGAGGGCGCGGCGGGGCGAGGAGGAGGAGGGCGAGGAGGAGGAGGCGCTGCGGGCAGCGCCGGCGCGGTCATCCGCACCGTGGGAGAGGGGCGGCGGGGCGGCGCGGGGCGTGCCGGTGACGGCGCGGGGCGTGCCGGTGACGGCGCGGGCGCCGCGTCGGCGATGACCACGGTCTGGCTCGGCCCGCCGTGGGCGGGTGCGCGCTTCTCTTGATGCAGATCGGGGAGGAGGAGCCTCTGCGGGGCGACGATGGTCGCGGCGTCCTCGTCGTCGTCGTCATCGGGAGCGGCGTAAGGCGACTTGGACACGCGCCGCCGACGTTGCCGGAGGATCGCCCTGCGCGCAACAGGCTTCTGCCTCGCGTCCCGGCACGACGCGCGCGCGTCCATCCCACCTCGCCGGGCCTCACGCCGTCCGGGTCGTGACGACGCGCCCCGTGCGTCCTCGTCCCTCGGGCCCGCGGTGCGCGGCGCGACCCGTGTCTCGCGCGCAACAGCCTTCTGACCCGCGTCCGTGCCCTGAGCGTCCTGCGATCCTACTGCGCGACCGTGAACGTCTCGCGCGAGAGGGGGCGGCCCGCGTGCGACAGCACCACCGACCACTCGCCCGCCGTCGGGCTGTCCGGGATGAAGCGACACCGCGCCTTCCACGTCGGCGTCTGGATGAGCCCCGAGGACCACTGGTTGTCGCGCACCTCGCGCCCCGATGGGTCGCGCCACGAGCAGGACAGCGCGAGCGACGAGCCCGCAGGGATCCCGCGAAGCGTGGCCTCGAACGTGACCTCGTCCCCCACGCGCGCGTCCCGTGAGGGCTTGCCCGCGACGAGGAGCGCGTCCGCGCCGCCCGTGATCCCGCCCGCGCCGGAGCGCTTGCAGCCCGCAGCCGCGACGACGGCGGCAAGAGCGAGCCAGAGACGAAGGGTCGTGCTCACGTCGAGCCCCAGCCTAGCCGAAGTCCAGCAGGAGCGGTCGCGGGCCGACGACCCGGGGAGCCCCGAGGGCGCCACGCGCGTCGCGTCGTAGAGCCTCAGCGCGCCCCGTTCGGTCGACGCGCGCCCCGAACCCCGGCTACCATGCGCGCGCCGCTCCCATGGATCCATCCCTCCGCAGCGCGTACAATCGAGCGTTCACCGAAGAGAGCTACCGGCGGGTGCTCGCGCGCCTCACCGAGATCACCGGGCGCCCTGTCCCCTTCCGCGTCGCCGAGACACCGCTCTTCCTCGCCGAGGGGATCCGCGCGCGACTCGTGTCACACGCCGAGGGGATCGCCCGCGAGATCTGCGATCCCCGCCTCATCGCCCACGGCAAGACGGCCATCCCTGCAGAGCTCGACACCCCGCGCCAGGACGACCTCTCCGCCTGCATCCAGATCGATCTCGCGATCTGCCGCGACGCCGAGGGGCGATTGGACGCGAAGCTCGTCGAGCTCCAGGGCTTCCCCTCGCTCTACGGGCTCATCGTCCTCCAGAGCGAGGCGTACGCCGAGGAGCTCCGACGGCTCGGGATCGAGGGGGAGTTCTCGCCCTTCTTCGGCGGGCTCGATCGCGACGCGTACGTCCGCCTGCTCGAGCAGACGCTCGTCGCCGACGCACCCAAGGACGAGGTCGTCCTCATGGATCTCTCGCCCGAGGAGCAGAAGACCTTCCCCGATTTTGCCGCGACCAAGCGCCTGCTCGGCATCGACTGGCTCTCGCCGCTCGACGTCGTGCGCGAGGGGCGCACACTCTACCGACAGAAGGACGGCAAGAAGACGAAGGTGAGCCGCATCTTCCACCGCGTCGTCTTCGACGAGCTCGAGAAGAAGGGCGTCCGCCTCCCCTTCTCGTACACGGACGATCTCGACGTCACCTGGGTCCCGCACCCGAACTGGTACTGGACCTGGTCCAAGCACACGCTGCCGAGGCTCCGCCACCCGGCCGTCCCGCGCGCGACCTTGCTCTCGGAGCTCCGCGACGTCCCGGACGATCTGTCAAAATATGTCCTGAAACCGCTCTTCTCCTTCGCGGGCTCGGGGGTCCTCGTCGACGTCACGCGGGCCGATCTCGACCGCGTCCCCGAGGGCGCGCGCGGCGCGTGGGTGTTGCAGGAGAAGATCGAGTACGCGGAGGCGCTCACCACCCCGAGCGGCGCGGGCGTGAAGGCCGAGGTGAGGATGATGTTCCTGCGCGTCCCGGGCGAGCCCGCGCCGCGCCTCGTGATGAACCTCGTGCGCCTGTCGCGCGGCAAGCTGCTCGGCGTCGACCAGAACCGCGATCTCGACTGGGTCGGCGGTACGGTGGGGCTCTCGCCCGTCGGCTGAGGGTGTTCGTCCTCGCGAAGAGCCTCGACGTCGCGCTCTCGCCGCTCTCGTGGATCCTGGCCGCGATGGTCGCGGCGATGTTCGTCGAGCGGGCGCGGGTGCGGCGCGCGCTCCTCGGGGCGGCGGTCGCCGTCCTCTACGTCGCGTCCACCGAGCTCGCCGCGAACGCGCTCTTCCGCGCGGTCGAGCGGCCCATCCTCACGACCGAGCGCGACGAGGTGACGTACGACGTGGTGGTCGTGCTCGGCGGGCTCGAGGACGAGCGCGTCTTCGACGAGACGGGCGAGCACGCCTACAACGACAACGTCGAGCGGCTCCTCGTCGCGTACGATCTCTTGCGCACGGGGCGCGCCAGGCGAGCCCTCCTCGCGGGGGGGCGGTCGCGCTCGACGCCGGGGCCGTCCGAGGCGGAGCTCCTCGTGGACAAGCTCGCGGCGTGGGGCGTCGAGAGGGACCGGCTGCTCGTCGAGCCAAAGAGCCGCGACACGTGGGAGAACGCCGTCTTGGCGAAGCCGATCCTCGACGACGCGAAGGCCGAGCGCGTCCTGCTCGTCACGAGCGCGTTCCACATGCAGCGGGCGGCGGGGGCGTTTCGGCGCGCGGGGATCGTGTGCGACACGAGGGCGGTCGATCAGCGCAGCTACGCGCCCGAGCTGACGATCGCCGCCCTCCTGCCGAGGACGCGCTCGCTCCACATGACCTCGGCGGCGCTGCACGAGTGGTTCGGGCGGCGCATCTACGCGCTGCGCGGGCGCTCGTGAGCCTCGAGCCTGGCGCGAGCTCGCCGACCTGGCGTCCCGGCGCGCTGCGCGGGCGCTCGTGAGCCTCGAGCCTGGCGCGAGCTCGCCGACCTGGCGTCCCGGCGCGCTGCGCGGGCGCTCGTGAGCCTCGAGCCTGGCGCGAGCTCGCCGACCTGGC
>CAYNEK010000130.1:0-10507 GCA_964396175.1 uncultured Polyangiaceae bacterium | reverse complement strand
GACCCGCGCTCGAGCACACCGCTCCGGCGCGCGCTCGCCCGGGCCGACGCGCTCGAACCCCGGCCGACGCGCTCGAGCAAACCGCCCCGGCGCGCGCTCGCCCGGGCCGACGCGCTCGTGCACAGGGCTTCGAGCCCTTTGGCGCGACGCGTCCGTCAGCGCGCGTGGGCGCGCTCAGTCGTCCTCGTCGTCCTCTTCCTCGAGGCGCTCGTCCGCCTCGTCCTCGTCGAGGTCATCTTCCTCTTCCTCTTCCTCTTCCTCTTCTTCCTCGCCCGCGTCGCGCTTGCCCTTCGGCGAGGCGCCGTCCAGCTTGAGGTCGATGTTGATCTCGCCGAGCTGCGTCTCCAGCATCTCGAAGAGCTCGTCCACGTCGTCCACGCTCCACTCGTCGAGGAGATCCGTGACGAACTCGAAGAAGTCGCCGCTCTCCAGGCGACGCTCGATCTCCTCGGTCTGCTCCTCGCTGAACGCCTCGAGAATGTCCTCGCGGAGCGCCTCGGTGTCGCCCTCCTCGATCGCGTCTTGCGCGGAGAGGCGGACATTCTTGACGGCACGTTTGTCGAGCACGATTTCCATCGGGAGTCCGGCACTCGTTAGGTGCGGTCCGGCGCGCGCGTCAAGACCACGCCGAGGGTGGCGCCCGGCGCCGCGCGGGACTATCGTGTCAGCGTCCGTGATCGACAGCACCCAGAAGTCCTCCCCCCCCGCCGCACCCGAGCGGCCCTCGTCGGAGCCCCCGTCCGCGCGTCCGGCGCTCCGGCGCTCGGACGGCGCGCGGGTCAACCTCTCGCGGCGGCTCACGCTCGTGGCAGACGGCGGCCGCGTGCTCGACGGGTGGGCGCTCAACGTCAGCCGGGGTGGCATCCGCGTGATCGTCGAGGACGCCACCGTCCATGTCGGCGACGAGTTCGAGATCCGCGTCGGCGACGAGGGAGAGCCCGACGCATGGAAGAAGCGCGGCTACGTCGTGTGGGCGAAGGCCGAGCCCGACGGCACCGTCGTCGGCCTCGAGTTTCATGCGGCCACCTCCGGCGCGACCTGGAAGGCCGTCACCGGCGAGGAGCCCGAGGACTAGCCCGGTGCGCGCGGCCTCTTCGCGGAGCGCCCTCCACGAGGATCGGCGTGGCTCGCGCGGCCGAGGCGCGCCGCTCCGGCGAGCGCGCGAGCGCGACGCCGGGACGAGGTCCTAGGCACCATGGCGGCGCGGCGCGCGTGTGGGCTCTACCGGACGACGGCGCCCTTGCCAGGTGACGAGAACGCAGTCCCAGCGGGGCGCCTCGTCCACTTCCACGGCCACGCGGGCGACGCGCCGCACGTCGTGCTCCCCGTCGCCGCGACCCACAACACCTGGCGCTTCGCGACGGGCGGCGTCGTCATCCGCGACGACGCCTGGGTCGAGACGCTCGAGCGGCTCTTGCCCGAGGGCTTCTACGTCCTCTCGGAGAACCTGCTCTTCGACGGCGGCTGGTGGCCCGCGGGCACGCTGCTCCAGCTCGGCTACACGCGGCAAGGTGAGCCGACCGTCTTCATCGCGCAGCGGCGCACCGCCCGCGCCGACAACGATCTCTTCTTCTCCGACGCGGGCGTGCGCATCAAGCGTGAGGACACGAAGAAGCTCGCGCCTGTCACCGTGCACCGCGAGCGCGGCGACGGCGCGCGCGACCACGGATGACAGGCCCCAGGCTGGCGGGCCCACCGGCGGCGAGGCGGCCCCGCGACGTGCTCGGCATGTTCGGCCCGCTCGCGCGCAAGCTGCCCTTCTACGAGCCGCGAGAGGGGCAGCTCCAGCTCACCGACGCCGTCGAGCGCGCACTCGACGAGGACCGCGTGCTCCTCGCCGAGGCGGGCACCGGGATCGGCAAGACGCTCGCGTACCTCGTCCCCGCCATGCTCTCGGGCAGGAAGGTCGTCATCTCCACCGCGACGAAGGCGCTCCAGGATCAGATCGTCGAGAAGGACGTGCCGCTGCTGGCCGAGGCGGCCGGGCTCACGGTCGAGGTGGCCGTCGCCAAGGGGCTCGCGAACTACCTCTGCAAGCGGCGCTTCGACGCCCTGCGCAAGAGCCCGGACGCGACGCAGCCCCGCGTGAGGCGCGCGCTCACGGTCGTCGAGCGCTGGATCGAGGGGACGGACACGGGCGATCTCGCAGAGGTCGTGGGGCTCCCGGACGACGATCCGATCCGCGGAGAGATCGGCTCGTCGAGCGACACGCGGCTCGGGCGCGCGTGCCCCTTCCATGACGAGTGCTTCGTCACACGAATGAAGGCGCGCGCCGAGGCAGCGCGGATCGTCGTCACCAACCACGCGCTCTTCTTCGCGGATCTGGCCCTCCGGGGTGGGCACGAGGGGGCCGCCTTGCCCGCGTACGACGCCGTGATCTTCGACGAGGCACACCAGATCGAGGACGTCGCGGCGAGCTTCTTCGGCGCGCGCGTCTCCTCGTCGCGCGTGCTCGCCCTCGTGCGAGAGGCGCGGCGACACCTCGAGCGCGCGGGGGTGTCCCGCGCGGAGATCGAGCGCGACGCGGGCGCCGTCGAGCGCGCGAGCGAGGGCTTCTTCGAGGCGCTGCGGCCGCTCGTCGGCGGCGGCGGGCGGACCGAGCTCCCCGAGGCCCCGAGCGCGCTCGCCGCGCTGCACCACGCGCTCGACTCGGCGCTCCTCGCGCTCGGCGAGCTCTGCCGCGGGGAGGACGAGCGCCCGGCGCTCGAGCAGGCGGCTCGCCGCGCCGAGGCGCTGCGCGACGATCTCGAGGGCGTGCTCGATCCGACACGGAAGGGCGGCGTCGTCTGGATCGAGACGGGCGCGCGGAGCGCCGCGCTAGGGAAGACCCCCGCCGACGTCTCGGGGATCCTCGCGGCGCGCCTCTTCGCGAAGGTGCCGGCCGTCGTCTTGACGAGCGCGACGCTGCGCGCGGACTCTTCGTTCGACTTCCTCCGGCGGAGGCTCGGGGTGGACACGGGGGCGACGCTCGGGCCCGTCGACGAGCTCGCGGTCCCATCGCCCTTCGACTTCGCGATGCGCTCGCTGCTCTACCTCGCGCCGCACCTCCCCGATCCAGGTCACGTCGCGTGGCACGACGAGGCGGTGCGGGACATCGAGGCGCTCGCGCGCGCGTCCCAGGGTGGCGCCTTCGTCCTCACGACGTCCATCCGCAAGATGCAGGCGCTCGCGCGATCGCTGCGCGAGGTGGGGCTCGCACGGGTGATGATGCAGGGTGAGGCGCCGAAGTCGAAGCTCCTCGAGCGCTTCCGCGCGGACGGCGACGCGATCCTCGTCGCGACGATGGGCTTCTGGGAGGGCGTGGACGTGCCTGGGCGGGCGCTCCGGCTCGTCGTGCTCGACAAGATCCCCTTCCCTGTCCCGTCCGATCCGGACGTCGTCGCGAAGAGCCGCGCGCTCGAGGAGGCAGGGGAGAGCGCCTTCGCGAGCTACCATGTGCCGAGCGCCGCGCTCGCGCTGCGCCAGGGGTTCGGCCGGCTCCTGCGCACCACCGAAGACGCCGGCGTCGTCGCGATCCTCGATCCGCGGGTCATCACGAAGAGCTACGGGGAGCGGCTGCTCGGCGTGCTGCCGCCCGCGCCGCGCACGACGGCGCTCGACGAGGCCTGCGCCTTCCTCCGCGATCTCGCCGCGAGCGCCCGCTGATCCGCCGCGTCCGCGCGCGGCGGCGCTCGACGAGGCCTGCGCCTTCCTCCGCGATCTCGCCACGCACCACCGCGGTTCGTCGTCCACGCGGGGACGATCGCCTGCTACGGAGCCGTCCATGGCTGATCCCGCGAAGCGCCCCGCCGTCAAGCGTCCTCCGGTGCTCTTCGAGCGCACCCAGAAGCTCCACCAGGCCATCCAGAAGCACACTGGCCGCACCTTCCTCTCGTATTGGAACTCGCACTCGGGCAGCGTGTGCCACTCGGACGTGCTCGGGCTCTGGACCGTGCTCCGCCGCGCGAAGGGCCCCGCCCCCACGACGCTCTTCATCAAGTCCGACGGCGGCATCGGCTCGGCGAGCCTCCGTATCGTGAACCTCCTCCGCGAGCACGTGACCCACCTCGTCGCCGCCGTGCCGCTCGAGTGCGCGAGCGCCGCCACGATGATGGCGCTCGGCGCCGACGAGATCCACATGGGCCCGCTCGCGTACCTGACCGCCATCGACACGAGCCTCCGCCACGATCTGTCGCCCCTCGACCGCGACAACGAGCGCGTCAGCGTCAGCCAGGACGAGCTCGGTCGCGTCGACAGGCTCTGGCGCGAGCACGGCAAGGCCGTCGACGACAAGCCGTACGAGGCGCTCTTCCCGTACGTGCACCCGCTCGTCATCGGCGCCGTCGACCGCGCGAGCTCGCTCTCGATCCAGCTCTGCACCGAGATCCTCGGCTACCACATGAAGGACGCCCGCAAGGCCGCGCGCATCTCCGCGCACCTGAACAGCGCCTACCCCTCGCACAGCTACCCGATCACGCTCCGCGAGGCCGAGCGCGTGGGCCTGCACGCGAAGGCGCTCGACCCCGAGCTGAACACGATGCTCCTCGAGCTGAGCGCCCTCTACTCCGAGATGGGCCAGCGGGCGGTCACCGACTTCGACGAGAAGAACCACCACGACAACGAGATCATCAACATCATCGAGGGTCCGTCGGTGATGGTGTACTTTCAGGTCGACAAGGACTGGCACTACCGGACCGAGGAGCGCCGCTGGGTGGCGCTCCACGAGAAGAGCGGCTGGCGCATCGCCGAGAAGCGCGGCGGCAAGGTCGTGACCGAGGTCCTGCACGCGCGATGACCGCCATGACCTCTTCCTCCGCTCCGCTCGCCCGCCTCCCCCGCTCCGCCGATCCTCTCACCTCGCGCGCGGCGCCTGCGCCCGCACGACGGGCACCCCTCGGCGGGCTCTTCGCGCTCGCCCTCGCGGCGCTCGCCCTCGCGGGCTGCGGCGCGTCGGGCTCCGACGGCGACTCGGGCGGCCCCGCGGGCCCCTACCGCCCCGCCGGCAACGGCGTCGCGATCGGCGAGCCCGTGGCCTGCGCCCGATACGAGCTCGCCATCGAGAACCGAAAGAAGGACCTCCACTGCACGGCGTCGACGGGCGTCGCGTGTCCCGATCTCATCCGGCTCCAGGCGTCCGAGCCCACCTGCGCGAGCTGGGACGAGGGCACGGTGAAGGGCTGCGAGGACTTCTTCGCGAAGGAGACGCGCTGCGAGGCGCTCTCGGCGGCGGGCTGCGTGATCACTCCCATCGCGGGGACAGGCACCGGCGCCTCGGCCTGCGGCGAATAGGGCTCGCCCGCGACGAATAGGGCTCGCCCGCGGCTCTCCTGAGCAGACCGTCACGGCAGAGGCTCGTCGGCGCACGCCGACGGCGGCTCTCGCCCCGGCGCAGGCTCGACGACGACGCGGCGCGCGCGAGCTTCCCCTCACGCCGACGGCGGCGCTCCTCCAGCACAGGCGCGACGACGACGCGGCGCGCGCGAGCTTCCCCTCACGCCGACGGCGGCGCTCCTCCAGCACAGGCGCGACGACGACGCGGCGCGCGCGAGCTTCCGCTCACGACGACGGCGGCGCTCCTCCAGCGCAGGCTCGACGGCGCGTGGCGCAGGGCGCGGGAGGCGGCGCGGGCTCAGCCCCTGTGGCCCGTGAAGAACCACGGGAACTTCACCCACACGAACACGGCGCTGCCGAGCGCGAGCAGGAGCAGGACGGCCATCACCCCGAGCCCAGCGCGCGGGTTCCGAGGCGCGTTGAGCCTCACCTCGGGCAGAGGCTCGTCGCCGTCGCGTCGGGCTGCACGCTCGCCGTCCTCGACCGCATCGGGCGAAGGCTCCGAGGGCGCGGCCTCCTCGATCGCATCGAGCGAAGGCGCCGAGAGCACGGCCTCCTCGATCCCCTCGGCGACCTTGGGCGGCACGGCCGTCGGCTCGAGGCCGACCGACCGCTTCAAGACGCTCCGCACCTCGTGCTCGGAGAGCGCCGACGAGGAGTCGAAGCCCGGCAGCAGCTCGTCGACCGAGCGGGGCTCCCGCGTCGCGAAGACCTCGCGCGCACGCGCCTCTTCAGGCGGGAGCTCAGACAGCCCCACGGCGGGTAGCGCCTGGCGGGCGCTCGCGCCCTCGTCGACCGCAGCGTCGTCGTGCACCACGGCGGCTTCGAACACCGCAACGTCCTCGCGCCCCACCTTCACGTCGCGCGGCCTGGCGCTCGGATCGCCCTCGTCGATCCCCAGCACGTCGTCGCCTCGCGCGTCCATCTTGCGTGCGCCCACCTCGTGCGCGGCGACCGAGGGCTCGCTCGGCGCGTCGACGGGGACGGACGCCGGCCCCGGCACCACGACCACGGGCTGCGCCGAGAGCGGCGCGAGCTCGGACGGCGGCTCGCCGAAGCGCAGCGGCAGGGTGTGCTCGAACGTCCCACGCGGGAGCCGGTTCGTCGCGCCGTCGACCTCATCGATCGAGGTGGCCTCGTCGCCGTCGAAGTAGATGGGTCGCGAGATCTCGAGCTCCGCAGGATCGAGCGGCTGCTCGTCGGGCGGGGCGTCCTCGACGGGGGCCACGGCAGCCCACGACGCCTCGACATCGACATACGGCGACGCGTCTCGCTCGATCGCCGAGGCCCCGTCGTCGCTCCGCCGAGGAGCCACGTCGGCGTAGGACGCCGTGCCCGAACCGTTCGCCGAGGCTCCGTCATCGCTCCACCGAGGAGCCCCATCGGCATACGGCGCCGCGGGTGCGATCGGCGCGCGCGGCGCGGCGAGCACGTCGACGAGCGGCGTCGGAGGCTCGTCCTCGTCCACGTCGGGGGCGCCCGCGATCCAGGCAGGCGCGGGCGTCGGCGTCGCGGCGCGTCGGACCGGCAGCTCACTCGCACGACGCGTCGGGGCGGCCTCGGGTGCGACGCCCTCTGGGACACACTCGTTCGCGCGGCGTGGCCTTCTCCCGCGGAGCGCCCCGGACTCCCTGGCGCGCGACGTCTCGCGGGCGAGCCGCGCGAGCGCCCGCTTGGCGGCCGAGCGGTTCACGGGGATGAGCGCCCCCTCGAGCTCGTCGACGAGCGCCGCGATCCCGGCGCCCGACGGCCGACGCGCGGCGGCGCCGAGGGCCGGGGTCGAGCCCTTCGAGACGGCGAGCAGGCTCGCGAGCAGCGCCCGGACCGACGCCTCGGCCTCCCTCGCCGTCGCGGCGCGGGCGCCCTCGACGACGACGACGCCATCCGTCGAGAGCGCGACCGAGCCCGTATCGACCGAGAGCGGCGCCCGAAGGAGCTGATCGGCGACGGCGAGCGCCACGTACCCAGCGCTCTCGGGGACGACGGGAGCGCGGCCGAGCTCGGCCGCGACGAGGACGTTTCCTAGGCTGACTTCGTTCATGGTCTGATCTCGACTCCCCGGTCTGCGAGGTACCGCTTGGCCTCGCGGATCGTGTGGACTCCGTCGTGGAAGATGGACGCAGCGAGCGCCGCGTCGGCGAAGCGAAGGCCCTCGTACAAGTGCTCGAGCGTGCCGACGCCGCCCGAGGCGACGACCGGGACCGGCACGCGCCCCGTGACCGCCCGGAGCAGCTCGGTGTCGTACCCCTCTCCGGTGCCATCGCGGTCCATGCTGGTGACGAGCAGCTCGCCGGCGCCGCGCCGCGCGGCCTCCTCGGCCCACGCGAGCGCGTCGAGCCCGGTCGGGGTGCGGCCGCCGTGCGTCACGACCTCCCACCCGTCGCCGGACCTCCGCGCGTCGATGGCGACGACGAGCGCCTGCGCGCCCCACCGGCCTGCGGCTCGCTCGACGAGCTCGGGGTGCTCGACGGCGGCCGAGTTGACGCTGACCTTGTCGGCGCCGGCGTCGAAGAGGGCGTGGATGTCGTCCTCCGAGCGAACCCCGCCGCCCACGGTGAGCGGGACGTGAAGGCGCTGGGCGGCCTCGGAGATGGTGCGGAGCATGGCCCGTCGGCCTTCGACCGTGGCGGTGATGTCGAGGAGCGTCAGCTCGTCGGCGCCGGCGTCGTCGTAGCGCGCGGCGCACTCGACCGGATCGCCCGCGTCGCGGAGCGCGACGAAGTGCACCCCCTTGACGACGCGCCCGTCCCTCACGTCGAGGCACGGGATGATGCGCTTGGCGACCATGGGCCTCCGGGAAGTGCCAAGAACCTCGCCGTTGGGCCAACAATCCCGCGCCCGCCCTCGCGCTTCGCGGGCGTGCGCCACCCGGCCCTCAGGAGGACGCCCCGTCCCGCGCTCGCCCCTTGTCGCGCGGGAGGGGGCGGGCGAGACGACGGAGCCGTGGCCCTCTCCGCGACGATGTACCGGATCTCGCTCTCGGTCTCCGACGTCGATCGCGGCGTCTACGCCTCGGAGGAGCTCCGGCTCGCGCAGCACCCGTCCGAGTCGCTGCGGCACCTCATCCTCCGCGCCCTCGCCTTCACCCTCGCGTTCGAGGAGGGCCTCGCCATGGGCCGCGGCGTCTCCAGCCCCGACGAGCCAGCCCTCGCCGCCCGCGATCCGACCGGCCGGATCGTCACCTGGATCGAGGTGGGCGCCCCCTCGCGCGATCGGCTCCACCGCGCGGCGAAGCAGGCCGACCGGGTCCTCGTCTTCACGACCGGCGACACCCGCGCGCTCTTCCGCGAGCTGGCCGGAGACTTCCACAGGAAGGACGAGCTCGCGCTCTTCGAGGTGGACGAGGCGCTCGTCGCGGCGCTCGGCGAGGGTCTCCAGCGCACCGACGCCTGGCAGGTGACCCGGACCGGAGGCGAGCTCTTCGTGACGACCCAGGGTCGGACGTGCTCGGGCGCCGTACGGCAGCGCTCGCTCGTCGGCGGCTGAGAGGCCCCGCCCAGACGCCCTCGGGCGCCGTACGGCAGCGCTCGCTCGACGGCGGCCGAGAGGCCCCGCCCAGACGCACTCGGGTGCCGTACGGCAGCGCTCACTCGACGGCGGCTGAGAGGCCCCGCGCGGCTCAGCGCGCGCCCGAGAGGAACTCGCCGAAGATCGCGACGTCCTCGCGTGAGCCGAGGACGAGCGGGGTGCGCTCGTGGAGTTCGGGCACGACGGCGCTCACTCGACGGCGGCTGAGAGGCCCCGCGCGGCTCAGCGCGCGCCCGAGAGGAACTCGCCGAAGATCGCGACGTCCTCGCGTGAGCCGAGGACGAGCGGGGTGCGCTCGTGGAGCTCGGTCGGCTGGAGATCGAGGATGCGCCGCGTGCCGTCCGTCGCACCGCCGCCCGCGGCCTCGAAGAGGAAGGCGAACGGGTTGGCCTCGTAGAGCAGGCGGAGCTTGCCCTTCGGCGACTTCGAGTCGGCGGGGTAAGCGAAGATGCCGCCCTTCAGGAGGGTGCGGTGGGCGTCGGCGACGAGCGAGCCGACGTAGCGCGACGAGTAGGGGCGGCCCGTGGCCTGGTCCTCCTCCTTGATCCAGGCGGCCCACTTGCGGACGCCGTCGGGCCAGCGGGTGCTGTTGCCGCCGTTGATGCTGTAGATGGTGCCCTTCTCGGGGCAGCGGATGTCCTCGTGTGACAAGAAGAACTCGCCGACGGACGGATCGTACGTGAAGCCGTGTACGCCACGCCCGGCGCCGAAGGACATCACGAGCATGGTCGAGGCGCTGTAGAGGAGGTAGCCGGCGCAGAGCAGCTCGTGGCCGGGGCGCAGGACGTCCTCGCGGGTGACGGGGCCCTCGTGGCCGGCCTTCTTGGAGAGGACGCCGAAGATGGTGCCGATGGCGACGTTGCAGTCGATGTTGGACGAGCCATCGAGCGGATCGACGAGGAGGATGTACTTGGCGCGAGGATCGCTCGTCAGCGGGGTGATGACCGCGTCCTCCTCGCTGACCATGGCGGCGCAGTGGCCGCGGCGGGACAGGACGGCGTGCAGCGTGTTGTTGGCGAGCTCGTCGAGCTTCTGGACGCGCTCGCCCTGGACGTTGACCTGACCCGTGTAGCCGAGGACGTCGGCGAGGCCGGCGTTGCGGACGCGCGAGGTGAGGACACGCGCCGAGAGGGCGACCTGGTTGAGGAGCGAGGTGAAGCGGCCGGTGGCGCCGGCCGATCCGGCCATGCCTTCCATGATGAAGGTCTCGAGGGTGATGCCCAGCTTGGGTGCGGAGTCGATCGTCACGGCGAGGGTGCGTATGGGCCAGCCTCCCCGGGGAGTCCAGCGGCGCGGGCCGCGCGGGAGCGCGGGAGCGACGCCCGCGAGCGTGGAGCGCCCGCGAGCCGACGGAGGGGCGGTAGAGGCATTCTGGGAGATTGGACGAGTCCCGAACGTGTCGACGCATCGGAGACGGGTGGACATCCGACCTCGTGACCTCGCGGGGTCCGCCTACGGTCTCGAGGACGCGGGGGATCCATGGCGTCACGGAGTCGCCTGTGCGGGTCGGCGCTCCGCTTCGTCGGACGATCCGGACGGCCTCCAGCTAGACCTCCCAGCGCGCCGGCTGCCCCCAGACGAACGTCTTCGGGCAAGCAAGGCGCCTTCGACCCAGCCCGACGACCTTACCGTTGGGTCGCAGGCGCCCTCCACCGTGCCCGACGACCTT
>CAYNEK010000129.1:0-10508 GCA_964396175.1 uncultured Polyangiaceae bacterium | reverse complement strand
GGAGCGACTGGGGCGCGCGGCGGCGACGACGGACAGCGAAGGCTCGGAGGGTGAGCCCTGGACCCCGTGTCGGCCGGGGACGCGGCGAGCCGTGCCGCGGCGCCTCTCGTGGTGCGGCGCTCGTGCGCCGGCGGCCGGGTGATCCGAGGGCGCGGCGCGTGGCTCAGCGGGGCCTCTCGTGGCGCCGGCGTGCGCGGCGGAAGTTCGCCGGATCGAGCCCGCTCCGGCGCGCGGCCTCTGACGCGTTCCCTCCGGCGTCGGCGAGCACCTTCGCGAGGTACGCGCGGGCGAACGCGCCGGTCGCGCGCGCCTTCGCCTCCGCGAAGGGGAGCTCCCAGATCTCCTTCGGCAGCGAGAACCCCTCGGGGGCCTCGGTCGCTCGCGGGAGCTCGTCGAGCGCGAGGTCGGCGGGCACGATCGCCTTGCCACGGCAGGCCGCGGCCGCGCGGAGGACGACGGCCTCGAGCTCGCGAACGTGCCCCTCGAGCGGCGTCACGGCGAGCTTGCGGAGCGTCTCCTTCGCGAAGCGGAGCTCGGGCCGTCCGAGCCGGAGCCGCGCTCGCTGGAGGGCCTCTTCGGCGAGCACGGGCAGATCCTCGCGTCGCCGGTGCAGGGGCGGCAGCTCGATGGTGATCGCGCCGAGCGCGAGGAAGAGCGCCCGCGAGAACCGACCCTCGCGGACGAGCTCGCGGAGGGCAGGGGTCGCGGTCGCGAGGATGCGCGCGCCGTGGGGGACCGCGCGCTCGAGGTGCGCCGCGAGCCGTCTCTGGAGCGCGGGCTCGAGGGCCTGCGCCTCCTCGATGAGCAGCGTCCTGCCGGCGCGCTCGTCGAGCCAGGCGTCGAGGTTCGCGAGCGCGAGCTCGGGGGCGAGCCCGTCGGACAGGACATCGGGCTCGCGCTCGGTGCTCGCGGCGAGGCGCGCGAAGGTGGTGCGGCCGGTGCCTGGCTCGCCGAGGACGAGCACCGGCAGGCGTGAGCCCCGGGCGCTCTGGGCGAGGCGGAGCGCGCGGCGCATCGCGCGGCCGATCGCGACGACGGCGGGCTCTCTGGGGGAGGGCGTCGCGGCGTCGCGGGCCGCGCGGCGGGCGGCGAGGGCGAGCAGGGCTGGGTCGAAGGGCTTGCGGAGCAGATCGTGGGGTCCGCGCTGCGCGAGGGCGACGGCGTCCTCGAGATCGCCGGGGACCGCGGTGACGACGATGCGCGCGCCGCGGGCGGCCTCGAGGAGGGCGGAGGCGAGCGGATCGGACGCCTCGAGCACGACGAGGTCCGCGCGCTCGGCGCCGAGCAGGACCATGCCGGCCCGCGCGTCCTCGGCGGTGCGGACGGCGTGCCCCTCGTCGAGCAGGGCCTTGGCCGCCTTGCGCCGCTCCGCCGTGTCTCGGTCGATGAAGAGGGCTCGCACCCGCGAGGGAAGCTCTCAGCGCCGCCCGGTGTCGTCAAGTGCGGGGCCGCGCCTCGTGTCCAGCACGTCGCGAGCCTCCTGCGGTGGGGAGACGCGCGCCCGATCACGCCGACGCACGGGGCGTGTGTCCCCGCGCGGCGCGGGTGCGTCGAGGCGCTCCGGGGCGGGGACCTCGGATGCTCCGACGCACGAGGCGCGTGTCTCCGCGGGGCCGCGGGGGGCTCTCACTTCAGCGCGGGTGGACGGTGACGGTCTGGGACTGCGTCCACTTCACCAGGCTCTGCAGGTTCCCGGTGAACATTTGCGTGCAACCGCACTGTGTGCACACGACGAGGGAGAAGATCCAGTATCGCCCCGAGACGTGCTTGGCCGCCGTGAAGCCCAGCACGCTGCCCATCACCTTGTGGTCGATGGATAGGTTCTGGATGACGGTCAGCGTGGCGCAGCCGCAGTGCGCGCAGGGTCGTGGAGGTTGGCTCATCCTGTCAGGGTATCGGTGCGCCGCCCGCGAGGGAAGGGCGGGCCCTCGCGTCCGCGCCGAGGCCCAGCCGTCGGCTCTGCGCGCTGGTCGCATCCGGTCGGGCCACGACCGCGCCGACCCCGCTCCGGCGGGAGCTCGGCGAGGGTGCTCCCGCGGCGGGGAGGTCGCGGAGTGGGTCCTCCCCGAGCGTCCAGCGTCCGTGCTCCCGTGCTCGCCTCGCCGTTCGAGCGGGGCGGAGCGGATCGCGTGATGCGCCCCCCGCCGCTCGCGCCGGAACACGCGTCCGCCCGTGGCGTGGCTGTACTAGACGGATCGCGTGACGCGCCCCCCGCCGCTCGCCCGAGAAGCCCAGGAGACCTACGCGATCCTGCGCACGCTCCACCCGGATGCCCACTGCGAGCTCGACCACCGGGGCGCGTTCGAGCTGCTCGTCGCGACGGTGCTCGCGGCGCAGTCGACCGACAAAGCGGTGAACCAGCTCACCCCGGCGCTCTTCGCCCGCTGGCCCGACGCGACGGCGCTCGCCGCCGCGCCGCCCGCCGAGGTCGAGGAGATCGTCTCGCGGATCGGCATGTTCCGCCAGAAGACGAAGAACATCGTCGGGCTCGCGAAGCTCCTGGTCGAGCGCCACGGCGGCGAGGTCCCGAGGACGCTCGCCGAGCTCGTCGAGCTGCCGGGCGTCGGGCGCAAGACGGCGAACGTCGTGCTCGGCGTCTCGTTTGGCGCGGCGGAGGGCGTGGTCGTCGACACGCACGTGCAGCGCGTCTCGCAGCGGCTCGGCTGGACGAAGGAGACGGAGCCCGGCCCCATCGAGCGGGACTTGATGCGGCTCTTCCCGCGGGAGGACTGGGAGATGCTCTCGCACACGGTCGTCTTCCACGGGCGGCGGGCGTGCTTCGCGCAGCGCCCGCTCTGCGCGACCTGTGGAGTGCGGCATCGGTGCCCGAGCGCGGGCAAGGCCGAGCACGTGGGTCGGAAGCCTCCTCGCGCGCGGCGGCGCGCACCCGGCGACGCCGCGACGATCTCGAACGGAACGAAGGGCACGGCGGCCGCGCGTGGCAAGGACGCCCCGGCGACGCGGGCGAGCGCGAAGGAGTCGGCGGCCGCGCGCGGCAAGGACGCCCCGGCGACGCGGGCGAGCGCGAAGGAGTCGGCGGCCGCGCGCGGCAAGGACGCCCCGGCGACGCGGGCGAGCGCGAAGGGCACGGCGGCCACGCGCGGCAAGGACGCCCCGGCGACGCGAGCGAGCGCGAAGGGCGCGGCGGCCGCGCGCGGCAAGGACGCCCCGGCGACGCGGGCGAGCGCGAAGGGCGCGGCGGCCGCGCGCGGCAAGGACGCCCCGGCGACGCGAGCGAGCGCGAAGGGCGCGACGGCCGCCACGAAGGCTCGATCGTGACGCGCCCCGAGGCGCTCCCCGACGTCACTCGCGTGGGCGGGGCTCGCGCCGAAGGGCACGAAGGCTCGATCGTGACGCGCCCCGAGGTGCTCGCGCCGGCGGGTGACGAGGCGTCCCTCGAGGCGGCGCTCGGGGCGGGCGCCGATGCTGTCTACCTCGGGCTGTCCGACGGCTTCAACGCGCGCGCCCGCGCCAAGAACTTCACGCTCGAGACGCTCCCCGCCGTCACACGGCAGGTGCACGCCGCAGGCGCGAAGCTCTACGTGACCTTGAACACCCTCGTGTTCGAGCCCGAGCTCGGAGACATCGAGCGCCTCGTGCGCGGCGTCGCGCGCGCCGGCGTCGACGCGATCATCGTCCAAGATCCAGCCGTCGCCCTCTTGGCCCGCGCGCTCGCCCCGAGCCTCGACGTGCACGCGAGCACGCAGATGACGATCTCCGACGCCGACGCCGTGCGCTTCGCCAAGGCGCTCGGGATCTCGCGGGTCGTCGCGCCGCGCGAACATTCGATCGACGAGCTCCGGGGGATGGGCCGCGAGCTCCCGCTCGAGGTCTTCGTGCACGGCGCGCTCTGCGTGTCGTGGAGCGGTCAGTGCCTGACCAGCGAGACCTGGGGAGGTCGGAGCGCCAACCGCGGCCAGTGCGCCCAGTCGTGTCGCCTGCCCTACGAGCTCGTCGTCGACGGGCGCGTCCGCGAGCTCGGGGACGTGCGCTACCTCCTCTCGCCCAAGGACCTCGCGGGCCTGCCGACGGTGCCGTCGCTCGCCGAGCTGGGGGTCGCGAGCCTCAAGATCGAGGGGCGGCAGAAGGGACCGGCCTACGTCGCGACGGCGACCGAGGCATATCGCTCGGCCGTCGATGGAGCGCCTGACGGGGACGCGCTCGCGCGGCTGTCGCTCACGTACTCCCGCGGCTTCTCGGACGGCTTCCTCGCCGGGAGCGATCACCAGAGCCTCGTCGAGGGTCGCTTCCCGAAGCACCGCGGCCTCTACCTGGGCCGGGTCGTGCGGGTCGAGCGGGCGCGCCGCGAGGTCACCGTCCGCCGCGATCCCGAGGGGCGCCCCTGGACGGGGGGGCTGGCGCTCGCGCAGCGCACGTCGCCGACGGGCGAGCGGCGGGTGTCGCTGCCCTTGCTCGAGACGCCGCGCGTCGAGGTCCGCCGCGGCGCGGGGGTCGTCTTCGACAGAGGCGCGCCGGAGGAAGAGGAGGCGGGCGGCCCGGTCTTCGAGGTCGAGGAGCGGGCGGACGAGCTCGTCCTCCGCTTCGGCGAGCCGGGCCCCGAGCTCGCGGGGATCGAGCCTGGGCAGCGCGTGTGGGTGACGAGCGATCCCGACGTCGAGCGGCACGCGAAGCGGCTCGTGGACGCGCCGCGCGAGGGGCGCCTCGCCGTCGCGCTCCGCGTCGAGGGGCGCCTCGAGGAGCCGCTCGTCGTCCACGCCGAGGCGCGCGGACGCGAGGTCACGGCGCGCACCGGGGAGGCGCTGTCGGCGGCGCGGGGGCGGGGCCTCGACGAGGCGCTCCTGCGCGAGAAGCTCGGCGCGCTCGGGGGGACGCCCTTCCGGCTGACGTCCATCGACACCCGCGCGCTCGCGCCGGCGAGCTTCGTGCCGCCGTCGGCGCTGAAGTCCCTGCGACGCGCGCTCGTCATGGCGCTCGAAGGGGCGCTCGTCACGCCGCACGAGCTCCGCGATACGACGTGCGCGGACGTGGGCGCTGGGCTCCCCGCGATCCCCGCCGACCCTGGGCCTGCCGTCGTCGTGCCGCTCGTCCGCACGCCGGAGCAGCTCGAGGGCGCGATCGACGCGGGCGCCGGAGAGGTCGAGCTCGACTGGATGGAGCGCGTCGGCCTCGGGAGGGCCTTCGATCGCGCGCGGGCCGCGGGGCTGAGGGTGTCGCTCGCGACGCTGCGCGTGGGCAAGCCCGGCGAGGAGGGGCTCGACGAGGCGCTCCTCCAGAAGCGTCCGGATGCCATCCTGGTCCGCCATTTCGGCGCGCTCGAGCGGCTCGCGGGCCGCGGCGTCGCGCTCCACGGCGACTTCTCGCTCAACGTGACCAACGCGCTCACGGGGCGGCTCCTGCTCGGCCGCGGGCTCGCGCACGTCACCGCGTCCTTCGATCTCGACGAGGCGCAGCTCCTCGCGCTCGTCGGGGCGCTCCCGCCGGGGCGCGTCGCGGTCGTCGTGCACCACCGCGTCCCCATGTTCCACACCGAGCACTGCGTGATCGCGCACACGCTGAGCGAGGGGCGAGATCATCGGAGCTGCGGCCGACCCTGCGAGCGGCACGAGGTGTCGCTCCGCGACAGGAAGGGCCAGGACAACCCCGTCATCGTGGACGTGGGCTGCCGCAACACGGTCTTCGAGGGCGTCGCGCAGTCGAGCGCGCGGCTCGTGCCCGAGCTCGTACGTCGCGGCGTCCGACGGCTCCGGATCGATCTGGTCCGCGAGACGCGTGAGGAGACCGCGCGGCTCGTCCTCACCTATCGCGCGCTCGCGGCGGGGGAGCTCGCGCCCTCGTCGGTGCTCGCCGCGACGGGCGCGAAGGACCACGTCGGCGTCGCGGGTCGGTGAGCCCTGCCGTGACGGTGGAGCCAGAGGCGCGACGAGCGCGAAGGATCGCGTCGGCGTCGAGAGTGGCTCGTCCTCGTCGGGGGAGGCTCCGCGCCGCCGCGCCGAGCGCGAGGGATCGCGTCGGCGTGGCGAGGGCGTCGCCTAGCCGGCGCGCGCGGCGTCGTCGCGAAAGGCCCGCGGGCTCAGGCCGAGGCGCTTCAGCTTGCTCTGCAGGGTCGAGGGTGGGATCCCGAGCTTCGCCGCGGCGCCGCCCGCGCCGTAGATCTTCCCTCCGGCCTCGACGAGCGCGCGCTCGACGATCTGGCGCTCGCTGTCCCGCAGCCCGACGAGCGTCTCGTGGCGCGGCGCCGGGGCGAGGTCTTCGCGCGGCCGCAGGCCGAGATCGCTCGCGTCGATGGGGCCCGTGCTGCGGACGATGGTCGCGCGCTCGACTGCGTTCACGAGCTCGCGGACGTTGCCGGGCCAGCTCGCGCGGCGGAGCGCGTCCTGCGCGCTCTCCGTGAAGGTCCAGGGCCCGCGCTTGGTGCGGCGCGCGAGCTCGCGGAGGTGCTCGGTCGCGAGCGGGAGGATGTCCTCGGGGCGCTGTCGCAAGGGGGGCAGCTCGATGGGGAAGACGGCGAGGCGGTAGTAGAGGTCTTCGCGGAACTTCCCCTCCGCGACGGCCTTCGCGAGATCGACGTGGCTCGCGACGATGACGCGCACGTCCACCGGGACGCTCTCGTCCGAGCCGACGGGCTCGACGCAGCGCTCCTGCAGGGTGCGGAGGAGCTTGGTCTGCGCGGAGAGGGACATGTCGCCGATCTCGTCGAGGAAGAGCGTCCCGCCGCTCGCGGCGACGAAGCGCCCGGGCCGCGCGCGGTGCGCCCCGGTGAACGCGCCCTTCACGTGGCCGAAGAGCTCGGACTCGACGAGGGCCTCGGGGATCGCGCCACAATTGAGCTTCACGAGCGGGCCTCTTGCGCGAGGGCTGTAGGCGTGGATGGCCTCGGCGAGCACCTCCTTGCCGGTCCCCGTCTCGCCGTGGATGACGACCGAGGCGTCGGTCACGGCGACCTGCTTCGCCAGGCGCACGACGGCGCGCATCGCGGGTGACTCGCTCGCCTCGAGGCGCCGAGCGGCGAGCGCGCCGCCTCCCGAGTCGTCGACGAGCGCGCGGTTCTGCTCCTCGATGCGGCTCTTGGTCGCCTCGAGCTCCACGGTGCGTCGCGCGAAGACGATGGCCATCGACACGAGCTGCGCCACGACGTGGCACCACGCGAGGATGGTCTGATCGAACCGCCCGCACGCGACCGCGTCGAGCGTGATGAGCCCGAGCGCGTGCTCGGACGTGTAGAGCGGGACGACCATGCACGAGTGCCCCGGCGGGAAGTCGAGCACCCCATCGTACGGATCGCCCTCCTCTCCCTCGTGATCGTGCTGCTCGAAGACGATGGGCTCGCGCACCGTGAGCGCGCGCTGGATGGATGGAAAACGCCCGAGCGGCAGCACGTGACCGCCCACCTGCTTCGCGAAGCGGCCCTCGGACGCCCGCAATTCGAGGCGGTCGCCGTGCAGCTCGTAGAGCGCGGCGAGATCGTACGGCACGACCCGGTGCAGCGCCGCGAGCGCGTGGCGGTAGGTGACCGCGAGATCGGGGCTCGCCGCGGAGTCCGCGAGGTTCTTGAGCTCGTCGAGCGCCTTCTCGTACGTCATCGCGGCGCCCCGCCACGCGGGTCCGCGCCCCAGCCGAGCTCGGTCTCGCCGCGCGCCTCGTCGTGCGTCACCCAGCCATCGTAGCCACGGCTCCCTGGAAAACAACGAAATATCGGTGAATCGACAGCAAACAGCGATAATTCGGTGTAAGACAGTGAAATGTCGGTGAGCGTGTCGGGGCCAACGGCCGAGTGGCTGGAAGGAGCGTTGGCCCGCCCCGTGCTAAGGCTCTCGGCACCATGCACATCAACGACTCTCTCCCCGAATTCAAGGTCCAGGCGTTCCACAACGGCGCGTTCAAGGCGGTCTCGTCGGCCGACGTGCGCGGCAAGTGGGCGATCTTCTTCTTCTACCCGGCGGACTTCACCTTCGTGTGTCCGACCGAGCTCGGCGACATGGCCGACAAGTACGCCAAGTTCAAGGAGATGGGCGTCGAGGTCTACTCGGTGTCGACCGACACGCACTTCGTCCACAAGGCGTGGCACGACGCCTCGGACACCATCAAGAAGATCCAGTACCCGATGCTCGCCGATCCGACCGGCACGCTCACCCGCGCCTTCGGCGTGCACATCGAGGAGGAGGGCATCGCCGTCCGCGGCACCTTCGTGATGAGCCCCGAGGGCAAGGTCAAGGTCATGGAGATCCACGACAACGGCATCGGGCGGAACGCCGACGAGCTCGTGCGCAAGGTGCAGGCGGCGCAGTTCATCGCCTCGCACCCCAACGAGGTCTGCCCTGCCAAGTGGACGCCCGGCGCGGCGACGCTGAAGCCCGGCCTCGATCTCATCGGCAAGCTCTGACCGCGCGCCCCGGGCGGCGCCCTCTCCCGCCGAGGAGGGGCCGCCGCCCGCGGGCTGCTCGCCTCGACGCGCCCGACGGCTGGTCCCTGTGACCACGGTTCGGGCTGGGAAGGAGCGTCCGCGTGTGTCGTTCGGCTGCCGCGCCCGGCGCCTGCTCCTCGCAACCCCTCGACGGACGTCGTCACCTCGCGCTTCGACACGCTCGGCTGCCGCGCCCGGGGCCTGCCCCTTGCGATCCGCCCGGCGCCACGTCACCTCGCGCTTCGACACGCTCGGCTGCCACGCCCGGGGCCTGCTCCTCTCGACCCGCGCGGTACCGCGTCACCACGCCGTCCCTCTCTCTCCCAACTCTCCTCATCCACGGAGCTCCCCCACCGCCATGATGCTCGACCCCGCGATCAGCCAGCAGCTCACCCAGGTCTTCTCGGCGCTCGAGGGTTCGTTCACCCTGCTCGTGTCGCCGAGCTCGTCGTCCGCCCAGGCGGACATGCTCGCGCTCGCGAACGAGCTCGCCGCGACGTCTCCGAAGCTGGCGGTGTCCGTCGAGGGCGAGCCCGCGGCGGCGGTGCTGCTCCGTCTCCGGCGCGAGGGCGTGCTCCTGCCGTTCCGGTTCCGCGGCGTGCCGGGCGGGCACGAGCTGTCGTCCCTGGTGCTCGCGATCCTGCACGCGGACGGCAAGGGGCGCCGGCCCGACGAGGGGATCCTCTCGCGCGTGCGCGGGCTCCGCGGCCCGGCGAAGGTGCGCACCTACGTCTCGCTCTCGTGCGAGAACTGCCCCGACGTCGTCCAGGCGCTGAACCTCGTGGCCATGACCCACGGCGGGATCGAGCACGAGATGATCGACGGCGCGCTCTTCGAGGCCGAGGTGTCGGCGCTCGGCCTCCAGGGCGTCCCCGCGGTGTACCTGGGAGACGAGCTCATCCACTCGGGGAAGGCGAGCTTCGCCGAGGTGCTCTCGATCCTCGAGGACCGGCTCGGCCGCGACGAGTCCACCTCGACGGAGCGCCGCGAGTACGACGTGGTCGTCCTCGGCGGTGGGCCGGCGGGCGCGACGGCGGCGATCTACACCGCGAGGAAGGGGCTCCGCACCGCGCTCGTCACCGAGAACGTCGGCGGGCAGCTCCGCGAGACGCTCGGCATCGAGAACATGATCGGCCAGCGGCGCACCGAGGGCGCGCGGCTCGCGGCGGACATCGCCGCGCACGTGGGCAGCTACCCCATCGAGGTGCTCGAGCACCGGAAGGTGCTCCGCGTGACCGCGGGCGACAAGAAGACCGTCGAGGTGCAGGGCGGCGAGCGGATCGAGGCGCCGACGCTCATCGTCGCCACGGGCGCGAAGTGGCGTGAGCTCGGGGTCCCAGGCGAGAAGGAGTACCTCGGGCACGGGGTCGCCTTCTGTCCGCACTGCGACGGGCCCTTCTACGCGAAGCGCCCCATCGCGGTCGTCGGCGGTGGGAACTCGGGCGTCGAGGCCGCCATCGATCTCGCGGGGATCTGCTCGCACGTCACGCTGCTCGAGTACGCCGACGCGCTCCGCGCGGACGAGGTCCTGCAGAAGAAGCTCCGCTCGCTGCCCAACGTGGACGTCATCGCGTCCGCGAAGACGAAGGAGATCGTGGGCGAGGGCGGCAAGGTGACGGCGCTCGTCTACGAGGACCGGAAGAGCGGCGAGACCCGGCGGCTCGCGCTCGAGGGCGTCTTCGTCCAGATCGGCCTCTCGCCGAACAGCGCGCCCGTGAAGGACGTGGTCGAGCTGAACCGCTTCGGCGAGATCGTGGTCGACGACCGCGGGAGGACGAGCGTCCCTGGGATCTACGCCTGCGGAGACGTGGCGACGACGCCGTTCAAGCAGATCGTGATCGCGATGGGCGACGGCGCGAAGGCGGCGCTCGGCGCGTTCGAAGACAGGATGAAGTCGGCGGGCTGAGCGCGTGGGCGCGGCGCCTCGAGCGCCGCGAAGCTCGACCCGCGGCTCCCGAGCGCGTCGCGGCGCCTCGTGCCCCTCGAAGCTCGCCCCCTCCTCGGCGCGCGCCGGCGACCGGCGCCGAGATCGTGCCGAGCTTCGCGCGTCCGACCCGCGAGCGAGCGCCTTCGGTCACGACGAGCGCCGGACGAAGGCGCGATCCTCGAGGACTACGGCGTGCGCGCGCAGCGGAAGCCGATGTCG
>CAYNEK010000128.1:2086-10680 GCA_964396175.1 uncultured Polyangiaceae bacterium | reverse complement strand
AAGTAAGAACAAACCTACATCGAGGGTCTTGTCGGAAGGCGCGCCGGCCCTGGGCAACCGCGGGGCTCCCGTACGCCGCCACGAAGATGTGGTACACAGCTGGATCGCGTCGACGCACGAAACCGAGAACCTCTCCCGAACCTCGAACCCCGAACCAGACGAGGACTCACGACCATGGCACGATTCAGCGACCAAGCCATCATCGAGGCGTACTGTCGGCAGGGTGGGGAGTGCTTCCTCTGCCACCGCAAGCTCCTCGACGGTGAGGACACATACGACGCGCACCACATCCGGCGCAGGGCCAGCGGAGGCACCGACCGCAGCGGCAACTGCGCGCTCCTCCACACCGAGTGCCACGAGCGGCTGCATGGCGCCGAATACGAGCACTATCGGCGGTTGCGCGAGGGCTGACGAGCTCGGCGTCGGGACGAGGATCCCGCTGGTGGCTCGGGCGGCGCCCCACGGAGCACTGCATCCCCGTGGCGATCTTGGAGATCGAGAGCTTCGGGGAGCCGTTGCGGTCTCGTGCACGCTCGAAGGGGCCTAGCTGTTCCATCGAAGGCCAAGCCAGCGCGTGAGCCTCGCCGAGGGTGAGCCGCGCGACGTCGAGGTGGGGAAGGTCGCGGCGCGTGCGGCGCGCCGCTCACCGCACGAACACGACGCGCAGCCGCGGCGCGGCGGATCCACCGTCGCGCTGGTCCACCTGCGCGTCGACGAAGCCGACGACCCCGAGATCCGGCTCGGTCACCACCTCGAGCACGTCGCCCTCGTCGAAGCGTCCTCCCTCGCGCACGGCCTCCGCGAGCGTGGCGAGGAGGCGCGTCGCCGCGTCCAAGAAGGCCCCCGGGACGTTGCACAGCTCGAACTCGGCGTGCCCCCGGCTCGCGAGCCCCACCGTCTCGACGTGGTAGCCCGCCTCGAAGGGGCGCGCCTGCGAGAGCCACGGTGCGGCCGCGAAGACCTCCGGCGAGGGGCGTGTCGCCTCGAACCGGGCGCGCGCGTCGAGCTGAGCCGCCTCGCCCCGCATGAGCTCGGGCGGCGTCACCGCGACGTGGCAGTCGTCCGGCGCCTCGGGGGCCGCCGAGCCGCCTACGCGCCGCGCCGCGGGCTTCGTCTCCGGCGCGGCCTTGGCGTCGACCTGGGCGTCGACCTGGGCGCGAGGGCGTGGCGCCGCGGGCTTCGTCTTCGGCGCGGCCTTGGCGTCGACGGGGGCGCGAGGGCGTGGCGCCGCGGGCTTCGTCTTCGTCGCGCGGCCGGCGGGAGCGGCGCTCTTTTTTCGCATGCGCGGCAATGTACACGTTGAAGGCGGAGGCGCGGCTGGGTATTGGGAGCATGCCATGCGGTCCCTGCGTGCCCTCCCGGTCGTCCTCGCGTCCCTCCTCGCTTTGTCGAACGTCGGCTGCATCAAGAAGGCCCTGTTGAACGGCCAAATCGAGAGCACGCGCAAGGCCGCCGTCGCTGCCGACACGCTGCACGACTTCGAGCTCGCGCGGCACGCGGCGTTCGCGGGGCTGGTGCAGTTCGAGGGGATGCACAAGCTCGCGCCGGACAACACCGACGCGCTCTTCTTGCTCACGAAGGGCTACTCGGGCGCGGCCTTCGCCTTCATGGAGGACGAGTGGGAGATCGAGGACGATCTCAAGCACCGCGACGTCGCCGAGTACCACCGGCTCCGGGCGGTCGTGACGTACGAGCGCGCGATCGCCTACGGCCAGGAGCTGCTCGCGAAGACGGGCCACCCGGGCTTCGCCGAGGCGCGCAAGGACGACGCCACCCTGCGGAAGTGGCTCCGCGACGAGTTCACCACGAAGGCCGACGCGCAGAACCTCTTCTGGCTCGGTCACGCGTGGCTCAGCCGCACGAACGCGAACAAGGAGGACCCGGACACCGTCGCGGATCTCTGGGTCGGCGTCGCCGTGATGGAGCGGAGCGTCGAGCTCGACGACCAGTACAACTTCGGCGCGGGCCTGACGGCGCTCGCCTCGTACCACGCGCGCACCGCGCAGGCCGAGGTCGCCTGGTCCAAGGAGCTCTTCGATCGCGCGATGGCCATCACCAGCGGCCGCGCGCTCATCACGAAGTTCAACTACGCGACGAAGTACCTCTGCGCGAAGGCCGACAAGGCCGCGTACGTGCAGGTCCTCACCGAGATCGTCGAGGCGGGCGACACGCTCCCCGAGTCCCGACTCACGAACGTCATCGCCAAGCGCAAGGCGCGGCGGTACCTCGGCAAGGCCCGCATGGCCGAGGCGCGCGAGAACTGCGGCTTCGACTGAGCGCGTCCCCGTCGGCGCGCCGCCGCCTCGAAGGCGGGCCGAGCGCGTCGATGGGTCGAAGGAGCCTCCAGGCGGCCCCTCGCGTGGCGCTCGAGCACGCGAGCCCTCGTGCCGGAGGGGGCGCCCGGCGGGAGGGGCTTGGCGACGAGGGCGGGGTCTGCTACGCGGCGCGGCTCCCCAGGGTCGACTCCAGCGGTTAGACGCCTAACGCCCGACCGCCCCAGGATCTTCCCGCGAAGTACAACATGTTGAAATTACACGGAATCAATCGGTGGCGCAGGACTTGCTGCTCCTCTCGGTGGTCCAGCAGTCACACGGTCACTTCGTCACGGTCCTGTCGCTCCGCCGTCCTGGGCCGCTTTCTTCGATCACACGCACGGAGGTTCAACGAACAACATGAAAAGGTGGCTCACCAAAGCAGGCCTCGCCGCGGTCATCGCGTCGACGGTCCTCGGGTTCGGGTGCGCGGAAGAGCGCGCTCCCATCAGCCGAGTCCAGGCCAACGCCCTGAAGAAGGACTTCTTCGTCGGCGAGAAGCTCCTCGACCGGACGGACGACCCCGAGTTCTACTACCGCGGCACGGTGGTGGACGTCGGGTACGGCGCGGCGCAGGACGGGCTCTTCACGAGCACCTACGCGCAGCCCATCTCTCGCATCAAGTGGGAGATCTCCGAGGACACCCTGACGGCGCGCCTCGCGTACCAGCGCATCCCCGACTCGGACGGGCACCTCGGCACCTACACGGGCGCCGAGCTCGACCCGAAGACCGGCAAGCCCATCGCCGCGGGCGAGGGCCAGGTCGTCGCGGCCTTCCGCATCCAGAGCCAATTCGACATCCGTCGCGCGTACAACCCGTCGACCGGCGAGGAGCTGAACATCGTCGAGGAGAACGCGTCGGACCGCCCCTGGTACGAGCGCGAGTACTTCCGCGTCGACTGGTCGAAGAACCTCGTCACCGACGCGTACGACTTCGACACGCTGTCGTTGATGGGCATCTACGGCGGCATCAACTACGAGCCGCTCTCGTACTACGTCGACGATCCCACGCACCCCGACGCGCCGCACTTCGACGACGGGTACTTCGACATCACCCAGCGCGCCTTCGCGGTGCCGAAGACCATCGATCTCTCGAGCTTCGGCTGGGGCATCGACTCCTTCCCGGCGTGCATGCTCGATCCGGACTTCATGAGCGGCTCCGGCCCGACCGGGAACTGCAACCCCGTCGAGCTGAAGCTCCGCCTCTCCTTCTCGAAGGTGGTGGACGACGACTACGAGCCGGCCGACTGGGACGGCCTCCGCTTCGGCGCGTTCGGCGCCTTCACCGACGACCGGAAGGGCTACCTCCGCGAGTACGGCACGCTCGTCGATGATCGCTGGCACCGCTTCGCCGCGCGGTACAATATTTGGGAGAAGTCCCACACGGACACCGTCTGCAACCTGCCGCTGACGGACGCGGTCTGCATGGACGATCCGGGCAACGCGGCCTGTACGCCCCCCGGCGTCAACCCGCACCGCGACGACGACAACGACGGCACCGAGGACGAGTGCGCCGCGGTGAGCGGCGGGTCGCGCTGCGACGTCTTCGTCGGCAAGTGCACCATCCCCTTCCGCCAGCGCGTCGCGAAGCCCGTCATCTGGCACATCCACGAGAACGGCGCGACCGACATGTTCGCGCCGACCGAGTGGGCGACCCTGAACTGGGACGTCGCGATGCGCGCCGCCGTGCAGACCGCGCGCTACGCGGAGTGCATGAAGGTGGAGAGCGCCGCGTTCACCGGCGATCTCGGCGCTGCCCGCGCGACCTGCGCGGAGCAGTACCCGATGTGGACGGGCCAGGTCGAGGACGCGGAGGACGCCGTGTACGTCGACCGTGACGCGACCAAGTGCTACCGCGACAGCAAGAGCTGGGGCGCGGGCGCCTGCGCCGGGACGGTCGACGAGGCCGCCACGCGCGTGAAGCCCGCCGCGGGGAGCCACGCGGACGCCGCCGCCAAGATCGCGGCCGTCCTGAAGGCGGTCCCGACGATGGTGACGCTGTGCCACAACCCGGTCGTCGAGGGGGACCACCCCGGCTGCGGCCCGGTCGGCTCGCCGGTGCGCTTCGGCGATCTCCGCTACCACCACGTCAACATCATCCACCAGCCCCAGACGCCGAGCGCGTGGGGCATCATGACGGACGGCAACGACCCGCTCAGCGGGAAGCACGTCTCCGCCAACATCAACATCTGGAACCACGTCACGGACATGGCGGCGCAGGGCGCCGTCGACATCATCCGTGTCATCAACGGCGAGATCCCGATCGAGGCGATCACCAACGGGAAGTACATCCAGGATTTCTCGGGCGCGATGCAGCACACGGGCGGCTTCGGCGTGGCCCCGACGATGGACAAGCAGCACGTCATCGATCGGCTCGCCGCGACGGCCGCGGGCGGCAAGATCGACCGCAAGGTCCTCGAGTCCGCCTTCGACCACTATCTCAGCGCGTCCCCCGCGAAGGCCGAGCAATACGGCCTGTCGCCCGCCATCACGGCGACGCAGCTCCGCGCCTTCAAGGCGGACACGCGCTCGACGCCGGGTCCCTTCGAGATGACGCGGGCCACCCGCGCCAAGGCGGCGCGCAACACGCCGTTCGAGGCGCAGCTCATCAACAAGCCCATGCTGGAGGCGGCCGGCATCACCGGCGGCGACTCGTTCTCGCCCGACGCGGTGTCGAACCTCGCGTCGCCCTTCGCCATGGGTGACTTCGCGCGGATCTCCAAGCTGCGTCGCGCGAAGGAGCTCGGGCTCGCGGCCCGCGGCGCCTGCATGATCGCGGACGACAGCGCCATGCCGGAGTTCTCCTCCATCGTGGGCTTCGCCCAGCAGGTGCAGGCGAAGTTCGGCGCCTACGATCCCAACGCGACCGCCGTCGATCAGCTCGCGCGCGTGCGACGGATGCAGAAGTACCTCGCTCGCATCATGCACTACGGCGTCATCATCCACGAGATGGGGCACTCCATCGGCGAGCGCCACAACTTCGTGAGCTCGGTCGACGCGTTCACGTTCCGTCCCCAGTACTGGCAGCTCCGCAGCCAGAACGGGGAGCAGAACACGCTCTGCACGGCCGCGACGACCGAGGGCGCCTCCTGCGTCGGCCCGCGCTACTTCGATCCCATCACCCCGGAGGAGACCACCGGGATGCTCTGGATGTGGCAGCAGTCGTCCGTCATGGACTACCCGGGTGACATCACGGTCGACATGATGGGCCTCGGCGCCTACGACTTCGCGGCGGCCCGGATGTTCTACGGCGACGTGGCGAGCGTCTACGACGACATGTCGCAGTTCGGCCAGGCGCTCAGCGAGAAGACCGTCAAGCAGCAGCTCGCCGACAAGACCGACGACTTCGGCGGCCTCCTCGGCATCAAGATGGGCACGGGGCACTACTCGGCCATCCAGAAGAACTACCAGGTCATCCGGGAGTGCGAGGAATTCGATCCTGCCGCCATGCAGCCCGCGGACTGGAACGAGGACCTCGACGGCGCCTTCGTCCCCGAGCTCGACGGGCACGTCGTGAACGTCAAGGGCAAGTACACGAAGTGCCGGCAGCACTCGGTCGACTACGTCCCCTGGACGAACCTCACCAACCCGACCCTCGAGAAGCAGAAGAACGGCTCGAGCGACGTCTCCGGCATCAAGGGCGGCTACACCGACCCGCAGGACCGTCGCCGGGTGCCGTACTGCTTCGCGTCGGACAACCGCGCCGACATCGGCAACGTGTCGGTCTTCCGCCACGACCAGGGCGCGGATCCCTACGAGCAGGTCATGTTCATGATGACCGCTCAGGAGAGCCGCCACATCTTCGACCACTACCGCCGCGGTCGCACCTCCTTCGCCATCCGTCCGGCGATGGGGCGTGACTACGATCGGTACCTCGACAAGATGGTCAACATCGGGAAGTCCGTCGGCCTCTACCGGGTCGGCATCGAGGAGGACGCGGCGACGATCTTCAAGGCGACGCCGGGTTCGGTGTGGTGGGGAGAGATCGTCGGGAGCTTCGGCGCCGACAACGTCCTCGCGGCCTCGGTCGTCATGGACCACATCACTCGTCAGCTCTCGCGCCCCACGACGGGCGGCTTCTTCAAGAACGACAACGACCCCGTGATGCGTCCGGTGGACGGCTACGCCAAGGTGTTCGGCGTGCAGGCGACCCCGAAGTTCTACCTGCCCAACGGCATCGCGGGCTTCCCCTTCACGGACGTGGGCTTCGGTGCGCAGCCGATCAACAACTACTACGACGACGGCAAGGGTGACTACGCCGTCGAGTACCAGACCCAGATCGGCAGCTACTACCAGAAGATCATGGCCTTCCGCGCCCTCACGGACAACGAAGACCGCTTCGTCAACGCCAACGCCGGTGACTTCACCGACGGCCGGTGGCGCACCTACGGCCTCTACGACCTGTTCCCGGACGGGTACCGGCGCCTCATGGCGGCGGTCATGACCGAGGACGCGCTCGCCCTCGCTCCGCGCCTCGCGGCGAAGAGCGCGACGGTGGGCGACGTGGAGGTCTCGGGTGTCGGCCTGAACAAATTCCCCACCCGGCCCATCGGTTGGACGTCGTGGTGGCCCGAGGAGGGGCCGCGCTCCTGCTTCTCGCTGGGCGGCTCCTACACCTGCGCTCGTTACCACGAGGGCACGGTCGACCCCGCGAACCTCGGCGCCCAAGCGCCGGAGTTCACGACGCCCCTCGATCCGCAGATCGGCTGGGAAGAGGTGAAGTTCGCCATCGCGTACGCGTACCTCAACCTGCCGGGCAACCAGCGCACCGACTGGCTCGACCAGCTCGCCATCTACCGCTCGTCGATCAACGATCCCGAGCTGCTCGGCGCGAAGGTCGTGTTCCGCGATCCCCTCTCCGGCACGCGCTACTTCGCGCACTCCATCGGGAAGGACAAGGACGTGGTGGGCAACGTGATCCAGGCCGGCGTCGCGGCGCGTGTCCTCGAGCGGGCGAACCAGCTCGCCGCGGCGGCGTTCGTCACGACGGGCGTCGATCCGCAGACCGGCGAGCTGACGTACAAGCTCGACCCGGCCGGCAACCCGATCGTCGCCGCAGACCCCACCGTCACCGGCAGCGCCGAGGGCGGCGAGTGCAACGCCAACAAGGCGTGCCACGACCTGAAGAACCTGAAGACCAACGTGGACTTCATGTGGCTCGCCGCGCAGGCGTACCAGATCCCGTTCAACTGGAACCCGAAGAGCACCTACTGATCCGCTCCTCCCCGTGACATCGCCCCTCGGAGCCACGTGCCCCGGGGGGCGACGTCCTTTTGTCGCCGAGCCTGCCCGCGCCTCGCGCCTTGTGCCATGGTCGCTCCACGCCGGTGACCGCTGCCGCTCCATCGCTCGTGCGGTTCGCCTGGCTGTCGGTCGCCGTCGCCATCGTCACGATCGCGCTGAAGGCCGCCGCCTGGGCGCTCACCGGCTCGGTGGGGCTCCTGTCCGACGCGCTCGAGTCCGTCGTCAACCTCGTCGCCGCGATCGTGGCGCTCGTCACGCTGCGCGCGGCGGAGGCACCCCCCGATGACGAGCACCCCTTCGGTCACGACAAGGTCGAGCTGTTCTCGAGCGCGCTGGAGGGGGCGCTCATCTTCGTCGCGGCCCTCGCCATCGTCGCGTCCGCCATCCCGAGGCTCCTCGCGCCGCGGCCCTTGTCGGATCTCGGCGCGGGCCTCCTCGTGTCCGGGGTCGCGGCGGTCATCAACCTGAAGACCGCGAGCGTCCTCATCCGCGTCGGGAAGCAGCGCCGGTCGCTCGCGCTGGAGGCCGACGGGAGGCACCTGATGACGGACGTGTGGACCTCGGTCGGCGTGATCGCCGGCGTGGGCCTGGTCCGCGCGACGGGCCTCGTCGTGCTGGATCCGATCGTCGCGCTCGTCGTCTCCGCGCTCATCCTGAAGACGGGCGTGACCCTGCTGGTCCGCTCGGCGCGCGGGATGCTCGACGAGCGGCTCGACGCGGACGATCTCGCGCGCCTCTCGGCCCTCCTGGACGAGCAAGCGCCGCTCCCTCTCCGGTGGCACGCCCTGCGCACGCGGAAGTCAGGGATACGCGCCTTCGGGACGGTCCACGTCCTCGTCCCGGGGGCGTGGTCCGTCTCGCGGGCCCACGACCTGGCTCACGACCTCGAACAGGCCGCGACCGAGCGGGTCCCCGGTCTCACGCTCACCGTCCATGTCGAGCCGCTCGAGGACGCGCGAGCGTGGGACGACGCCATGATCGCCGACCGACCGACGCACGGCGACTGATCGGCCCGCGCGCTCGTCGCGGAGGGCCGCG
>CAYNEK010000128.1:0-1986 GCA_964396175.1 uncultured Polyangiaceae bacterium | reverse complement strand
CTCGTGTGCGCGACGGGCTCACGAGCGGCCGAGCCGATCGATGACGTCGCGGAGGGCCGCGCTCGTGTGCGCGACGGGCTCACGAGCGGCCGAGCCGATCGATGACGTCGCGGAGGATCGGCTCGGCCTGCTCGAGCACCCTCCCTTGGATCTCGTGGAGTTCGTCTCGGATCGCGTCTGCCTCCGCCTCCGACGCGCGGAGCCTCGGGCGGCGCGCAAGCACCCGCACCAGCATGTCCGTCACACGATCCACGTCCGCGTAGTGCGCCGGGAGCGTCGGATCGGTCAGCCGCCCGACGAGGACGATGTAGCCCTCGCGAGAGGGCCACCCAGCCTCCTCGGGCTCGAGCGCCCGCGCCGCTCCGGCCGCCGCAACGTACGCGCGTGAGGCATCCTCCTCCCGGATGTACGCGCCGTCGAGCAAGAGCTCGACGCCGGCGTGCGCCACCGCCTCTCGAGGCCCCTTGGAGACGCCCCGCGCGGTGAGGAGCGCGCGCAGCTCCCGGCGGAGGGCAGCGAAGCGTGGGAGCTCGTGGAAGATCGAGTCGACCGCCCGGTGGTGCTGGATCCCGAGGACCACGTCGGCGCACGTCGGGCGGAGGAGCGTGAGGCCCGCGATGTGGGCCAGATCCGGGAGCATCGCACCGAAGAGGACCCGCGGAGCCTCGTGGGCGCGCGCGGCCGCGAGGACGTGACCGATGAGGTTCACCCGCTCGAGAGGAGCTGGAAGTCGGCCACCCTGCGGAAGGCGTCCCGGACCGCGCGGAGCGCGCGGAGCCGGTTGTCTCGGAGCTTCGCGTCCTCGGCCATCACGAACACGTGGGTGAAATACTCTTGCAGGAGCGGCGCGAGCCGCGCCATCTCGGCGAAGGCGCGGGCGTGGTCCCGCGTCGCGAGGGCGTCGTCGATCGCGGCGGCCACGCCGCGCTGCGCGTCATAGACGGCGATCTCGGCGGGGTGCGGGCTCGCTTCGAGCTCCCGTGGATCGAGCGGCGCGCCGTCGGGGGCCTGCTTCGCGATGTTCGTGACACGCTTCCACACCTCGCCGGCGCGGGCGCGGAGCTCGGGCGAGAGCGTGGCGAGCGCGCGCGCGCGGTCGCGGACGTCTGTTGGTCGATCGCCCTCGACCGCGAGGCACGCGTCGACGACATCTTGGGGGAGCTCTGCGACGAGCAGGTTGCGGAGGCGCTCGCGGAGGAAGTCGGCGAGTTTGTCGGCGAGCTCACCGCCCGAGAGGGAGAGCGCGATCCCCTGCGCCTCGAACGCTGGGCGCGCGCGCTCGACGAGCCCACGGAGCGAGGGGTCCCAGCCCCTCGCGAGGAGCGTGCGGAGGATCGCGATCGCTGCGCGGCGCAGGGCGAAGGGATCGGCTGCGCCCGTCGGAGACAGGCCGATCCCAAAGATCCCGACGAGCGAGTCCAGGCGATCGGCCAGGCCGACGAGGGCGGCCTCGTCGGTCGAGGGCGGCTCGTCGTGCCCTCCGAGGGGGCGATAGTGATCGCGGATCGCGTCGGCGACCCGCGCGTCTCGGCCCTCCCCGAGCGCGTACGCGCGCCCCATCACCCCCTCGAGCTCGGGGAACTCTCCGACCATGAGCGTCACGAGGTCGCATTTGGCGAGCCTCGCCGCGCGGACCGCGGCGTCGCGCGTCGCGGCGTCGACCCCGAAGAGCTCGGCGAGGGCCCCAGTGAGCGCCTCGATGCGCGCCGCCTTCTCCCCGACGGAGCCGAGCTTGACGTGGAAGACGATGCCTCCCAGCTTCTCGCCGCGACGCTCGAGCGGAAGCCTCTGGTCCTCGCGGAAGAAGAAGAGCGCGTCGGCGAGCCTCGCGCGCATCACCCGGTCGTTGCCCTTCGCGATGAGATCGGGGCGGAGCGCGGTGCCGGCGACCGCGAGGTACCTCGAGAGGAGCCGGCCGTCCGCTCCCCGCACGCCGAAGTAGCGCTGGTGACCCTTCGCGACGGCGAGGATCACCTCCTCGGGCAG
>CAYNEK010000127.1:7002-10958 GCA_964396175.1 uncultured Polyangiaceae bacterium | reverse complement strand
ACAGATTCTATCCAATCTTCGTCGAAGCTGTGTCACGCAACTGCTAACAGTCATGCCATGATCCCCTCCCACGAAGCCCCCGCAGGGTCCGTCCTCGCCTCCGTCGCCCACTCGCTCTCGTCCCTGCAGGTCGCGGCGACCATCGAGGACCCCGATCTCACCGACGACGATCGCAAGTTCTTCGCCTCGAAGGCAAACGAGATGCAGACGCACTTCGACGCGCTCTTCTCCACCTCGTCCGCCCTCGATCACTTCGAGCTCACAGAGGCCGCGGTCCTTCAAGCGACGGTCGTGCTCGGCGACGAGATCCTCGACCGTGGCGTGTCCGACGCGGTGCGCAAGACCAAGGACGCGTTGAAGAACCAGCAGGGGCTCGGTGCGGAGCACGCGTTCGGCGCCCGCGTGTCGGACCTCGTCCAGGCTCCCCTTCGGGCCGAGCCCCGGCTCGTCGTCGAGGCCGCGACGCGGATGAGCGACCTCCCCGACTTCGCCGGCAAGGCGGAGCTCGCGAAGGACCTCGTCACGCGCGCCGAGCTCCAGGAGAAGCGCCTCGACGCGCGCGACGCCGGGACGCGGAAGCGCTCGGCGCTCGAGGGCGCGGTCGCCACCGCCAAGCTCGCGGCCGTGACGGCGCTCGCGGCGCTCGGCGGATCGCTGACCGAGCGCTTCCCGCGACGGCGCGCGTACGTGGCGAGCTTCGCGCTGCAAGATCACCGGGCGCACCGCGCGAAGAAGGTGGTGCCCGAGCCCGCGCCTGCCCCGTCGAAGGGGTGAGCTGCACGGGGCGCCGCGGGGCGCGAGCATTTGCTGGCGACGCACCAAGACCTGGAGGTCGAAGGCCTGAGCTGCACGGGGCGCCGCGGGGCGTTCTTCGCGGAGCGCCTCGCCGGGGACGCCCGCGGCGGGGCGTCCGTCGACGAACGGCGCCGACGGGGAGGGCGGGTCGGGGCGTCTCTTGTGGGGCGGCAGACCCCGGGCGGGCGGGTTGGGGCGTTCTTCGCGCGCGGGCGGCTCCGGGTGGGGCGGGTTGGGGCGTTCGTCGAGCGACGGCAGGCTTTGGGCGGGCGGCGGGCGCCGCTCTCCGAGAGACGTCGAGGAGCGCGCATGGGACCCGCTCAGCTTGCCGATCCATCGTGGCCGCGGCGGACGCCGGTGGACGCCGGCGCATCGTCGCTGCGCACCGATGGCTGGCTCCTACCGCTCGGCGGCGCCGTTTCCGCGGCTCGACAGCGGGCCCCGCATCGTCGTCGTCCGCAGCGCGACCGTCCTCGCGAGCCGGAAGCCGACCCGGAGCGAGTGCTCGACCGCGAGGTGGTGTCGACTCGCCGCGAGCCGACAGTCCTGCGACGGATCACAGTACGCGCCGCCGCGGCTCACGAGCCGCCGCTCGTCCCCTTCGTCCCGCGCGTCGCGCGACGGCACCACCACCCAATCGGCGACGCCCCCCGCCGTGTCGGACGCTCCATACACCGAGACGTCGGCGGCGAACACACCGCGCGGCTCGGGGCACGGGATCCCGCGCCGGGACGAGCGCATCTTGCAGAAGGTCGCGTCGAAGGTGTCGCCCCAAGGGAACCTCCGCCCATCGACGCCGCGCGCAGCCTTCTCCCACTCGAGCTCCGTCGGCAGCCGGTAGCTCCGCCCCGTGCGCTTGGACAGCCAGGCCGCGTAGGCCTCGGCCGACCAGGCGTCGATGCCGACCACAGGGAGCTTCCCGATCTCGGTCACACGGCCACCCCAGAGCGGACGCGTCGGCCGGAACCGACCGCCGCTCAGCTCGAAGAGATCTTCCCCGTCGTCGCCCCGCGGGACGTACGAGCCCAGCAAGGCAGGGTGTGTGCGCTGCACATCCATCAAGAATTCGAGGTACATCCCGAACGTCACGGGGAGCGCCTGGATGATGAAGGGGGGGATCTCGACCTCTCGCAGATCACCTCCATCGTCCTCCCCACCCACGAGCGCCGGCCCACCGGGGACGTACACCTCGTCGTCGGACCAATCGAGCGCGTGGCTCAGATCGGTGTCCACCATCACCTGATCGCGAGGCCTGAGGAGCACGGGGTAGGTCACCGGGCGCCTGCCCGGGTGCGTGAAGGTGAGGAGGTAGCTCCCGGGCGGCAGCGGCACAGACTCGAGCGGCGACCAGCCGAGCGTCCGCGGCTCCCCCGCGACGAGGCGTCGACCCCGCTCCTCGAAGCGCGCCGCCGTGACGAGGTGCTCCTTGCCGCCCGTGCGCACCGACAAGAGCGCGTCGAGCGGCTCGCTTGGAGCGATCCGGCGCAGGTGCTCGTCGTAGTGGACGCGGTCGTAGACGTCCCTCCGGTCCTCCGCGCGGCGCAGCTCGCTCGTGTAGACCGAGATCAGCCCGTCACGGGCGCCCTCGTGCTCCGGCAGCTCGTCGAGCGCCTGCTCGTAGGTCGCGATCGCCGACTGGAGCGTCCGCGCGGCGAGGGCCTCCATCGTCTTCCAGCGATCCTCGGCGTCCCAGAGCAGAGACTTCGCGGCCTCGTCCGCCCAGGGCGCGATGCGCTGACGGAGCGAGGCGAGCTCCTCGATCTCCCGCGGGCGCGCGGCCAGCATCTCCTCGTACATCGCCCCGAGGTGGGACGCGGACTCGACGAGCTCGTCCGCGTGGCGTCGCCTCCGCTCCTTGTCCTTGGTGCCCTCGAGGAAGTCCTCGATGTGCGCGGCGAGCGCGCCCGCGGAGGGCGTGCGGTCCGCGGCGCGTGGGGCGAGCGCCTGACGACAGATCTCGTCGAGCTCGGCCGCGACGGGCCACGGCGGATCGAGGGTGCTCGGCGCGACGAACCGGTACCCCACCTCGGGTTGCGCCGCCGCCAGGGCGAGATCGGCGGCGGTCTCGTGCGAGAAGGCTCCGCGCTGACAGAGGATCTCGTAGAGCACCGCGCCGAGCGCGAAGACGTCGCTCCGCTCGTCGACGACGACGTCCTCCTGAAATTGCTCCATCGGGATGTAGCCTGGGGTCCCCCCGAACACCCCGGCGATCCGGCCGATCTCGGCGGCGACGCCCCAGTCGACGACGAGCACCTCTCCGTACGCGCCGAGCAGGATGTTCGCCGGCTTGAGATCGCGGTGCGCGTAGCCACGAGCGTGCGCGAAGTCGACCGCCCGGCACACCTGCACGAAGGACCGGAGCAGCTTCGGGAGCGTGTGCTCCATCATCGCGTCGATGTCCTGCTCGGCGATCTTCTCGAGCACGTCGGCCAGCGACGCCTGCTCGGCGATGCGCATGACGTAGAAGGGGCTCCCGTCGCGATCTTCGCCGTAGTCGTAGATCGGGATGATGTTCGGGTGCTCGAGCTGCCCGGTGACGCGCGCCTCCTGCGCGAGGAGGCGCCGCGCGAAGTCGATGTGGGGGAGGTCCGTGCGCAGGACCTTCACGGCGACGCGGCGTCCGAGCGCCACGTCCTCGCAGTCCTCGACGTGACCCATGCCGCCCGACCCGAGCACGCCGAGGCGCCGGTAGCGCTCGCCGCTCGGCTTCGCCGCCTGCGCCGCCGACGACGCGCCCAGGAGCAAGGTGGGGGCGTCATCCGCGCGCGGCGTGTGGTGGAGCGCCAGCTCGAGCCCCTGCGAGGAGAGGCGCCCCGGCGCCGTCCAGACCTCGAGCGACGAGTCCTCCGCCATGCCCACCTCGAGCATCACCTCGGCGATCGCGCGGGGCGAGAGGAGCCGGAGATCGGCGCACGCCTCCGCGAGCGCGAGGTGGGCCTCCAGAGGGACGCTCACCGACGGCGCTCCACGTGGCCCCGCGCTCCCGGGACACGGCCGCGGCGAAGCCGCTCGCGCGAGGGGGTCACCGGTATCCCTCCACGTCGATGCCGTAGCGCTTCATCCAGCGATGGATCTGCGTCCGCCCCTTGAGGCGCTCACGCGGGGTGGTCACCGGTATCCCTCCACGTCGATGCCGTAGCGCTTCATCCAGCGATGGATCT
>CAYNEK010000127.1:0-6902 GCA_964396175.1 uncultured Polyangiaceae bacterium | reverse complement strand
GCATCCGCTCCTTGCCGACCGAGCGCGCGACGGCCGCCACGTTGCCCTGGTGCGCCGAGAGGAGCGCTCGCAGCTCCTCCTCGGAGGGCGTCGCCTTCGGCTCGCGGGCCGCGAGCGGCGCGCGGTCGGGCGGGGGCGTCGAGGGGGAGCTGCCCTCGCGCCGCCCATAAGTCGCCATGCACTCGCGGAGCGCCTCGGGCAGCTCGGGGGCGTCGAGGACGTCCCCCGAGGCGAGCGCGATCGCCCGCTTCATGCACGCCTCGAGCTCACGCACGTTGAAGGGCCAGTCGTAGTGGAGGAGCCCGAGCACGAACGGGAAGCTCATCGACACATCCTCGCGGCCGTGTCTCATGAGCATGGCACGCGCGAGCAAGAAGATGTCCTCCTTGCGCTCCCGGAGCGGCGAGAGGGTGACCGCGAACTCGTTGAGCCGCGCGTACAGGTCGCCGCGGAAGGCGCCCGAGGCCTGCTGCGCCACGAGATCGCGGTGCGTCGCGCACACGATCCGCACATCGACGGCCTCGGGGGTCGTCGCGCCGATCGGCATGACCTCGCGGGACTGCAGGACCCGCAGGAGCTTCGCCTGCGCCTCGAGCGGCATGTCGCCGATCTCGTCGAGGAACAGCGTCCCGCCGTGCGCCGCACGCACGAGGCCCGCCTTGTCGCGATCCGCGCCCGAGAAGGCCCCGCGCTTGTACCCGAAGAGCTCGCTCTCGAGGAGGGTCTGCGGGATGGCGGCGCAGTTGACGGGGACGAAGGGGCCGCGGCGCCCCGACATGCGGTGCAGCTCGCGCGCCGCGACCTCCTTGCCCGTCCCGCTCTCACCGCGGAGGATGACGCTGAGGGGCGTCGGCGCGATGCGCTCGAGGCTCTGGAGCAGCTCGTCGACCTCGGCGCCGCCGAGCAGGGCGCTCGCCGCGTCCGCGCGCCGCGCGCACCCGGGCTCCATCGTCCCGTCGAAGCGGTAGCCGACGTACCGCATCGCGCCGTGGAGCACGAGCTTGAGGACGGCGTCTCCGATGCGGATCTCGCTGCCGTGCTCGAGCCGCGCCGTCTGCACGAACGCGCCGTCCACGAGCGTCCCGTTGCGGCTCCCCGCGTCGGTGATGCGAAACGAGTCGCCCTCTCGGTCGATGACGGCGTGCCGCCGGGAGACGGCGTTCGCCGGGATGACGATCTCACACGGAGGCTCGCGCCCGAGCGCCACGCTCGCCTTCGCGAGCAGGTACACGCCGGGGACCGGGTGCGCCGACGCGACGTAGAGGGGGACCAGCCCCGCCGCGGCGTCTCCGCCCGAGGGGCCCCCGTACACCTGCATCGCGGAGGTCGTCGTGTCGCGCGTCGTCACGTCGGGTCCGCAGGCTACCAAAGGCCGCGGCCCAGAAGAACCGCTACTTCGCGCGAGCTCCCCCGGACGCGAGCCGCCCGAGCGTCGTCACGTCGGGTCCCCGGGCCACCGAAGGCCGCGACCCAGAGGCGCCGCTGCTCCTCGCGAAGTCCCCCGGACGCGAGCCGCCCGAGCGTCGTCACGTCGGGTCCCCGGGCCACCGAAGGCCGCGACCCAGAGGCGCCGCTGCTCCTCGCGAAGTCCCCCGGACGCGAGCCGCCCGAGCGTCGTCACGTCGGCTCCGCAGGCCACCGAAGGCCGCGACCCAGAAGCGCCGCTACTCCTCGCGAGCTCCCCCGGACGCGAGCCGCCCGAGCGTCGTCACGTCGGCTCCGCAGGCCACCGAAGGCCGCGACCCCGCAGCGCCGCTACTCCTCGCGAGCTCCCCCGGACGCGAGCCGCCCGAGCGCAGCCCGCGCGTCGGCGACGAGCACCCGGTTGCCCGTGTCCTGCGCCAGCGACATGCACCTCGTCAGCTCGCGCTCGGCCTGCGACGGGAGCCCGTGCGCCGCCAGGTGCAGCCCGAGGAGGTAGCGGATGTCGAGCTCGTCCCAGAGGTAGCCGAGCTGCTCGGCCCGCTCCACGAGGGCGCGCAGCACCGCCTCACGCCCCGGCTCCCCGAAGAACCCCTCGAGGTACGCGATGAACGCCTCGTTCTTCCACACCATGCGCTCTGCCCCCGCGTCCCGCGCGACCGCCGCCGCAGAGCGGAACGTCGCCAGCGCGCCCGCGTGCTCTCCAAGACGGAAGAGCGCGTCCCCGACGTTGTGCAGGCAGGTCGCGGTCTCGTACGGGAGGCCCAAGATCCTCGCCACGTCGGCACCTCGGCCGCTCGCGCGCGCCGAGGCGTCGAAGTCGCGAACGAAGAAGTGGATGAGCCCGTGGAGCTTCAGGAGCTCGACCGTCGACACGTCGGGCTCGTCGCTCGGCTCGGCGAGCGCGGACAGCGCCGCGAAGGCCTCCGCGCGTCGCCCGAGCGCGCCCAGCGCCTGCGCCTCCGCGAGCGCGAGTCGGCGGAGCTCGTCCTCCCCGAGCTCGGCGCGATCGATCCCGGAGATCGCGTCGAGCACGCCGAGGAAGTTGCCGCTCCGGGACCCGATCTCGGCGAGCGCGAGCGCCCGTCGAGCCTCGCCCGCGACGTCGAGCGCGCCGACGCGCCGGAGCTCTCGCGTGGCCTCGTCGAAGCGCGACATGGACGTGTAGGCTCGCGCCACGTCGAGCCGCGCCTTGTCGACGTCCCCCCCCTTGGCGTCCACGACGGCGACGGCGAGCGCGAGCAGGTTGTCCTCGTCGCGGAGCAGCCTGGCGTGCGTCAGAGCCCGCGCCAGGATCTCGAGCGCCGACGAGACGAGCCCGACGTCGCCGTCCTCGCCGAGCACACAGGCTCGCACGGCCGAGAGCGCCGCCTCTGCCGCCGCGGGGTACCGCCCGAGCGCCAGGTGATCCCGGGCTGCCTGCGCATAGATCGTCAGCGCCTCGCCGTGCTGGCCCGCCGCGGCGCGGTGCGCGGCGACGACCTCGTCCGGCGCCGCCCCGGTGAGCGCCCGCGCCGCGGCGAGGTGGAGCGTCTTGGCCCTCGCACTCGGCAGGCCGCGCTCGACGAGATCCCGAAGGAAGGTGGAGACGAACCGCGCGCGGCCCGGCTCCACGGTGACGAGCCCCAGGCGACCGAGCTCTTCGAGGGCCGCGTGGGACGAGCCCCCGATCACGGCGTCGAGCGCGCCCGGCTCCCCTCGCTCGTCCAGCACCGCGAGCGCCTCGAGCGCCTCGGCTCCGACCCGAGACAGCCGCCCCTTCCGCCGCTCGATGAGCCCCGACAGCGACGTCGGGACGTCCTCGGCGGCGAGCGAAGGAGAGAGGCCGTGCTCGATCGCGAGCTGCTCCAAGAACAGCGGGTTGTTCCCCGCCCTCGCGGCGAGCGCCTCCTCGTGAGCCGAGAGCGAGCGGCCGACGAGCTGAGAGAAGACGAGCCTGGCCTCGTCCTCCGCGAGCGGGCCCACCCGGAGCTCCGTCGGCTGCAGCGCTCGGAAGCGCGCGCTCGTCCCCGCGCGCCCGACGAGCAAGACCAGGATCCGCGAGCGGGTGAGGCGCGGGACGACCTCGCACACGACACGCGCGGAGCCCTCGTCCATCCCGTCGGCGTCGTCGATCGCGAGCAGCATCGTGCGCTCGTCCGCGAGGTGCCGGATCACCTTGGTGAGCGCGCCCGCGAGCGCGTGCGTCGACGGGGTCCCCTGCTGTGCGTCGAAGAGCCCCAGCACCGCGCGCACCTCGTCGTCGACCATGCCGAAGCCCCGGAGCGATCTCGACGGATCGCGCAGGTCGGTCAGCGCCTCGCCGACGAGCGCGCGCGCGATCGCAGCCACCGTCGAGAGGTGCCGCGCCTCGCGGCGACACGGGCTCGTGACGCTCACCACGTGCACGCTGAGCGCGCCGCGCGCCACGCGGCGCTGGATCTCCGCGACGAGCCGGCTCTTGCCAATCCCCTCGTCTCCCTCCAGCGTCGCGACCACACGCTCGCGCCGCGGCACGCCTCCGAGGATCGCGCCTATCTGAGCGAGGAGGTCCTTGTGGCCCACGAACTTCGCGGCCGAGGGCGGCGCCGATCCCGTCCGCTCCTGCGCCCTCTGGCCGGGGTTCGATGACCGACGCAAGCTCGAGTCCGGGACCTCCACCGGGGTCACGTCGGCGGGCTCGTGAGGCAGCGGCGACGGCGCCCCCTCGCTCGCCTCGCGGAGGATCCTCGCGAGCTCGTCGGGAGTGCCACCGCCGGTCCGGTGGACGTACGCGGAGAGCGCCCCGAGCAGCTCCGTCGCCGAGGCGTAGCGGTCCTCTCGACGCGGGCGCAGCGCCCGGTCGAGGATGACCGCGAGCTCACGCGGGACGTCGCCGCGCACCGCCTCCACCGGAGGGAGCTCGCACCCTTGCGCACGCCGGAGCGTCTCGATGGGGTCTCTGCTCGCGTAAGGGAGCACCCCGGTCAGGAGCTCGTAGAGCACGATCCCGAGGGAGAAGAGGTCCGAGCCCGCGTCGACCGGCTCGCCGCGAGCCTGCTCTGGGCTCATGTAGGCGGCCTTGCCCTTCAGCTTGCGGGCCGAGGTGTCGTCGGGCGACCGCTCGTCGAAGTCACGCGCCTTCGCGATACCGAAGTCGGTGACCTTGACCTCGCCGTCCCAGGAGAGAAGGACGTTCTGAGGGGAGATGTCGCGGTGGACGATGCCGAGCGGGACGCCCTGTTCGTCCCTTCGTCGATGCGCATGCTCGAGCCCTCGCGCGATCTCCGCCGCGACGAAGGCCGCGACGGCGTCGGGGATCCGCTCACGCTTGGCCCTCACGCGGCCGAGCAGCGTCGCGAGGTCCATCCCCGCGACCAGCTCCATGGCCATGAAATAAGCGGGAGCTTGCCCCTCGGTCTCGACGGCCCCCAGATCGAACACGTGGACGATGTTCGCGTGCGAGAGCATGACGGACAGCTTCGCCTCCTGGATGAACATGGAGACGAAGCCCTCGCTCTCCGCGAGCGCCGGCAGGATGCGCTTCACGACGACGGACTTCTCGAAGCCCGCGGCGCCCATGGCCTTCGCGAGGAACACCTCGGCCATCCCGCCCTTCCCGAGAGAGGAGACCAGGCGGTATCGCCCGAACGTGGCGGCGCCGGGGAGGCTCGACGGAGGGCCCTCGCGCCCAGCCATCACTGGAACAGGTCGCGCGCGCGGAGGGCCGCGGCGATGAGGAGCACGACGACGAACGCGCCGATCAGGAGCTTCCAGGGCGACGGGCTAGGCTCCTCACCCCGAAGCGCGGCGCCGGGCGCCGAGGGGCGAGAGGACGGAGCGCCTGGGTCCGGGGCGAGCTCGAGATCCGGATCGTCGCCGGAGGCGGCCCGCGTGCGGCGCCGAGAGCCTGCGTCGGGCGCGCGGAGCTGGTTCGACCGGTCCACCCGATCGCGCCACTCCTCGGCCTCGGGCGAGGAGGACGTCGACCGCGCGGGCGGAGGCCGGAGCGAGGGCGGGACGATCTCGGGCAAGACCGGCGGCGGGAGCGGGACCTCGCGCACGGTCTTCCGGTCGCGGAGGGACGCGGCGATGGTCGCGACCTCGCTCGACGGCCGCGGGTCGGGCACCATCGAGCTCCGCACGCGCGCCGCGTCGACGAGGGTATCGGAGAGCTGGCGCGCCGAGGAGAAGCGGAGGTTCGGGTCCTTCGCCGACGCCCGCGCGAACCAGGCGTCGATCCCCGGCGGCAGGTCCGGGTTCAGCGAGCAGGGAGGCCGGATGGTCGCCGTGTGCAGCTCGAGCACGATGCCGCCGATCGTGTCGCTCGCGAAGGGTCGGTGACCCGTCAGCATCTCGTAGACGACCATCCCGAGGGACCAGAGATCGGTGCGGTGATCGAGATCCCCCGAGCCCACGGCCTGCTCGGGGCTCATGTAGTGCGGCGTGCCGACCATCGCGCCCGTGATGGAGTGGCTCGCCTCGGTCGCGCTCTTGGGCGCCTTCGCGACGCCGAAGTCGAGGAGCTTCGCGAAGACCTCTTCGCCGCCGACGTCGCAGAGGAAGATGTTGTCGGGCTTGATGTCGCGGTGGACGATGCCCTTCTCGTGCGCCTTGCCGAGCGCGCGCGCGAGCTGGGTCGCGATCTTGACGGCCGTCGGGACGGGCAGCGGGCCGTCCCTCAGCCGATCGGTGAGCGTGCTCCCCTCGAGCAGCTCCATCACGAGGAAGGGAACGCCGTCGTCGGTCACCCCATGATCGAGCATCTGCACGACGTGCGGGCTCTTCACCTGCGAGGCGGCGGAGGCCTCACGCCGGAAGCGCGCGACGCTCTCTGCGTCCTCGACGAGGTTCGGCGACAGGAACTTCACGGCGACCTCGGTCGAGAGCCCCGTGTGCTCTGCGACCCAGACGCTCCCCATCCCGCCGCGCCGCAGCGGGCGAATCAGCCGAATCGCCGGGGTGATCTCGGTGCCAGGGAGGAGCGCGGCCAAGGGGTGTGGTCGCCGGGAGCTACTTTTTCGTTACGTCGTCTCGACGTGGAAGGGTAGAGGAATGGCGCACGATGCGCGAGCAGCTCCTCACCCGGATCGGCCTCGCGGTCTGCCGGGGGGCGGGCGCGGCCTGGGCCGTCCTCGGGGGCGTGGTCCTCCTGCACGCGGGGGGGGCCTTCCGCTTCCGCGAGGCCTGGGGGCTCGGGCTCATCCTCGTGGCGCTCGCCGCGTCGATCGGCTGGGCCGCGCTCGTCGGCCGGGCGTTCGGGCTCGCCGCGGCTGCCGGCGCCGGCGCGGTCGCGGCCTTCGCTGCGGTCGTGCCCATCGATCGGATGACAGAGCGGCTCGTGCCCGCGTGGGCGATGGGGCTCGTCTTCTTCGCGGCGGGCCTGGCGCTCGCCTACGTCGGGGCACGACGCGCCGCGCGCGCCTGACGACGCCGCATCCGAGCCCCCGAGCGCGCCGCTCGCTCACGCGCCGCTCGCTCACGCGCCGCTCGCTCACGCGCCGCTCGCTCACGCGCCGCTC
>CAYNEK010000126.1:0-11044 GCA_964396175.1 uncultured Polyangiaceae bacterium | reverse complement strand
TCACGCGCCGCTCGCTCACGCGCCGCTCGCTCACGCGCCGCTCGCTCACGCGCCGGCCGCTCACGCGCCGGCCGCCCACGCGCCGCTCGCTCACGCGCGCGACAGTCCGCACACACACGCGAACGCGCGTCTTCGCGGCGAGGCGACGCCACCGGGCGACCATGGCGAGCCCACCCTAGAGCCGACGAGGCCCAACGAACTCACGCGCAGCCGGGGCTCCTCCCCACACACGCTACACACTCTCGGGATCTCAGCGCTCGTAGCGGCGCTGAAGGAGGGCTGCGAGCTTTCGGAACCGCTCCCCCGTGAGCCGCTTCAGCCCCCAGATCGCCTTCGCTTCGAGGTGCGGCATACAGTACAGCGTGCCGCGCTCACAGGCGTCGAGCCCGATCGAGGCGACGTCGTCGGCCGTGAGCTTCGAGTCGCGCATCAGCTTCGCGGCGACCCCGACCATCGCCGTGTCGCCCGTCTGTCGCGACGCGCCGAGCACGTTCGTCTGGAAGAAGAAGGGACAGAGCGCCGTCACGCCGATGCCCTCTCGCTCGACCTCCGCCGCGAGCGTCTCGCTGAGCGCGATGACGCCGGCCTTCGTGACGTTGTAAGGGCCCATGAGCGGCGCCGACGCGACGCCCGCGATGCTCGCGACGTTGAGGATGTGGCCCGAGCCCGCGCGCTTCATGCGAGGCACCCAGAGGTGACAGCCGTAGATGGGCCCCCACAGGTTGATGCCCATCACCCACCGCCAGTCGTCGAGCGGCATCTCGCCGAGGAGCCCCGACGCCGCGACGCCCGCGTTGTTCACCAGCAGATCCGTCCGGCCAAAGAGCTCGTCCGACCTCGCCGCGACGGCCTCCTGCTCCTCGAGCTTCGCGACGTCGCAGCGCATCGACTCGGCGCGCCCGCCCCGGCGGCGGATCTCCTCGGCCGTCGCGCCCACGCCCTTCTCGTCGATGTCCGTGAGCAGCAGCCGCGCGCCGCGCCGCGAGAGCTCGAGCGCGATCGCCCGCCCGAGCCCGCCCGCCGCGCCCGTCACCACCGCCGTCGTCGTCTCTCCGATCTTCATGGTCCGTCGTCTCCTCGATGTCAGAAGGCGCAAGTGCCGGTCGCGAGGCACCCGTGCGTGTGGGGATGCGAGAGAAAGTACACGTCCTTCCCGCCCGTCGCGAGGAAGCGCGCCGTCAGGTTCGCGAGGTAGGTCGCGTTGTCCCAGGCTTGACAGGCCGCTGGGTTGAAGAAGGCGTGCTGCCCCTCCATCTCGATGTACGCCGAGACGTACGAGACGACGCGCGCGTCGGCGGTCCACGCGCCCTCGTCGGACGACGCGCGGGGCACCCCCATCAGGCGAGGCGCCCACGCGGCGTCCACCGTCGACGGCGTGACCGGTTCGGCGCGGCGCGCGAGCCGGAGCGGCAAGGGCGCGCGCTGCTCCGCGAACGGCTGCTGACCGTCGTCGAGATCGTCGACGTCGAAGAGCGCCCCGTCGCACTCCGATTTCGACACCGTGGCCGCGCAGACTTGGGACGCGCCGCACACCTGGCCCGAATTGCACGACTCCCCCTTCGCGCAGCTCGGGTGGCAGGCTGGGCGCTGGGCGACCGACGCCTCGTTCGGCGCACAGCCAGGCCCCGCGGGGTGCCGCTCGAGCCGGGCGAGCCCCTCGAGGACGTGCGCGTCGACGAGCGCGCGGTTCGCCGTCCGACCGCCAAAGGACTCGTAGAGCGAGAACGGCGTCGCGTACGCCGCCCACTCGGGGAACTTGTCCGCCTGATCGGGGCGGAAGAACGGCACCGCGCCGGACGCTCGCCCGATCGCCGCGCCCGTCGAGATGGGCACCACCTGATCGCCCGCCGTGCCGACGGTGAGGAGCCCCCGCGCCTGCGCCACGCCGCCCGTCCGCGCGTCCGTCGTCGGGCGCACCGCGTAGAGAGGCGCGTACGCGATGGGATCGGCGGGCTCGAGCGCCGTCTCGGTGAGCTGGAAGAACCGCCGCAGATCGGGCGTCCCGCGCCCGAGCCCGAGCCCCTCGGTCGGGAAGACGAGCCGATCCCCGTACGCGAAGAGCGATTTCTCGTACCGCGTGCAGCCCTCGGTCGGCGTCGCGCACGCCTTCGACGTGTCGAGCCCCTTGCCCCACGTGTCGATGATCGTGACGAGCGGCGTCCCCGGGACGAGGTTGCACGAGGCGTACGAGTCGACGCGGTGCGCGCCCTCCCACACCCCGACGCTCAGACGATCGCCCCGCCCGGCCGGGATCCCGACGCGCGCGGAGCCGCCGTGAAGGACCGAAAAGCAGCGCGTCTCGCGGTTGTCGAGGTTCTCCAGGATGAGGGTCTTGCCGCCTTCCCCGGGGTCTTGGAGACACGCGATCTCGAGCTCGGCCTTGCGGTTGACGGTGGTGACGACGAAGCGGAGCGAGTGCTCGGTCTCTGTGCAGCGCGTCTCGCTCGGCGCCAGGCTCGTCGCGGGGACGGCAGCGACGAGCGGCCCGAGCGTGCGGAGCACCGATGCGTTCACGACCTCGCGCTCGTTCGACCGCGCGATGATGTCGACGAGCCCACCGCCCGGCGACGCGGGCGCCGCGGCCGCGACCTCGGTGTCGACGGCGCCATGGATGGTCGAGAGCAGCCCGCCCAAGCTCTGCCCCCAGGTGCCAATGACGGTGTCCGGCCCACCGAGATCGACGGTGCCGTCGCCGTCGAAGTCGCCCATCGCGTCGAGCTTGCCATCACCGTCGTAGTCCTCGACGCCCTGGCTCGAGGCGTCGAAGCTCCTCAGGATGCGGACGAGCTGGACGCGATCGAGGACCGACTGCCGCACGTTGTCGCGTGTCCGGAAGAGGTATGCGGTCAGGAAGTCCCCGCCCGGATCGATCCGTCCATCGCCGTCGAGATCGCGGCCGCGCCCGGCGAAGAGCGCGTCACCGAGCGGCGCGACGCACGAGGCGCGGCAGATGTTGGTGAGCAGATCGTGCTCCGTCTCGCCGAGCTCGAGCCCGTGCGCGGCGGCGTCGATGGCGATCGTCGCGACCCCCTGGCGCGCCATGTTCCCCGCGTACGCGATCGCCTGGATGGCGCTCCCCCCGTACCCGTGCCCGAAGACGTCGGTCGCGAAGGGCTGCTGGTGCGCGGCGGTGGCCTTCGGGACGAAGAGGTAGAAGCGCACCCGATCGCGCCCGAACGCCGCGTCCCCGGTCGCCCAGTTGGCCTGGAAGGACGCGTAAGGATCTGCGCCCGCGGGGCCGTCGGGCAAGAGGTACGGGGTCTCGTAGGTGCCGACGACGATGTGCGAGACGGCGTCGAGGCTCGCGACGAGCGCCTCGACCTCGGGCGCCGGGATGCCGAAGCCGATCCCGGAGAGCTCGGCGAGCGACTTCTGGAAGACCGCGAACGGCAGCACCTTGAGGCTCGTGGTCTTCCCCACGCAGCGAGGGTCGCCCTCCCAGCCGGGCTTGTCGGTCTCGCCCTCGTCACGCTGCGCCTGGCTGACGAGGCCGACGAGCCGATCGGTCTCGATCGCCGTCGGGTACTCGGAGGCGAGGCGAGAGAATGGGCCTCGGCCCCAGAGGCCGTCACGGAGCAGGGCGAGATCCTCGGTGACGGGCTGGGTCGTGAAGCTCCACGCGAAGGCGACGCGGGAGAGCCCCGTGCCCGCGAGATCCCCGAAATAGGCGGCGCGCTCGGCGCGGGCGAGGTGCGCCCCGAGCCGCTCGATGGCGCGGGCCTGCGCCGGGTGATACCGGAAGTCGAAGGGCGAGCGCACCGGGTGCCCCGACGGCCCCCGCAGCCGATCGGTGAGGACGACGGCGTACTCGTGTCGCTCGCGGAGTGGGACGAGCGGCCGGAGGATGAGCGTGTCGGTCTCGCGCTCGTAGGAGGTGAGCAGGTTGTCCGCGCGGCACCTCTCGAGCGCGATCCCATCCAGCCCAGCGCACCCGCCCTGCACCAAGAAGTTCGGCCGATCGAGCACGCCGTCGAAGTCCGTGTCGAGGCGCGGCTCGTACGGCCCCTCGCCCTCGTCACGCGTCTCGAAGACCAGGGTGGGCTGCCCCGCGTGGGCGTCCGCGCGGTAGTACGCCGAGGGATCGCGCTGCACGTACTGGAACGAGCCCTCGCCCAGATCGATCGGCCACGGAACCCCGGTCTCGAGATCGACGAGGTAGACGGCGTCGTCCGCGAAATCGTAGTCGTCGCCGACGTGGCGCGCCCGGATCGCCTGGAGATCGAGCGCGGCCTCGTCGCCCGCCCGCTCCTTGTCGAACGCGACCGTGATCGGCGCGTAGATGCCGAAGCCCTCGAGCTCGGCGAAGCGCTCGCGCGCGGCGCGCTCCATCGCCGTCGGTGCGACGAGGCTCGCGTTCACCCGGAGCCCGGTGCGGCTCGTGGGATCGGCGAAGGTGGCGACGTCGTTCGGGAACGGGATCTCGGGGAGCGGCCGGTGCGCGAGATCGAACTTGACCGTCGGTCCTGGGCCCTCGGGCGTGCGCGCGAGGCCGAGGGGCGCCGCGTCGTCGCAGGCGGCGAGCGGCGCGGCGAGGAGCAGGGCGAAGAGCGCGCGGGGAGGCCGATCCAGGAGAGCCACGCGCGCAGCCTACGGCTCGAGCGCCGCGAGCGAAAGCCCCGAGACCGTCGAGAGAGCGCAGACGAGCCGTCTCCGGTCACGAGGTGACGAGGGACGCGCGGCGGCGTGGACACACGCAGGGCGCCCCCCCGGGGGTCAAACGGGGCGGTTCGTAGGTGACGAGGGATGCGCGGCGCGCGTTGACACACGCATAGCCCCTTCTTAGGATGGCCGGATGCCAAGCTGCGTCGCCTGCGGCTCCCCCCATCCCGACGCAGCGCGCTTCTGCCCGCGCTGCGGCACCACGCTCGGCGGTGGCGCAGCGCGCGCCGCGTCCCCCCAAGCGACGCCCACCACCGGCGCGCCCGACGCGGCCCGCGCGACGATGCCCGCGGCGATGCCCCGCTCTCCCTTCCGCATCTGCGCGCACTGCGGCGCGAACGTCCCGCCCGTGCTCCAGGCCTGCGGCGCCTGCGACGGCCCCGTGTCGAGCGCGATCTCGATCCCGTATCCGCCCGAGGGGCTCATGTTCGTCCAGGTCCGCCTCACGCTGAAGTGCGCGCAGTGCGGCACGAAGTCCCCCATCGACACGCCGAACATGAGCGGTCGGTACTTCTGCTTCGGCTGCGGGCGCGACCAAGGCTTCGACACGGACCTCTGGAAGGAGAGGTTGATCCGCATCGCGAACATCGTCGGCGACGGGTTCTGGACCAACCTCCGCGTCTACCCGCCCTGGCCGCCGATCACACCCGAGGAGGACTGGCTCGAGGACCAGGACGGCTGGGACGACGTGGCCCCGATCATGCCGAACCTCATGCAGAATTTCTTGCCCAAGATCGGCCTCGAACGCCCGAGGCTCACGATGGAACAGGAAGGCACCGTCTTCGGCGCCGGAGGCATCAAGACCGCCTCGTACGACGTCGCGTACTACCCGGGGCACCCTCTCTGCGCGGGGTGCCTCTCGCCCGTGGAGGTGTTCTTCCCGCGGCCGGGCGCCGCGCAGGTCGTGTGCCGCGCCTGCCAGGTGAACGAGACGCACGTCGCGTCCCCAGAGCTGCTCGGCGAGTGCCCGGAGCTCGTCGCTGCCGTCGCGCCCGATCTCGTCGAGGGGCGAGCCTCGGTGCGCGTCGAGCAGCGTGGGGGCACCGCGGCGCTCGCGATCCTGTGCCCCCACTGCGGCTCGCCCATCACGCCGAGCGGCGCGGACCGCGTGGTCACGTGCACCTTCTGCCGCACCTCGTCCGTCCTGCCCGAGCGCGTGACCGGCGCGGCCGGGAAGCCACCCGCTCCGAGCGCCTGGTGGATGGTGCTCCGCGCGCCGTGCTCGCTCCGAGTCCTGCTCGGCCAGCCTGGCGCAGGGCGGCACTGCGACGACGACTGAAGGGCCGTCCTCAGCCCTTCTTGGCCTTGATGGCGATCTTCAGATCGACCTCGTCCCGGATCAGGTTGTCCTTCATGCCGGGGTAGCTGACGCCGAAGTCCTTGCGGTTCAGCTTGAAGTCGGCGTCCGCCGTCACGGTGTCCCCTGCGAGGGTGATCTTCGCGGGGAAGGAGACGGTCTTCGTCACGCCGCGGAGCGTGAGGTTGCCCGTGACCGTGTAGCCGTCGCCGGCCTTCTGGATGCGCGTCGAGGCGAAGGTCGCCTTCGGGTGGGCCTCGACCTCGAAGAAGTCTGCCGACTGGAGGTGCTTCGTGAGCTGCGGCGTGGCGGTCGTGACGGACGGCATGTCGATCGACACCGAGACCACGCCCTTCTCGAGATCGGTCCCCGGGACGTGCACCGTGCCGTCGAAGGTGCCGAAGCTCCCCTCCTGCTTGAGGAGCGAGTTCGATCCGACGAAGCCGATCTTCGAGTCTGCCTGGGTGAACCGGAACGCCGCCGCACCCTCTGGCGGTGAAGCCGCCGTCGCCGCGGCCGAGACTGGAGCGACCGGCGTGGGCGTCGGCGCAGGCGTCTTGTCGTTGCAGCCGACGAGGAGGAGTGTGACCGTGGCGGCGAGGGCTGGTGCGAGGCGCATCGTCCGGACACTCGTAACCCATCCAGACGATCTGTCGAGCCCAGACCGTGGAAGACAGGCGCCTCGCCGACGCTCGGCGCACGACGCGTGAAGATCGTGAGGATCTGCGAGGTGCCTCGGGACCACCGCGGGGCCCACACCCCGCGCCGCGAGGGCTCGTGGAGACGCGCGCCTCGACGCCACGCGGCAGCGCAAGGGTGGGGTTGCGCGCGACACCGCGCGAAGGCTCGTGGAGACGCGCGCCTCGACGCCACGGCCCCGCGAGCCCGCGTGGCTCGGGCTCACGAGCCACGCCCTCTTCGACACGCGAGACGCGAGCCCTCACGCCGCAGGCCCGTGGGCTCGCGGCACTCGGGCTCGCGAGACGCGCGCGGGCGGGGTCGATCTCGAGCGGCGGCGCGTGCGCGACAGGCCCGAGGTGCTAGGCCGAGGCTCATGAAGAACCGACGGGCCGTCATCGGCCTCGGGATCGCGGGGGCCGTGCTTCTAGCCCTCCAGCTCGTCCCCGTTCCCCGAACGAACCCGCCAGTGACCGGCGAGATCGACGCGCCCCCCGACGTGAAGGCGGTCCTCCGGCGATCGTGCTGGGACTGCCACTCGAACGAGACCGTGTGGCCCTGGTACGCGAAGGTCGCGCCCGTGTCCTTCCTCGTGAGCCGCGACACCGTCCAGGGTCGCAAGCACCTCAACTTCTCCGAGTGGTCGTCGTACTCACCCACACGTCAAAAGAAGAAGCTCGAGGAGACGGCGAAGGAGGTCGACGAGGGCGAGATGCCCATGGCCATCTACCTGCCGATGCACCCCGAGGCGAAGCTCTCGGCCGCCGACAAGGCGCTCCTCGTCGAATGGGCCCGGAAGGCCGCCGCATCCTCGGACACCCCCAAGCCCTGAGCCGCGAGCGAGCGACCACGCGCGCGCCGCCGCTCCGACGGCTGGCGTCTCCCGCGCTCCCGGGCGTCGCCGCCGTGCGCACCGCCACGCGCGCGCCGCCGCTCCGACGGCTGCGCCCAAGGACGCGACGCACCACCTTCTCTGGGTGCTCGACGGCTCGTCACCTGCCGGCGGCCCCCCCGGCGTCGCCGCGAGGCGCGCTCGAGCCCTCGGCGCGAAGGAGGGTCCCCTACGCGGCCGTGCGTCACCGGGTCTCTCACCCTGGCCCAGGGGATCGGGTCAGCGCGGCGGCTCGAGGGTGTCCACGCGGCGGAGCGCTGGGAAGAGCGCGGCGCACGCGACGGTCACGAGGATCGTGCCCACACCGCCGAGGACGACCGCCGGCACCGTGCCGAGCCAGGCCGCCGTCACGCCGCTCTCGAACTCGCCGAGCTCGTTGGACGCGCCGATGAAGACCATGTTCACCGCCGCGACACGCCCGCGCATCTCGTCGGGCGTCTGTCCCTGCACGACGACGTGGCGCACGACGACCGACACCATGTCCGCACCGCCCATCACGATCGAGGCGGCGATGGAGAGCCAGAAGCTCCGGCTGAGACCGAAGGCGATGGTCGCGAGACCGAAGAGCGCGACGCACGCGAGCATGAGCTTCCCCGCGTGGCGGGTGATCGGGCGCGCGCCGAGGAAGAGCGCGACGACGAGCGCGCCCGCGGCAGGGGCAGCGCGCAGCACACCGAGCCCCCACTCTCCGACATGGAGGATGTCGCGCGCGTAGATGGGCGCGAGCGCCGTCGCGCCCCCAAGGATGACAGCGAAGAGATCGAGCGTGATCGCGCCGAGGAGCGTCTTGTGGTCGCGCACGAACCGGAGACCCGCCAGGAGCTGCGCGAGCGTCGACTCGCCACGCCGCGCGCGAGCGCCGGGGCGCAGCGTGACGAAGGGGAGGATGAGGACGGCGACCAGCTCGAGCGCCGCGGAGGCGACGTAGACGCCTGAGACGCCGAGGGGCGCGACCAGCACGCCACCGAGCGCGGGGCCGATGACCACCGACGCCTGGAAGATCGTGCTGCCGAGCGCCACCGCGCGCGTGAAGAGCTCGGGCGGCACGAGCGACGGCGTGATCGCCTGCCCCGCCGGCCCCGCGAACGCGCGCGCCGCGCCGAACACGACGAGGAGCCCGTAGAACGGCAGCACCCCGAGCTCGCGGCGGGCAGCGAGGAAGGCGAAGCCCACCCCCGTGAGCGCGATGGCCCCCTGCGCGACGGCCAGGACCGCGCGGCGATCGTAGCGATCCGCAGCAGCGCCCGTGAGCGGCAACAAGAGGAGCTGCGGCGTGAAGATCGCGAGGCCCACGTACCCGAGCGCCGCGGCCGAGCCCGTGCGCTCGTAGATCTCCCACGAGGTCGCGACCGACAGCATCTGGATCGCAACGACCGACGCGAGCCGTGCTAGCTGATACCGGACGAACGATCGCTCCCGCGCGAGGCGCGTGAGCGCACCCGCCGGAGCGGCCACGCGCGGCAAAGACGACGATGGCCGCGTGTCGCCAGGGCTCACGAGGGGCTTGGCTATACTCCTCTCGCGCGCCGCGCGCTCCGCCCCGGCTACCCAGCCTGCAAGCGACACTCGACCGTCGCGCGGAAGGTCGAGGCCGGCGACGCGCGGAAGGTGAGCACCTCCTCGGTGGTCCTCGGCTTCACCACGACGCGCTGGTGGTCCGGGTTGACGTCGGTCCAGACCTCGCACGACGCGGCGCGATCGCAGCCGCTCTCCAGGACGATGACGTGGTTGTAGCCGTAGGGGACCCAGCGGACCTCCGCGCGCGCCACCATGCACGCGGGCATGCTCCCGCTCACCTCGGCCTCCTCGCTCGCGCCCGACCCATCGCCGCGAGAGTCGCCGCGCCTCGGCGCGTGGAGCGCGCCGCTCGCCCCGATCCCCCCGCTCGCGCCCGACAGGAGCGCGACCCCGAGCACCATCGCGACGAGCGATCGGAGCGCCATACCCGGAACATGCAGCCGCCCTCGCGCTCACGCAAGCCCTCCCGTCCCCGGCTCCCTCGTCGAGCCCACACCGTCGGCCACGGACCGAGCCGCGGCGCGGAGGCCGGCGCCCCGCGTCCACGACGCGCCGGCCTATGGGGTCACTCGCAGGCGTGGACCTTCAGCAGGAAGGGCGCGCGCGGCGCCTGCTTGAAGTCGAAGGCGCTCATCATGCTCCCCGCCTTCTTGTCGCGGGCGTCGTCGTCGTAGTCCGCGAGCGTCTTCATGCCCCAGAGCTCCTCGATGAGCTTCGGGATCGAGGCCTGCTCGGTGGGGGTGTGGTTGACCATCCCCTTCTTCGCGTACGGGGAGATGATCATCGCGGGGAGCCGGAAGCCGGTGCTGTAGAAGCGGTTTCGCTGGTCCTTCTGCTTCGGGTGATCTTCGACCGTGGGCTTCACGTGGTCGTAGAAACCACCCCAGTCGTCGTAGGTGAGGACGATGGCCGTCTCCTTCCAGTTCTTCCCCTGCATGATGGCGTTGATGAGCTCGACCGAGAGGTTCTCCCCGGCGCATGGGTTGCCGTGGCCCGGGACGGGCTTCCCGTCCTTCTCGGGGCCCGCGGGGTGCTCCGAGGCGTTCCACCCCTTGCCGTAGGTGCCTTTGTAGGTCCCCCAGCTGTTGATGTAGATGAGGTTCGGCTGCTTGGGCGATTCGGGCGTCTGATCGTACTTGGCGAAGTCCGCGACGAAGCCGTCGAGCGAGCGCATGTGCTTCTTGTACTCGTCGTACCCGTCCCCCACCTTCGACGAGGTCATCCCGACCGGGGAGGACCCGCCGTACACGGCCCATGTCATCCCCGTCGGGAGGATGTCGACGATGCTCTTGATGGGGAAGTTCGCGCACTTCTTGGTCGCGATGTCCCCGGTCTTCGCGTCGTAGACGGACACGTTCTTCTGATTGGAGTGTGGGGGGCAGCCGGTCTGCGGATCCTTTGGGTTGTCGAGCATGGGCGACTGCGCCGCGACCGTGACGAGGTGCCCCGCGCCGCTCTGGCCGAGGATCGTCGAGAAGTAGCGATCGAAGAGCACGAAGTTCCGTGCGTACTGCCAGTAGTTCGGGAGCTGCTTCTCGGTGTAGTATCCAAAGATGACCTCGGGGTGATCGCGACGGCAGGTGTTCGTCCCGGACGTGACGCTCGGGTGCGGCGTCACGAACTGGTTCATCTTCCCGGCGTTGTAGGCGGCGACCGCCCAGTTGTGGCTGTGCGGCGGATCGCAGGCCGTCGTCATCGCCTTCATGGGCTGGCGCTTGTACGTCTTGCCGCCTTCGGTCACCGTCGCGGGCGGCGACGTGAGGACGCCAGGGAAGCCCGTGAAGTAGTTGTCGAAGGTGTGGTTCTCCTTCACGAGGACGATGACATATTTGATGGGCTTCTTGCAGCAGACGGCGCAGCCGGGCGCGTCGCCGAGCGCGGTCTCGCCCGCGCACATCGTCGAGCCCGTCGGCGCGCACACGTTCCCGCCCAGCGCCTCGCAGGCCATCTCACCGGGCGACACGCTGGCTGCACCCGCCAGGCCCGCGCCGGATGCCCCC
>CAYNEK010000125.1:0-11463 GCA_964396175.1 uncultured Polyangiaceae bacterium | reverse complement strand
GGGCTTGGCGGACAGTCGGCGAGGAGCTCGACGCGGCTCCTGGTGCTCCAGATCTCCTGCACGAGCGAGCCGAGCTCGGCGAGGACCGCGGGGCTCGTCGTGACGTCCGTCGCGGTGGCGTGGGCGGCGCGGGGCGTCGGCTCAGAGGATGCGGTGCACCCAACCGTGCGTGTCCTTGACGCGGCCGTGCTGGATGTCGAGGAGCGTCTGCCGGAGCTTCGTCGCGACGGGCCCGGCCTCGCCATCGGCGACCGTCCACGCCCCGCGGGTCGACTTCACGTGTCCGACCGGCGTGATGACGGCCGCCGTGCCGCAGGCGAAGACCTCCTTCAGCTTGCCGGACTCGAGATCGGCCTGCCACTCGTCGACCGAGTACCTTCGCTCGACGGCACCCCAGCCGAGATCGCGCGCGAGCACGAGGAGACTCTCGCGCGTGATCCCCGGCAAGAGCGTCCCCGACGACAGGTCCGGCGTGACGAGGAGCGGCTTCCCGTTCTCCTCGTAGACGAACATGATGTTCATCCCGCCCATCTCTTCGACGTAGCGCCGCTCGCAGGCGTCGATCCACACGACCTGATCGCAACCCTTCGTGGCGGCGTCGCGCTGGGCGACGAGGCTCGCCGCGTAGTTCCCGGCGCACTTGGCCGTGCCCGTCCCGCCCGGCGCCGCGCGGACGTATTGATCGCTGATCCACACGGTGACCGGACGGACGCCGCCCGAGAAGTAGGAGCCCGCCGGCGACGCGAGCAGCAGGAAGAGGTACTCCTTCGCGGGGCGGACGCCGAGGACGCGCTCGGTCGCGACCATGACGGGGCGCAGGTAGAGCGAAGAGTCTGGAGCCGTGGGCACCCAGGCCCGATCCATGTCGACGAGCGCGTGCGCCGCCTCGAGGAACCGCTCGACCGGCAGGGGGGGCATGGCGAGTCGCTCGGCCGAGCGCGCGAAGCGCCGAGCGTTCTCCTCGGGACGGAAGGCGACGACGCCTCCGTCGTCCACGCGGTACGCCTTGAACCCCTCGAAGATCGCCTGCCCATAGTGGAGGACCGCGGCGGCTGGATCGAGCGAGATGGGGCCGTACGGGACGAGCTTCCCCCGGCGCCAGCCCTCTGCCTGGACGTACTCGATCGACACCATGTGATCAGTGAAATGCTTGCCGAACCCAGGGCTCTCGAGGCACCGCGCGCGCTCCTCGGCGGACCTCGGGTGGGACGTGGGGCACAGCTCGATCGTGGGGTGCGCGGTCGACGTCATGGCCGGCCGACCTTCCCCCGCGCACGCGACCTCACGCAAAGGAAATCGACCCACGCGGCGCGTCACGAAGAGTATCCTCTGGCGCGTGACGCAGACCCCGTTCGCCGCGGAAGCGTACGTGCAGCAGCTCCTCGGAAAGGCCGTCGCCGCGAAGGCGAGCGACATCCACCTGAAGGTCGGGCAGCCGCCTGGCGTGCGCGTCCGCGGCGACATGGCGTACTTCCGGATGGACCGGCTGCGCGCCGTGGACACGGAGGCCGCGGCGCGCCTGATGGTCAGGAAGCCAGAGGTGCTCGCGCACCTCGAGGATCTGCGCGAGTACGACACCTCCTACTCGGTCCCCGGGCTCGGTCGCTTCCGCGTCAACATCTACCGCCAGCGAGGGACCCTCGCGGTCGTGCTACGCGCGATCCCGCAGGCGATCCCGAGCTTCGAGGACCTCGGGTGCCCCAAGGCGTGCGCGGATCTCTGCGAGAAGGAGCGGGGCCTCATCCTCGTCGTCGGTGCCGCCGGGAACGGGAAGTCGAGCACGCTCGCGGCCATGGTCGGCCACCTGAACCGCACGAAGCCGTACCACATCGTCACCGTCGAGGACCCGATCGAGTTCCTCCACTCGGACGAGAAGTCGAGCGTGTCGCAGCGCGAGGTCGGGCTCGACACGGGGACCTTCGCGACCGCGCTCCGCGCCGCCCTGCGCCAGGATCCGGACGTCATCCTCGTCGGCGAGATCCGCGACGAGGAGACGATGGACATCGCGCTGAAGGCCGCCGAGACGGGCCACCTCGTGCTCTCGACGCTCCACACCCCCGACGTCTCGCGCACGGTGAACCGCATGCTCTCGCTCGGGAGCGATCAGCAGGAGCTCCGCGACCGCATCGGAGATACCCTCCAGGGGATCATCGCGCAGCGCCTCCTGCCGAAGGCGGACGCGTCCGGCGTCGCCCTCGCCGCGGAGGTGCTCGTCGTCACAGGGACCGCGCGAGAGACGATCAAGCAGCCGCAGGGGAACCCCCCGCTGAAGGAGGTCATGGAGAAGGGCGTGACGCCGTATGGGATGCAGACCTTCGAGATGCACGTGAAGGAGCTCGTGAAGCAGGGCGTGCTCGATCGCGAGCACCTGAAGAGCGCGGTGACCTTCTGATGCGCGCCCCCCTCGTCCTCGCGGTGGTCCTCGCGCTCGCCCCCGCCCAGTGCTCGTCGAAGTACGATCCCGCGAAGGCGCGCGAGGAGACGGCCGGCGACGGGCTCTACGCGCTCGCCGAGGACTTCAAGGCCAAGGGCAACGACGAGGCGTGGGCGAGCACGCTGCGCTTCCTCGTCACGCGGTACCCGTCGAGCCGGCGCGCGCAGGCGGCGCGAGACGATCTCGAGCGCGCGGGGATCGAGGTGCCGTCCGGCGAGCTGCGGCCGCGGGTCCACGAGGAGAGGCCGAGCACCAAGGGCTCGGCGGATCCGCCGCCGTGAGCCGCGCGCTGCCGAGCCTGTTCGCGATCAGCGACGTGGGCGGGGTGAGCGTCGAGCGCCACCTCGAGCGCGCCGCCGCGCTCCACGCCTCCCTCGGCGCGCGGCTCGGCCTCGTCGTGCGCGAGCGGCAGATGCCCGCGCGAGACCTGATGCGGCTCATCGCGGGCCTGCGCACGGCGGCGCCCTTGGCGACCCTCCTCGTCGCGGGGCGGGCGGACGTCGCGGCGCTCACGGCGGACGGCGTGCACCTCGGTGAGCGAGATCTCCCCGTGGGCGAAGCGCGCCGGATCGTCGGGGGCAAGCTCGTCACGCGCGCCGCGCACGCGGACACGCCGGAGGACGAGCTCTCGCGAGCGGACGCGCTCTTCGTCTCGCCGATTTTCGCGACGCCGGGGAAGGGCGTGCCCCGCGGGGCCGAGGCGCTTCGTGCAGGGCGGCGGTTCGGGATCCCCCTGGTGGCGCTCGGTGGGATCGGCGCGGATGAGGTCGCCCCGTGCTTCGAGGCGGGGGCGGCGGCGGTCGCGGTGCGGCGCGCGTGGCTGCGCGCCGACGCCTGCTCTGGGCTCGTGCGTGCGGTCGAGGCGGCGTCCAGGACATCCTGCTAGGCTCGCGCGCCATGAGCGGACACGACGATCACGAGCGCGGGTGCCACCACGGTCACGAGCACCCCGAGCACCCTCATCACGAAGACGAGGGCGGCCCCGAGGGGACCGACTTCCTCGATCTCGAGCTCTCCCAGATGCTCGCGGGCATGGCGCGGGGGCTCGCGAAGGAGGCCGCGGTGGAGGTGCTCCGCGAGCTCATCCACGCGGAGATCAAGCAGCGCCTCGGGGATCGCCTCGCGGCGCTCGCGAAGCTGACCGCCGCCGATCTGGTCGAGGACTTCGAGGCGAACCTCGAGATCGAGGCGGCGATCGAGGAGCGCCAGCTCGCGAAGGCGCTGCTCGATGAGCAGGCCCGCGCCGCCCTGCGCGCCCCCGCCAAGAAATCGAAGAAGTGATCGATCTCCGCTCCGACACCGTCACGCGCCCCACCCCCGCGATGCGCGAGGCCATGGCGCGCGCGGTCGTCGGCGACGACGTCTACGGAGAGGACCCGACGGTGAAGGAGCTCGAGGAGCGGACGGCCGCGCTCCTCGGCAAAGAGGCCGCGCTCTTCGTGTCGAGCGGGACGATGGGCAACCAGCTCGCGCTCCTCACGGGCACCCGGCGCGCCGACGAGGTCATCGTCGGCGAGGACGCGCACATGGCCTTCTACGAGTCCGGCGCCGCCCCCATGCTCGCGGGCGTGCAGTTCGCGGTGGCGGGCACCGGCGGGCTCTTCGGCGCAGACGACGTCGTCCGCGCGACCAAGCCGAGCGCCTACTACCACCCTCGGAGCTCGCTCGTCGCCGTCGAGAACACGCACAACCGCGGCGGCGGGCGCGTGTTCCCGCAGCGCGACGTGCTCGAGATCGCCGCGGTCGCCCGGCGTCACGGGCTCGGGCTCCACCTCGACGGCGCCCGGCTGTGGAACGCCTCGGTCGCGACGAGGCTCCCACCCCGCGAGCTGGCCACGCCCTTCGACTCGGTGAGCGTCTGCTTCTCGAAGGGGCTCGGGGCGCCGGTGGGCTCGTGCTTCGCGTCGGACCGGGATCGCGTGATCGCGGCGCGTCGCTTCCGCAAGATCCTGGGCGGCGGGATGCGTCAAGTCGGGCTGCTCGCGGCGGCGGCGCTCCACGCCCTCGATCACCACGTCGATCGCCTCGCCGAGGATCACGCGCGTGCGCGGCGGCTGGCGGAGGCGCTCGTCGGGGCGCCTGGTGTTCGCCTCGATCCCGCGCGGGTGGAGACGAACATCGTCGTCTTCGAGACAGCGCTCCCGGCGGAAGGGTTGGTCGAGCGCGTCCGCCGCGAAGGGGTCCTCCTGTCGGTGATGGGGACACACCTCGTGCGCGTCGTCACGCACCTCGACGTCGACGACGCCGCCGTGTCGACGGCGATCGACGTCGTCCGTCGCGTGCTGAGGGACGGCGGGTGAGGCGGCTCTGGGGCGCCCTCCTCGCGGCCTGGCTCGTCGCGGGCTGCGGCGGACAGCGCGATCGGTTCGTCGAGCGGATGGCGGCGGCCGATCGGGCGAAGTCGAGCGGTCGATACGACGAGGCGGCGAGCGCGTACGGAGATGCGGCGCGGGACGCGAAGAAGCCGCGCGATCGCGACGAGGCGCTCTACCTCCAGGCGGCCACCTACGCGCAGGCGGGGCGAGCCGAGGAGGCCAAGCGCGCCCTCGAGGCGCTCGCGACCCTGTCGCCGCGGGGAGAGCGCGCCGATCGAGCCCTCTTCGATCGCGCCGAGCTCGAGATCCAGACGGGCGACGAAGAGAAGGGCTACGCGATGTTGGAGTCCGCGGTCCTCTCGAGGCCGACCCTGTTCGCGCGGCGGGCGCTCCGGCAGGTCGTCGATCGCGCCGAGGAGAAGGCGAAGGGCGGCGCGCTCGCCTGGCTCCGGTCTCAAGGGAAGCGCCTCGCCGGGACCGAGCTCGCCGAGGACGTGGACTACCTCACCGCGATGCGCCTGGAGGAGAGCGGCGATCTCGCGGCGGCGCGGGACGCGTTCGTCGCCTGCGCGAAGGCGCACCCTTACCCGAAGGGCTCGCTCTTCGACGACGCATGGTACCGCGCGGCGCTGCTCGACGTGCGGCTCTCGCAGCCGAAGCTCGCGATCGAGCACCTGCGCGCCATGCTGGCGTCCCGCGAGTCGTCGACGCTCGGGCAGGGGAGCTACGAGCGCCCACGGTACGCGGCGGCCCAGCTCGAGATCGCGAAGATCGCCCGCGACCAGCTCCAAGATCGCGCCATGGCGCGGCGGGAGTTCCACCGGCTGTTCACCGATCACCAGACGAGCGTGCTCCGCGACGACGCGCTCTTCGAGGAGATCTTGCTCGCGCGCTCGGACCGCGACGAGCGCGCGACCTGTGAGCTGACGCGCACGCTCGTCGAGGTGCTCCCCGAGAGCCGCTACTCCGCCTGCAGCCACGAGCTCTGCGAGAAGATCGCTCCGCCGAAGGGTGCGATGCCGTGTCGCGACTACGTGAAGGCGAGGATCGAGGGCCGCCCCGTGCCTCCCGACGAGGGCGCGGCGTTGCCCGACGCGGGGTGACCTCCGCTCGGCCAGCCGAGCGTCACATGGGCTCACCTCGAGCGCAGCTCGCGGAAGCGGAGCGGCGCGGCCACGTTCTTCACCTTGGCCTCCTCGGGAGGCCCGAACGAGAAGTCCCGGGATGGCGAGACGGCCGTCACGGCGTCTTCCATCACGAGGATCTGGCCGCGCGTCGCCTGGCCCTGGAGCCGCGCGGTGTTGTTCATCGCGGCCGAGAACCCGGTGAAGTTGTCGTTGGGACCGAAGCGACCGACGAAAAGCCTCCCGATGTGGACCCCGGTCGAGACGGAGAGCCCACCCTCGCGGAGCCGCGAGAAGCCCGGATCGTCGGGGAGCGCCTCCGTCATCTCGCGGATCTCGAGCGCGGCGCGCAGCGCGGCGGCCACCTTTCCGGCGGTGTCGAGCTCGTAGAATGGGGGCCCGAAGAGGCCGATCACGCAGTCGCCGACCATCTTGTCGAACGCGCCGCCGTGCCGCCACACGAGGTCGACGGCGCGCCTCCCCCAGACGTCGACCAGGTGGCCGATCGCCTCGGGATCACGGAGGATCTGCTCGCTCACCCGCGTGAAGCCGCTGATGTCGACGTACAGCATCGCGACCTCCTCTTCGCGCGGTGCGAGGTAGCGGCGCTCGTAGTCCGCGTGGCGGAGCATCCGCGCGACCACCTCGTGCGAGAAGGAGCGTGAGAGCGTCCGGTGCTCCTTGTTGAAGTCGACGACGCGCTGGCAGATGTAGCTCGCGAAGGAGGCGAGCAGATCGCGATCGTTGGTGTCGAAATCGCCGTGACGGGAGAGGACGAGGAGCTTGCCGACCGGGGCGGCGCTGGTGCCGTGGATGAGCACCTCCTCGCGCCCCTCGCCGAGGCCGAGGAGGGAGGGCAGCGCACCGTCTCCCGTGGTAAGATACGCCTTCGCCGCCGCGTCGAGCGCTGGATCGGGCTCGGTCAGCGTGCACCGCACGCGGGTCGTCCCTTGGTAGAATTGGAGGTGGACGGGCGCGTCGGGAGAGTCCTCGGCGCGCAGGACGACGAGGAGCTGCGACATCGGGACCTCGTCGGCGAGCACCGCGACGGCGCGTGCCATCCCCTCGGCGAGGACCGGGACGCGGAGCGCGTGCGACAGGGCCATCGCCGCCCGCTGCTTGCGGCGCGCGACGTGAATCGCGAAGAAATGGTTGTCGAGCTCCTCGCACGCGGTCTGGAGCAGCTCGCTCGCCCGCGCGTGGTCCTCGCGGGAAGCCTGCGCTGGGAGCATGAGCGCGGCCCTGCCGAACCACTCCCCCGCGACGTCCAGCGCTTGGCCCACCGCGCGGGCGGGCAAGGGCTCCTCGGCGCCCTCGGCGGCCTCGAGGAAGGGCGCGAGGTCCTGCACGGCGTCCTTGTCGGGCCACGTGAAGGTCATGAGCCCGAGGTCTTCCCCGTAGGTGCGGAAGGCGGCTGCCTCCGCGCCGATGGCCTGCGCGATGACGGGCATCACCCCACGCATCGTCCGCGCGAGCGATGTCCGGTGCCGCATGGCGTCCTCGAGGAGCGCGTCGAGATCGCCAGAGAGCTCGAGCTTGGCGCGGAGGAGGGCGGTCTCGTCGTCCATGGTGGCGCTCAGCGTCCGGCCGCCTCGAGGGTCGCGGCGCGCTGCTCGAGGGCCGCGGCGAGAGCCCTCCGCTGTGCGGCGTCTTCGGCCCTGCCGGAGCGTGCGAGGGACTCGGCCTCCGTGCGCGCTCGTCGGGCGTCGGTCCGCGCCGCCTCGGCCTGGGCTCGTGCCCGTGCCTTGGGATCTCCCTCGGGATCGAAGGCCGGTGGGAGCGGCGCCGTGGCCGTAGCGACGGCGGCCCCGGTCGAGCTTGGTGGCGCGGTGCGCTCGGGTGCTGGCGCGTCGGCTGGTCGAGCCATGGTGGCGCTCCCGCTGGTCGCCGCGGCTACCGGGGCCGTCGTGCCCGCGCTCGAGACGGTCGGGCCATCGTGGCGCTCGGTCCGCTCGCCATGCGGGGGCGCGCTCGTCGTGGCGGCAGCGGAGTCGGTTGGGGCGGCGCCCGGTGACGATGTCTCGCGCCGAGGTCGGTCGGGCTCGCCGCGCGTCACGATGACCCCGACGATCACCAGCAGCAGCGTGGCGACGGCACCGACGAGGACCGCGGGGTGTCGGAGGGGCGACGCGTCCTGCTCGCTCATCTCCTCTGTGGCATAGCACGTGCGCTCTGGTCGAGTCTCTCGTTGCCGCCGCCCAGCGCAGCCGCCGAGCGGTCCCGGTGGGAAGAGGTGAGCGCGCGCCGTGGCGTGCGACGAGGGTTCCGCGCCGGGCGCCCCGCGCTAAACCGTGCAACAGCACCCGTAGGATCGCCTCGAGCTCCGCCGCCGAGTACGGCTTCGGCAGGAAGCGCGTCCGCGGATCATGGGTGAAGATCGCGCCGATCTTGGTGGCGCCGTAGCCGCTCGTGCAGAGGATCGGGAGGTCGACGCCAGCCTCGCGGAGGATGCGCACCACCTCGGCGCCGCTGAGCTCGGGCATCGCGAGATCGAGCACCAGCAGGGCGAGTCGCGCACGCTCGCGCTCGAAGACGTGCAGCGCCTCCCTCCCGTCCTCCGCGGTGACGGTCTCGAAGCCCATGCCGGCGAGCAGCTGGCAGGTGAGCTCCCGCAGCACCGCCTCGTCGTCCGCGACGAGCGCGAGCCCCCGCAGGGGCGCGGCGCCCCGCGCGTCCTCGTCGTCGTCGTCGTCGAGCGGCGCCATCGCCTGAGCGTCGTGCGCGGGGAAGGTCAGGGTGAAGCGGGTGCCGCTGCCCACCTCGCTGTCCACCTCGATCCTGCCCTCGTGGCCGTGGACGACGCTGAGCGCCGCCGCCAGGCCGAGGCCGCGGCCGCGCCCCTTGGAGCTGAAGAATGGATCGAAGATGCGTGCCTTCGTGTCGGCGTCCATCCCCTTCCCGTCGTCGGTGACACAGACCCGGATGTCGTCGCGGCGGGGGAGGCTCGCTGGGACGTCCGGAGCGAGATCCTCCGAGGCGCGCTCTCGCAGCGTCCGCACGATGATGTGCCCGGACCGGTCTCCGAGGGCGTCCGAGGCGTTGAGGATCAAGTTCATCATGAGCTGCCGGAGCTGCACGGGATCTCCCAGGACGACCACCTGCGCCGGCGTGAGCTCCAGCGAGAGCTCGGCCTTCTTGCCGAGGGATGTCGCGAGGAGCGCTGCCGTGTCCCGCACGAGCTCGTTGAGATGGACCGCCTGACGGACGAATGGTTCGTGCGCGGCATAGTCGAGCAGCTGGCGCGTCAGCTCGCGCCCCCGGATCGCCGAGGCTCGGATGGTCCGGAGCTGAGCCGAGGGTGTGCCGTCCACATCGGAGTCGCGCAGCGCGACCTCTGCGCTGGCGAGCACGGCCGTCAGCACGTCGTTGAAGGCGTGGGCGATGCCTGCCGCGAGGGTGCCGAGGCTCTCGAGCTTCTGGGCCTGTCCGACGCGGTCGCGGAGCGCGCGCCGGTCGCGCTCGGCGCGGCGACGCTCGGTGATGTCGCGGATGGACGCGAGGCGCGCCGGCTGCCCCCGATAGGCGATCGAGCGGGCCATCACCTCACATGGGAAGGTGGTCCCGTCCGCGCGCACGGCGGTCGCCTCGTACGACGCATCGCCGCCAGCGTGCGCGAGGGCGCGTGCCTGTTCGAGATCCTCCGGCGAACAGAAGTCGAAGCAGTCGCGCCCGATCAGCCGATCGAGGGGGATGCGGAGCATGCGCGCGAGCTCGGCGTTCGCGACGAGGATCGTTCCCTGGACCGAGATGTGTAGCCCCTCGAAGGTCCCGTCGACGAGCGCCTCGATGAGCTGCTCCTGCTCCCCTCGCTCTGCCCGTTCGCGCTCGAGGGTCGAGATGTCGTCGCTGAAGAGGATGGCCTGCATCGTCTGGTCGCCGTCCCACGACGGGATGAGGCGGCTCACGTACCGGCGCCCGCTCACGGCCGCGAGCCACTCGAAGGTCTGCGGTCGTCGTGTCTCGAACACCGCCTCGAGGACTTGGTCGAAGGTGGCGAGCGAGGCTCCGTCGACCCACCCCCGCGCGCTCGTCCCCAGGAAGTCGGAGGCCGGAGTCCCGCCCACGTCCTCAGACATCGCGAGGATGGTCCCGTCACGAGCGAGCGCGGTGAGGTGGTGCGGCATGCCCTCGCCGCCTGCGTCGTGCGCTAGAGGTGGCTCGCTCTGTGGGGTGGTGTGGACGGCCTCGTCCGCCTCCTCGGCGCGTCGTGTTCGCTCAGGCACGGCTGCGGTGGCTCCTGGACGGTCGGGGGCATCGCCTCGTCGAGGTGAGCGGCACCGCTCCACTGACGAGCAGCTCGGGGAGCCTGCCCGTGCGAGACCTCGACGGAGGTTGCTCGTCGGTGCCTGTGGAGATTGGCGCAGAGGGCGAGACCTCTCGAGCACGCAACGACAGCTCGACGCGCGGCCTTGGCGCCTGACGTCGACGCTGGAGCGCGCTCGTCGAGCTGTCGCGTTCAGCCACGGAGCAGCGCCTGTACGCTCGCCTCGAGCTCCGCCACCGAGTACGGCTTCGACAAGAAGCGAGTCCGCGGATCGTGCACGAAGAGTGTGGCGAGGCGATCGGCGCTGTACCCGCTCGCGCAGAGGATCGGGACGTTGGCTCCGTCGGCCCGGAGGCGTCGCACCACATCGGCGCCGCCCAGCTCGGGCATCGTGAGATCGAGGAGCAGCAGGGTGAGCCGCTCTTGCTCGCGCTCGAAGACCTGGAGCGCCTCCCTCCCGTTCTTCGCGCTGACGGTGTCGAAGCCCATGCCTGCGAGCAGCTCGCGGGCGAGCTCCCTCAGCACCGGCTCGTCATCCGCGACCAGCGCGAGCCCCCGCGCCGCCGAAGGGCGTGAGGCGGCTTCGACGTTGACGACCGAGGTCTCGCTGGGCCCGTCGTGTGCGGGGAGCCAGACCGCGAAGGTGGTGCCCCGCCCCACCTCGCTCTCGACCTGGATCGCGCCGTCGTGCCCGCGGACGACGTTGAGCACGGACGGTAGGCCGAGCCCACGCCCGGGCCCCTTCGTGCTGTAGAATGGCTCGAAGATGCGCTGCTTCGTGGCAGCGTCCAGGCCCACGCCGTCGTCGGTCACGCGGAGGAGGACAGCGGGGCGGCCGGTGAGGGTCGAGGTCGACGGCTCGACGAGGAGCGAGTCCGTCGGCACGGGCTCGCGTCCCGTCTCCACCGTGATGTGGCCGGGGCGGTCTCCGAGGGCGTCCGAGGCGTTGATGACCCAGTTCATTACGAGCTGCCGGATCTGCCCAGGATCGCCCAGGACGACCGCGGGATCAGGCATGAGCTCGAGCCTGAGCCTGGCCTTCTTGTTGATCGACGCGGACAGGAGCGCCACGGTGTCCCGTACGAGCTCGTTGAGATCGACCGCCTCCCGGGTGAGCGGCCCCTGCGCGGCGTAGTTGAGCAGCTGCCGTGTGAGCTCCCGCCCCCGCATCGCCGCCGCGCGGACGGTCCGGAGGTGCGACGTGGTGGCGCTGTCCGCCTTCGTGCCGCGGAGGGCGAGCTCGGCGTTGCCGAGCACGGCCATCAGCACGTTGTTGAAGTCGTGGGCGATGCCGCCCGCGAGGGTGCCGAGGCTCTCGAGCTTCTG
>CAYNEK010000124.1:9689-11751 GCA_964396175.1 uncultured Polyangiaceae bacterium | reverse complement strand
GCCATGAAGACGCTCGCGCCCGAGTTGAGCGCGTTGATGATCATCTTGCGATCGACGGGCCCGGTGATCTCGACGCGGCGGTCGAGCAGATGCGCGGGGAGCGCGGCGACCGTCCAGTCGGCCTCGCGGATGGGGCGCGTCTCGGGGAGGACGCGCAGGGTCTCGCCCGCGTCGAGGCGCATCTGCCGCTCCTTGCGCCGGAGGAGCGCGACCTCGATGTCGGGGCGGAAGCGCCGCACCAGCTCGGTGACGAAGGCGACGGCTTCGTCGGTCAGGATCTCACGGTCGGCGTCCGAGAGGTCGCACGTGAAGGCGGCCGGGCTCTGCATGGCGAGGCTCTCTTGCCGCGCCATGACGCGCCCCGTCAACGGCCGCACGTGTCACGGGCGCAAGATCGGTCAATGATGTCAATGCGTCGACGTTGACTTTGTCATGTTGTAAAGGTGGGCCGTGACCTCGCGGCTCGGCCAGGAGATCCGTACGCTCCGCAGGAAGGCGCACCTCTCGCAGGCCGAGCTCGCGCGAGAGCTCGGGATCAGCCCCAGCTACCTGAACCTCATCGAGAACGACAAGCGCCAGGTCACCGCGCCGCTGCTCATCCAGATCGCGCAGCGGTTCTCGCTCGATCTCCGCGAGCTGGGCGGCACGAAGGACGCGGCGCTGCTCCAGCACCTGCGCGAGGTCTTCGCCGATCCGGTGTTCGAGGGGACGCCGGTCACGGTGCAGGATCTCACGGATTTCGCTGCGGGGGAGCCGGTCCTCGCGCACGCGATGGTGCGGCTCTTCCACGCCTTCACGGAGGCGCGGCTCTCGGGCGACTCGCTCGCGGCGCGGGTCGTCCACGGCGATCCGGGCGACGGGACGCCGGCGGTCACGATCCCGTCCGAGGAGGTGAGCGAGCTCATCCAGGCGCACCAGAACCACTTCCCCGAGCTCGAGCGCGCGGCCGAGTCGCTCTGGAAGAAGGCGCGCTTCCAGCGAGAGGAGCTCTACGCGAACCTCGTCCACCACCTGCTCGACACGCACCGCGTGAAGGTGCGCGTCCACCCGCACGACGAGCTCGAGGGGGTCTTCCGCCGCTACGACGAGAAGAAGCGCGTCGTCCACCTCTCGGAGCTCTTGCCGACGCGGAGCCGGAAATTTCAGCTCGCGCACCAGCTCGCGCTCATCGAGCACCGCGAGCTGCTCGCGAAGCTGTCCGAGAGTCCGCTCCTCACGTCGCACGAGTCGCACGCGCTCGCCCGCGCGGCGCTCGCCAACTACTTCGCCTCGGCGGTCCTCATGCCCTACGGAGACTTCTACGCGGCGTGCGAGGAGGTCCGCTACGATCTCGACGTCATCGGACGACGCTTCCGCGTCGGGTTCGAGCAGGTGTGTCACCGGGTGACGACGCTGCGGCGCCCGGGGGCGAGCGGCGTGCCGTTTCATATGCTGCGGACGGACGTGGCGGGGAACATCTCGAAGCGCTTCTCGGGCTCGGGGATCCCGTTCGCGCGCTTCTCGGGCGCGTGCCCCAAGTGGAACGTGTTCTCGGCCTTCTCGACGCCCGGCAAGATCCGCATCCAGGTGTCACGGATGCCGGACGACAAGGCGTACTTCTGCCTCGCGCGGACGGTGCAGCGGGACTCGGGGAGCTACCACCGGCCGCAGCTCGTGATGGCGATCGGGCTCGGCTGCGAGGTCAAGTACGCGAAGCGGCTCGTGTACGCGGACGGCGTCGATCTGGACCGGGAGGACACCTTCGTGCCGGTGGGGGTGACGTGTCGCCTCTGTGAGCGCACCGAGTGTGGGGAGCGGGCCTTCCCGTCCATCCGGCACCCGCTCCGCATCGACGAGAATGTGCGGCGCGAGAGCGTCTTCATGCCTTCGACGCGGTAGTCGTCCCCACGAGCCGCGGCGCCCCGCTCCCCCCGCCTCCGCATCGACGAGGACGTGCGGCGCGAGAGCGTCTTCATGCCTTCGACGCGGTGGTCGTCCCCACGAGCCGCGGCGCCCCTCCGCCCCCGTCTCCGCATCGACGAGGACGTGCGGCGCGAGAGCGTCTTCATGCCTTCGACGCGGT
>CAYNEK010000124.1:314-9589 GCA_964396175.1 uncultured Polyangiaceae bacterium | reverse complement strand
CATCGACGAGGACGTGCGGCGCGAGAGCGTCTTCATGCCTTCGACGCGGTGGTCGCCCCCACGAGCCGCGGCGCCCCTCCGCCCCCGCCTCCGCATCGACGAGGACGTGCGGCGCGAGAGCGTCTTCATGCCTTCGACGCGGTGGTCGTCCCCACGAGCCGCGGCGCCCCTCCGCCCCCGGCGCGGTCGCGTCTCCCGCGGTGTGCGCTCGGAGCGGCGGCCTGGCGTGCGGCGAGGGCGCGTCTCGGCGTCCCGCAGGAGCCGCGCGCGAGGCCCCGCCTCGTCACACCCGCTCGATCACCTGGACGAGCATCGCGCGGACCTTGCCGGCGATCTCCTCGAGGTGTCCCTTCTTTGCGCCGATGGTCTCGATCGGGTCGACCGCGCGGACCTCGACCTTGCCTCCCTCGAGCTCTCGCACGATGACGTTGCAGGGGAGGTTGACCCCGATCGTCGGATCGAGCGTGATCGCTTGGTGCGCCATCTTTGGGTTGCAGGCGCCGAGGATCGTGTAGCCGACCATGTCGAGATCGAGCTTCGCCTTCAGCGTCGCCTTCACGTCGATCGTCGTGAGGACGCCGAAGCCCTCGGTCTTCAACGCGATAGGGACGCGCTCCAGCGCGTCGGCGAAGGTGGTGTCGAGGACTCGGGCGAGCGGCGTCGTGGACGGGGTCATGGTGGTCCTTCCGTAAGGGCCCCCTCGAGACTGTCAAGCGCCGCGTCCTCCGCGCTCGTCGGCGCGCAGCTCGAGGGTGAGCGCCCGACGCGCGCGCACCTCCGTGACGCGCCGCCTGCGCCGCGCGCGCGTGGTCTGGGCGCTCGTCCGTCGAGCGCGTGGCGAGCGGAGGGCTCGGCAGACGCGCAGCAACCTGCGCGCGCGTGGTCTGGGCGCCCGTCTGCGGAGCCTCGCCTCACGCGCGCCGCGTCTTCACGTCGAGCGGTCGCGTCGCCGCCCTCTCGCGCGGCGTGGTACGCGAGCGCCGTGGGCAAGATCCGACGGCTCCCTCCCGACCTGTCGAACCAGATCGCCGCCGGCGAGGTCGTCGAGCGGCCCGCCAGCGTCGTGAAGGAGCTCCTCGAGAACGCCCTCGACGCCGGCGCGACCCGGATCGTCGTCGACGTCGAGGGCGGCGGGATCACCTTGCTCCGCGTCTCGGACGACGGCGCGGGCATGGCCGCCGAGGACGCGCTCCTCTCCGTCGAGCGCCACGCGACGAGCAAGATCGCCCGCCTCGCCGATCTCGGCGCGCTTCGGTCCTTTGGCTTCCGCGGCGAGGCGCTCCCGAGCGTCGCGAGCGTCAGCCGGCTCCGGTTGACGACGCGCGAGCCGGGCGCCGCCGAGGCGATCGAGGTCGGCGTCGACGGCGGAGAGCCCGCCCGCACGAGGCCCGCGGGCGCCGCGCCGGGCACGACCGTCGAGGTGCGCGATCTCTTCTTCAACGTCCCCGCGCGCCGGAAGTTCTTGAAGGCGACGCCCACCGAGGCCGCCCACGTCGTCGACGTCGTCGAGGCGATCTCGCTCTCGTCGCCGGCGGTGGCCTTCAAGCTGACAAAGGACAAACGGGTCGTCCGCGAGCTCTTCGCGCAGCCGAGCCGCACCGCGCGCGTCCACGAGGTCCTCCACGGCGAGCCGCTCGCCGACGTCACCGGCACGCGCGGCCCCGTCGAGCTCACGGCGGCCCTCGGGCGCCCCGAGCGCGCCCGCGCCGCGACGAGCGCCCTCCGCCTCTTCGTCAATGGACGCTGGGTCCGCGATCGCGCCCTCCTCCGCTCGGTCGCCCAGGCCTACGGAAGTGTGTTGCCTCCGGGGCGCTACCCCGCCGGCGCGGTCTTCGTCGATGTCCCCGCCGAGCACGTCGACGTGAACGTCCACCCCCAAAAATCCGAGGTGCGCTTCGCGGACGCCCGCGGCGTCATGGACGCGGTCTTCCATATCGTGTCGCGCGAGCTCGCCCGAGCCTTCGAGATGCCCGTCGCGGTGCGGTCCTTTGCCTTCGCGGGGGGGGCGCGGCTCGCGCTCCCGGGGGCGACGCGGACCGCAGATTCGGCGCCGCTGCCCTCCCTCTCGGCCCTCGTGCCGTCGAGCGCACCCCTGCACGGCGCGGCCGACGTCCCCTCGGCCGAGGGGGCGCCGTCCGGCAGGGCAGAGCCCTCGGCGTACCCCTTGTCCCACGGGACCGCTCCCGAGGTCTTCGCCGAGTCGGCGACGGTGCCCGTGTCCTTCGCGGGGCTCCGCTTCGTCGCGCAGGTGCGCGGGACGTACCTGCTCTGCGAGGGCGAGGACGCCCTCTACCTGCTCGATCAGCACGCCGCCGCCGAGCGCGTGACCTTCCACAGGCTGAAGCGTCAGTTCGCGTCGCGCTCGGTCGCGCTGCAGCCGCTCCTCTTGCCCGTCGTCGTCGACGTGACGGCCGAGGACGTGGCGCTCGTCGAAGAGCGGGCAGACGACCTCCTCGCCGCGGGGATCGACGCGCGGCCGGTCGCCATGACCCGGATCGCGGTTCACGCCGTCCCACAGATCGTCGCGCGGGCGGACCCGGAGCGGCTCGTGCGCGATCTGCTCGCCGAGGCGTCGCGGGGCGGCGGCCGCGCCTTCTCGGACGCGGTCGATCTCGCCCTCGCGACGATGGCCTGTCACGGCTCGATCCGCGCGGGCGATCGCGTCTCGCGCGAGGAGGCCGAGTCGCTCCTCCGCGCGCTGTCGGAGGTGGATTTCGGCGGACATTGCCCGCACGGGCGCCCCGTGGTGACGCGGCTCTCGTGGGCGGAGCTCGAGCGCAAGGTGGGGCGACGGTGAACGCTCCGCCCCGCGAGGACGAGCTCCTCGTCGTCGTCGGGCCGACCGCGTCCGGCAAGAGCGCGTTCGCCGTCTCGCTCGCCGAGCGCCTCTCGGGTGAGGTCGTGAGCGTCGACAGCGTCCAGGTGTACCGCCGGTTCGACATTGGATCGGGCAAGGCGACGCCGGAGGAGCAGAGAGGCATTCGGCATCACCTCCTCGACGTCGCGGACGCGAAGGACCCTCTCGACGCCGCGCGCTTCGTCGCGCTCGCGGACGAGACCCTCCGGGACATTCGGTCCCGACAGAAGACCCCCATCGTGTGTGGCGGGACCTTCCTGTGGGTGAAGGCGCTCGTCTTTGGACTCGCCGAGGGAGCTCCGCGCTCCGAGGCGCTCCGCGCGCGGCACCGCGAGGAGGCTCGGTCGAGCGGTCGAGCGGCGCTCCACGCGCGCCTCGCCGCGATCGATCCCGTGACGGCGGCGCGGCTGTCGCCGAACGATCTGGTGCGCGTGTCGCGGGCCCTCGAGGTGTTCGAGCTGACCGGCGAGCGGCTCTCTCTGGTGCAGGCGCGGCATGGCTTCCGCGAGGCGAGGCATCGGGCGCGGCTCGTCGGGGTGCGGCGCGACGTGGGCGAGCTGCGCGCGCGCATCCACGCGCGCATCGAGGCTTTCTTCGAGCGGGGGCTCTTGGACGAGGTGCGCGCGCTCCTCGGAGACGGGTACGGCGAGACGCGCGCGATGAGGAGTGTGGGCTACCGTGAGGCGCGGGACGTCGTCGAGGGGCGGATGGCGGTGGAGGAGGCGAAGGGGGCGATCGACCGGGCGACCCGCGTGCTCGCGCGGCGGCAGTCGACGTGGCTGCGGGACGAGCCGGTCGAATGGCATGACGACGGCTGATCGCGCGTCCCCGCCGTCACCGGCGCGCCCGAGCCGACCAGCGAGCGCGACGTCGCCTCTCGGACGAGGTGCGTCCTGACCGACGAGCCGCGAACCCGACCCGCGCGTCGCTCGGCCCGCGAGCGAGCCTGGGCCCGCGAGGGCGCGCGAGAGGGCCCGCCTGCGAGGTCGGCGTGACGGCTCAACCCGCGAGCGAGCCTGGGACCGCGAGGGCGCGCGAGAGGGCCCGCCTGCGAGGTCGGCGTGACGGCTCAGCCCGCGAGCGAGCCTGGGACCGCGAGGCCGGGGTGCCAGCGCGGATCCCAGACGAGGTTCGGGATGACGCGCTTCACGCCGGGGAGATCGCCGACCGCGTTGACGATCCCGTCGGTGATGACGCCTTCCATGGGACAGCCCGGCGTCGTCAGCGTGAAGATCACCTCGACCTCGCCGTCGTGGATCTCGACGTCGAAGACCAGCCCGAGCGTCACGATGTCGAGGCCGATCTCGGGATCGATGACGGTGCTGAGCACCCGGTACGCGGCTTCGGTGGTGGAGAGGATGGATTCGCTCATGGGAGGGACGCCCGCGCCTGCGGCTCGTGCCTACCGCTTAGCAGAAAGGATGCCAACCGGGCGTCAGTCGTCGCGTCTGCGGTGCGCGGCGTCGAGCTTGCGGTAGAGCGTGCGCAGGGAGACTCCGAGCGCCGCGGCGAGCGTCGAGCGATCGGACGCGCGCGCGGAGGCCCAGCGGAGGTATCGCGCCTCGAGCTCGTCGAGCGGGAGCAGCTCGTCGACGCGAAACGCGGCGTCCCGGGCCGCGCCGAGCCCACGCGCCCCCGGTCGCGATCCGTGGGCCGACGCGCCGCTCTCCGGCGTCGACGAGGCGCGCTCGGCGCGGAGGGTGAGCTCGACCGGGAGGTGCTCCTCCGAGAGCTCGGGGCCGTCCGCGAGCAGCCCCATCCGCTCGATCACGTTGCGGAGCTCGCGCACGTTCCCCGGCCAGTCGTGCTCGACGAGCCGGCGGAGCGCGCCCGCAGAGACGCGCTTCTTCTGCGGCTTCGTCGAGAGGAACTCGCGCACGAGCAGCGGGATGTCCGCGCGCCGCTCGCGGAGCGGCGGCAGGTCGACCGGGAAGGCGTTGATCCGGTAGTAGAGATCGCGCCGGAAGCTGCCGTCCTGCACCATCGCCGCCAGATCGCGGTGCGTCGCGCACACGAGCCGGAAGTCGGCGCGGTGCGGCTCCGTCCCGCCCACCTTGCGGAAGGTGCCCGACTCGAGGAGCCGCAGGAGCTTCACCTGGAAGGCGAGCGGCACGTCGCCGATCTCGTCGAGGAAGAGCGTGCCCCCCGCCGTCGCGTCGATGAGCCCGCGCTTGCTCTTCGTCGCGCCCGTGAAGGCGCCCTGCTCGTAGCCGAAGAGCTCGGACTCGAAGAGCGCCTCGGGCAGGCCGCTGCACTCGACGGGCATGAAGGGGCGGCTGCGTCGACCGCTCATCTGGTGGAGCGCGCGGGCGGCGAGCTCCTTGCCCGTGCCGCTCTCGCCGAGCAGGAGCACGGGCACCTCGCTCGGCGCCGCGCGCTGGAGCAGCCCGAGCGCGCGGAGGAAGCTCGGCGCGCGTCCGACGAGCGCGCCGTCCCCGGGCCGCGCCTCGTCGATCTCGTGGATGCGCTCGAGGAAGTACGCGACGCGGCCGCGATCGTCGACGATGGGCTCGAGCTCGACGTCGACGTGCCGAGGCCCGCGCGCGCCGTGCTGGATGTGGAAGACCCGCTGCCGCTCTCCCGTCTCGACGGTCGCGCGGAGAGGGCAGGGCGCCCCGTGCTCGTCGCACGGGGAGTCGAGATCGTGCGACGCCGTGTAGCAGAACCGCCCGACGTCGCCGTAGCGCGCGCGGTACGCCCGGTTCGCCGCGAGGATCTCGTGGTCGAAGGACAGGAGGATCGCCGGCTCGCCGACCGCGTCGAGCATGGCGCGCACCTCGTCCGTCACGGGGGGAGGCTTCTTCCGGAGCGCGAGGGGCATCCAGGCGCTTGTGCCATATCTGTCTTGGAGTGCCACCGTGAGTGTCATATATGGCACTTAGGTCGCTGGGAGCGTGCGGGTGCGGGCTGGAGGGCGCCGCTCGGTGGGGCGCCTCGGGGCCGTCGAGGGCGGCGGCTGGTGGGACGGGCGGGACCGATGTCGGGGCCGCATCCTCGCGCGGGAGGGCCTCCGGGAGCTGGCTCGCGCGCGGTCTCGCGGGGCGTGTGGGCGCCCCCGCACAGAAGCGACGTGCGTCTTGGTACGTCCCTGGCTAAGGCGCGCGCGCATGCCCACCATCCGCATCTTCGATCCCGCGATGTGCTGCTCTTCCGGCGCCTGTGGCGCGAGCCAGGACCCCGATCTCGCGCGCTTCGCCGCCGACGTCGCGTGGCTCGCGTCGCGCGGCGTCGCGATCGAGCGCTTCAGCCTCTCGCAGAACCCGTCGGTCTTCGCCACGACCCCCGCCGTGAAGGACGCGCTCTCTCGCGGCACCGACGTCCTCCCGCTCGTGCTCCTCGACGACCGCGTCGTCACCGAGGGCGCGTACCCCTCGCGCGAGACGCTCGCCGCGCTCGCGGGGATCGTCGTCACGAAGATCGGCGGCGGGACCGTGGGGAACGTCGGGTCGTCGGGCGGCTGCTGCGGCGGAGGGTGCTGCTCGTGAAGGTCGACGAGCTCGTCCGCGAGGCCCCGCGTCACCTCTTCTTCACCGGGAAGGGTGGGGTCGGCAAGACCAGCGTCGCGTGCGCGACCGCCGTCGCGCTCGCCGACGCGGGGAAGAAGGTGCTCCTCGTGAGCACTGACCCTGCGTCGAACCTCGACGAGGTCCTCGGCACCGAGCTCGGCCCCTCCCCGCGCCCCATCGCCTCCATCCCGAACCTCTCCGCCCTGAACCTCGATCCCGAGGAGGCGGCGCGCTCGTACCGCGAGCGCATGGTCGGCCCGTACCGTGGTGTCCTGCCCGAGGCGGCGCTCCGCAGCATCGAGGAGCAGCTCTCGGGCGCGTGCACCGTCGAGATCGCCGCGTTCGATCAGTTCGCGAAGCTCTTGTCGGATCGGAGCGTCACGGAGGGCTTCGATCGCGTCGTCTTCGATACGGCGCCGACGGGCCATACCCTTCGGCTCCTCGAGCTCCCCGCCGCGTGGGAGGGCTTCCTCGAAGAGAACGTCGGGGGGGCCTCGTGCCTCGGGCCGCTCGCGGGGCTCGACGCCGCGAAGGCGCTCTTCGCGGCGACGCGCGCCGCGCTGATGGACAAGGCGGGGACCCGGCTCGTCCTCGTCTCGCGCCCCGAGCGGAGCGCCCTCGACGAGGCCGAGCGCACCCGCGCCGAGCTCGCCGAGATCGGCATCGAGGAGCCCATCCTCGTCCTCAACGCGACCTTCACCGCGAGCGATCGGTCGGATCGGATCGCCGTCGCGCTCGAGGAGCGCGGCCGTCGCGCCATCGCGGCCATGCCCGCGGGGCTCTCCGGCGTGCCGCGGCTCGAGCTCCCCCTCGTGCCGTATGGGCTCGTCGGTGCCTCGTCGCTGCGCGCGCTCTTCTCGTCGTCGATCGACGTCCCGTCGTCCGAGCCGTCATCGACGACCCCGCCGCGGCCGATGCCGCCCCTCTCGGATCTCTTGCCCGATCTCGCGAAGCACGGCAAGGGCGTCATCCTCGCGATGGGCAAGGGCGGCGTCGGGAAGACGAGCGTCGCGGCGACGATCGCGACCGAGCTCGCGCGGCGCGGACACCGCGTCCACTTGACGACGACCGATCCGGCGGCGCACGTCGCCGCCGCCGTCACGAAGCCCGTCGAGGGGCTGCGCGTCACGCGCATCGATCCAGAGGTCGAGACCGCCGCCTACCGTGACGAGGTCCTGAAGACGAGCGGCCCGACGCTCGACGACGCAGGTCGCGCGCTCCTCGAAGAGGAGCTGAAGTCGCCCTGCACGGAGGAGATCTCGGTCTTCCGCGCCTTCGCGCGGATCGTGGACGAGGGCGAGCGCGGGTTCGTCGTCATCGACACGGCGCCGACGGGACACACGCTGCTCCTCCTCGACGCGGCGGAGGCGTACCACCGCGAGGTGCTCCGGACGCGCGGCGACGCGCCCGAAGAGGTGCGGAGGCTCCTGCCGCGCCTGCGCGACCCGGACTTCACGCGGGTCCTCCTCGTCACGCTGCCCGAGGCGACGCCCGTCCACGAGGCGAAGGAGCTCCAGAGCGACCTCGAGCGCGCGGGGATCGCGCCCTTCGCCTGGGTCGTCAACCAGAGCATGATCCCGCTCCGCGTCACCGAGCCGCGGCTGGTCGCGCGCCAGAAGAGCGAGGCCCGCTACCTCGGCGAGGTCCTGTCGCTTGCCAAGCGCGCGGCGCTGATGCCATGGACCGCGGGCGAAGAGCCATGACGAGCGATCTCCCCACGATCACGATCACGCCTGCGGCGCTGGAGGCGTTCCGGTCCGCGATGTCCGAGGACACGGACGATCCGAACAACGTGCTCCGGCTGTCGATCGACTCGAAGTTCCAGAACGATCTGTATTTTGGGCAATCGGCCGAGGACGATCTCGTCGTCACGGCGAGCGGGATCCCGGTCGCGATGGATCCGAGGACGGCGCGCCGCGCCGACGGGCTCACCATCGACTACGTGACGGGGCCGACGGGCACGGGCTTCAAGATCGAGAATCCCAACGAGTCCCCGGCGGTCAAGGGGATCCGCACCCGGGACTTCTTGCGCATGCTCGAGGCCGGCGAGAAGCTCGAATTCGTCGACGCGCGGCCGCCTGACGAGCGCGCGAAGGCCCTGGTCGCGCTCTCGCGCGCCCTCGACGAGCCCTACGAGGCGGCGCTCCGGGCGATGCCCAAGACCACGAAGATGGTCTTCATGGCGCACCACTCGCGCGGAGGGCTGGCGGCGGCTCAGCGCCTCTACGACGCGGGCTTCTCGAACGTGTGGTACATCGTGGGCGGCATCGACGCGTGGTCGACGATGGACGCGGACATCCCGCGGTACTGAGTCGCACCCCGCGAGTCGCCCGACGCGCCCCCGGGGCAAGCGTCCCGCTCCGAGCCTCTTACCCCTCCCTCCGCGGGCGCAGCCAAGATCCTTTCGCGACGAGGGCGGTCCCGCCACCGACGGGCTCGCGTTGGGCCCACCGCGTCCCGGCAGGCGCCTGCGGCACGAGAGGGCCGCGTGCTGCCGCGCCCGGGACTCTAGGCCTCTCCCGGCGACCCTCACCCCCAAACCGGAGCCAGCGCCGCCTCGCGCCCGCTAGGAGACGCACGGCCGGCAAACCATCCTCAACTTTCGCGCCGCCGTGCTCTCCAATCGACACGCTCTCCTCAGGCGCGAGCTGACGGCGCGCTACTCGGCTCCGGTGCTCGCGGCTTGACACCCCCGCCAGGTTGGATACCCACCCACCCGGCACAGGCTTCAGCAGTCGGATCGAGGTGGCTCAGGAATTAGATGCGTCGGCCCTGAACGCGCGGCGTCGGCGGGGCGTCATCCCTGCGCGCCGAGCCTCGACGCGTCCCGTCGGGCGGGGCCGCCCCTGCGCCGCGGCCCTGCGCGCCGAGCCTCGACGCGTCCCGTCGGGCGGGGCCGCCCCTGCGCCGCG
>CAYNEK010000124.1:0-214 GCA_964396175.1 uncultured Polyangiaceae bacterium | reverse complement strand
GCCCTGCGCGCCGAGCCTCGACGCGCTTCGCGGGGTCGGATACGATGGCTCGCTTCGTCGTGGCGCTCCGCTCGGCCCACGCGCCTGCGCGGCTCGGGTGGATCCACGGATCCGCGGAGGGGCTCCCCTCCGCGGGCCGCTGCTGCAACGAGACACGATCTCTGGACCCTTCGAGGCAGGCCCTGCGTGGGCACGCCCCGACCTCTGGACCCTT
>CAYNEK010000123.1:0-11764 GCA_964396175.1 uncultured Polyangiaceae bacterium | reverse complement strand
ATCCGCAATTTCTCGATCATCGCGCACATCGACCACGGCAAGTCGACGCTCGCCGATCGCGTCCTCGAGGTGACCGGCGCGCTCGCCGAGCGCGAGATGCAGGACCAGATGCTCGACAAGATGGACCTCGAGCGCGAGCGGGGCATCACCATCAAGGCGCAGACCGTTCGGCTGTCGTACCGGGCCGATGACGGCGCCGAGTACCGCATCCACCTCATCGACACGCCGGGGCACGTCGACTTCAACTACGAGGTGTCGCGGTCGCTCTCAGCGTGCGAGGGCGCGATCCTCGTCGTCGATTCGACCCAGGGCGTCGAGGCGCAGACCCTGGCGAACGTCTACCTCGCCCTCGATCAGAACCTCGAGATCCTCCCCGTGCTCAACAAGGTGGATCTCCCCTCGTCCGATCTCGAGCGCACCAAGGCGGAGATCGAGCAGGTGGTCGGGCTCGACTGCGCGGACGCCGTGCCGTGCTCGGGCAAGACGGGCGTCGGCGTCCGCGACATCCTCGAGCAGGTCGTGAAGAAGGTGCCCGCGCCGAAGGAGCGCGTCCCCGGCGGGCCGCTCCGCGCGCTCATCTTCGACTCCTGGTACGACTCGTATCGCGGCGCGGTCGTCATGGTGCGCGTCATCGACGGCGTCCTCAAGAAGGGCGACAAGGTCCGCTTCCTCGCGACCAAGCGCGACTACGAGGTCGTCGAGATGGGGGTCTTCACGCCGCACCCGGTGTCGCTCACCGAGCTCGGCCCAGGAGAGGTCGGCTTCTTCGCGGCGAACGTCAAGAGCGTCCACGACACCAAGATCGGCGACACGGTGACGACCGCGAAGCACGGCGCGACCGAGCCGCTCCCTGGCTTCAAGGACGTGAAGCCGATGGTGTTCGCGGGGGTCTTCCCGACCGACAGCGCGGCCTACCCCGATCTGCGCGACGCGCTCGACAAGCTGCACATGAACGACAGCGCGTTCTCCTTCGAGCCGGACACGTCCGAGGCGCTCGGCTTCGGCTTCCGCTGCGGCTTCCTCGGGCTCCTCCACATGGAGATCATCCAGGAGCGGCTCGAGCGCGAGTTCAACCTCGATCTCATCACGACGGCGCCGTCGGTCGTCTACCTCGTCAAGAAGACCGACGGCGAGACGATCCGCGTCGAGAACCCCGCGAAGCTCCCGCCGCCGCAGCTCATCGACGAGATCGAGGAGCCCATCGCGAAGGTGACGATCCACGTCCCGGCCGAGTTCGTCGGGCCGCTCCTGTCCTTGTGCCAGGAGAAGCGGGGCGTGCAGCTCGGGCTCCAGTACGCGTCGCAGGAGCGCGTCATCATCACGTACGAGCTGCCCTTCAGCGAGGTCCTCTTCGACTTCCACGACAAGATGAAGACCTCGTCGCGAGGGTACGCGTCGATGGACTACGAGCTCATCGGGTACCGCGCGGCCAACCTCGTGAAGGTCGACATCCTGGTGAACGGCGAGCCCTTGGACGCGCTCAGCATCATCGTCCACAAGGACCGGAGCTACTCGCGCGGGCGCTCGCTCACCGAGAAGCTCAAGGAGTTCGTGCCGCAGCAGCAGTACGAGGTCGCGATCCAGGCCGCCATCGGCGGGAAGATCATCGCCCGAGAGACCGTAAGGGCTCTTCGGAAGGACGTCACAGCCAAGTGCTACGGCGGCGACATCTCGCGAAAGCGCAAGCTCCTCGAGAAGCAAAAAGAGGGCAAGAAGCGCATGAAGTCTGTGGGAAACGTCGACGTCCCACAGGAGGCGTTCCTCGCCATCCTGAAGGTCAGCGACTGAGCCCCGCGGGCGCCACGCACGATCGGCGGCTCATCGATCGTGCGAGGGGCGGCGACGCGGGGGCGTTCTGCGAGCTGGTCGTGCGCCACGAGCGGGCCCTCGTCCGCCGCGCGGCGCGGATCCTCGGCGATCGCGAAGGCGCGCTCGACGTCGTCCAGGAGACCTTCCTCCGCGCGCTCGGGGGGCTCTCCGCGTTCCGGAGCGACTGCGCGCCGTCGAGCTGGCTGCACCGCATCGCGTCCAACGTGGCGATCGATCGGCTCCGGCGCGCGGGGGCCGAGCCGCTCGTCGCGGTGGACGATCTCGAGGGCGACTGGGAGAGCGCCGTCGACTGGGCGGCCTCGCGGTCACCGCCGCGCGATCCCTTCGACGACCTGTTCCGGGCCGAGCTCGCGCGGCGGATCGCGGACGCCCTCGCGCGGCTCCCGCTGCACCACCGAGGGGTGGTGCTCATGCACGAGGTCGACGGCATGACCTGCCCGGAGATCGCGGCGGTGCTCGGCGTCTCGGAGGGCACCATCATGAGCCGGCTCTTCTACGCGCGACGCAAGCTCCGCGCGGCGCTCGTCGACGCCCACGGCGAGCTCGCCGTCGCGTGCGCGTAGCCGCGCCGCAGCGCCAGGCTTGAAGCGCGCCGACGCTCGGGCTCACGAGCGAGGGAGGGCGCAGCATCGCTCGAGGCCCGAGACGACCCGCGCCGTGCGCCCGTGGAGCGTCAGGCTGGCGGCGCTGCCCAGTCGAAGATGCCGTCGTAGACGCGCGGCCGCGCGGCCTTGATCGCGTCGTTCTGACGAGAGGGGTGGACGCGGTTCGTGAGGAGCACGCCGACGACCGCCGCCTCGGGATCCACCCAGAGGCTCGTCCCCGTGAACCCGAGGTGCCCGAACGTCTCGCGACCGAACCGCGAGCCCGCGCTCGACCCCGACGTAGACTTGCCGTCGAAGCCGGCGCGCAGCGTGCCCCCTCGCCGGCGGCGGACGAGGGGATCGAGCTCGCTCGGTCGGAGCATGTCGGGGCGCGCGTCCGCCTGGCACTCGAGGAGCGCGATCCCGAGGCCGAGCACGTCGCTCGCGGTGCCGAAGAGCCCCGCGTGACCGGCCACGCCGAGCCCCGCGAGCGCCCAGGCGTTCTCGTCGTGCACGGCGCCGCGGACGAGCCCGCCGCGGAACGCCACCTCCTCGGTGGGCGCGGTGCGGGTGAGCGCGTCGCCGAGGCCGGCTGCGGCGCGAAGCCCGAGGCCGAGCGGAGCGACGACCTCGTCGTCCATGGCGTCCTCGAGCGCCTCGCCCGCGATCCGCGCGAGCGCCTCGCCGACGAGGAGGTAGCCGAGATCGCTGTAGAGGGGGGGGAAGCCGCCTTCGGGGGGCCGGCCCTCGCAGCCCTCGCGCCTCGCCCCAGCAGCGATCGAGAGCGCCTCGCGACGATCGATCGCCCTGCCCTCGACGAGCGGAGCGTAGAGGGGGCGATGCCCGTCGAGCCCGCCGCGGTGCGCCAGCAAAGCCTCGAGCGAGACGTCCGCCGACGGCGTCCCTCTCGCCTCGTCGAGCACCGCGCCGAGCGGCACCCCGAGGCTCACCACGCCGCGTCGGGCGAGCCGCGCCGCGAGGAGCGCCGTCACGGGCTTCGTGAGCGAGGCGAGATCGAACAGGGTGTCGGGCGTCGCGGGGGCCCCGCCCGGTGACAGCGCCCCGGCAGCCTCGCTCGCTACCCGCCACACGCTGTCCTCGAGGACCGCCGCGGCGACGACGGCCGAGGGCGCCGCCCGGTCCTCGTCGACGACGGCCCGCGCGAGCGCGAGGAGGGCAGGGGCGTGCGTGCGGCGGAGGGGAGCCGTGGTCGGGAAGTCCATGATTTTGACGAGAAACGCCGTTCCCCTGTACCCTAACGCACGATCGATGGCCGAATTCGCTTGGGAAGCCCGGACCCGCACCGGCGAGACCCGCAAGGGGACGATGGCCGCCGCCGACGCGAACGCCGTCGAGGAGAAGCTCCGTCAGCAGCAGCTCACGCCGGTCACCGTCAAGCGACAGCTCAAGCTCCCGAACATCACCTTCGGCTCCGGGGTCGACCCGAAGGACCTCGTCACCTTCACGCGCCTCTTCGCGACGATGGTCGACGCGGGGCTGCCGCTCGTCCAGTGCATCGACATCCTCTCGCAGCAGACGCCCAACAAGATCTTCGCCGCCACGCTGAAGGACGTCAAGTCGCACGTGGAGCAGGGGTCGACCTTCTCCGACGCGCTCCGCCGCCACCCCAAGGTCTTCGACGAACTCTACACGAACCTCGTCCAGGCCGGCGAGGTGGGCGGCATCCTCGACGCCATCATGAACCGCCTCGCGCTCTACATCGAGAAGCGCGTGAAGCTCATCCGCCAGGTCCGCGGCGCCATGACCTACCCGGCGGTCGTCATCGTCGTCGCGGGCCTCGTCATGTCGGTGCTCCTCGGCTTCGTCATCCCTGCGTTCGAGAACATGTTCAAGGAGTTCGGCGCGAAGGCCGCCCTCCCGAAGATCACGCAGATCGTCGTCGCCTTCAGCCACGGGTTCATCGGTAACCTGCACTTCATCGTGCTCGGCCTCATCGCGATCGTCGTGTCGGCGACGTGGTCGTACCGTATCCCGAAGGGCAAGCGCGTCTGGCACAAGCTCATGCTGACGATCCCCATCGTCGGCGACGTGCTCCAGAAGATCGCCGTCGCGCGCTTCACCCGCACGCTGGGCACGCTGCTCTCCTCGGGCGTCCCCATCCTCGACGCGCTCGAGATCTGCGCGAAATCGAGCGGGAACGTCATCATCGAGGAGGCCGTGATGTACGTCCGCGCGAAGGTGGCCGAGGGCAAGAACATCGCCGAGCCCCTCGCCGAGAAGCCCGTCTTCCCCCAGATGGTCGTGCAGATGATCGGCGTCGGCGAGCAGACCGGCGCGCTCGACGCGATGCTCAACAAGATCGCCGACTTCTACGAGGAGGAGGTCGACATCGCGGTCGCCGCGCTGACGAGCATGCTGGAGCCGATCCTGATGGTGTTCATCGGGAGCATGGTCGGCGTCGTCATGGTGTCGATGTACCTCCCCATCTTCGACCTCGCGGGCAACATCAAGACGGACTAGGGGCGGGCGTGCTCGAGCGGGCCCACATCGGCAGGCGGCTCGCGTGGCTCTCGGCCCTCCGCATCGTCTTGCTCCTCGGGATCGCGAGCGCCGTCGCGCTCCTCGACGCGCGCAGCACCATGTCGCTCGGCTCGCCGACGGCGAGCGTGGTCTTCGGGACAGCGACGGTGGGGCTCGGCGTCGCGGCCGTCTTCCTGGCGCTCCTCCGGCATGGTCGCTTCCTCGAGCCGCTCGCGTACGCCCAGCTCGTGATCGATCAGATCGGCTGGACGGTGATCGCGTACGCGACGGGCGGCGTCGCGAGCGTCGCCTCGACGCTGTACGGGATCACCTGCGTGATGGCCGCCGCGGTGCTCGGCGCGCGCGGCGTCTTGGCGAGCGCCATCGCGGCGTCGGTCCTGTTCTTGGGGCTCGCGGCGTCGATCGCTGGCGGGGCGCTGAGGCCTCCGAGCGGGCTGCCGGGCGCGTACCCGACGGACTCGAAGGAGATCGTCTACTACGTCTCCCTGAACCTCCTCGCCTTGCTCGTCGTCGCGCTCCTCGCCGGGTACCTCGCCGAGCGGCTCCGGCAGGCGCGCGGCGAGGTCGCGGTGGCGACGTCTCGCGCCAGGGACGCCGAGCAGCTCGCGTCGCTCGGGCGTTTCGCCGCGGGCATCGCCCACGAGATCAGAAACCCCCTCGGCTCGATCGCGGGGAGCGTGGACCTCCTCGCCGCGGGCGCAGCCCTGACGGAAGAAGATCGTGTGCTCTGCGGGATCATCTCGCGTGAGGCCGCTCGGCTGAACGAGCTGGCGACCGACATGCTGGATCTCGCTCGGCCGCGCGCGCCGGATCCCCACCCCGTGGACGTCGCGGCCCTCGCGGGCGACGTCGCGCGGCTGGCGCGGATCTCGGGCCGCGGGGTCGACGTCTCGGTGACGTGCGAGGGGCCGCCGTCCGGTGTCTTCATCGTCGCGGACGCGTCTCAGATGAAGCAGGTGCTCTGGAACCTCGTGCGCAACGCCGTCCAGGCGAGCGCGGCCGGGGAGCCCGTCGTGATCGGCGTCCGCCGCGAGGGCGTCGAGGTCATCGTCGAGGTGCGCGACCACGGCGCGGGGATCCCGAACGGCGCGCGCGAGCGCATCTTCGACGCCTTCTTCACGTCGCGCTCGCACGGCGCGGGGATCGGCCTCGCGGTGGTCAAGCGGATCGTCGACGATCACGGCTTCCGCATCGAGGTCGAGAGCGGCGCGGGCGCGGGCGCGATCTTCCGTGTCTTCGCGCCGGCCCAGTGACGGGCGTGGTCGCTTGGCGCGGGGGGCGCGCTCCGTGTGGGTTCGAGCGGGTTCGCTCCGCCGGCCCCGAGAGAGCCCGACATGACGGAGGCCTCGCGGGCTCCGCGTGTGCTCGAGCGGCTTGGCGTCGCTTCGACCGAAGCAGCCACGGCCTGCGCGATCGAGCGGACGCCGGCCGGATCGCGCGACCGGCCTTCGCGTGGGTGCGCTCGAGGGAGCGCGTGGCGCCGATCAGCGTGAGAGCGCGAGCCCGACGGCGACGCCCACCGTGATGCCCCCCACGAGCACGGCGAGCCAGACCAGCGTCTGGCGCTGCGGGGTCCTCTGCGTCACGGGTGACCTCGTGCGGACCGAGATCCTTGGGGCTGACCGCGCGCGTGTCGTGGGTGATTTCAGTGAGGGGATGGTCCGCGCCTGCCCGAGGATGGCCTCGCGCACGGCGAGGAGCGCGAGGCGCATGTCCCTCGCCGTCGGGTAGCGCAGCGATCGATCCTTCTCGAGGGCGCGCAGGACGATGTCGTCGAAGGGCGCCAGCGTCTTCGCCGCGCGGGACGGCGGCTCGGGCGCGTCCGTGACGTGGGCGGTCATCGTCGCGACGCTCGTCTTGCGGAGGAAGGGCGGCGAGCCGACGAGCATCTCGTAGAGCACGCACCCCGCTGCGTACAGGTCGGCGCGCTTGTCGACGTCCTCGCCCTTCACCTGCTCGGGCGCCATGTAGTCCGGTGTCCCGAAGACCATGCTCGCGTCGGTGAGGCGCGTCTGCGCGAAGCCAGCCTCCGCGAGCGCCTTGGCGACGCCAAAGTCGCAGACCCGCGCGATCGGCGGGGCCGACGGATCGTCGCGGGGCTCGAGCAGGACGTTCCCTGGCTTGAGATCGCGGTGGACGATCTCGAGCGCGTGCGCCACCTCGAGCGCCGAGAGGATGCCGCAGGCGACGTCGATCGCGAGGACCGGCGTGAGCGGCCCGCGCGCGACGCGGGCGGAGAGCGTCTCGCCCTGGACGAGCTCGAGCGCCATGAACAGCGAGCCGTCCTCGGCCGCGCCGAAGTCGACGATGGACACGAGGTTCGGGCCCGAGAGGCGCCGGACGATCTCGGCCTCACGATCGAAGCGCTTGCGGATCGTGCGATCCGACGACAGGTGGCTGCGGAGGACCTTCAGGGCCACCTTGCGTCCGGTCGCGAGCTCGTCCGCCTCAAACACCGTGCCCATGCCGCCCTCGCCGAGCCGCACGCCGAGCCGGTATTTCGACGCGAAGATCGGGCCTGTCATGGATCAGCGCACGCCGACGGCCTCGCACGCGGCGAGCACCTTCGGCGAAGTATACACTGGATCGAGCGGCGCGTCGGGCGCGGCCTCGCGGAAGGCCCGGCACGAGGCGCCCGCGTGCCCTCGCGCGTCCAGCGCGACGAAGGTGTCGAGGAGCGCGCGGTGGATCTGCGCGAGCTGCTCGCGCGACAGCTCGCCGTACGAGAGCACCCGCAGCCCGCGCACCGCCGCGTCCAGGTAGCGCCCCATCCGCACGTCGCCGAGGAGCGCGGGGAGCTCCGTCTCGGCCTTCTTTTGTGCCTCGCGCGCGGTCCCCTCGGCCTCCGAGCGCTCGTCCTGCCCTGCCGCGCGCGCGGCGCGCTTCCCCTCGTCCGTCAGGCGGAGCTCCGAGAGCGGGACGAGGACGAGATCGCCTCGCTTCGGCGGCGTGCCGCCGAAGCGGTTGTACTTGTCTAGGATCCAGGCGTTCTCCCGGCGACCCGTGAACCTCAGGGCGATCGTGACGAGGCTGTCGGTCGGCCCGACCGTCACGCGGAGATTGTAGGGGACGATGAGCTCGGCGCCCTCGGTGGGGATCTTCCAGGGGGACGAGTCGTTCGCCGCCGAGAGCACGTCGGCGCGGTCGGCGTGTCCCAGCAGCTCGGCGGCGAGCGCCGCCCAGGTGTCTCCCGCCGCCGCGCGGCGGTGAGCGACCGCGGGGATCTCGAGCCGCAGGCCGTCTCGAGGCTTCGTGGTCTCGAGCACGTTCGCCGCGACGAGCACCCGCTCCATCCCAGGATCTCCATACATGACGCCCGCGATCTCGACGAGCGTCTGCGTGGGCTTCATGACGTAAGGGAACGCGATCGCGTCCGTGACCGAGGTCACCGCGGCGAGCACGCAGGCGGTGAGCGAGAGCCGCCGGATCATACTCCCTCCATCGAGAAGCGCCGCGGGCCGTAGCGCACCGGGAGCCCCTCGAGCGGCACCGCCGCGAGCATCGCCTCGAGCGCGAGCGCGTCCGCTGGGCGCGCCTCGATCTTCTTCTCCAGGCACATCATGACCGCGTCGTCGAGCGCCTGCGGGATGGGGAGATCCGGGCGGCGTACGCGCATGGGGATGGGGATGTGGCGCTGCTGGAGATCCAGGAGCTCGCGGCGGGTCTTGGCGTTCACGGGGAGCTCGCCCGTCAGCGCCTCGTACATCAGCACGCCGAGCGCGTAGAGATCCGTCCGCGGCTCGACCTCGCCCCCGACGCACTGCTCCGGCGCCATGTACTCCGGCGTCCCGAGCGTGAACCCCTCCTGCGTGAGCGACTCTGCCTCGGTGAGCTTGCTCATGCCGAAGTCGAGCACCTTCGCCTCCCCGTCGTCGCAGAGGAAGACGTTGCCCGGCTTCATGTCCCGGTGGACGACCCCCTCCTCGTGCGCGGCGTGCAGGCCGAGGCACACCCTCCGGAAGACCGGGATCGCGAGGCCTGGCGCGATGGCGCCGTCGCGCAACATCTCCTCTGCGAGCGAGTGCCCTCGGAGCAGCTCCATGACGACGTAGAGCGAGCCGTCGGGCATCTGGTCGAGATCCAGGGTGCGCACGACGTTGGGGTGCTCGATCGACACCTGGACCCGAGCCTCTCGACGGAGCCGCGCGATCTCGGACGCGTCCGACGCGGCCGCGCCCTTCAGCACCTTGACGGCCACGGTGCTCCCGAGGGTCACGTGCTCGGCGGCGTAGACGACGCCGATGCCGCCGGCGCCGATGCGCGAGAGGATCCGGTACTTCCCCCCGAGCACGGTGCCGTCGAGCTCACCGGGCGCCACCTTGGCCTGCTCGGCCTCCCCGCGCAGAGACAGCCCACGCTCGAGCGCCGCGATGCGGTTCCTCTCGAAGACCCGCGCGGCCCGCTCGGTCCGCGCGTGATCGAGGAGGACGCCGAGCACGCCGCCGAGCACACCCGTCACGAGCGCGGAGGTGACCGCCGCGTAGAGGCCGCCCGACACGGCGCCGACCGCCGCGCCGCCCAGCACCCCGAGCGCCGCGCCCAAGCTCGCGCGCAGGTGCTGGCTGTCGGGCTTCCATGTGACGAGGTACGTCGAGTGCGGGCCGCCCGTCGCCGTCGTCTCCTCGTGGGCGATGTCCGCGTCGGCGAGCCCCCACAGGCGAGGGAGCCCGCGGAGCTCCGCCTCTCTCGCGAGGCTGAGGAGGGCGTCGCGCTCGGGGGGATCCTCGGCATCGATGGGCGTGTACGTGATGCGCACCTTGCAAGGGCCCAGCTCCTCGAGCTCGTACGTTCCCACGCGGGTGGCCTCCTGCGCGTGCTCGCAGAGCTGCCGGTACGCGTCCATCGGGCGCGCGGCGCTGCGGAGGAGTCGCACGTAGGTCCCGAGGTTCTCGGGGTGCGTGAGGTAGTCGCCTCGCGAGGCGAGGCCGTCCTTCCCGAGCGCGGCGGCGAGCGCGGTGAGACCCCGCCGCGCCGCGGCGACGCTGATCCAGGCGGTCTCGTTGTCGAGCACGGCGGCGGGGAGCCCGGCGGTCGAGACGAGGGCGCGGACGGCCTTCTCGCCCTTCTCGGCGCGCAGGCGCAGGAGGTACGGGCGGAGGACCGAGGCGCGCAGCTCCTCCTTGCCGAACCCGACGGGACCTGGCCTTGGCGGCATGAGACGGCCGATGAGCGTACGAGAAACTCCCCCCGGAGGGAACCGAGGCGACGGCGGGGGCACAACGAGCGAAGGACCCACCATCGGACGTTGACGCCGAAAAGCGCACGCTGATACCGTGCCGGGGCTCCATGACGGCAAGACGACGTCCCCAGGCTCGGTGGTTGTGCTCCGGCGTGCTCTTCGCCAGCGCTCTCATGTCCACCGGATGCGGCGGCACGCTCTACGCCGTGCAGGCGGGCGCCGCGAGCTCGAAGGTCGAGGAGGCGAAGGCCGTCGGCGCCGAGACGCTCGCGCCGTACCGCTACTACCTGGCCGTCGAGTACATGAAGAAGGCGTCGGAGGAGGCGTCGCAGGCCGATTACGGCGACGCGGTCGAGCTCGCCGACAAGGCCGAGGTCGAGGCCACCAAGGCGATCACCGACGCGCGCAACGCGCACAAGGGAGCGGGTCGATGAGGCGCGTCTCCTGGGTGTTGCCGGTCGCGCTGATGGGCGCGATGACGACGGGGTGCGGCGCGGACAACGCGCTCCGCGGCAAGGTGGACGGCTACACGCGCATCGCGAAGCAGGCGAAGGACAACGGCGCGATCCGCTGCGCCCCGCGCGAGCTCGCGATGGCCGAGGCGCACCTCGAGTTCGCGATGATCGAGATGGAGCAGGGCGTGATGAGCCGCGCCAACTACCACCTCGCCCTCGGCGCGGTGAACGCGCAGGCCGCGTACGATCTCTCGCCGCCTCAGTACTGCGCCGAGCGCGGCTTCGTCATCCAGCCGAGGGAGGGCGATCGCGACGGCGACGGCTACCTCGACAGCGAGGACACGTGCCCCGACGAGCCCGAGACGTGGAACGGCTTCAAGGACGAGGACGGCTGCCCCGACGATCCGGACTCGGACGGCGACGGCCTCGTCGACTCCAAGGACCAGTGCCCGTCGCAGCCAGAGGACAAGGACGGCTACCTCGACGAGGACGGCTGCCCCGATCCCGACAACGATCTCGACGGCATCCCCGACGTCAAGGACAAGTGCCCCAACGAGCCCGAGGATCCCGACGGCTTCGAGGACGAGGACGGCTGCCCCGAGCCGGACAACGACAAGGACACGGTCCTCGACGACGAAGATCAGTGCCCGAACGAGCCCGGCGATCCGACGGCGGAGAAGAAGGGCTGCCCGAAGAAGCAGCTCGTCATCGTGACGGACAAGGAGGTGAAGATCACGCAGCAGATCCACTTCGAGTTCGACAAGGACAAGATCCGCCCCGAGAGCTTCCCGACCATCGACGCGGTCGCCGAGGTGCTCCGCAAGTTCCCGGAGATGAAGCTCGAGATCCAGGGTCACACGGACAACAAGGGCTCGGCGGCGTACAACAAGGCCCTCTCGGATCGCCGGGCGAAGGCGGTGCGCAAGTACCTCGTCGAGAAGAGCAAGATCGACGGCTCGCGGCTCACGGCGATCGGCTACGGCATGGAGGTCCCCCTCGTGCCCAACGACACGCCGATCAACCGCGCGCTGAACCGGCGCGTCCAGTTCATCCGCACCGAGGCGAAGTAGCGCGGCGGCGCCGGGCGGCGTGCGGATCGCCCGGCCTTGGCCAGCGTCGAGGGCCCGCCCCTCCAGCCCACGCGAGCGATCTCGGGCGTCGTCGGCCGACCCTCTCCGTGGGGCGTGGGAGGCTCGCCGATGGCGAGGCGGACG
>CAYNEK010000122.1:0-11781 GCA_964396175.1 uncultured Polyangiaceae bacterium | reverse complement strand
CTCATTGGATTCCAATGCTGCGATCCCTGTCCGCTCAGATTGGATCTCCACCCGTTCGAGGGCCATGTTGCGCGCCGCGTCTCCTACACCAAAGGCGTCGACCCTCCAAAGGTGCTGCTCCCCCCGGGCCCCGGCACACAGGACGACGGCGACCTCCACTTCACGGGAACGCACCTCGTGTGGACCCGCGGCTACGACTTTGTCGATCTCGGCGTCTACAAGAAGGTGGAGCTCTGGATGAGCCCCTGGGACGACGACGCCCCTGGGCTCTCGCCTACCAAGGTGACGGACTGGCCGGCTCCAACCCTGACTGGCACGGGATACAGCGTGGTGCTCGAGAATGGGGGACGGGACGCAGCATTCGGCCGGATCGTGTTTCCGTCCTGGGGCGAGCCGAAGGTGCAGAGCCTCACCGTGTTGGACCTGACGAGCAAGGCCCCCCAGAAGGTGCCCATCCCCGAAGGCCAAAAGCTGCGGAAGGTGCTCGGGCTCACGTCCACGCACGTGTGGTTCTTGACGTACGACCACCCCGGGCCGGTGGAGCTGCGGCACATGGTTCGGTGGAAGGTGGGGCCGTGACGGGGTCGCGCACGGCGCCGTGGCGCCTCCTGCCGCTTCTAGCTTTGGCGGCGGGGTGCGGTCCGGGCGGGGACCCCGTCTTCGGGCAGCCTGCGGCGGTCTTGGCGGACTGCCCCTGTTCGTAGAACGGCGTCCCGGTGCAACTCGCCAGCCTCGGAGCCATCGTGGCCTCTCCGGACCCCCTCGTCGAGATCCGCGTCCGGGTGCAGTCCTGTGGGAGGGCCGCTCCGATGTCCCCGTCCATTTCGGAGTCCGCGGTCCGGAGGTCGTCTTCGCCGAGGTGTTCGTCGACGAGAGCCCCACCGCCGCCTGCGACGGGACCGGGATCGACAGGGTCTGTGTCCTCGAGACGGCAGGCGGACCTCACGAGATCACGACGCGATGGATGTCTCCGGCCTCGGCGACGTCAAGGATTCAGGTTTCGACCACGGCGACCTACGACCGGTGTTGAGGTCGGCGGACCACCTCTGACCGCGCGCCGGCCGGCGCGTCAGGTGAAGAGCGAGGAGACCGAGTCGTTGTGGTGGATGCGGCGGATGGCCTCGGCGAGGAGCTTCGCGACCGAGAGCTGGCGGATCTTGGAGCAGGCCTTCGCCTCGGGGCTGAGCTGGATCGTGTTGGTGACGACGAGCTCCTCGATGGGCGACTCGACGAGGCGCTGGATGGCGGGGCCCGAGAGGACCGGGTGCGTCGCGCAGACGACGACGCGCTTGGCGCCCTCGTCCATGAGCGCCTTCGCGGCGTTGCAGACCGTCCCGGCGGTGTCGATGAGATCGTCGACGATGACGCAGGGGCGGTCCTTCACCTCGCCGATGACGTGCATCACCTCGCTCACGTTGGCGCGCTCGCGGCGCTTGTCGATGATCGCGACCGAGCCGTTCACGCGCTTCGCGTAGGCGCGCGCGCGCTCGACGCCCCCCGCGTCCGGCGAGACGAAGCAGGTCTCCTTGTCGTACCGCTCGCCGAGGTAGCTCTCGTACATGACCGGCGTCGCGAACAGGTTGTCGAAGGGGATGTTGAAGAAGCCCTGGATCTGACCCGCGTGGAGGTCGATGGAGACGACGCGCGAGACGCCGCTCGTCTGCAGGAGATCGGCGCAGAGCTTCGCGCTGATTGGTGTGCGCGGCATCACCTTGCGATCCTGGCGCGCGTAGCCGTAGTACGGCATGACGGCCGTGATCGAGCCGGCGGACGCGCGCTTCAGGGCGTCCACCATGATGAGGAGCTCCATCAGCGTGTGGTTCGTCGGCTTGCTCGTGGGCTGGATGACGTACGCGTCGACGCCGCGCACGTTCTCATTGCTCTCGCAGAAGGTCTCGCCGTCGGCGAAGTGGGAGATGCGGCAGGCGCCGAGCTTGACGCCGAGGGCCTGGACGATCTCGTCGGCGAGCTCGGGGTTGGCGGTTCCGGAGAAGACGCAGACGCGATTGAACATGGGCTCGGCTCCTTGGGCGACGGGCGGCGGGCTCCTAACGTGGCGATCCCGGATCGTCAACGCGCGCGGGGTGTCCGCCGTCCTTCTCGACGGGCGCCGCGGTGGTAGGCTCCGCCCGAGATGCCGGTCCCACCCCCTCTGCCTGGCGCGACCGCGAGCGATGTCCCGATCCTCGCGCTCCGCAACGCGGTGCTCTTCCCGCTGTCGGTCGTGCCCATCAACGTGGGCAGGCCACGCACGGTGCGGCTCATCGAGGAGGTCCTCTCGCAGGATCACGCCATCGTCGGCGTCCTCACGCAGCGCTCCGCCGAGGACGAGGAGCCCGGCTTCGACGCGCTCCACGCGATCGGCACCCTGGCCCGCATCGTCAAGGTCATCCGGCTCGGCCCGCAGAACTACAGCGTCGTGCTGAACGGCCTCGGGCGCTTCAAGATCACGAAGCGCGTCGCCGAGGAGCCCTTCATGCGCGCGGACGTCCTGCGCCTCCCCGAGCGGATCGGCCGTGACCACGACATCGACACCGCGACGAAGCGGCTCCGCGAGTCCACCCGCCAGGTGCTCGACCTCCTGCCGAACCTCCCGCGCGAGACGCGGAGCATCCTCGACAACGTGCGCGAGGCCGGCCCGCTCGCCGATCTCGTCGCGTCCAACATCCCCGAAGAGCACGCGAGGGTCGAGGACAAGCAGACCATCCTGGAGACGAGCGACGTCCACGCGCGCCTCTTGCTCGTGGTCGCGCTCATCGAGAAGCATCTCGAGGTGCTCAAGGTGAAGAAGGAGGTGCGCCGGCTCACCGAGGAGGAGCTGTCGAAGTCGGAGCGGGAGCTCATCCTGTCGCAGCAGCTCAAGGCCATCCGCGCGGAGCTCGGCGAGACGAGCGAGGACGAGGTCGAAGACCTCCGCGATCGGCTCCGCACGGCGCAGCTGCCCGACGAGGTCGACAAGGTCGCGCGGAAGCAGCTCTCGCGACTCGCGTACATGCCGCAGCAGTCGGCGGAGTACAACGTGACCCGGACGCACCTCGAGTGGCTCGCCGATCTCCCATGGAAGAAGGCGACCCCCGATCGCGTCGACGTCGCCGCGGTGCGGAGGTGCCTCGACGAGGACCACCACGGGCTCGAGAAGGTGAAAAGGCGCATCCTCGAGTACGTCGCCATCCGGCAGCTCCGCGCCGACAAGAAGGGGCCGATCATGCTCTTCATCGGGCCGCCAGGGGTCGGCAAGACGAGCCTCGGCCGGTCGATCGCGCGCGCGATGGGCCGGAGGTACGCGCGCGTCGCGCTGGGCGGCGTCCGCGACGAGGCCGAGGTCCGCGGGCACAGGCGCACCTACGTCGGTGCGCTCCCGGGGAGGATCGTCCAGGCGCTGAAGAAGGTCGGCGCGAACAACCCCGTCCTCGTCCTCGACGAGGTCGACAAGCTCGGCGCCGATCTCCGCGGCGATCCCGCGTCGGCGCTCCTCGAGGCGCTCGACCCGGAGCAGAACGGCGCCTTCCAGGATCACTACCTCGACGTGCCGATCGATCTCTCGCAGATCGTCTTCCTCGCCACGGCGAACGAGCGGTCCACCATCCCCCCCGCGCTCTACGACCGCATGGAGGTCATCGAGGTGCCCGGCTACACGCGCGCCGAGAAGATCCACATCGCGAAGGACTTCCTCGTCCCGAAGCAGCTCGAGCAGCACGGGCTCTCCGAGGAGCGGCTGGTCTTCTCGGACGAGGGCATCCACTCCCTCATCGACCACTACACGCGCGAGGCGGGCGTGCGCGGGCTCGAGCAGAAGATCGCGGCCGTCTGCCGCAACAAATCGATGCGCGTCGCCGAAGCGGCCGAGGTGAGCCGCGAGATCGTCGATCGGGCGCTCTGTGAGCGAGTGCTCGGGCCCCACCTGTTCAAGCCGACCGTGGCCGAGCGCGTGGGCGTTCCGGGGCTCGTCGCGGGCCTCTCGGTGTCCGCGTCGGGGGGCGACATCCTCTACGTCGAGTGCTCGAAGATGCCCGGCAAGGGAGAGATCCAGCTCACCGGGAACATGCGCGACGTCATGCGTGAGTCGGCGACGACGGCGGTGTCCTTCGTGCGCTCGAAGGCGGAGAAGCTCCTCTTGGATCCCGCGTGGCTCTCGACGATCGATCTCCACCTGCATCTGCCGAAGGGGGCCGTCCCGAAGGACGGTCCTTCCGCGGGGGTCACGATGTTCACCGCCGTCGCGTCCCTCCTCCTGAACGCGCCGGTCCGACCCGACACCGCGATGACGGGCGAGATCTCGCTCCGCGGCAAGGTGCTCCCCGTCGGCGGCATCAAAGAGAAGCTCCTGGCCGCGCACAGGGCGGGCATGAAGCAGGTGCTCATGCCCAAGGAGAACGCGCGGGATCTGGACGACGTCCCCAAGGAGATCCTCGACGATCTCGACGTGAAGCTCCTCTCGACGATGGACGAGATCCTCCCGCTCGTCCTCTTGCCGCCGGTCCCCGAGCCAGCGCCGTCGCTCCCGCCCGAGGACTGAGGCCGAGCGGTGAGCGCGCTCCGGGCTGCGGCGCGGCTCGTCGCCCGGGGAGGGGCGCTCGTCGGCGCGGTCGCGGCGCTGTTCACAGGGCTTGGCTGCGGGGCGAGACCCGAGGCGAGCCGCCCCGAGGTGTGTGCCTCGAGGCTCCGAGATGACGTCCCGCCGCCGACGGCCCCCGGGGTGCTCGTCGTCCCCTCGTCGAGGCTCGTCGTCGAGATCCGCGTGGACACCGATGGCCTGCTCGCCGCGCTCGAGGCCGCCATCCCGAGGCGCGTCGTCGAGCGCCGGGGTCTGGTCCTCGGCGACGCAGGGAAGCTCGATTTCACCGTGGACCGCGGGCCGTTCGAGCTCGGCCTCGCGGGTGACCGGCTGACGCTGTCGGTCGATCTGTCGGGGAGCGCGCGGCTCTGCAAGCCCCTCGGCGGCCTCGCGTGCGTCCCGTACGCGAGCTGCGACCCTCTCGCGCGAGGGCGCGCCGAGGTGTCGCTCGTCCTCGGGGACGATCTTCGGGTGCCCGGATCGCGGGTGGAGATCCCGATCACGAGGCGCTGCACGCTGACGGCGCTCGAGGTGGACGTGACGAAGGATCTCGAGGCGGAGGCGGCGGTGCGGGCGCGGCAGATCCGCGACGAGATCGACCAGGCGGTCCCGGCGCTCGAGCCGCTCGTCCGCGACACCTGGCGCGCGCTGGCGACGTCGGTGGCGCTCGGGAAGCACGCCTGCGCGCGCATCGCGCCGACGGGGCTCGTGCAGACGGGGCCGCACCTCGACGGGCGTGCGATGCGCATCGGGGTCGGCGTGACCGGGGAGGTCCGCGTCGAATCCCCCTGCCGAGATGCGCCGCCCGCGCCGCCGCTGCCGCGCCCGTCGCTCGATCGGGGCGCGGCGCCAGGCTTGCGCCTCACGTTCCCGGCGATCGTGTCCTGGGACGAGGCGTCTCGGGCCGTGGCCGAGCGCGTGACGGGCGAGCGGATCGAGGTCGATGGAGAGCCCCTGCGCGTCACGAGCGCGGTCGTGGTCCCCGACGGCGCGGGGCTGCGTGTGCGCCTGACGCTCGTCGGGCGGACGTGCGGCACGCTGACGCTCCGCGCGCCCTCGCTCGAGGTCGACGGCGTGCGCGGCGCGATCGTCCCGCGCTTCGATGTGCCCCGCGGGGTCGACGCGACGCGCGTCCTCGCCAAGCTCGTGGTGCCGCTGCCGCTCGATCTCGCCGGGATGAATTCGCGCATCGACAAGATCGCTCGGGCGCTCTTCTCGAAGGACTCGGTCGACCCGGAGGTCGCGACCTTGCTCGTGAAGGTCCGGCCTCCCCGGCTGATCGGCGCGGTGGCCTCGGAGGAGGGGCTCGCCGGGATCGTGTCGACGGACGGCGACGCGAGCGTCGTCGTGCGGGCGGACGGCCGCGGCGCGGCTCCGTGAATTGTCGTTGAAGACGGCCCGATTGTCGTTATCTTGAGCATGATGTCCTGGCGTGTCTCCGTCCTCCTCGTGTCGACCGTGATCGGTGGCGCGTGGGCGCTCGGCGGTTGCGGGACGAGCTACCAGACGCGCTACGACGCCGACGTCCACTTCGCCCGCTGCTACCGTTATGATGCAGACCAGAGCGTGACGCGGGAGGCGAGGCTCACCTGCTGGTCTGCGTGGCGCAGCGGCTTCCCGGAGGGGCAGTCTCGCGATCGAGAGGAGCACGCGGCGCGGCGTGTCTCCCAGCTCGAGCGAGGCGACTCCGCCGGCGACGGTCCGGTCGTCTCGGCGCACCCTCCGCCTCCGACCCCGACGGCTCTCCGCGCCTCGGCGCCGGCCCCGGCGCGGGCGGACGCGAAGGCCCTCACGGCAGGCGACCCGCCCGGGCTCACCTCGACGCAGCTCTGTCAGCGTGACTGCGGGCTGTCGTTCACGTCGTGCGTCGAGCGCTGCGATAGGCTCTCGTGCATGCAAAAGTGCGGGGACTTGGCGAAGATGTGCATCTCCGAGTGTCTCTGAGCCCGAGGCTGGGTGAGAGAGCCTCCGGCGCCGTCGAGCGGAGGAGAGCCGGGCGCTGCGTGTCTGCGTCGCCGAGGGCGTCTGGGCGCCCCCTCTCCCGGCGCGGAGCCCGGCGCTGCGTGTCTGCGCGTCGGTCTGCGCCGCCGAGAGCGGCTCGGGAGCGCCCTCGCGCGGAGGGGAGCCCGGCGCTGCGTGTCTGCGCGTCGGTCTGCGCCGCCGAGAGCGGCTCGGGAGCCCCCTCGCGCGGAGGGGAGCCGGGCGCTGCGGCGGCGCGTGGGTCAATGCGCTCGCGGGTTGTGGCGCTGCGCGAGCTCGAGGTAGTCGGGGAGATCGTCGAGCTTCGTCGAGGGTGGGGGGACGTCTGCCTCGGCGAGGCGGGCGATCATCTCGCGCACGGCGACCTCGCCCGACGAGAGGCCGGCGAGCCTCTTCGGCAGGGAGCCCCGCGCGAAGCCGCGCCGGGCGAGCTCGAGGTAGCTCCGGGAGAGCGCCAGGCCGTCGAAGCGGTGGGCTCGGACGAATTCTTCGGCGACGCGGATGACGCTCTCGGCAGGGAGCAGCTCCTCCTCGACGAGCACGCAGGCGGCCTGGAGGTAGTTGTAGAAGGGGACGACGCGGCGCCCGAGGGGCGAGAAGCGGCTCGGACGCGTCTGTCGGTCGAGGTGGATGAGGATCCGCCGCACGACGTCGCGCTTCTGCATCCCGCGGGCGAGGGCGACCGCATCGGTGATCGTGTCTGGATACGCACCGCCACGCCGCATCACCTCGCGCAAGAGGTCGAGGCCGACCCGGCCCGCGCAGAGGTCCGCGTAGAGCGAGTACACGAAGGCGTCGGCCTCCGCGTCGTCCCCGAGCAGGATCTCGGGCGAGACGCGGTCTCCGCCGGACGCCCTCGAGCGCAGCAGCGACGGCAGCTTGTAGCCGAGCTGATCGCGGAGCGCGCGGAACCGGAGCCGGAGGATGTTCGCGAGGTTCGGCTTCAGCGTGAGGCTGTCGAAGCGGACCCCGTCGAGCGACAGCTTCGCGACGATCTTGCCCTTCATTTGGCGCGGGCTACCGGAGAGGATGTGCACCTCGGCGCCCGCGTGACCGATCTCCGTGAGCAGGGTCCGGGCCCCCGGCACGGTGCGCTTCTGCTCGGGGGGCTCGAAGGCCGTGCGCACGAGATCGCCGAGCGTCTCGAAGTCCGTGCGGAGGTAAGTCTTGTCGAGATCCCAGCGCGCGACGAAAGCCGGGGTCAAGGGGCGATGTCCTGGCGCATCCGCGCGACGTCGCTGAGGACGTCGCGCGCGCCGACCTTCGCGGCCACCGACTCGGCGCGGCGCAGGTGCTCGCCCGCCTCGGTGAGCCGCTCACGGAGGGCCGCGACGCGGGCCAGCGCCAGGTGGATGCGCGCCTTCTCGGGCCCGTGCGGGGCGATGTCGAGGGCCTCACGGAGCACGCCGTCCGCGTCGGTGAAGCTGGACGCCGCCGTGAGCGCCTCGCCGAGCTTCCACCCGAAGAGCGCGACGGCGCGCGTCGGATCGTCGATCTCGCCACGGAAAATTTCGCGGCGTGCCAGGTCGAGCCCTCGCCGGAGCTGCATGATGGCGCCCCCCGTGTCGCCTCGCGCGCTGCACGTCGCGGCCGCGCGCTCGAGGAGCGGGAGCGCCTTCGACGAGTCCTGCGCGCCGACGGCGTGGAGCGCGCAGACCTCGAGCGGGAGCATCGCCTCCTCGGCGAGGGAGAGGGCGACGGCGTGGAGCTGGCGCCGGACGGCCGCGGGCGCGTTGGCGAGCACCACCTCGCGGAGGAGCGGGTGTGTCACACGGAGCCGGTCGTCGCCGAGGTCCACGAGCCCACTCGCGGCGAGCGAGAGGAGCGTCTCTTCGAGGTGCTCTCCCGGAGCGAGCCGGAGGACGTCGTCGCGCCCGGCAGCGTCGCCGAGGACCGCGATGGCCTGGAGCACGCGCCGCGCGCCAGGGGGAGTGCGCTCGACGCGGAGCGCGAGGAGATCGGCGAGCCGGTGCGGCGGCTCGCGGCCACCCTCCGCGGCGAACCGCACGATGTGCTCGAGGAAGAGCGGCGAGACGCCGCGCGCCTCCGTCGCTGGCGTCCCGATGGGGGCAGCGCGTCCCTTGAGCAGGCTCGCAGCGAGGCCGAGCGGGACGCCGACGAGCACCCGCGCCGCGGCCGACGAGCCCCACCCGGCGTCGAAGCCCGGGACGTGCGCGCCGACGATCAGCGCCCTCGCGGCGGGGGGCTCGCCGAGGGCGTCGGCGATGGCGTTCCGGCTCGGACCGTCCATGCGGTGGAGATCGTCGACGAGGGCGAGCACCCGGCCCGTCCCGGCGAGCGCCGCGGCCCGCGCGAGCGCCCAGCGGAGCGCCTCCGCGGCGACATAGCGCTGCGTCTCGAGCTTGATTGCGTCCGCACCGCGCGGGCCCTCGCGGCCATGAAACACCTCGGTCAGGCCGTGCCTCGCCTCGGTGGAAGCGCCCTGCCAGTCGGCCAGCGAGCCGCCGCCCGGTGGGAGCGACGCGAGCTCGGTGATGAGACGGGCGAGGGCCGCGTACCCGACCTCCGCCCAGAAGGGATCGGGTCCCGTCGTGGCGACCCGGTCCCCGCTCTTCCGGGCTCGCTCTGCGACGACGGCGAAGAGGTGGGACTTCCCCACGCCCTCCTCTCCGACGAGACGCGCCCCGGAGGCGGTGGCGCCGACGCCATGGAGGCGGTCCTCGACCCACGCGAGATCGTCGCCGTGGCTCGGCAGCGGCAGCGGGAGCCGCGTCGGCGAGGGGGCGGCCGCTCGGCGTGGTCGGGGCTCGGCGAGGGTGACGGCGTCACGCTCACTCTTCGGAGCGATCTTCGCGCCGCAGTCGCCGCAGAACCTCTGGCCGGGCGGGTTCGGGTGCCCGCACGCCGCGCACAGCGATCGCTCGGAGCTCGGGGCGCCGGTCCGCGTGACGTGCGCCTTCGCCTCATCGAGCGCCGCGATGAACGCGTCCGCGCTCGCGAAGCGCTCGGCGGGGGCCTTCGCGAGGGCCTTCAGGCACACGTCGGCAAGCTCGTCGGGGATCGCGCGCTCGGGCGCGACGAGCCGCGGATCGGGGGGCGACAGCGTGATGTGCATCAGCACCACCTGCGTCGGGGAGTCGGCATCGAAGGGGAGGCGACCCGTGAGCAAGAGGTACAGGATGACGCCGACGGCGTAGAGGTCCGCGCGCGCGTCGAGAGGCTCTCCGCGTCCCTGCTCGGGCGCCATGTACTCGGGAGTGCCGCACACGAGCCCCGGACGCGTCGGCCCTTTGACACCCGTCTCGAGGAGCTTCGCGAGGCCGAAATCAACCACCTTCACGAAGTCGCCGCCGCCGCGGACGGCCTCGACGATGATGTTCTCGGGCTTCACGTCGCGGTGAACGATCCCGAGCTCGTGCGCCTCGCCGAGGGCGAGCAGGACCTGTCGGACGATGTCGAGGGCTCGGGGGATCGGGAGGATCCCGTCGTCGAACAGGAGCCGCGCCAAGTCCCGCCCACGGAGGAACTCCATCACGAGGTAGGGCTGCCCCTCGGAGGTTCGACCGAAGTCGATGACGCTGACAGAATTGGGGTGGTTCAGGCGGCTTGCGGCGCGCGCCTCGGTGATGAAGCGTGCGGCGGTGCCGTCGTCGCCGAGCAGATGGTGGTGGACGACCTTGACCGCGACCGTCCTGCCGAGCGCCTGCTGCTCGCCCCGATACACACGCCCCATGCCTCCGACGCCGATGAGCTCGAGCAGCACGTACCCGCCCGGGAGCGTCTTGCCGAGCAGCGGATCGTCCGGGGAGCGTGACACCTCGCCGATAGGGAAGCCGCAGCGCCCGCAGAAGCGATCCTCCTCGTCGCACTCGCGGCTGCAGCCAGGGCACGCGATCATGCGTCGGCGCTCATGGAAGCTCGTCCGCTCGAGAGGCTCCTCGTCTCGAGGCAGGCAGGGCACGCCAGCCTGCGTCAGCGCTCATGCTCGTCTCCGTCACGGACCTCGATCCTCCCGTCGTCCGTCGGGCGGCCTGGCTTCCTCCCCGCCATGAGCATGGAGACGGCCTCCCCGACCTTCCCGACTCGGCCGGACAGCATGACGAGCGCGACGATCACGCCGACGAGCAGCAGCTCCGACGCCGAGAGGCCAAACACGGCGGCCCTTCTACCACGCCGAGCCCCTGGGGATGGAGGAGACTCGTGAGGATCTCGCGGGATCCGACGCTCGCGGTCGTCGGCCTCGGCTCGAACTTGGGAGATCGGGAGGCGACGCTGCGGGGCGCGGTGCTTCGTCTCGGTCGGCTCGCCGCGACGCGGCTCGTGCGCGTGAGCTCCCTCTGCGAGACGGCGCCGGTCGGGCCCGTCCCGCAGGGCCCGTTCTTGAACGGCGCCGCGTTGCTCGAGACACGCCTCGAGCCGCGGCGGCTCCTCGACGCACTGCTCGAGATCGAGCGTGCATTCGGCCGTGTTCGGGAGGTGCGCTGGGGTCCGCGCACGCTCGATCTCGATCTCCTGCTGTTCGGTGACGCCGTGCTGGACGAGCCAGGACTCTCGGTTCCGCACCCGGAGCTCTTGGTGCGCGCGTTTGCGCTCTCGCCGCTCCTCGAGGTGTGGCCCGACGCGATCGATCCTCGGACCGGACGTCTCCTCTCGGCGGCCGATGAGGCTGGCGCTTCCTCGAGGTGATCTTCACGGCGCGTGGGGTGCAGCGTCACGCGGTGCGGGTCTGGCGACAGTGTGCGGCTCGCGGACCGTGAGATCAGGCTCGGGCCGCCGTCGTCCGTCGCGCCTTCTGGGTCGATGTGCCTCGCGCTCCCAGGGCCCTTGCCCTGCGAACTCCAGTTGGGATAGGGACGCGGCATGCGACGCATCGCCCTCCTCTCAGGCCTCTTGATCTCGACCCTCTTCCTCGCCTGCGGTGGCGGCGAGCTCGACACGGGTGAGGGGACGCTCCCACCGGGCGCTGGCGGGGGACACACGGGTGGCTCCGCCGGGAGCGGCGGCAACAAGGCGGGCTCTTCTGGCTCGACGGCTGGCAAGGGCGGCGCGGGTCAGGGCGGCGCGGGCGCGGCCGGTAAGGGCGGCGCGGGCGCAGCTGGCAAGGGCGGCGCGGGCCAGGGCGGCGCGGCCGGTAAGGGCGGCGCGGGCGCAGCTGGCAAGGGCGGCGCGGGCCAGGGCGGCGCGGCTGGCAAGGGCGGCGCGGGCCAGGGTGGCGCGGGCGCGGCTGGCAAGGGCGGCGCGGGCCAGGGCGGCGCGGGCCAGGGCGGCGCGGGCCAGGGCGGCGC
>CAYNEK010000121.1:11688-11817 GCA_964396175.1 uncultured Polyangiaceae bacterium | reverse complement strand
CGTCGCAGCACCAAGGCGATCGTCGCGCCGCGCGATCGGACGAGGCGGTGCCCATCGGACGACGATCAGGGAAGCGTCGCAGCACCAAGGCGATCGTCGCGCCGCGCGATCGGACGAGGCGGTGCCCAT
>CAYNEK010000121.1:0-11588 GCA_964396175.1 uncultured Polyangiaceae bacterium | reverse complement strand
CGGACGACGATCGGGCAGGCGTCGCTGCGCCAAGGCGATCGTCGCGCCGCGCCTCGAGTCGCAGACGTGCGAAGGGGCTTCGATCCATCCATCACTCTTGGTATCGTCAGGGCGAAGCCGTGTCCAAGCGCCTCGAATTCCTCAAGAAAATGGTGGCCGAAGGCTCGACGGACCCGTTCGTACACTACGGGCTCGCGCTCGAGCACGTCGCCCTCGGCCAGGGCGGCGAAGCCCGCGCCGCCTTCGCCGCGCTCCGCGCGCGCTTCCCCGACTACCTCCCCCAGTACATCATGGCGGCGCAGCTCTTCCAGAAGGAGGGGCTCGACGACGAGGCGCGCCGCGCGGCCACCGAGGGGCTATCCCTCGCGCGAGTGCAGGGCAACGCGAAGACCGCGTCCGAGCTCCAGGGGCTCCTCGACGAGCTGTCTTGATGGCGATTGAGTCCCCGGACATCCCCGCCCTCGCCGATCCGGCCTCCTGGCTCCTCGACGAGCCGTCCTGATGCCGATCGGGTCGGGGGCGTGCTGAGGCGACATGCTCGATCCTCGTCGCGCGCGGCTCCTCTTCTTCGCGTGCCTCGCGCTCGTCTATGGCTGGACGTACCCGTACCTCGCGCGGATGAACAACCCGAACGAGACGACGCGCGTCTACGAGGTGATGGCGCTCGTGGATCACGGGACGGTCAGGCTCGATCCGGTCGTCGAGGTCTTCGGCTGGACGAACGACATGGCCAAGGTCCCGCGCGCGCGCGGCGCGAGCCACCTCGCGAGCGTGAAGGGGCCGCTCCTCACCTGCGTCGGGGTCCCCGTCTACGCGGTCTTCGAGCTCGCGTCGCGCGCCGCGGGGATCGCGCGGCCCCACGCGCTGTCGCCGCGCGCCGAGAAGGTCGCCTGGCTGCGCCGCGCCACCCTCACGCTCGAGGCCGTCGCGATCCACCTGCCGTGCTTCCTCTTCCTCGTCTGGCTCGAGCGGCGGCTCGCGCGCTTGACCGGGGATGTGGCGGTGCGTCTCGCCGTCGTCGCCATCGTCGGCCTCGGGACCAACTACCTCGCGTACTCCTTTGTCTTCGTGAGCCACGCGCTCTCGAGCGTCGCGGCGTTCGTCGCGCTCGACCTCGTCTTCGGCGAGCGGGTGAGGACCGGGGGAGACGCGCGCCGAGCGAGCGCCTGGGTCGCCCTGGTCGTCGGCGTCGCGCTCGGTGCGAGCACACTCCTCGAGCTGCAGGGGCTCTTCGTGTCCGTCCCGCTCGGTCTCTATGCGCTCACGCTCTTCCGGCGTGGTCGACCGCTCGTGGCGCTCCTCGCTGGCGTCTCTGTGTGCGCGCTCGTGCTCGCGCTCTTCCAGTGGCGAAGGTACGGGTCCCCGCTCTCGACGGGACACCTCTTCATGCAGACGGAGGCCTACGCGGCGCTCTGGCGTCGCGGCGTGCTCGGCTTCGTTCCGCCGACGTCCGAGGCGCTCCTCGGCCTGTCGTTCGACCGAGGGTACGGCCTCTTCGGCACGAGCCCCGGGCTCTGGCTGGTCGCGCTCGCGCCGCTCGTCCTCCTCGTCGAAGACCGCGAGACGCGCCTCGTCGTGCTCGCGGCCCTCGGGACCTCCGTGCTCGTGTGGCTCGGGGTGTCCTCGTCGCTCATGTGGCGTGGTGGCTGGACGATCGGCCCGCGCTACCTCGGCGCGCTCCCGGGGCTCCTCGCGCCCGTCGTCGCCGCGGGGCTCACGGCGGCGCGACCCATCCTGCGCCCCAGCGGGGCGCGCGCGCTCGCCGGGGGCCTCGCCCTTGGCTCGTTTCTTCAGATGGGTGTCCTCTCGATGCTCGTCTCGACGCTCCCCGAGAGCGTCGTGCGGCCGCTGCCCCAGATCGTGCTCCCGTTTCTCATCGAGGAGCGCGTGCCGCATCTCCTGCCGTCGCTCGTCGGCGTCGAGGACGCCTCGCTCTTCTGGATCGCCCCCGCGGCGGCGGTCGCGGCGCTCGTCGTGCCGATGGGCCTCACCCAGGGCGAGGATCGCGAGCGCGTGCCTCTGCGGCTGCTCGCCACCTTCGCGCTCGCCGTCCTCTCGGTGCGTCCAGCGCTCGCGGTCCCGCGCGGGATGCCCGACACGGGGGCGGAGGTGCGAGCGTTCTTCCGTGAGGTGTGGGAGCCCGTGCGTCCGCAGCGATGACATGTGAGGGGCGGCGCGGGGCCGAAATCGCACGGCCTCACCCTGGTGCGCGGTCGGGCCGCGCCGCGGGGACTGCGCGCGACGGGTGCCCGCCGCGGAGGCCACACGCCCACCCCGAGCGTGGCGCGGCGCGGCCGCGGGGACCGCGCGCGACCTCCGTCATCGTGGCCGTCGCGAGTCACCGACCGAGCGAGCGCGTGAGGCCTCGGCGCGCGCGCGCTCGAGCACGCGGAGGAGATCGGGCGCGAGGGGTGACTCGATCTGGAGCGGCGCGCCCGCCCTCGAGGGGAGGGTGAGGCGCTCGCAGTGGAGGAAGGGCCGATCGAGCCCGAACGTCGCCTCGACGTACGCGTTGGTCGCGGGGTGGCCGTACCGCTCGTCGCCGAGGACGGGGTGCCCGATGCCCTCGAGGTGGCGCCGGATCTGGTGCTTGTGGCCCGTCTCGATCGTACACTCGAGGAGCGCGTGCGGTCCCACGCGCTCGCGACGGACGAAGCGCGTGCGAGCGGCCTTCATCTTCCCGGCCTCGCGGAGCGGACGGTCGACGACTCCATGTCGAGGAAGGACGCCGCGTGCCCAGGCGACGTAGGTCTTCTCTGCCGCGGCGAGCGCCGCCTGGTACGGAGGCACGCGCCGCGCGTGCTTCACGAAGACGCAGACGCCGCTCGTTCCGACGTCGAGCCGGTGCAGCGGGACCGCCTCGCGCGCGCCCGGCAGTCGTCGCACGAGCGCGAGCAGGCTGCCTGTGTGCTCACCCTGCGGCGTCGTCGGCAGGAAGGGCGGCTTGTCGACGACGACGAGCCCCTCGTCCTCATGAAGGACCCGGAGCGGGGGCGGGGGCTCCGCGCGGAGCACGACGAGCGTCTCCACCTCGCGCGACTGAGGGATCATGTCGAAGGGGGTGGCTCGCTCCGCGCGCAGCCCGATCCAGGCGAGGTGCGAGAGATCCCGCGCCAGCGAGTCGGGATCGCAGGACACGATGGCGACCACCGGCGCGAGGGCAGGGAGCCTCGCGCGCAACCGAGCCGCGAGCCCTCGGCGGGGAGGGTTCGCGATCACGAGGTCGTAGCTCCCGGCCGGGAGCTCGGCGGCGTCGCCCTGCCGGACCTCGAGCGTGAGCCCGGCGGCGTCCGCCGCGCGCCGCGCCGCCCGCGCGGCCGGCGCGAACGACTCGACCAGCGTGACGTGAGCGCCCTTCGCCGCGAGCGCGAGCGCGATGGGTCCAGAGCCTCCATATACATCGAGCACGCGCGGCGAGACGCCGCGCTCGTTGGCGATCGCCGCGAGCGCGTCGTGGAGCTTGGCTGCCTGCCCCGCGTGGGCCTGGACGAACGCGCCGTGCGAGGCGAGGGTCCGGGCGCGCCCCGTCTCGTCCCAGGCCTCGACGGCGCCGACGAGCGGAACCGGCACGCCGCCGAGCACCTTCGGCGAGCCTTCTGGGCGCGTGCTCACGGCGACCCCGATGACGGCGGAGCGGGCGATGAGCGCCTCGGCCGCCTCGCGCAGCCATGGCGCGCTTCGTGGCACGTCGTCCCGGAGGACCCAGGTCGCGAGCACGGCGCGGCCCTCCCCGTCACGAGCGCTCCGGAGATCGGCCCCGACCAAGGCGCGGCGGAGCGCGGGCCGCTCCTTCGTGAGCGCGCGAAGCGCCTGGGTCGCCGCGCGGAGCTCGTCCCGGACGACCACGCAGCCGGGGAGATCGACGATCTCGTGGCCGCCGCGCGAGAAGAGCCCGATGCGCCCGTCCTTTGCGACCCACTTGGCGCGCGCGCGGTAGCCGAGCGGTGGATCGGCCATCACCGCCGGCGCGACCTCGAGCCCTTCGAGGACGGGGTATGCGGCGAGCGCGCGGGCGAGCCGCGCCCGCTTGAGCGTGGCCTGCTCGTCGGGCGGGACGTCGAGGAGCGGGCAGCCCGGGCAGATGTCGGCGTGGGCGCAGGACGGGCGGGTCATCGGGCGACGAGGGCGCGATCGCGCAAGAACCCGAGGTTGATGCCGTTGATGAGCGCGTGCGCGACGAGCGGCCCGACGAGCGATCCCGTGGTCGCGAAGAGCGTGGCGAGCGCGAGCCCGACCACCATCGCCCAGGCGACCCAGCCCCATCGCGCCGGGCCGCGCACCTGATGCACGAGGCCGAAGACGACCGACGAAAGCACGACGCCAATCCAGCCGAACCAGGACGACAAGAGGCCGCGGAACAGGAGCTCCTCGCCTGCGGAGGAGAAGAGGGCGAGGAGGACGATGTCGTGCCCACGCAGCGACGAGGCGAAGGGCGACAGCTCGCGCGCGAGCGCGCCCGCCCAGCGTGTACGATCGACGAGCGCGCGCGTCGTGCCGACGACGATCATGGCCAGGGTGACGCCGCAGAGCATGGATGCGCTCTCGCGGAGAGGCGGCCCGAGCAAGAAGAGCGGCGTCGGGTGCTCGAACATCGCTGGGCCTCGGAGCGCGAAGAGCGCGCCCGAGGAGGCCGCCGTGAGCAGCCCGTAGGCGAGGAGCATCCACCGGACGCTCAGGGCGAGTACCTCGGGACCAGCGCCGAGAGCTCTGGCGGGAGCGGCGAGGTGACCGCGAAGGCCGGGACGTCCTTCGAGCCGCGGTGGGACACGGAGGCGGCGTGCAGGGCGTGTCGTGAGAGCCCCGCGCGGGGCGCGGCGCCGTAGAGGACGTCGCCGACGATGGGACACTCGAGGACGGCGAGGTGTGCGCGCACCTGGTGGCGGAGGGCTCGCGGCGCGGTGACGAGGACGACGGCGAGCCCGCCCTCGCGATGCACGACGCGGTAGCGGGTCTCGGCGGGTCTCGGCTTCTCGCGCGCGATGTCACGGGGGTGGAGGCAGGCGAGCACGCGGCGCTTGTCCTTGGGGTGCGGCGCGAGCGGCGTGTCGACGAGCCCCTCGTCGGGCATGTCGGCGTCCTCGACGATGGCGAGGTAGGTCTTGTCGAGCTGCCCGCGCTTCGTCGCGAGGACGAGCGACTCCCAGGCGGGCTTGCTGCGCGCGACGACGAGCACGCCCGAGGTGTCGTTGTCCAGGCGATGGACGAGCCCAGGCTCGCGCGGGTGATAGCCGACGCCGGCGGTCTCGGGGAAGCGCGAGACGACGGCGTTCGCGACGGTGCCCTTCTCGCCGCCGCGCAGGGGCGCCGAGGCGATCCCGGCGGGCTTGTCGATGACGACGACGTCGGGGCGCTCGAGGAGGATCGTGAGCGAGAGCTCGTGATCCGGGACGGCGCCCTCGGCGTCGCTCGCGTCGGGCAGCTCGACGTGGAGCGAGCGCCCAGCGACCGAAGGCTCGCCCTTGTCGGCGGCTCGTCGCCCGGAGCGCACCTTGCCCTCGTCGAAGAGGCGCCTCGTCATGGCCCGCGACAGCCCGAGGCGGCGCGCGACGAGCTTGTCGAGCCGCTCGCCGGCCTCGCCTTCGGTGATGAGGACCTCTTCGACGCTCATGGGCCCGCGCTGATAGCACCCCGGAGGGTCACCACGCGAGGACGCCGGTCGCGGAGGCGGCGTGGACGCAGCCGAGAGGGCGCCCCGAGCCTGCCTGCGCTGCGAGGTGTGTGGGCGGCTGGGTGCGCGGGCTCACCACGCGAGGACGCCGGTCGCGGAGGCGGCGTGGACGCAGCCGAGAGGGCGCCCCGAGCCTGCCTGCGCTGCGAGGTGTGTGGGCGGCTGGGTGCGCGGGCTCACCACGCGAGGACGCCGGTCGCCGTGAGACCGTAGACGGGCTCGTTCTTCGGGCCCGTGGCGACGACCCCGACCCCTGGGACGAACGGCAGCTTCGCCGCCTCGCGGCGCGTCGCCGCGCCCGCGAGCGCCGCGCCCGCGAGCCCGCCGACGAGGGTCGCCGCGCCCCAACCTCGCCGCTGTGTCTTCGTCGCGTCGCGTGTGAGCAGGGGACTCCCCGCGGCGGCGCCGAGGAGCGCGCCGAGCCCGAGGCCGAGGTCGACCATGAGCCAGCGGCTCTCGGATACATCGAGCATGGGGCCGACGAACCCCATCACGAGGACGCCCGCGCCGATGCCGTACCCGGCGCCCTTCTTCGGGAGCTCGCTCGACTCGCCGCGCGCGACGAGCTCCGTCATCCCTCCGAGGAAGCCGCCGGCCAAGGCGCCCGAGTGTGTGGCGATGGCTCCGCCGCTGGAGACGTGCCCGTGTGCGAGCCGCACCGTGGCGAGCCCCACTCCGGCGGCCCCCGCCGTCGCGGCGAAGGCGTACCGGTCCGAGGCAGGGCGCGAGTCGTAGCCCGACGCGAGCAGCATCGTCGCGGCGGCGGGCCACCAGGTCCCGGCGACGAGGTACCGCGCGTCGCCTTCCCCGATGTCCCACTCGTCCGCCGCGACGAGCGACGCGCCGAGGCCGAGGCCCGTCCCGAGCGCCATCAGCGGGTACGCGAGCCTCGTGTCGCTCCCGCGGCTCGACTCGTGGAGCGAGAGCCCGAGGAAGGTGCCATAGACCGCCGAGTTTCCGGCGAGGAGCGCGCCCCCCGGCGAGCGTGGTCGGGGGGGCTCGACCGGCTTGGTCGCCTCGGCGGCGGGCGCGTCCGGCTTCGCCCGCGCGGCGAGGACGAGATCGCGGAGCATCACGACCGCGCGCACGCCGACGCGTTCGGGCTCCACGCGCTCGACGCGCACGAGCAGGAGGCGGGTCCCTGGCCTGACGACCGTCAGGCGGAGGAGCAGCGCGCCCGCCTCGCGCGAGAGCTGCCCGCTCACGAGCCACGCGGGTCCGCGGGACGCCGCGACGACGAGCTCGTCCTCGCGCGCGGGCGGGAACGGCGTCGTCGCCCCCACCTCCACGTCGAGGTCGAGGTCTTGCGCCGCCTCGCGGAGGACCGAGTCGAGCTCACGCGCGCGGGCCGCGAGCGTGGCATCGGGGGTGCCCCCGGGTGCTGCGGTCACCGGGAACAGCTGCGCGGCGTCGCGCGTCTCGCCCGCCTCGGCGGAGCCCTCGGCTGCGACGAGGCCCCCGACGAGCGCGACGAGCGCCGCGAGGCCCCGGCTCGTCAGAACATCACGATGGCGTTGATCCACCCGTCCCACAGGCTCATATCGTCGATCTTGAAGCGGCTCCCGACCGCGTCGTAGGCTGGCCGGTAGAGCGGGTTCGGGATGCCGGTCGCCGAGTTGGAGCTCTTGGTCGAGCCGCCGCTCGTCGTCGTGCTCGTCGACTTGCAGGGGCCAGACTTCGACACGTCGTCCTTGAAGTTCGGGTTGCAGGGCTGGTCGCCGGTGATGAGGTGCCCTTGCACGTGCGTGTAGCCGAGGCCCACCTGGAACTTGATGTACTCTCCCGCCTGGAAGAGGACGCTGCCCGAGAGCTGGAAGCTGCCGTGCGCCGCGACGTCGGTGAGCCCCGTCACGTACACCCGCTGCGAGCCCGGGTTGACCACCGAGGTGGGCTGCCCGTCGACGCCCGTTCCGAGCCGGTACCCGGAGTAGCCGGGGTAGCGCACGGTCCGCGCGTCCGACGAGCCGAGCGCATCGTAGAGCGGCGAGTAGTCGCGACCCTCGGAGCGGTAGGACCCCGTGAAGCGGAGATCGAAGGTGAGCCGCTGGAACTGCTCCTTCACCTCCCAGGGGATGATCTGCACCCCGACGATCATCCATCCCTGGAGCGGCGGGCCGGCCGTGAGGATGCCGTCGGCGCCCTTCACCTCGCCGTAGTCGCTGTCCGACTGCGGGAACTCGATGACCGCTCGGAAGCCGCCGTAGGGCTCGACGTACTTCACGCGGCGCGACATGATGGAGTGGATCTCGAGCGCCGTCGTGCCACGGCCGACGCCCGGCTTGCGCGCGGCGACCGAGCGTCCCTCGAGCGGCGCGCCGTCGGGGCCGACGACGACGCCGCCGTTGCCGTCGCGATCGACGTCGGCTTGGTGCGCGCACTCGACCTGCGGGCTCTTCTGGTTGAGCCCCATCGTCGAGCCGCAGGCGTGCATCGGCGAGCTCAGCCACGGGAAGCGCCCCTCGAAGCCGAAGACCCACGTCGGCTTCGTCGAGTCGCGGGCCTGGTTGAAGATGCCGAGATCGAAGCCGAGCGCGAGGTACTCGATGCCGCTCCGCGTGGGCGACTTGAAGGGCAGCCGGAAGAGCTGCTCGCGCGAGCCGGTCACGGGATCGTACGCGCCGGCGAGGACGGTCGCTTGGTTCTTCTCGCTGCCGTCGAGATCCGAGAGCTCCTGCGAGCGGGACAGGATGAGCGGCATCCGCAGGTAGAGCGCGATGTCCTTGTACACGCCGACGTCGAGCCGCGTGTTGAGCCGCGCGGTCGACTCCTTGTACGTGGCCACGTTCATCGTGTCGCTGGTGAAGCGGCCCGTCGAGAGCCCCGGCTGGCTGAGCGCGGTCTCGCGGCGGATCTTGCCGCCGCCCCACGTCTGCTGGAAGCCCAGCGTCAGGTGGAGATCGAAGGGGTTCCCGTGCTCGGTGTCGAAGGCGTCGACGACGTTCGTGACCTCGCCCGGCTCGGCCATGATCCTGGGCTCGGTGGCCTTCCTCGGCTCGGTGGCGAGCGCGTCGACCGAGATCGACGAGAGGCCCAGGGTCGAGAAGACGAGGGCGGCACGCAAGCCGGGGCGAGCGACGGAGAGGGAGCGTCGGCGCATGGAAGTTCGAGAGCGACGCTATAGGTCGAGCGCGCCGAGGTCAACGGCCGACACGCGGAGAGCGAACGATGGCCGCCAAGCCCCCCGCCCAGGTCCCCAGCGCGGCCCCGAGAGCGCGCCCCATGCGGCGCGGCGAAGCGCCCCCGAAGTGCCCGCCCCGTGCGGCGCGGCGAAGCCCCCCTGAGCGCGCCCCGCGCGGCTCTCGTCGGCCTCGTCGCGGCCCCGCGACCGGGCTTGCTCCCCGAGCGGCTCCCTCCTCGCGCGTCCCCACCTGGGGATGGGCCACGCGCTGCGCCGCGCGGCGGCGATGGGCTCCACGGACGGCGCGGTCGCTCCGCCTCGAGGGCGATCAAGCGCCGCGTGGAGGCGGCTCGGAGCTCGGCCCGAGGCGCACGCGGGCGGCCTCGACGGCGGTCGAGACGCCCTTCAGCTCGGGAGCGAACCGCTCGACGATCTCTGCTCCCGTGAGCGCGCCGCGCTGGGCCGCCTCGTCCGCGAGGGCCGAAGCGAGGACCAGCTCTCCTCCGCGCGCCTGCGCCTGGAGCCTCGCGGCCACGTTGACCGTCTGCCCAAAATAATCCAGCGCGCCGTTCGCGGTGATGACGTACGTCGGCCCGGCGTGGACGCCGAGCTTCAGCCGCACGCGTCCGCGCAGCTCACTCGACGCGCGGAACCGCTCGAACGCGCGGAGCAGCTCCACGCCGGCGCGGGTGGCGGCAATTTCGTCTGCGAAGGCCGCCATCACGCTGTCGCCGATCGTCTTCACGATCGCGCCTCCAGCCCGCTCGAGGACCTCGAAGAGCACCTCGAAGTGGTCCTGCACGAGCCGAAACGCTGCTGCGTCGCCGAGGTCCGAGTAGAGCCTGGTCGAGTCGGTGAGATCGCTGAAGAGGAGCGCCACCCGCGAGACCTCGAGCGTCATGCCCGGGACCAGCAGATCCGAGGAGAACTCCCGGCGAAACTCCGGCAGCGTCGTGAGCTCGCGCACGGTCGCGGCCAGATCGGTCCGCTCGGTGCGCTCGAGCTTGGCGTGGCGCTCTTCGCTCGTGTCGTTCGAGAGCTCGAGGGTGCCGCGCGGCGCGAGCTCGACGGCGGGGGCTTCGGCGAGCTCGGAGGTGGTGAGGTGGACCCGCTCGGGCGCGCCGGGGCGGATGAAGATCGCGCGTGCGGCGCCGCCTCGGAGGAAGAGCCGGAGCCCCGTGCCCACTTCGTCCGGCGCCTCGAGCGTGACCGCGCCGCGGGCAGGCAGGATCGCCTGGCAGGTGACGTGCGGGACGCGCGCGGGTCCGCCGATGCAGTACGGCCCGACGTCGACGATGCGGATCGCGGGCGCCGGGACGAAGGTGAGCTCGACGGCGTCCTCGAGCGAGACCTCGACGTCGAGCTCGCAGAGCTGACAGGTCGCGTGCTCGCGGAGCTCGGCGAGGGTCGGCACCTGCGAGATCGCGGTGCGGCAGGACGGACACACGACGTCCCAGCGGAGGTCGACGAGGCCCTCCTTCACGGCCTGGAGCAGCATCGCGAGCACCTGCCTCCGGTCTGCGCCCCAGCGATCGGCGAGCGCGAAGGGCCGGAGCCGCGCGACCTCGAGATCGCTCGCGTGGGTGAGCAGCGTGACGAGCTCGTCGACGAGCTCGGGGGCCGCTCGCGCGCGGAGCGCCGTCGCGTGGCGCGCGAGCGCATCCTCGTCCACCGTCGCTGGGGTGACCGAGGCGGGCGCGCGTCCGCGCGCCTTCAGCGCGAAGTCGATCCGCCTGAGCTCGGCGGTCATCCGGTCGAGCGCGCGTCCCCCGAGGAGCCGGGCGAGCGGCGCGAGCAGCCCGAGGCGCGGGGCGAGCGTGGTCGCGAGGTGCGCCCGCGTGCCGCCGTCCGGCGTCGGCTCGAGGGACAGCGCGAAGCGGAGGCGCTCGAGGGGCCCGCCCCGGAAGACGCGCTCGACCGAGAGCCGTGAGGGCTCGAGCCACTCGAACGGCCGCTCCTCGTACCCGACGCGGAAGCCGCCGAGCGCTGTCGAACCGAAGAACCTCGCGGCGCCGGCGCCCGCGAGCGGCGTGAAATCGACCGGCTCGAGGCCGATCTCGCGGTTCATCCGCTCGGTGTCGGAGACGACTCCCCAGAGGCTCTTCGCGTCGCTCTTGCAGTCGACGACGCGCTCGACGGTGACGGGGTTCACGGGGACCGGGGCAGTCTAGCAAGGGAAGCGCGTCGCTGCGCCCGCCGCACGCCGTCCCATCGCGGTCTCGCGCATCGCCCGCGTGAGAGCGCCCGTCCCCGTCACCAGACCCGCGGCGCGAGTTGCGCCTCGAACCCATGGACCGGCGCGGACGACGCGAGTACGATGGCCGAATGCGTCTTCTGAGCCGTCGAAGCGCGCGGCGTCGCCGGGTGCGCTCCTTGCTGTGCCTCGTCGCGGGCCTCGTCGCCTGGGGGATCGGCTGTGGAGCGCGCACGGAGGGGCTCGGGGACGGACAGGGCGGCGGCGCGGGCGTCCCACACGTCGTGACGGACCCGCCCTCGGGCGCCGCGGGTGTGGCCGGCGTCGGGGGCGCGGCGGGAGCAGGCGGGGCGTCGCCGCCGACGCCCGTGTGCATCCCGGGGGTGTCGCCCGGCACGGGGGCGACGCAGCTGCTCTGCATGTCGGCGCCGAGCTGCCCGCCGATGTCCGACCCCTCGCTGTTCTCGTCCCTCGGGGGCTCGGCGTGCAAGCCCGGATGCATCTTCGAAGGCCCCATGACGAACACGGGGCCAGGCGCCTGCTGCTACCTCGTGACGCTGAAGTGCGGCTGAGGACGGGGCGCGCGACGCGCGCTCCAGCGACGCACG
>CAYNEK010000120.1:4886-11915 GCA_964396175.1 uncultured Polyangiaceae bacterium | reverse complement strand
CCGTGCCCGCGCCGCTCGTTCCGCCGGCGCCGGCGCCGCTCGCGCCCGCGTCACCGCCCGCGCCCGCGTCACCGCCCGCGCCGGCATCACCACCGGAGCCCGCGTCACCGCCGGAGCCTGCGTCTCCGCCCTTGCCCGCGCTCGCGCCCTTGCCTGCGCTCGCGCCCGTGCCGGCAGCCTCGCCGCCCGAGCCGGCCGTCGAAGAGCCTCCGGCGCCGCCGAGCGGATCGTCGTTGGCCGCGAAGTCCCTCTCGGGGAAGGTGCAAGCCGCCGCGACCCCCATGCCGAGGAGAGTCAAGATCGAGAAGAGGCGCACGCGCGAAGAGGTCTCAGAAGGTGCCGACAAGGTTTGCTCCGTAGGTGGATCCGACGTTGATCTGGAGGTCGACGCGAGGCTTGGCGGGGCGAGCCTCCTTCTTGGGCGCGTCGCTGCCCTGCGTGACCACGAGGTAGGTTCCGACGCCGATGCCGATGATGCCGAGCCCGAGCCCCACCGTCGCGAGCGTCGCCGCGCTCTTGCCTTCGTCCTGGATGGACTTGGCCGACGCCGGACACCGCGGGCGGTCGCCGCAGGCCGCGTCGAGATCGTTCTTCAGGCTGTTGCGACGCAGGCCCTGGTACGCGCCGAACCCGAAGGCCGCCACGCCCGCCCCGAGCACGAGGTACGGGACGATGCTCTTGTCCTCCGTCGACACCTTGACCCCGTCGTCCTTCTTGCCGCCCTCGTCGGGCTTGCCCGCCTTCGGGTCCTCGTCGGGCTTCCCCTCCGACGACGAGGCCTTCAGCGTCACCTCGACGGTCTTCGTCTCGCCCTCGGCGAGCTTCACGATCTTGGAGAAGGGCTCCTTCCCTCGCTCGGTCGCGTCGACGGCGTGCGAGCCCGGATCGACGCTGAAGGGCTTGTCCGTGTCGCGCCCGAGGTCCACGCCGTCGAGGGTGATCTTCGCCGACTCGGCGCCGCGGCCGCGCTTGATGACGACCTTGGGGATGCGCTTCTCGAGGGCGCCGATCGCGTCGGTCGCCTTCTCGAGCGCCTCGGCGTGCGTCTTCGGATCGCTCTCCGCCTCGTGCGCCGCGAGCTTGTAGCCCCCGAGCGCCTCGACGAGGTGCCCGAGCTTCTCCTGGCAGAAGGCGATGTGGAAGAGCACGCTCGGCGTGCGCTTGAAATTGGCCACCTCCTGGAACTTGGTGAGCGCCAGCGCGAAGTTGCCCGCGGCCTCGAGCTGCACGCCATCGTTGAAGGCGGCGCGCGCCTTGGTCGCCTCGTCGGCGGCGAACGCGACGGTCGGCGCGCCGAGCGAGAGGCACAGAGCGAGGGACAGGCCCCGGAGGAGACGAGCTTGCACGTCCTTCATCGTAGCAAAACGCAGCTCTCCGTGAACAGAAAGCGCGCGCTAGCCTCGGGCGGGGGCGTCGGCGGGGAGCGCCGCGGGCGGGTGCGGCTCGGCCTGCATCGTGGCCGCGAGCAGGCCCGCGAGGAGCATCCCGACGCTGCTCGAGACGTACGGCGCGACATGGCTCACGTGGCCGTAGAAGCCCCCCGCCACGAGCGGTCCGACGACGCGCCCGAGGGAGCCCGCGGACTGGAAGAGCCCGAGCACCGTGCCCTGCGACTCGGCGGGCGCCGCCCGCGAGACGTACGCCGAGAGCGCCGGCGTCGCGAAGCTGTGCCCGATCGAGGTGACGATGGCGACCGCGTAGAACGAGCCCACGCCCCACGCGGGCGTCCCCACCAAGAGCCCGAAGCCGAGCGACAGGATGAGCGCCCCCGAGACGATGAGCGTGCGCTCGCGGAGGAGCTTCGAGAGCTGACGGATGAGGCCGCCCTGGATGACGGCGCCGACGATCCCGACGACGAAGAAGACGCCACCCACCTGCCGGATCGACATCCCGAACGCGTCCTTCGCGAAGAGCGTGAACGAGTACTCGAGCCCCGCGAAGGACGAGACGAGCAGGAGGTTCACCAAGAAGGGGCGCTGGATCGCCGCGCCGCGCAGGGACGCGACGAAGGCGCGGGGCGCGAGCACCGAGGCGCGCCGGAGCCGCGAGGTGCCGCGGAGCTCGGCTGGGAGCGACTCCTTCAGGACGAAGACGGCCCAGACGAGGTTCACGAGCGAGAGCCCCGAGGCGACGAACGAGGGGCCCGTCGCCGCGCGGCCGAGCCAGTGCAGATCGGACAGCATGCCGCCGAAGAGCGGCCCGAGCACGAAGCCGATCCCGAAGGCAGCGCCGAGCATCCCCATGCCCTTGGTGCGGTCCTTCCCCTCGGTGACGTCGGCGATGTACGCCTGCGCGACCGCGATGTTGCTGGTCGCGATCCCGGCGAGGACGCGGGCGGCGAGGAGCACCCAGACGCTCGTCGCGAGGCCGAGGAGCGCCATGAACACGCTCGTCGCGGCGATGCTCCAGATGAGGACGGGCTTGCGCCCCACGCGATCGGACAGGCGCCCCCAGAGCGGCACGAAGATGAGCTGCATCAGCGAGTACGACGAGATGACCCACGCCGCGGTCACGTCGCTCGCGCCGAGCTCGCGCGCGACCCGCGGCAAGAAGGGCACGACCATCCCGAACCCGAGCAGATCGAGCAAGATCGCGAGGAAGAGCGGGCCCATCGCCTTCATGCGGCGTCCCTCCGCGCGAGGACGAAGTGCTCGAGGTTGCCCTTCGGGCCGCGCAGGACCGAGCCGAACCCGAGCAGATCGAGCAGGATCGCGAGGAAGAGCGGCCCCATCGCCTTCATGCGGCGTCCCTCCGCGCGAGGACGAAGTGCTCGAGGTTGCCCTTCGGGCCGCGCAGGACCGAGTCGGCGCCGCCGAGGACGGAGAAGCCCGAGCGCGCGATCGCGCCCGTCGCCCGCGCGATGGCCTCTCGCCGGACAGCCTCGTCCCGCACGACCCCGCGCCCCCGCTCGGCGACGCCGCGGTCCACCTCGAACTGCGGCTTCACGAGCGCGAGCAGCCTGCCCCCCGGCCGGACGACGAGGCCGATCGCGGGGAGCAGCGGGCCAAGACCGATGAACGAGGCGTCGACGACGACGAGATCGATCGGCTCCGGGAAGGAGTCCGCGCGGAGATCACGCGCGTTCTCGCGCTCTCGGGCGACGACGCGCGGATCGCGACGGAGCGACTCGTGGAGCAGCCCGGCGCCGACGTCGACGGCGTAGACGCGCCGCGCGCCGCGCTGGAGCAGGCAGTCGGTGAACCCGCCCGTCGACGCGCCGAGATCGGCGCAGGCGAGGCCCGCAGGGTCGACCCCGAGCGTGACGAGCGCCCCGGCGAGCTTCTGCCCGCCTCGAGAGACGAACGGCTCGCGCCCTCGCACCTCGAGCCGCACCTCGGGATCGAGGCGCGCCCCCGGCTTGTCCACGCGCGCCTCGCCCGAGAACACCTGCCCAGCGACGAGCAGCGCCCGAGCGTGCGCGGTCGAGTCCGCGAGGCCGCGCTGGACGAGCAGGACGTCGGCGCGCTCGCGGGAGACCATGAGGGGCTCCTCCTAGTCAATGGGAGGGAGATCGGCAAACAGCGCCTTCGCGAGGACGCCGATCCCTTCGCCGATGCGCGGGCCCGGCCGGAGCGGGGCCGAGCCGGTGACGCGGACGACGCGCCCGCTGCGCGCGGCCCGCAGTCGCTGCAGCGGCGAAGGGAGATCCGAGGCCATCCCCGCGGCCGCAGACGCGTCGAGCACGACGTCGGGATCGAGCGCGAGCACGCGCTCCACATCGAGCGTCGGGTACGCGATCTCACCGCCCACCACGTCGTCGCCGCCTGCCTCCGCGAGCATCTCGCCCGGGAAGCTCCTCGGTCCTGCGCACGAGATCGGCGCGAAGCCAAACACGAGGAGCGCCCGTGGCCGACGCCGCGCGCCGATGGCCGCGCGGACGCGCTCGCGAGCTTGCCTCATCCGCGCGACGATCCCCGCACCGTCGCGCCCGACGCGGCGCGCGAGGCCGAGCGCGAGCTCCTCGACCTCGCCGAGCGTCTCGGTGCGTGGGAAGTACGTGTCGATGCCGAGCGTGGCGAGCCTCTCGGTGAGGGCGGTCCCGGCCGGGCCGCGCGCGCCGGTGACGAGGGTCGGGCGGAGCGCGAGGATCGCCTCGAGGCTGGGATCGGTGTAGCCGCCGACGCTGGGCAGCGATCGCGCCGCGTCGGGCTCGTCGCAGAAGCGAGAGCGCCCGACGACGAGCTCTCCAGCGCCGAGGGCGAAGAGCATCTCGGTGGTGCTCGGCGAGATCGAGACGACGCGGGTCCCCAGGCTCGGCGCGGGCCGAGGGCGGCGACAGCCCGCGACGAGCGCGGACGCCACGAGCAAGAACTCACGACGTCGTCGCGCCATCGCGATCCCTCACCACGCCATCGTCACGCGCGCTGCCCTCTCGAGCGACGAGCGCGTCACGCCAGCGCATCACCGCCCCTCGCGACGTCCGCCTCACGCGCCACCCTCTCGCGCGACGAGCGCGTCACGGCACCGCATCACCGTCCCTCGCGACGTCCGCCTCACGCGCCACCCTCTCGCGCGACGAGCGTGTCTCGCCTCGCCCTCGGGCTCGGCCGCGGCGCCAGCCCGTCGGGCCACGGCGAACCCAACCGAGGCTACGGCATGCCAGACCTCACGCGGTGGAGCCGCGCGCGCGGGAAGATCGAGCCACGCGCGCCCCACCGTGAGGGTCACGCCCTCTTCACGCGGCGGCGCACGGCGCCGACGAACGCGAGCCCGACGAGCGCGAGGGACGCAGCCTTCCACGGCACTGGCTTCACCGGATCGCGGCCCCCCAAGGAGCAGCCACCCGACTGCGTCGAGTCGGCCTTCAGGTTGGAGTCGGTGCAGACGTTGTTCTCGCACGCGTATCCGAAGCTCATCGGACACTGCGACGACTCGGTGCACGCGAGCGAGCAGTACTGCTGCCCCTTGTCCAGGATGCACACCCCCGAGGCGCAGTCGCTGCCGCTCGCGCACTTCGAGCCCACGGGCGCGCCGGAGCCGACCGGAGGATCTTCGGGGGTCGGGCCGGAGCCGCCCTCGGCGCCCTGCCCTGCGCCCGCCTCGGCGCCCTGACCCGCGCCCGCCTCGGCGCCCTGACCCGCGCCCGCGGCGCCCGTGCCGCTCCCCGCGCCGGTGCCGCTGCCACCCGCCCCGGCGGACCCGCCGGTGCCTTGCGTCGGACCGCCCGTCACCCACGAGGGGGGCTCGTAGCCGCCGTCGGCCGCGGCCTGCTGCGCGATCGTGCCGATCCAGTTCGCCCACGCGTAGACGGAGCCGTAGATGGGCGAGCCGCAGTTCGGCGCGCCGCGCGAGACGACGCCGATGACTCGGTTCTCGTCGTCGAGCGCCGGGCCCCCCGAGTCGCCCTGGCAGATCGCGGTCGGCCCCACCCACTCCTTCGGCGTGGCGCCGAGGGATCCGCAGTTCTTCACGCAGCTCGTCTTCAGGCCGTCGCGCATGCGCTTCGTGCCGGCTGAGTTCTGCTGGCTCTCGGACGCGAGCCCAAAGCCGACGGCGCGGTAATTCTCGCCCTTCTCGACGGGGATGTCGACGCGCGGCTCGAGCGGCATCGCCTTGCTCGTCGGGATGTTCGCCTTCAGCTGGATGAGGGCGACGTCCGCGCCGCACGCGTCGTTCGAGTCGGAGGGGACGAAGACCTTCGACGCGGACCCGTCGGGCTGCGATTGGATGCTCGACTTGGTCGTGACGGTGAACGCCGCAGCCGACCACGGCGTGCCGAAGGTGGACTTGCCGCACATCACCTGCTCGCCCGTGTTGATGTCCGAGACGCAGTGCCGCGCCGTGAGGACGAGGTTCGGCAAGATGAGGGAGCCGGTGCAGAGCGCGCCCTTCTGCGAGTTGTAGATGCCGACCACGTTGGGATCGCCGGGGTCGTTGACCCCGCCCATGATGGGCTGCGACGAGGTGAGCGTGACGGGAGCCGCCTCGGGCTCCCCGGCGCAGCCGTTGGCGACGAGGGCGGCCAACGCGAGAGACGACAAGACGACGAAAGGACGACGCATGGTGTGGGCTCCGGTGCACGAAGGCTAGCAACCCGAGCCACGACCGACCAGCGCGAGCCAAACTTCCTTCGTCATCGTAACTTTGCGACGGAGCAGGAGCGCCGAGACGCTCGGCCCGGACTTGGGCTAAAGGAGCGCGGGCCCGATGACCTCGCCGATCGAAAAGACCCGCTTCGTCTTCGTGACGGGCAAGGGCGGCGTCGGGAAGACGACCGTCACCGCGGCGCTCGCGCTCGGGTACGCGGCGCGGGGCAAGCGCGTCCTCTGCTGCGCGTGCAACGCGAAGGAGCGCTTCTCGACGCTCTTCGGGACCGCGCCCATCGGCGCCGACATCGCGCCCGTCGCTCCGGGCATCTTCGCGGTGAACCTGGAGCCTTCGCGCGCGCTCGAGGAGTACGGGCTCATGATCCTGAAGTCGCGCACCCTCTACAAGACGGTGTTCGACAACCGGTACGTGCGCACCTTCTTCCGCGCGGTGCCGGGGCTGTACGAGTGGGCGATGCTCGGCAAGGCGTGGTTCCACGCGATCGAGCCCGCGGCCGACGGGACGCCGCCCTTCGACGTCGTCCTCGTGGACGCTCCGGCGACGGGGCACGGGCTCGACATGCTGCGGGTGCCGAAGGTGATCGTCGACGTGGTGCCGCCGGGGATCCTGCGGCGCGACGCCGAGCGCGCGTGGACGATGTTCCGCGATCCATCGCAGACGGCCGTCGTGCTCGTGACGCTCGCCGAAGACATGCCGGTCAACGAGACGATCCTCCTCTCCGGCGCGCTGACGGGTGAGCTCGGGCTGCCGGTCGCGCAGATCGTGGTGAACGGGATGCTCCCGCCGCTCTTCGATCCGGCCGAGCGCGCGAGCCTCGTCGCGGCGGGCGAGCAGGGCTCCGAGCCGGGGGCACACGCCATCGCGGCGGGCGCGAGGCGCGCCGCGCGGGAGATCGTGCAGGCCGACGCGCTCCGGAGGCTCGGGCACGAGCTGCCCGCGCCCAAGGTGTTCTTGCCGTACGTGTTCGAGTCGAAGCTCGGA
>CAYNEK010000120.1:0-4786 GCA_964396175.1 uncultured Polyangiaceae bacterium | reverse complement strand
CCGAAGACGCTCCAGGACTTCGCGCGGCGGCTGTCGTGAGCGCGACGAGGCGCTGTGGTCTTGCCGTACGTGTTCGAGTCGAAGCTCGGACCGAAGACGCTCCAGGACTTCGCGCGGCGGCTGTCGTGAGCGCGACGAGGCGCTGACCGCTCGGTCAGCGTTCGCGGACCGAGCGGTCAGGGCGCTCCGGGCTGCGAAGGGCGCATCGAAGCCACGCGGGCACAGGTCAGCGCACGATGAAATCCTTGAAGAACGGCGGATCCTCGGGGTGCTTCGGGTTCACCTTGGACTGCCACGCCATGTCATCGAGCCGCTCGTAGCCCTCGGTGATCCACTCGAAGTACGACGAGGCGAGCCCCACGTAGGCGCGTCTCCCGCCGCACCCCTCGATCCCGACGACCATCGCGCGCGGGATCCCCGTGCCGACGTGCAGCACCCGCCCGACCTCGACGTCGCCCTCGAACGGCTGCGTGTGCACGTCCGCGATGATCGGCTTCGCCCTCAGCGCGAGCTCTTCGTCCAGGTAGAGATCGGAGCGCCAGCCCTTCACCTTGTCGTCCGAGATGTCACAGCCCTTCTGCACGACGACCGTCTGGTTGAGGAAGGCGAGGTGCTCGGACGAGAGCGGGGTGCCCGTCCGCTCGGCCTCGGCGATCCCCGCGAGCGTCGTGAGGACCTGCTGCACCTTGGTCCAGTGCGCCGCTTCGCCCTGCGGGAGCCCGAGGTTCGTCGCCACCTCCTTCGCGCGCTCGGCGAAGGCGGCGAGCCGGAGGAACACCTCGGGGTACGGGTCGACGCACCCATCCGGGAACTCGCAGGCTGCGCCCCCCGGATACGACTGCTTCGCGTAGAGGAGCGTCTCGTGGCGGAGCTCGGCCCAGGACGCGCGCTGCGTCTCGAGGAGCCTCCTCCCCCACGCCTCCGAGCGCATCGGCGACGGAAGCCCAGCCTGCTTCGCGGCGTGGGCGGGAGACAGCGCGCGGAGCGCCTCGATCCAGTCGCCGTAGAGGCTCGCGGAGGGCCCGGCCGCCCCCACGACGAGCTGGTGCGCGAGGTGCAACTCGGGGGCGTACCCATACTTCTCGAGCTCGGGCTGGAGCAGCGCCACGGCCTGCTCGTCGTCGAGGCCCCCGAAGGCCGCGTCGAGCGGGCTCGGCATGTACCGCTTGGGCTCGCGGTTCACCCGGTCGCAGACGACGTTCGAGAGGACGCGCGCGTCCGGCGCGTACCGCTGCCCGAAGAGGGCGAAGGTCGCGTCGAGCGGGAGCGTCTCACCAAACCCATGGACGACGACACGGCTCGCGATCGACTGCTGCCCAAACCCATTGGACGCGATCGCCTTCGCCATCGTCACGTCATCGACTTCGCGGCCTCCTCGGGCGACGCCGCGCCGAGCGCCGCGACGAGGGCTGGCACCTCCTCCAGCGTGAGGTCGTCCTGCGCTCCGACGAAGGCGCGGAGCGCTCCGTCGATCGCCTGATGCTGCTCGACGAGCGGACCGTCCGCGAGCTTCGCGAGGGCGAGCGTGGCCTCCACCTCCCGGCGTCGGAGCTCGAGCTTCCCCGACCGAGGGTCGGTCGCGAGCAGGCGCAGATCGATGCGCCCGAGCCACATCATCGCCTGGAAGTACCGCCCGAGCTGGGGCGTCTCGGTGTAGTGTCCGCGCGGCTCGCACTGAGAGGAATCGATCGTCCTCGTCTCGCCGAAGAGGACCACGCTGGCGGTCCCGCTGGACACAGCACACTTCGCCGTCCACGCGGCTGCCGGGGCCGGATCGGTGCCGAGCACGGTCGTCGGGCCCTGGCCGGTGAGCAGCGCCCTCGCCACCGCGAGGTGCAGATCGAGATCCCGCTGGACGTCCTCGCGGAACCCGCTCCCCGCGCCCGCCGCGAGCCGCGCGCGCAGGCCATCCAAGAAGAGCATGAGCCGAGGCACGAGCGAGCCCGTCTCCACCCGCATGAGCATCTCGTCGTAGGACGAATGGATGGCGTGGAGGAGCGAGTCCGTCGAGATGTACACGGGCAAGTCCTGTGCGTAGATGCTCGCGTACCCGTAGCTGAAGGTCGGGAACCGATGCTTGTCCGTGACGACGAAGCCGAGCTTCCCGAGCGTCCCGAGCTCCTCCGCTCCGAGCGCGAAGGAGCTCCCCTGTGATGAGAGACATCCCCTCAGCGCTCGCCGGATCGAAGGGCGTGACCGGCGTCCAATCGATCGCGTGGGCGGCGGCCATCGACGCGGCGTCGAGCGCCTCGGCCTTCTTCTTCTCTGCTTCGAGCGACTCTTGCTCGGCGATCTGCTCGGGCGATGGATCGACCCCGTCGACGGGGACGCCAGGCTCCGCCGTGGGCACGTACGCGACCACGCCACCGCCGGCTCCGCCCTGCGCGGCCTCCCCGCCACCTCCACCCTGCCCCGCCTTCGCGCCGCCCCCAGCGCCCGTGCCGGCGGCGCCCGCGCTCGAGCCTGGAGCGGCCCCGGTCGGACCGTCGATCTCGCCGCCACACGCGACGGCCGTGACGAGGACGAGCGGAGTGACGACCAGGCCGACCCATCGCCGCTCCACGCGAAGATTGCGACGTATCTCTTCAAGATAGCACACGCTGCACCGGGCGCGCGAAGCAGGCCGCCGACGAGCGCGCCGAGCGCCGCTATCTTGCGCGCATCGCGCGCCAGCTCGCGCTCACCCAGGCCCTGCGCCGTCGGCTCGACACCGGAGAGTTCGTCGACATGGCCGACATGGACCTGGCCCTCGGCTTCACCCGCGCCCGCCTCACGCAGCGGATGGCCCTCCTGCTGGTCGCACCCGAGGTGCAGGAGGACATCCTCGTCCTCGAGATCCCGCCCGGCGCCCAGCCCGTCAGCGAGCTCGGTCTGCGCGAGGAAGTGCTCGGGACGATCGACGGGCAGGAGCAGCGGCGGCGATGGGAGGGGTTGAAGGCCACGTTCCAGCAGCCCAGCCCCCGCTCCGCGTCTCAACCGCCGACAGCAAAAAAGTCAAAGCTCGGTCGGCGCCCCAGCCCCCGCTCCGCGTAGGCCGAACACCCACGACGCACCTCTTCGGCTCTTGTTGGCAGAGTCCGCCTACGGCATCCTGCTCGCGTGCGCAGGAACCGACCCTATCGAGCGGAGCCGAGCGGATGACCACCGAACACTGGGTCTCGGTCGAAGACGTCGCGAAGCACCTCGGGGTCGCGCGGGATTCGGTCTACCGCTGGATCGACGGTCGCGGGCTGCCCGCGCACGAGATCGGCCGCCTCTGGAAGTTCAAGCTCACCGAGGTCGACGAGTGGGTGCGGGCGGGCGGGGCCGACGCGCACGAGGCGCACGATGAGCTGAAGCCGAGGGGGACGCGGTGAGCGCCAAGAGCATGGACGTCTTCTCGCTGCGGGACATCCTCGAGGTCTACGACGCGATGGCCGAGGCCGCGCGCACCGGCAAGCCCTACCAGTCGCGCCTCGACCCGCCGCCCGCCGACCCGCGCGTCGCGCACGCCGACACCCGCCCCGCCGCGGAGAAGAAGAGCGCGCGATGACCAAGCCGCCGCGCAAGAAGCCCGCGAAGGTTGGCGCGAAGAAGGCGCCGCCATCGATCACCCGCACGTCGTCGAGGCCGGTCGCGATGGCTCCAGCGGGCTACGCGGAGTGGCTCGCGGACGTGAAGGCGCGCGTTCACGCGGCCCAGCAACGCGCGTCGCTCGCGGTGAACCGTGAACTTCTCGCGTTCTACTGGCGACTGGGGCGCGACATCCTGGAGCGGCAACAACGTCACGGCTGGGGCGCGGGCATCGTCGACAAGATCGCAGCGGACCTGCGAGCCGCGTTCCCGGCAATGAAGGGGTTCTCGCGCGCGAACCTCATGTACATGCGCGCCTTCGCAGAGGCCTGGCCCGAGGCCGACTTTGTCCAACAGCCTGTTGGACAATTGCCCTGGGGCCACAACCTGGTGCTCCTGACCAAACTCAAGGACCGCGACGCCCGTCTCGCGTACGCGTCCCAGGCGCTCGACCGAGGCTGGTCGCGCGCGGTCCTCGTCCACCACCTCGAGGCGCGGACCGTCGAGCGGCAGGGGAAGGCGCTCACCAACTTCGCCGAACGTCTGCCCAAGCCGCAGTCCGATCTCGCGCGGGAGAGCCTCAAGGATCCCTACCGCTTCGACTTCCTCGGCATCGGCGACGAAGCCACCGAGCTCGAGCTCGAAGGGGCGCTCGTCCAGCACATCACCCGGTTCTTGCTCGAGCTCGGCGCGGGCTTCGCCTTCGTCGGGCGCCAGGTGCATCTCGAGGTGGGCGGAGAGGACTTCTTCCTCGACCTGCTCTTCTATCACCTGAGGCTTCGCGCCTACGTTGTCATCGAGCTCAAGGCGACCGACTTCAAGCCCGAGCACCTCGGGCAGCTCGGCTTCTACCTCACGGCGGTCGACGCACAGGTGAAGGCGCCCGAGGACGCGCCGACGATCGGCCTCTTGCTCTGCAAGAGCAAGAACAAGGTCGTCGCCGAGTACGCGCTGCGCGACGGCAACAAGCCCATGGGCGTCGCCGAGTACCAGCTCGTCCACGCGTTGCCAGCGCAGCTCGAGACGAGCCTGCCGAGCATCGAACGGATCGAGGCCGAGCTGAAGGAGCGGCGGCCTGCCCGCTCCACGACGCTCGGAGCGGGAGGCAGTGGCGGACGCGTACGCGCCACGCAGACGAGGCCTGCATCCCGACGCAAGGGAAAGCGCGAATGACCACCGCGCTCTCGCCCGTCATCGCCTCGCGCCTCGAGAAGGCCGCCGTCGACAACGGCTT
>CAYNEK010000119.1:0-12562 GCA_964396175.1 uncultured Polyangiaceae bacterium | reverse complement strand
AGCCGCCGTTGCCGGCGTTGGAGCCGCCGTTGCCGGCGTTGGAGCCGCCGTTGCCCGCCGTGGCCGCGCCGGCGGCGCCACCGCCGTCAGAGTCCGAGCTGCAGCCGGCCATGGACGCCGCGAGGAGCGGAACACAGAGCAGGGAAGAGATGAGGAAGGGATGCTTGAGGTTCATGCAGGATCTCCGAAGGATGGGGGACGTGGACCCCCGCGTGGGGGGAGCCCATACGATACACGCGCACACTTTCTCTGCCGCCACAACCGAGAACCTTCCCTCGCCGCGCACCTCGCGTCCGGCGCGCGTGAGAGCGTGTGGCCGCCGCGGCCCACCCTCGCCGCGCCTCTCGCGTCCGGCGCGCGTGCTCGCGTCGCGGACGAGGGCGATCGAGGCCCCAGCCTTCTGGGCAGCGAAGAGGCGGATGGGTCTATCCGTCGCGTGACGACGCCGGGGCGGTGTCCCGTGGGACCGTCGTCGCGCCGTAGTCGTGGAGCTTGTACTGGATCTTCCGCGCGCTGATCCCGAGGATGGCGGCGGCCTTGCTCGTGGAGCCCCCGACCTCCTCGAGCGTCGACAGGATCGCGTAGCGCTCGATCTCCTCGAGCGACGCCCCCGGGATCCTCGGCGGCCCGGCGCTCGTGGTCGGCGCGACCGCGGCAGGGAGGTGACGCCGCTCGATCTGCCGATCGTCGGAGAGGACGACGGCCCGCTCGATCGCGTTCTCGAGCTCGCGGACGTTGCCGGGCCACGGGTACACAAGCAGCTCGCGGAGCGCCTCGTCCGAGAAGCCGTCGATCGTCTTCTTGTTCTCCTCCGCGTACTTCTTCAAGAAGTAGGTCGCGAGCGCGCTGATGTCCCCTGCACGCTCCCGCAGCGGTGGGATGGCGAGCGAGACCACGTTGAGTCGATAGTAGAGATCTTCTCGGAACTTCCCCTCGGCGATGAGGCCGGGGAGGTCGCGGTTCGACGCGGCGAGGATGCGGACGTCCACCTTCTGGGTCTCGTTGCCCCCGACGCGCTCGAAGGTCCGCTCCTGGAGGAAGCGGAGGAGCTTCACCTGCGTCGAGAGCGGCATCTCGCTCACCTCGTCGAGGAACAGTGTGCCCCCGTCCGCTTGCTTGAACCGCCCGTCCCGGCGCGCCACCGCGCCCGTGAACGCGCCCTTCTCGTGACCGAAGAACTCGCTCTCGAGCAGGGTCTCGACGAGGGCGGCGCAGTTGAGGCGCACGAAGGGGAGCTTGGCGCGGCCGCTCGCGAGGTGGATCGCCTCGGCGACGAGCTCCTTGCCGGTGCCGCTCTCGCCCAGGATGAGCACGCTCGCCCGGCTCTTGGCCACCTGCTCGACCAGCTCGAGCACCGCCTCCGTCTTCGGGTCGGCGGCGATGAAGTGCCCGAGCGTCCCTCGTGTGGTGCGCAGGCGCTCGCGGAGCCTCGCGTTCTCCTTGAGCAGGCGCGCTTTGTCCATCGCGCGCTCGGTGACGGCGAGGAGCGCCGTCGGCTCGAGCGGCTTCGTCAGGTAGTTCTCCGCGCCCTTCTTCACCGCGCCGACCGCGCCCTCGATGGACCCGAAGGCGGTCATCACGACGAAGGTCGCCGTCGGGCAGAGCTCACGCCCCTTCGCGACGAGCCCGAGGCCGTCGAGGCCTGGCATCTTCAGGTCCGTGAGGACGAGATCGGGCTCGAATTCGTGCATCTTCCCGAGCGCCTTGAAGCCATCGGCGGCTGTCTCCGTGGTGTAGCCTTCCTCGTGGAGGATCTCGGAGAGCGCCGCTCGCGCGTTGGCCTCGTCGTCGACGATCAAGATGCGGCCTCGGGACCGGGACATGTCCCCCTCTCCTAGCAGAGCGGCGGCGCGGGGCAGATCGCGACGGGACGCCGAGGACGACCTGCCGTGGCCCTGCTACACGGTCCCCATCTTGCCGGCGCCCTCGTTCCCCGTCCGCCTCGTGTCGTCGAGGCCTCTCTCCCCGAGCGTCCGAGAGCTCGCCTTCGAGCGGACGGACGGAGACGTCGCCTTCGAGCCCGGCCAGTGGCTGAACTTGGTCTTGCCCCTCGAGGATGGGAGCGACGACCGCCGCGCGTACTCGATCGCTTCCCCACCCGGCGCGGCCCCGCGCTTCGAGGTCGCGGTGACGCGCGTCGAGAACGGCCCCTTCTCGAGCCGTCTCCACGACCTGCCTCGCGGCGCCGAGCTTCGCGCCGAGGGTCCGCAGGGCTTCTTCACGCGGCCGAGGGACGCCGGGCACGCCTCGCTGTTCGTCGCGACGGGGACCGGGCTCGCGCCGTTTCGGTCGATGCTGTGCTCGGCGCTCGAGAGCGGCGCGACCGAGCCGCTCTGGCTCCTCTTCGGGGTGCGCGGCGAGGAGGACGTGCTCTACCGCGACGAGCTCGCGCGGCTCCCGATCGAGCACGACAACGTGCGGGTGGTCGTCACGCTGTCGCGGCCGAGCGCGTCCTGGACCGGGGCGCGCGGGTACGTGCAGGACCACGTGGCGCGCCTCCTCGGCGAGCTCGCCGTCGCCGGGCACGAGCCGCACCTGTACATCTGCGGGCTCGAGCGGATGGTGAAGGCCGTGCGCGACGTCGCGCGGAGGGAGCTCGGTCTCCCGCGCGCACGGGTCCACTCCGAGCGCTACGACTGAGCGGGCTCGGTCCCCAGATCGAAGAAGGCGATCTCTCGCCGACCTCGCTCGCCGGCGCGGAGCGGCATCACGCCCGCGCCGATGCCGGCGCCGACGTATACGCCGCCCGCCTGGTCTCCGTAGTGCCCGTGGACGTAGCGGTGACCGAGGACGTGGCCGAGCACGAGCTCGTTCAGGCCGGCGACGGTGATCTGCCCGGCGTGGGTGTGCCCGGACAGCACGAGGGGGACCCCCTTGTCCCAGAGGGCATCCGCCTCTTCGGCGATGTGGGAGAGCCCGAGGGTCGGCAGGCGCGTGTCGAGACCGCGCGTCGCGGCGTGTACGTCCGCGTGGTCGGTGTGCGCGTCGTCCAGGCCGACGAGCTGCAGGCGCTGCCCTCGCAGGGTGACCACGGTGGTCGCGTTGTCGAGGACGAGCGCGCCCGAGCGGCGGATCGCGCGCCGCACGTCGTCGGCGCCACACCAGTGATCGTGGTTCCCGAGGACGGTGACGACGGGGGCGTCGAAGCGTGAGAGGAGGTCGGTGACGGCCTCGAGGTGCCTCGTGTCGTGGCAGACGAAGTCCCCCGTCAAGACGACGAGATCGGGGCGCCCCTCGTTCGCCAGCGCGACGGCGCGCTCCTGGACGGCCATCGGCGTCACGGGGCCGACGTGGAGATCCGTGAGGTGCGCGACGCGGAGCGGGTCCATCCGGCTCGCCAGCGACGCGGGCCCGACGAACGAGCGCACGGCGAAGTCCAGGTGGTCGTCCTTGCCGCTCCGCGCCTTGGCGATGAGCCCGGCGAGGCCGCCGAGCAGGGGGAGCATGCGCTGGCGCGACATCGCGGCGCAGCGTAGCAGCCGTGGGGTCGCCAGGGGCGGTCGGTCGCGCTACGAGGGCGCCTCATGACTGGCCGACGAGGCACCTTACGCCATGAGCCTCGTGCTCCCGGACTGGCCGTGGCTCGGCGCGCTCGAGGTGCTCTGGGTCGTCGGCGTGTCGATGGCGATCCTGCTCGAGCGCCGGTCGCCGAGGGCCACGGTCTCCTGGATCCTCGCGCTCGCCCTCATGCCGCTCGTCGGCATCCCGGTCTACCTCGTCCTCGGTCCTCGGCGGCTCGAGCGCAAGTGCCGGAAGCGCGCCATCGCGCGGTCGCTCGTCGCGTCGAGCGAGGCGACCGCGTGGGTCAAGGCGAGCCGCGCGCTCACCGAGATCGGCGCCCTGGCCGGCGATCCTGCCCTCTCCCTCGCGGAGATCGCCGTGCGCAGCAACGAGGCGCCCCCGCTCGCGTGCGAGGACGTCACCCTGTACCACCGGGGCGGCGCGGCCTACGAGGCCATCCTCGAGGCCGTGCGCGGGGCGACGCACCACGTCCACCTCGAGTACTATATCTTCGAGGACGGACGGTTCGCCCGCGAGCTCTCGGACGCCCTCGTCGAGCGTAGCCACGCCGGGGTCGCCGTGCGCCTGCTGGTCGACGGCTTCGGCGGGTCCATCCCGCGCGCCCTCTCCCGACGCCTGCGGGGCGCGGGGATCGCGCTCGCGGAGTTCAACCCGATCGCGCTCTCGCGGTTTCGCCCCTCGCTGCTCAACTTCCGCACCCACCGGAAGATCGTCGTCGTCGACGGCGAGATCGGCTTCACCGGGGGGATGAACGTGTCTGACTCCCACGACGATAGGGTCCGCGGGGCCGAGGCGTTCCGCGACACCCACGTGAGGATCCGAGGCGACGCGGTGCGCGCGCTCGCGCTCGTCTTCCTCGAGGACTGGGCGTTCGCGACGGGGGAGACTCCGGTGGACGCCCGCGTCCTGCCCGCCCCGCGCGGCGAGGGGACGCACCTCGCGCAGATCGTGGCCTCGGGGCCCGACGTCGGCGACGTCGCCGTGATTCATCTCCAGCAGTTCTCTGCCATCGCGAGCGCGACGTCGCGCGTGTGGCTCACGACAGCCTATTTCGTGCCGGACGAGCCGATGCTCGTCGCCCTGCGCAGCGCGGCGCGGCGCGGCGTCGATGTTCGCATCCTCCTGCCGGAGGCCGGGGACCACCCCTTCGTCGCCGCTGCGGGGCGCTCGTACTTCCCGGAGCTCCTCGCCGCGGGCGTGCGCATCTTCGCATACGGGCCGCGCGTCTTGCATGCGAAGACGCTGGTCGTCGACCACCACTACGCCCTCGTGGGCACCGCCAACTTCGACAACAGGAGCTTCCGGCTCAACTTCGAGGTGTGCGCGGCGTTCTTCGAGGAGGACATCGCGGATGAGCTCGCGGCCGCGTTCGAGGCCGATCTCGAGCACGCGCGGGAGGTCACGCCGGCGTCGATCGAGGGCGCGAGCGTCGTCGCGCGCCTCGGCGAGGCCACGGCGCGGATCTTCGCGCCCATCCTCTGACGCGGTGCGCGCCCACGAGGTGGCGCGCGGCGCCGGGGCCGAGGGATCGCCGACAGGTCCACCGCGCGCGGACGTCTCGCCCGGTCGCTCGCGGCAGCGGCCCCGGGTCGGCTGCGGCGATCGAGCGGCCGATGACCCTCGGACGTCTCGTGGGCTCAGAAGGCCACGACGGCGCGCGAGATCTTCACCTCGACGCGGACCCCGTCTCGCTCGAGCGTGAGGCGCACGTCGGTCCCGGCGGCGCCGCGGAGCCGCTGGGTGATCTCCGAGACGCTCATCAGCCCCGTCGAATCGCCGTCGATCCGGCGGACGAGATCGCCCACGCGGACGCCAGCGCGCTCGGCCGGCGAGCCGCCGATGACGGCGCCGAACGCGACGCCGTCCCGCGTCTGCTTGAGGAGCCCGCCGATCCCGGAGACCTCTGGGCCCGCCGCCTTGTCGCCGATCTCGGCGAGGGTCACGACGGGCAGCGCGAGCTCTCCGCCGCTCGGCACTTCGAGGCTCGACACGAACTTGGTCCTGTACCCTGGCTTCGCGAAGCGCACGGAGAAGACGCCCGTCGGCGCGTGCTCGAGGCGGAACGCGCCCGCGGCGTCGGTCACGCCACCCGCGGGCATCGCGCCCCCGGACACGGCGCCGTCGAGCGACACCTGGACCTCGGGGAGCGGCTGCCCGTCGCTCCCGACGACGCGACCGGTGACCGCGCCTCCGAGCGCCACCGTGAGCGTGACCGTGGTCGTGTGCCCCGCGGTCACGACGAGCGGCTTCGAGCGCGCCGGGGTCCCCCCCGTCGGACCGTACGCGAGGACGTACCGCCCTGGCGCGAGCTTCTGGAGACGGAAGGCGCCCTCTGGATCGTCGCCGCTCTGGGTCGCCCCCGTCCTCACCGAGGCGTCCTCACGGCCCTCTGGCGAGAAGGCCTCCACCGCCACGAAGAACCGGCGCACCGGCGCGCCCGCCGCGTCGACGAGGCGCCCTTCCAGCTTGCCCCCGGGGCGAAGCTCGAGCGAGAGGCCGCCGTCCCGTGGGGTCCGGGGCAAGGACGGCGCATGCTCGTCGCTCTCCGCTACGAACGCGCACGCCATGAGCGATCTCGGGACGGAGAACGTCCCGTCCGGGCGCGTCGTCCAGCGCTCTTCCGCGCGCTCACCGCCGCAGGCGCGGACGAAGGCGCGCGTGCCCTTCCCATCCGGATCGATGACGTGCCCGACCAGCTCCTCGTCCTTCTTCAGCACGACGTCGAGGGTCCCGTCGCCAGGGAGCGGGAGGGTCGCCGTCGTGTACCCGTCGGCCCGCACGGTGACGGCGCGCGCGTCGTTCGCCAGGTTCCCGAGCCGATACGCGCCGTCGTCGGCCGCCCGCGCGTGTCGTGTGAGCGCAGGCGAGCCGTCGACCACGAGCTCGGCCCCGGGGATGGGCGCACCGTCCTCCGCCTTCACCGTGCCCGTGACGTCGCGTGGCCCCGCGAGGGTCACGACGAGGAGCGACGCGGAGGGCTCGACGGGGCCGACGACCGCGCAGCCTCGCGCTGAGTGCTCTGCGACCACGAGGACGCGCGCCCTGCCGCCCAGCGTCTCGAAGCGAAAGCTCCCGTCCGCGTCGGCCACCGTCTCCCCGGCGGTGAGCGCGGGCAGCCCCGGTGCGGAGAACCACACGCGCGCTCCGGCGACGGGCTCCCCCTCCTCGTCGAGCACGCGCCCACGGAGCGCCGCGGCGTCCGGAGACGTGACGTTCGAGGAGGCCCTCGGGGGCTCCCTCGGTCCGACGGGCCTCCGCGCCTCCGGGACGACCGCGACCACGATCGCGAGGACGATCCCGGGCACGACGAGCATCGCCAAGACCGCGCCGACGAGCCACGCGCGAGAGCGGCGAGCTCCCTCTGCCGGCCGGCCGTGCGGCGTGGGCTGCGGCGACGATGCCGTCGGGCGCGAGGCGGGCATCGGCGTCGAGTCTGCCGGTGTGCGCTGAGACGCAGGCCGCGACGACGGACCGCGGAGGCTCGACGGGGACCCCTCACGGCTCTCGGGCGGTCTATCGCTCGGCGTCACGACACGCACACGTCTAGCGAAACCGGCGCCGCGAGGCGAGCGACACTCCCGGTCCAGGCGTGCCCAGCGCGAGACGTGGGTGGGCGAGAGCGTCGAAGGTCGCGTCGTCAGAGCGGCTCACCCCGCACGGAAGTGGGCTCGCGTCTCGCCGCTTCTCTACGATCCGTCGTCGCATGTCCGATCGTCGCAAGGGCCCCCGCCACACCGTGGATCTCCTCGCCAACCGGTACAACCGTGGGGCGGCGCGGCCGATCCGCGTGACCGAGCTGTCGGACGGAGGGCTCCGGGTCGACGACCCAGGGCCCCTGGTGCCCCGCGGGCTCGTGTCGATCGAGCTCGATCTCCCGGGCGATCGGCCCGTGTGGATGTTCTGTCGCGCGGTGCGCCACGCGGAGGGCAAGACGGGGTTGGTCGTCGTCGGGATGGACTCGCGCGACGAGGCGGCCTTCGCGTCGTACCTGAGCTCGCTCCCGACGTGCTGACGCTCCCCCCCGTGGCCGTGGTCGTGGCTCTCGCGGCGACCGGCTGCGCCGCGAGCCCGGCGAGCGACGTGCCGGCGCTGCGCGCTGCGCAGGAGGCGGATCGCGCCACGTCGGAGGCGCTTGCGCGGGTGGACGCGCTCGTCGCGAAGGGGCGCGGCGCCGAGGCCATCGCGGAGCTGGACGGCCCTGTGAAGGCCGCGCTCGAGCGCGCCTCGGAGCGCGCTGAGGCGGCGCACCCACGCAGCGAGTGGGGGAAGGCGAGGCGGCTCGGGCTCGAGGAGCTCGTCGGGGCGCGCAAGCGCGCGATCTCGAGGTACCGATCCGCGATCGAAGGCGACGACCTCCAGAAGGTGGTGGAGGCCATGGAGGAGCAGAAGCTGGTCGAGCGGCGCGCCGCGGCGCTCGCTGCGGAGCTGGCGTCCCCGCCCGGCGGGTAGCCGCGCGAGCCGCGCGCGGTCTCATCGGTCGTTTGTCGGAAGGCACGTTGGCAAGACCGTTGGGCGAGTCGTCCCGCGAGCCGCACGCGGTCTCATCGGTCGCTGGTCGAAGAGCACGTTGGCCAAACCGTCGTGCGGGTCGTCCCGCGCGCCGCGCGCGGTTTCGGCTGGTGAGCGGGACAGAGCGGGTGCTCGCGTCTTCGGCTCGAGGTCGGTGAGCCCGGCTGCGCTTTGTCTTCCCGTGGCGCCCCGAGCCCAGCCCCAGAGACGCGAGAGGCCCGCTCTTGGAGCGGGCCTCGGTGCAGGGACTCTTCGTCGCGGAGCGGGAGAAGGGATTCGAACCCTCGACGTCAACCTTGGCAAGGTTGCACTCTACCACTGAGTTACTCCCGCGAAGGAGGAGCGGGCTTCTACGCCACACCCCCGCGATCGTCAAGGGAATCTCGCGTTTGCCCGTGGGGCCGCGGTGGTTACCCTTCGTAGGGTGGCGCTTCGGTTCCTCGGCATCCGCGTTCACGTCAGCCTCGGCTTCGTGCTGCTCGCCGCCGTGTTCGCGTCCGTCGAGCGCAGCGCTCGCGGCGCGGCGCTGACGTCGGGGGCGCTCCTCCTCGCCGTCGCCGTCCACGAGCTCGGACACGCGGTGCTCGCGCGGGTGTTCGGCCGGTCGCCGTCGATCGTCCTGCACGCGCTCGGTGGGACGACCGTGGTCGAGGGGGAGCCGCTCCCGCGCCCGCAGTCGTTGGCCGTCACCCTCGCGGGACCCACCGCCGGTGCGCTGTTGTCGATGGGCGCCTTCTCGCTCCTGCAGCGAGAAGAGCTCGTCCCCTGGGTGGCCGAGCTCGTCCGCCGTGTCTTCCTCGCCAGCGCGCTCCTCACCGTGGTGAACCTCCTGCCCATCCTGCCCTTCGACGGCGGGCTCGTGCTGCGGGACGCGCTCGGGCCCGCGCGGGGGCGCCTCACGTACCTCGTCTCCGCGGCGTCGGGCGCCGCGCTCGCCGCGCTCTGCTTCCGCGGTGCGGGCGTGTTCCTCCCGCTCATCGGCCTCGGGGTCGTCTTCGTGATGGCGACGATCTCGTCCGTGCGGCGCGCTCTCTCCTACGACGCGGTGTCGGAGGCCGCCGCCGCCGAGGGCAAGATCATCGACGCCGTCCTCGGCTCGGCCGAGGCGCTCGAGGCCCATGGCCAGACGCGGGAGGCCACGCGGCGCGCGGTGGCGGTCGTCGCGGTGAGCGTCGTGCCAGAGACCCGCGATCGCGCGAGGCGTTTGCTCGCTCGGACCTCGATCGCGTCGGGAGACGGCGCGTCGGCGCTCGAGCGGCTCGGGGCGATCGAGGTGGCCTCGGGGAGCGACGACGTGCTCCGCGCCGAGGCGTTCGATCTCGTGGGTCGGCGCGCCGACGCCTTCGCGCTCCTGACGACGCGGGCGACGATCGATCCGCGCGGGCCGGCGCTCCTCCCGCTGCTCCGCGGGCTCGTCGCGACCGAGCAGATCGATCGTGCGGTGGCGCTGCTCGTGTCGCTCGCGGCCGACGCGTCGCGGGAGGCGGTCGTCTATCTCCTCGGGGTCACCGAGACGCGCGGTGAGCACGAGGCGTCGCTCGCGGTGATCCGGGCGCTCGGCCGGCGGTCGGGCGAGCTCGCGGACGACGCGACGATCGCGCGCCTCGCCGCGGAGATCGGCGCCGGGACGCGAGGATGAGCCGCTCGGCGTGAGCGCGGTCGGTGGTCGGGCGAGACCGGCGCCCGGACGCGCTGACGAGGTGTCACGGCATCCTGTCGCAGCAGCAGACGGCGATGTGCCGCAGAGATCAGCGGCGGGCCGCGCGGATGAGGATCGCCTTGGCGACCGCCTTGCGATCGAAGGGAGCGGTCTTCTTGTCGTCCCACATCGCGCATTCGGCGTCGGCGAGCTCGACCAACGGGTGGCGCCCAGCGCGGGCGCGCGTCCGACGGTAAGCGTCCCGGTCGCCGAACAGCGCGTGCCGGAAGAGCCAGAAGCACGCGACGGACGGATCCGTCGAGCGCTCGGCGTCCTCGACGAGCGCGTGCAGCTTGTGATGATCGACGAACGAGCGCGCGATATCCATCGGCGTCGGCTGCTCGAGGTGGGTGCCGACCAGCAGGACGTCCAACCAGATGAAGCGGTTGGCCACCGGCGCGACCCTCTTCGCGCGGCGGAGGGCGAGGCGGTTCATGACGCCCTTCTCGTCCTCGAGCGCGTCGGGGACCAGCTCCTCGGGTCGGACGCCGCGGAGCCGGGCGAACTCGAGGAGCTCCTCGAGGGTGATGCGATCGCGCTGGCAGAGCGTGGACTTCGCCGCGAAGAAGGAGAAGTCGTCGAGCCGATCGAAGCGACGGCGCCAGCCGTGACGGAAGCCGTCGGGCCCAGGGTCCAGCACGTACACCGGGACCGCCTTGCGGTGCAGGTCGGCGCCCCAGAGATCCCCGCTGCCGGTCTGCCCGAGGCGGAGCAGGCCGCCGTAGCGCGCGCTCGGGAGGCCATCTGGGCCGAAGGCCCCGCCGCGGAGGAAGGTGGGGAGCCCAGCCGGATCCGCCATCTGCTCGCCGTTCATGATCCAGCCGCACAGCTCGGCCTTGGCCATCTTGCGCCCGGCGGCGACGCGCACGAGCCACCGCGCCACGCGGGGCAGCTCGAACCCGAGCGCGCGCCGGAAGGCGAGCATCCGCGCCTCGGAGGGCTCCGACTGCCCAAGGAACCCGAGGGCCTGCAGGTCGGTCCCCAGCTCGGTGGCGGTGTAGAGCGTGGTCATGTGGGCATGCCTTCTTGCTAGCGCGCGCCCTTGCTCGAAATGCCGCGCGAAATCAACTGCCTTCACCGAACCGCCGTGATCTCGATGGGTTAGGTGGTGTGCCCGGGGCGCCGCGGTGGGGAGGGGAGGGCGCTTCCCCTTTTTCTCGAGGCTGCTAAAGGCAGCGTCTCTTCATGGACACGATCTTGCGCGCCCTCACCGACGACGAGTGCTTCCGCGTCGTCGTCTTCTTCGGCGACGAGACGGCGCGCCGGGCGGTGCTCGCGCAGCGCGTGGAGGGTGCGGTCGCTGAGCGGCTGGCCGAGGTCGTGCTCGCGACGGCGCTCGTGCGCGAGACGATGGCGCCGGGGCATCGGGTGCAAGGGATCCTCGCGTACAGGGCGGCGAAGCTCTCGTTCGTCGGGGACTCGCACCCGGACGGTACGGCGCGCGGGCTGGTGCAAGGCGCCCCAGGGCCGCGGCTGCCGGACGAGGCGCCCCTCTTCCAGATCATGCGCACCCTGCAAAATGGCGAGCTGCACCAGGGCATCGTCGAGCTCTCTGGGGGCGGCGTGCGCGACGGGTTGATGCAGTACATGCAGCGGTCGGAGCAGGTGACGACGCTCGTCGACGTGTGCCCGTCGGGAGGGTACCTCGTGCAGCTCCTGCCGGGGGCGCCGAGCGAGGGCGTCCGTCGCATGCTCGAGCACGCGCGCGCGCTCCCTCCGATCCTGGAGCTGCTCGAGGCGGCTCCGACGGCCGACGCGCTCCTCGAGCGGCTCGTCGGTGGAGTCCCCTTCGTCGTGACGGGGCGGGCGCCGCACGAGTTCGGGTGCAGGTGCAGCGAGGAGCGCGTGCTCGACGGCCTCGCGACGCTGCCTCGCGCCGAGATCCAGGCGATGCGAGACGAGCGCAAGACCTTCGACGTGAGCTGCGACTTCTGCCACGCGGACTACCCCATCGGCCCCGACGCGCTCCAGCGGCTCCTCGACGTGAGCTGACCACGCCCCCCTCGCGGCAGCGCGGAGGGCTCGGCGTCGCGGGGGACGTCGAGACGACGAGGGTGCGGCGGGGACGGTCAGCGCGCTGCGGAGCGGAGCGTCGGCGGGTGGGGAGGGCTCGGTGTCGTAGGGGACGTCGAGACGACGAGGGTGCGGCGGGGACGGTCAGCGCGCTGCGGAGCGGAGCGTCGGCGGTGGGGCGGGCTCGGTGTCGTGGGGCTCCCCGAGCTCCTCGAGCCACGCCGAGTCGAGCCACTCCTCGACGTCGTCAGACGGCTCGTCCTGCGCCACCTTCGCCCGGAGCCCCGACGCCTCGCGCTCTTCGTCGGCGGGCGGGGGCAGCATCGTCGCGCGCGCCGAGCGCATCGTCGGCGGGAGCTCGTCGCACCCGAAGATCGGCGGCGTGCGGATCGTGTCGGGCACGTCGTCGAGAGCCATCGAGGGAGGGCGGGCGAGGCGAGGCATGGGGATCGCGACGAAGACGAGACGGACGCGCTCGGCCCAGCCGACTCGCGGAGCCGTCAGAGCCTGGAACGACGAAGACCTGCCGTTGTTCCCGCGTTCGTGCGCCGGCGTGCCCGGACTTTGCGCTTCTTTGCGCGGCGCCCTCGCCGGGCGCCGTCCTCGTGTAGGATCTCGGGACATGATCGTGCGTCGCGCAGTCGCTCAGGCTTCGCTCTCGGTGGTGCTCCTCCTCGCCGCGGTTCACTGTGGAGGGTCCTCGGAGGACACGTTTCGACCCACGGGCGCCGCGGGAGGGGCTACGGGCGTGGGCGGCGGCCCGGGCGCGGGCGGTGGGGGCGCGGGCGGGGGTGCGGGGGGCGCGGGCGTGGGTGGTGG
>CAYNEK010000118.1:894-12697 GCA_964396175.1 uncultured Polyangiaceae bacterium | reverse complement strand
GCCCGCGCCGCCCTTGCCCGCGCCGCCGCCGCCCGCGCCGCCCTTGCCCGCGTCACCGCCGGCGCCGCCGTTGCCCGCGCTGCTCCCACCCGTGCCGCCCTTTCCGGCCGTCACGCCTCCAGCGCCTCCGGTCCCCGCTTCGGCGCCGCCCATGCCGCCCTTCCCGGCGTGAGATCCACCTGTGCCGCCCTTCCCGGCCGTCGCACCAGCGCCGCTGCTGCCGCCACCCGCCGCAGGGGGCGCCGCCGTGAAGGCGTCGTCGTCGCTCCCACCGCACGCGACCGCCGCCGCAATCACCGTCATGAAGCCCGCCATCCTAAGCCATGAAGTACGCATCTAGAGCACCCGTCGCCTTGGTTGTTGTCTTGCCCATGCCACCCCCCGGGGCGCCAACTCGGCGACCGGAGAGCCGTACACGCCACGACGGCACGGACGTCGATAGGCGTCGCACGGAGCAATCAAGAAGCGTACCTCTTCGGTTTCATCCCGTCAAGGAAAGCCGAGCGGGCCGCATCGAGATGTGCACCTATTGCGCACCACGCCACTCCTTGCGGGCTGGATCCCCGCGCTGCGGTGAGGGGCACCGCCCCCCTCCCGGCCGCGGAACGGCGGCACGATCGGGCTGCCGTGCGGTGAGTGCACCGACCCCCTCCCGGCTGATGGCCCGAGGAGCCCTCGGCCCCCTCGAGCTGCTCACAGCCGCGCCGACCCGGAGCCCAGCGCGCCCACCCCACACCCGCGCCGCGGCCCGTCGAGACCTCACGACGCGCAGCCGCGCCGGCCCAGAGGCCAGCGAGCCGCGCCCGCTTCACGAGCTCGCGAGGCTCACTCGGTGACGACGGTCCCCAGCTCTTCGCCCAGGCAGACGCGCTTCACGTTGCCGCGCGTCGAGAGCTTGAAGACCCGGATGGGCATCCGGTGCTCTCGACACATCGTGACCGCCGTCGCGTCCATCACCTGGAGACGGTCCTGGATGAACTGCCCGTACGTCATGCGCTCGTACATCCGCGCGTCCGGGTGGCGCATCGGATCACGGTCGTAGATGCCGTCCACCTTCGTCGCCTTGAAGAGCACGTTCGCCTGGATCTCCATCGCCCGGAGCGCCGCGGCGGTGTCCGTCGAGAAGTAAGGGTTCCCCGTCCCGGCCGCGAAGATGATGACCTTCCCCTTGTCGAGGTGGTGCACCGCGCGACGCCGGATGTACGGCTCGGCGACCTTGTGGATGTCGATGGCCGTCATCACGCGCGTCGGCACGCCCACGCGCTCCATCGCGTCCTGCAGCGCGAGCGCGTTGATCACCGTCGCGAGCATCCCCATGTGGTCACTCTGCGCGCGGTCCATGCCGGCCGACGCGCCACGGAGCCCTCGGAAGATGTTGCCGCCGCCGACCACGACGCCGATCTGGACGCCGAGCGCGAGCACCTCGGCGATCTCCTGGGCCATGAGCCGCAGCGTCTCGGGGTCGATCCCGAAGGCGCCGGGGCCCGCGAGCGCCTCACCCGACAGCTTGAGGAGGATCCGGCGGTAGCGCAGATCCGGGTGCGGAGGTGGGGGACGGCGCGACTCGGGGGAGGAGCTCACGGCTCGGGTGCTAGTCGGCCGTCAATCGTCCGGCAAGGCCGCGGAGCTCGACCCCATCGGGCCGGACTGCATCGACGAGTGCTAGTCGGCCGTCAATCGTCCGGCAAGGCCGCGAGCTTGCCGAGCTCCACGGGGTGGTAGGGAGGCCGCGGCGTGAACGGGCGATCGACCCTCCCGCCGCGCGCGGCGAGGACGCGCGCGCAGGTGGCGTGACAGCTCTTCCCCTGGCAGATGCCGGTGCCGAAGCCCGTGTAGCGCTTCAGCGACTCGAGGTCGTCGTAGCCCTCGACGATGGCGCGCTCGAGCTCCTCGAGCGTCACGTCTTCGCAGCGGCACGCGAGCGTCTTCACCGCCCCTCGTACTCGCAGCGCGCGTCGCACGTCTCGAACAACGTGACCCGCGAGAGCTGGGGCAGCGTGGGGCGCAGTTTGTCCCAGATCCACCGGGAGAGCACCTCGCTCGTCGGGTTCTCGAGCCCGGGGACCTCGTTGAGGTAGTGGTGATCGAGGAGATCGTGGAGCGGCTTCCATGCATCGTACAGCACGGCGAAGTCGATGAACCAGCCGGTCTTCTCGTCGACGGGGCCCTCCACCGCGAGCTCGACCTTGAAGCTGTGGCCATGCAGCCGCTGGCACTTGTGACCTTCGGGGACGTGGGGGAGGCGGTGGGCCGCCTCGAAGCGGAACTCGTGGACCAGCCGGACGTTCATCTCGAGAGGACCCTAGCAGGCGGGACGCGCCGATTCAGCCTCGCAGTTCGGGCCCGAGCGGCCCGGCCTGCGTGCACGGAGGCCGCGCGCTGCTCGCTCCGCTTGGGTCGCCTCGGCGCCACCACCGCCCCGATCGACACCCCACGGCTCGACGTCCAGCGGCGCGGGCACGGCTCACGTCGCCTTGGCGGCGCCGCCCAGCTCGACGTCCATCGGCTGGACGTCCCAGATCTCGCGAGCATACTCGCCGATCGTCCGGTCGGACGAGAAGTAGCCCATCGCCGCGATGTTCCTGATCGCGTGGGCGTTCCACCGCGCGCGGTTCTTGTAGGCGTCGAAGGCCCGGAGGCGCGTGTCGAGGTACGAGCGGAAGTCGGCGAGCACGAAGAACGGATCCCGCTCGAGCAGGCCGTCGACGAGCCCGTGGTAGAGCTTGCGGTCCTCGGTCGAGAACATGCCGGAGCGCACGAGCGACAGCACCTCGGCGAGCTCCGGATCGGCGGCGACCACCTCGCGCGGCACGTACGACGCCTTCTCCTCGGCGATCTCCTCGGCGACGAGCCCGAAGAGGTAGAAGGCGTCGTCGCCGATCCGCTCGTGCATCTCGACGTTCGCTCCGTCGAGGGTGCCCACGGTGAGCGCGCCGTTCAGCGCGAACTTCATGTTGCCCGTGCCCGACGCCTCGGTGCCGGCGGTCGAGATCTGCTGGGACAGCTCGGAGGCCGGGAAGATCCGCTCGGCGAGCGAGACGCGGTAGTTGGGGACGAAGTGGACCGCGTACGGCCCCGTGCCGCTCTCGTTCACCGCCTCGGCGATGCCGTGGACGAGCCGGATGATGAGCTTCGCGTTGACGTAGCCTGGCGCGGCCTTCCCGCCGAAGAGGAAGGTGACCGGCACGTCGGGGACGCCGACCCCGCGCCGCTCGCGCATGAAGAGCGCGACGATGGTGAGCGCGTTCAGGAGCTGGCGCTTGTACTCGTGGATCCGCTTGACGTGGACGTCGAAGAGGCTCTTCGGGTCGAGGTGGATGCCCGCCGTTCGCTCGAGGTACCTGGCGAGATCCTGCTTCGCGAGCGACTTCACCTGCTCGACGGCGGCCTGCGTGTCGTGGTCGCTCGCGGACCTCGCGAAGTCGGCGAGCAGGGTCAGATCGCGCGGCCAGCCGTCGCCGACGCGGTCGGTGATGACCTGGGCGAGCCGGGGGTTGCACTGGAGGAGCCAGCGCCGCGGGGTCACGCCGTTCGTCTTGTTGTTGAAGCGCTCGGGCATCATGTCGGCGAAATCGCGGAGGACGTCCTTGCGGAGCAGCTCGGTGTGGAGCGCCGAGACGCCGTTGATGCTGTGAGATCCGACGACGGCGAGGTTCGCCATGCGGAGGTTCTTCTGGATGCCCTCCTCGATGAGGGACATGCGCTGGATGCGCGCTTCGTCGCCGGGGTACTGGATCCGCACCGCGCGGAGGAAGCGCGCGTTCACCTCGTAGATGATCTCGAGGTGGCGCGGCAGGAGCCGCTCGAAGAGCGCGACGCTCCACCGCTCGAGGGCCTCCTGCATGAGCGTGTGGTTCGTGTAGGCGAAGGTCTCCTGCGTGAGGCTCCAGGCCTTCTCCCAGGCGAGCCCGTGGTCGTCGATGAGCACGCGCATCAGCTCCGCGATCGCGATCGACGGGTGCGTGTCGTTGAGCTGGATCGCGACCTTCTTCGGCAGCTCGTCGAAGGTGAGGTGCTTCTTCCGGTACCTCCGGACGATGTCGGCGATGCTGCAGGCGACGAAGAAGTACTGCTGGCGGAGGCGCAGCTCGCGGCCGACCTGCACCGAGTCGTTCGGGTAGAGGACCTTCGAGATCGACTCGGTGAGGGTCTTGTCGTAGGTGGCGTGCTCGTAGTCGCCGCTGTTGAAGACGGTGAGATCGAACTCGCTCGTGCTCCGCGCCGACCAGAGGCGCAGTGTGTTCACCGTGTCGCACGCGTACCCGACGATGGGCGTGTCGTACGGGACGCCGAGCACGTCGTTCGTGTCCACCCACTGCGTCCGGAGGCGCCCGTCCTGATCGACGAAGCGCTCGGTGCGCCCGAAGAACTGGATGCGCACCGTCTGGTCGGGGCGCGAGATCTCCCAGGGGTTGCCGAACTTCAGCCACTCGTCCGGCTTCTCGACCTGGTACCCGCCGCGGATCGCCTGCTCGAAGATCCCGTACTCGTACCGGATGCCGTAGCCGATCGCGGGCAGGCCGAGCGTCGCCAGCGAGTCGAGGAAGCACGCCGCGAGCCGCCCGAGGCCCCCGTTGCCGAGCCCCGCGTCCGGCTCGACCTCCATCAGATCCTCGAGATCGAACCCCATCGACTGCGCGAGCGCGCGGAACTTGTCGAGGAGCCCGAGGTTCACCAGGTTCGAGAGGAGCATCCTGCCCATCAAGAACTCGGCGGACAGGTAGTACGCGCGCTTCGGATCGCGATCGCGGTAGGTGCGCCGCGTCGCGATCCAGCGCTGCACGACGCGGTCGCGGATGACGCTGGCGAGGGCGATGTAGCGGTCGCGCGGGCCCGCTCCCTCGGGCGTGTAGCCGCGCGTGTACATCACATGGTCCTGGTACGCCCTGCGGAGGGTCGTGTCGGAGATCCCGGTGCGGTCGTCCTCGACGATGATGCGGGTGGACATGGGGCCGGATCCTCTTACACCGGCGACCCCCGGGTTGGCCGCCCGATCGCGCGACGGGCGCGGACAGCCTCGTGCGCTCAGTCCGCGCGGCGCCCACCACCGAGCGCCTCCTCGAGCGCGCGACGGACGGCGTCGAGGCCGTAGCCTCCGCGGACGTGCGCGTACGGGACGTCGCTCGCGCGGACGGCCTCGACGAGGCGATTGCTCTCCTTGTGGCTCACGAAGGAGGTGACGATGAGCACGACGTCGATCTTCCCCGCCCGGATGCGCTCGACGAGGGAGTCCAGCTTCCGCGGCTTGTCGCTGTCGGGCCACTCGAGCTCTCCCAGGCCGAGGGCACGCTCGACGTGGGCGCGGACGTCCTCGCGAGGAGAGCCTCCGAAGAGGAGCACGGACAGGTCCGCGGCGCGCGCTCGGTGAGGCCAGTCGATCACCTCTCGCTCGATCCGCGACGTGTCCCGCGGGGGCGTCGGGGTCGGCCGCGCGGGCGGAGAGGGATCGACGTCCTGGTGCCGCGCGAGGGTCTGCCGAAGCGCCTCGAGGTGGTGGAGCGCGTCGATCCGCCAGCTTCCACGCAGCGGAGCGTGCTTCGGCGACATGCCGTTCACGAAGCCGGTCGGGCGCGTCTTCGCGTACGTCGGGAGGCGATTGATCGCCTCGCGGTAGACCCGGTACGCTCGAGACCGAGGGTCGACCGCGTCGCGAGCTGCGCGGCTTCGCGCCACGAGCATCGCCAGCCAGTCGGTGACCGCGCCCACGCCGAGCTCGTCCCACGCGGCGTGCTCGCCGGGGGACGACAGACGATCGAGGAGGTCGACCTCGTCGTCGATCGCCGCGGCGCCGAGGGTGAGATCGGGAGGCGTGCCCGCGCGCTCGAGCAGCGCCACGAGCGCCCGCGGCTCGGCGTCCCGATCGACGCGGGCCGCGGGCGTGGAGCGCGGGGGCAGGACGGGCGTCGGGGAGCTGCCGAGCCGCGCGGCGAGCTGCTCCCGGATCTCGTCCCTCGTGAGCGGCCTCCCGGTGGACGGCGGAGGGACCGCCGCCGGGGTCGGCGCCGCGGTGGCAGCGGGTGACGGGTCGTCCTCGGGGGTCGGCGCCTCGACGATCCCGCTCTCGACGACGTCCAAGGTGTCGTCGGGGGGCGCCTCGTCCTCAGCCTCGGCGAGCGCCCCACGCAGGGCATCGAGGGCCAGCGCGCGCACGGGCGCGAGGTCGCGTCGTGACCGCGCCGGCGCGACGACGCCGGCGACACCCGCCAGGCGGCCCACCCAGTCCGCTACCAGCTCCGCGCGGAGCGCGGCCTCGTAGGCGCTGAGGGCCTCCCACGCCGGAAAGAGGGCGCCGAGCGCCGCCCGGACCGCGTGGTCGACCTCGGCCTGGAGCGCGTCGAAGAGCGCACCGAGCGAGTCCCCACCGAGGCGCGAGCGGGCGGGCTCGCTGGGGGGGGTCTCGGGCTTCTTGGCTGCGTTCATCGGGGATAGGGAGGCCGCTCGGGCGGCGCTGCGACCGGCGCTGCTTGGCCGAAGACCGGGCGTGATTTCATTGTAGCCCACCCGGGGCCACGGCGCGAGGGCGGCTCAGACGGACGACGACAAAGTCCTCGACCGCGAGGGATCGGTGTTAGAAGGCCGCGAGCTTGCTCGGTCCGGAAGCGCCGAGCCCCACCCACAGGATCCTCCCACCATGCGCGCGCTCCGCTCTTCGTTGCCGTTCCTCTCGGTGCCGTTCCTCTCGGTGCCCTTCGTCATCGCCACCTTCGTGACGGAGGCCGCCGCGCAGAACCCTCCTCCAGGATGGGGCCCTCCCCCGCCTCCCGCGACGACGGCGCCTCCGCCCGCCACGCCGCCCGCGCAGCCTCCCCCGGCTGGGGCTGCGCAGCCGCAGCCCGCGCAGCCTCAGCCCGCAGCTTGGGGCTTCGCCGTCGGGACGAACACGGCCGCGGCCCCCGCCGTTTCCACCCCGCCAAAGCCCGAGGACGCGTGGACGCTGAGAGCCCAGGAGCGCCACGAGTGGCTGACCCTCTCCGGCTCGACGGGGCTCCTGCGCGTCTCGTCGGCGAAGAGCGCGCCCGTCGGCACGCTGCGCGCGCAGCTCCTCTGGGACTACTTCTCCGGGTCGAACTTCCTCTGCCACTCCAACGCGCCCTGCTCCAACGCGACGACCGACAAGGTGAAGCGCTACGGCGCGACCTTCGGCGCGTCCGCGACGGTCGCGTCCTTCGTCGAGGCGTACGCGAGCTTCCGCAGCTACGCGACCGAGAGCGATCGCTCGAAGCCCACGCTCTTCCAGGTGCTCGGGGACACGACCCTCGGCGTCAAGCTCTTCCAGCCTGCCGAGCGGTACCGCACGCTCAGCTTCGGCGGCGACGTCCAGATGCTCTTCTTCAACGGCGCGGGCGGCGTCGGCCTCGACGGCAAGAGCACGAGCGCGCGGGCGCGCGTCCTCGCGACGGCGGACTTCCGTCAGCCTGGCGGCCAGGGACTGCCGCTGCTCGCACACGTGAACCTCGGCTACCGGCTCGACAACTCGGGCAAGCTCGTCGAGGACACCGAGAAGAAGCGCGGCGACGCGCCGATCACGCGCACCGAGCGCTACGGCCTCGGCATCAACCGCACGGACTCCTTCGAGATCGGGCTCGGCCTCGAGGGCATCTTTCGCGTCGGCGAGGCCGAGCGGGCCGTCCGACCCTTCGCCGAGTGGACCGTCGACATCGCGAACAACCGGCAGAAGTACGCGTGCAACATCAACCGCGTGTACTCCGGCGACGAGTGCCTCGGGAACGCCTCGAAGCTGAACCGCATGCCCTCGCGCCTCACCCTCGGCGCCCACGCGAACGCGTTCATGGACGGGCTCATGTTCACCGCGGCCGTCGATCTCGGGACGGGCGGCACGAGCCGCTTCCTCGAGGAGGTCTCGCCGCAAGCGCCCTGGACGATCTGGTGGGGCGTCGGCTTCGCGTTCGACACCGAGGAGCGCCCTCCCGTCGTCAAGATCCAGAAGGAAGAGAAGCTCGTCCAGGCGCCGATCCCGCCGAGCTACGCGGTGCGCGGGCTCGTCCACGAGGCAGGGAAGACCGAGGGTGTCGCGGGCGCGGTCATCACCTTCCAGGGGCGGGACGCGACGGGCTACGTCGCCGACGCCACGGGGCGCTTCACGACCTCGACGCTCGACCCCGGGACCTACACCTTCACCGTGAAGGCCCCCGGCTACAAGGACGGGGTCTGCACGGCGCAGGTCAACCCGGCCGTCACGGCGCCGCCCCCGCCCGTCGCCGATCCCGCCGCGCCGCCCGGCATGGCGCCGATGGCGCCGCCCGTCGCGCCGCCTCCCCCGGCGACCGGCCTCACCCTCACGGACATCGACTGTCAGCTCGAGGCGCTCCCCAAGGTCGGCAACCTCGTCGGTCAGGTCGTCGTCGGCGAAGGTGGCGGTGGCGTCGGCGGGGCCGAGGTCATCGTCACCGACGCGCTCGGCCACGACAAGACCGTGAGCGCCGACGCGAGCGGGAACTTCCGCCTGGACGGCGTCGCCCCCGGCGCGGTGAAGCTCCGCGCGACCCACGCGGACTACATGGGCGGCCGGAGCGAGGGCACCATCGAGCCGCGCAAGGACAACCGCATCGTCGTCTCGATGAACAAGCGCCCGAAGACGGCGAACGTCGTCGTCGGCAAGAAGGAGATCGTGATCCGCCAGCAGGTCCACTTCGAGACCGACAGCGCGAAGATCAAGCTCGACTCGAACCTCCTGCTCGAAGAGATCGCGGACGTCCTCACGCGGAACCCCAAGATCAAGCTCGTCGAGATCCAGGGTCACACCGACAACACGGGCGCGGCCGCGCACAACAAGGAGCTCTCCGACCAGCGCGCGAACGCCGTGCGCGATCGGCTCGTGAGCCTCGGCGTCGCGGCGGGCCGCCTGACGGCCAAGGGCTACGGCGCCGAGCGACCGATCGTCCCCAACGTGACGGCCGGGAACCGCGCGCGCAACCGCCGCGTCGCGCTCTCGATCCTCGAGCAGGACAAGTGATCACGGGCGCGTGGCGCCGCCTCGCGCTCGCGTGCGGCGGGGCCCTCGCCCTGTCGCTCGCGACGCCACGCGCCGCGGCGGACGATGGCAAGGCCGAGCCGTCCGACGCCGACGCGCCGCCCGATCCGAAGAACAAGAAGAAGCCCGCGCTCGAGTCGAAGGATCTCGAGGAGCGCGCGAAGAAGCTCTTCGAGGCCATCCAGAAGGACGACCCGAAGATCGCGAAGTCGTTCTTCTTCCCGCGGGAGCCCTTCATCCCGCTGAAGGACATCGGGAACCCAGGGAAGTACTGGGACCAGCTCTACCGCGTCTACGAGAAGGACATCCACGAGCTCCACAGGAAGCACGCGAAGGAGCTCGACGGAGCGGAGTTCGACGCCTTCGAGCTCGGGTCCAAGCCAGGGTGGGTGAAGCCCGGCGAGGAGGCGAACAAGATCGGGTACTACCGGACCTTCAATGGGAAGCTCCGGTACAAGGTCGGCGACAAGACGAAGACCCTCCAAGTGAAGGTCATCATCTCGTGGAACGACCGCTGGTACATCACGCACCTCCTCCCCTTCAAGAAGAAGTGAGCCGCGCGCGCGCGCGCCGGTTGAGCCCCTTCTGGCTCGGGGCGGGGCTCCTGCTCGCGCTCTTCGGCACGAACGAGATCGTCGCGTACCACCTCTCGCGTGTGCCCCGCTGGCTGGGCGGACCGCTCGCCTACGGCGGCGCCTGGATCGCGGTCGCCGTGGGCGTCTTCGTCATCTGGGCGTACGGCGTCGAGGACCCGCCCGAGGACGACCAGCCGCCGACGGCACGCGGCGCCCCGCCCCCCCGAGAGGAGTGACCTCGCTCCCGCGCGCCGCGCGGCGATCGGGGCCGCGGCCACCCACCCGAGAGATGGAGCTCGCCACCCGCCCGCTGCGCGGGCCGCCAGCCGATCGTGCGCCGGGCGAGGCGTGCATCCGCGAGGAGCCGAGCGCCGCCCGCACGACGGTCGCGCTCGCGGGCGAGCATCGAGCGACACGGCGACCAAAGAGGAGTAACGTCCCGCTCCGTCATGGCGAGCCTCCTCGATCAGCTGAAGACCTTCACCGTAGTCGTGGCCGACTCGGGCGATTTCGAGTCGATGAAGGCGTACAGGCCGCGCGACGCGACGACCAACCCCTCGCTCGTCCTCGCCGCCGCGAAGATGCCCGCGTACCAGCCCATCGTCGACGCGGCGATCCGGGACGCCGTCGCCGACGTCGGGCGGTCCGACGAGAAGAAGCTCGCCGACCGCGCGCTCGATCGGCTCGTCGTGGGCTTCGGCCGCGAGATCCTCGCCATCGTGCCAGGGCGCGTCTCGACCGAGCTCGACGCGCGCCTCTCGCACGACGTCGAGGCCAGCATCGGCAAGGCCCGCGACATCATCGCCCTGTACGAGGCTGCGGGCTTCTCGCGCGAGCGCGTCCTCATCAAGATCGCCTCGACCTGGGAGGGGATCGTCGCGGCCGAGCGCCTCGAGAAGGAGGGCATCCACTGCAACCTCACCCTGCTCTTCGGCTTCCACCAGGCGGTCGCGTGCGCGAACGCGCAGGTGACGCTCATCTCGCCCTTCGTCGGCCGCATCCTCGACTGGTACGTGAAGTCGACCGGGAAGACGTACGCGCCCCACGAGGATCCGGGTGTCCTCAGCGTCACCAGGGTCTACGACTACTACAAGCGCCACGGCGTGAAGACCGAGGTCATGGGCGCGTCCTTCCGCAACATCGGCGAGATCATGGAGCTCGCAGGCTGCGATCTGCTCACCATCTCCCCGAAGATCCTCGCCGAGCTCGCCTCGAAGGAGGGCCCCCTCCCCCGCAAGCTCGACCCAGCGCTGTCGAAGGAGCGCGGTGAGGCCCGAATCGAGATGAGCGAGGCGATCTTCCGCGAGATGCACGAGGCGGACGCCATGGCGAAGGACAAGCTCGCCGAGGGGATCGACGGGTTCTGCAAGGCGATCGTCGAGCTCGAGGACATGATCGCGAAGCGCCTCCACGAACTCGGCTGACGTCGGCTTGGATGGCGACGGTCTTCCGCTCGAAGACGCCCGCGCCCCCACCGCCGTCGGAGTACGCCTTCCCTAGCGCGACGAAGGGACGAGGACCGCACGGCATCGTGGGCACGGGCGCGGACTTCGCTCCGGGGACGCTGCTCGCCGCTTATCGCGCGGGCATCTTCCCTTGGCCGATGTCGGACGCCGCCGAGGAGACGCCGTGGTGCTCACCGAGGGCGCGGGCGCTCCGCCTGCTCGATCCGCAGCCCGCTTGGAGCCGCAGCGTGCGGCGGGCGCGCAAGAAGGCGTTCTCTGTCTCCTTCGACCGGGCCTTCGCCGAGGTCGTCGATCGCTGCCGCGTCCGCGCCGGAGGCACATGGATCCTCCCGGAGCTCGCCGAGGGGATGCGAGCGCTCCACGCGCTCGGCTGGGCGCACAGCGTCGAGGTCTGGAACACGGCGGGCGAGCTCGTGGGCGGCCTGTACGGGCTCGCGCTCGGCGCCACGTTCGCCGGAGAGTCCATGTTCCACGTCGAGACCGACGCGTCGAAGGTGGCCTTCTCGACGCTCGCCGACGCGCTCGCCGACGCAGGCTACCACTTCGTCGACGCGCAGGTGCCGACGCCGCACCTCGCGTCCCTCGGGTGCATCGAGGTCGCGCGCGACGACTACCTGGAGCGCCTCGCCCGCGCGCTCCGCGTGGACGCCCCCTTCCCGCACCGCCCGCCCCCCTCGCGCTGACGCGCTGACGCGCTGACGCGCTCACGCTTCGTCGCTTCGTCGCTTCGTCGCTTCGTCGCTTCGTCGCTTCGTCGCTTCGTCGCTTCG
>CAYNEK010000118.1:0-794 GCA_964396175.1 uncultured Polyangiaceae bacterium | reverse complement strand
TCGCCGCTGGTGGCCGCAGACCGACGTCGCCGCGCACGCTCTCGCGGCACGAGCGCGCGAGGGACGGCTGCCACGAGGCTCTGTTCCAGCCCCGCGTCAGGGGCCGACCGCAGCCAAGTAGCGCCCAGCGACGTCCGCGAAGGGGCTCGCGGGGTAGCTCTTGACCACCTGGCTCAGAAGCTCGCGCGCCTCCTTGCCCCTCTTCATCTTGAGGTAGGTCTCGCCGAGGAGCACCATCGCCTCGGCCTCGAGCCCCGATCCATCGTAGGTGCGGAGCGCGTACTGGATGCGCTTCGCCGCGGGCTCGAAGCGATCTTGCCGGAGCAGGTAGCGGGCCACGTACAGCTCGTGCCGGACGAGCCGATCGGTGACCGAGACGAGCATGAACTTCGCCTCCTTCGTCCACTTCGAGTCGGGGTGATCGAGGAGGAAGGAGCTGAGCTCGCGGTACGCGTCGTGGATCGACGCCTGATCTCGCTCCTCTTGCGGCGGCAGGAGCAGCGTGTCGGACACCTGCGAGAAGAGCGCACGGCAAATGCGAAACCGCGCGTACGCGGCCCCCGCGTCCGTCCGGTGGTCGTGGACGAAGGCGCGGTACCCCGTGATCGCCGTCGAGAACTTCTCTTGCTCGAAGTCGATGTCGGCGATGCGGAGCTCCGCGAGGCGGGCGAAGCGGCTGTAAGCGTACTTCCGCTTCACCTCCTGGAAGAGGATGCGCGCCTCCTCCCAGTCCTTGTCGAGGAACGCGCCCTCCGCCTTCTTGTACGTGCGCTCGGCGTCCTCCGCGTACTGGA
>CAYNEK010000117.1:0-13377 GCA_964396175.1 uncultured Polyangiaceae bacterium | reverse complement strand
GACGCCGTAGATCGCGAGCGCCGCGAGGACGCCGATGATCGCGACGACGATCATCAACTCGACGAGGGTAAACCCTGGAAAGCGCCTGGATCGACGATGGCTCGAGCAGGATGGTGGCGGCATGGGTGGCTCCACGAGGACGGGGAGTAAGGTGCGACTCTGGGCCGCCCACGCTTGGACTCGAGAGTCGGAGTGCGAGGGCTCCACGGGGACGGGGAGAAGCGGCGAGTGAGGGGCGGAGGCCCGGACGCGGGCCCCTCGCCGCCCCCACGACGAACGATCACTCGTCCGGGTTGACCTCCGCGATGGCGGGCGCCATCGTGACCTTGCCGCTCTGCACGGCCCCCGCGTAGGTGAAGCGCGAGGTCTTGCCGTCCCCGTTGAGATCGCCGGAGGCGAACGCCGTGAAGGTCGCCGTGGCGGTGTTGTAGCCCGAGGCCGAGTAGTCGTACTGGAAGTACTGAGGCTGCTCCATCGAGAACTTGAGGCAGGGCCAGCCCTTGCCGGCCGAGCCGTCGCTCCAGTCGGCCATCTTCGTCTGGTACTTCGTGCCCGTGGGAACGGACGCGGGCATCGGGCGGTTCACCGAGCCCGTGTCACAGATCACGCGGGTCACGCCTGCGTCCGTGCCCTCGGGGATGACCCCGGTCACGCCCTGCTCGGCGTTGTAGAAGCTGATGTTCCCCTTGGCCATCGCGCCGATCGCGGAGCGGGCCTCGGCCGTCTTCGCGTTGCGGAGGTAGCGGGACACACCGTAGATGGCGAGCGCCGCGAGGACGCCGATGATCGCGACGACGATCATCAGCTCGACGAGGGTGAATCCACGGAACTTGGAGAGGCGGGAGGTGCGCATGAGGGATCCTTCTTTCTTGAGAGTGGGCTGTTCGCCGTTGCCACGACATAGGCAAGAGATGTGCCGAGCCAGCGAGAGCCCATTGTCACCCGAGCAGAGTCCAGATGGACAATTCTCGTCGCTTCGGCCCGGCGAGCTGACGGGACGCGACAGGTGGGCGAGGGTGGGCTACGGTAGGCCTGTGCCGCTCCGCCCGGTCGAGCTCGCCGTCGCCATCGCGCTGGGTGGGAGCGTCGTCGCCGTCGCCGTACCCGTCTTCGTGCGCAACGTGCACGCGTCGAGGACCGCCGAGGCCATCCGCGGGCTCGGCGACATCGGGAAGGGCGCCGTCACCTACGCGGCGGGGAAGCCAGCCACCGAGGCCTTCCCTCCGCCCGCCCCGTTGACCCCTGCAGAGGTGCCGCGGGGCGGCGCCGTGGTCGATCCGCCCGGGACCTGGGATCACCTCACCTGGGCCGTCCTCGGGTTCTCGGTCCCACACGAGCACCACTACAGCTTCGCATTCGATAGCGAAAATCACAATGATTACGCTAGGTTCAAGGCAACAGCTCACGGCGATCTCGATGGCGATGGGCAGCGGAGCACCTTCGAGCTCACCGGCGAGGCGCGCGGAGGCTCGGCGCGGGTGCTGCCGGGGCTGTACGTGGACCGAGAGCTCGAGTGACGTGGGAAGGCTCGCTGAGATCTCCTGATTGGACTGATGGTTCGCGGCGGTTCATGGTCCGGCGCGAGCCACCGCGAAGGGGACGCTCTCACCCCGAGGGACGAGATCGAGGTTCGCGCAGGCTCGGCTCCCGCGGCCACTTCACGCCCCGATCGAGCCTCGTCCGTGCGGACCGGGCACAGGGCTCACGCTCGTCGCGAACCGAGCGAGAGCCGAGACGGCGGAGCGCGCCAGCAGCGCGCGTCGGGTGACGACGGCCGCCGCGAACGACCGACGGCCGCCGTCGCGGGCCATCATGGCGCGCCCTTCACGACGTCGAGGCGCACCACCTTGGAGCGCTCCTCGCGACGGGCCCGGAGCTCGGCCGCCAGCGCCTCGACGGTGCCCCATGCGGCGCCTTCCGCGGCGGCCTCGAGCGCGTGAACGAGCGCAGCCTCCACCGGGTCGAGTTTGCCCCGTGACTGCCCCACGACTGCCCCATTTTTGGAGCCGACCATGGGATTCGAACCCACGACCTGCGGTTTACGAAACCGCTGCTCTACCACTGAGCTAGGTCGGCGAAGGGGCGCGAAACGTACTCGCCACGACGCGGAGGTCAAGCGTTATCGGAGCGCGGACATCAGCGCGGCCTCCATCGCCTCGCGCGGGGCATCCCTCCCCGTGTAGAGGCAGAACTGCCCCATCGCCTGGTGGAGGAGCATCCGCTCGCCGCGCACCACGGTCACCCCGGCGTCGCGCGCCGCGCGGACGAGCGCCGTCTCGACGGGCTTGTACACCGCGTCGAGCAGCACCTGCCCCGCCCTCAGCCACGAGGGCTCGAGCGGCGAGCGCGGATCGACGTCCTCCATGCCGAGCGAGGTCGCGTTGACGAGGACGTCGTAGCCGTGGGCTCTGGAGCGCTCGTCCCACGAGACGGCGTCCCCGCCGACGAGGCCCGCGATGACGCGCGCCTTGTCGAGGTGACGGTTCGACACCGTGACGCGCGCGCCGCGGGCCGCGAGCCCCACCGCGATGGCCCGCGCCGCGCCACCTGCGCCGAGCAAGAGGGCTGATTTCCCGAGGAGCGGCGCCGCTTCTTCGAGCGCGTCGGCGGCGCCGTCGGCGTCGGTGTTGTGCCCGGTGAGGACGCCGTCGTCGTTCACGATGGTGTTCACGGCGGCGATGGCCTCGGCGTGCGGTGACAGGGCGTCGAGGTGCGGGATGACCTCGAGCTTGTAGGGCATCGAGACGCCCAGCCCGCGGATCGAGAGCCCGCGCACGCCACGGAGCGCGTCCGTGACGGCTCCGCAGCGGAAGGGCACGTAGACCCAGTCGAGCCCGAGCGCGCGGTACCCGGCCTCGTGCATCGCGCGCCCGAGCGAGACAGGGTGCTTCGACAGCGAGCCGCAGACGATCACGCGCCCCCCACGACAGCGAGGAAGTCGCGCGAGAGCGCTGCGAGCTCAGCCTCGGCGCGGATCCGCGCCGAGGCGAGCTCCTCACCCTCCGCGATGTCGACCGACAGATCGAAGTAGTACTTGATCTTCGGCTCGGTGCCGCTGGGGCGCGCGATGACACGCGTCCCACGCGGGAGATCGAGCACCAGGACGTCGCTTCGCGGCAGATCGATGGGGAACGTCGTCGACCCCGCCGTCCGTAGTCCTGTCTGGAGATCACGCGTCGCGACGATCGGCATGCCCGCGAGCGAGGAGGGGAGGCTCGCCCGGAGGCGGCTCATCGTGGCGCGGATCTCGGCCGCGCCCTCGGCGCCCGTCCGCGTGACGTTGTGCTGCGCCGACACGAAGAGGCCATACGTGCGGAAGAGCCGCTCGAGCTCGTCGAGGACGCTCCGGCCCTCGGCGGCCGCCACCGCCGAGAGCTCGGCGAAGAGCGCCGCGGCGGAGACGCCGTCCTTGTCGCGCACGAGCTCGCCCACCGTGTAGCCGAGCGCCTCCTCGTAGCCGAAGACGAAGGTGTCCTCCTTCGCGCGCGCGATGGCGCGGTTCGCGATCCACTTGAAGCCCGTCAGGGTCTCTTCGTACGCGACCCCGAGCTTCTCGCAGATGACGCCCAGCATCGGCGAGCTGACGATGGACGCGATCGCGAGCCGCCGGGCCGCGGTCGATCGGCGGAGGAGGTACTCGCCGAGCAAGACGCCGACCTCGTTGCCGGTGAGCTGGCGATACCCGCCGCGTCCGTCCGGGACCGCGACCGCGAGGCGGTCGGCGTCGGGATCGTTCGCGAGCACGAGCGTCGCCTGGTGCGCCCGCGCGTCCCGGAAGGCGAGGTCCATCGCGCCCTTCTCCTCGGGGTTCGGGAAGCGCACGGTCGGGAATTCTCCGTCCGGCGCGCGCTGCTCCTCGACGACGTGCACGGCGTCGAAGCCGAACCGTCGGAGCACGCGCGGCGTGAGCTCGCCTCCCGTCCCGTGGAGGGGCGTGTAGACGACGCGCACGAGCTCGCGCCCACGCGCGTCGTGGGAGAGGCGCGCGACCTCGTCGACGTAGGCGTCGACGACGTCGTCACCGACCTCTTCGAGGAGCCCGCGCCTGTGGGCGACGGGGAGCTCGAGCACCGGCACGTCCTTGGCGCGGGGAGCCCGGGCGATGTCCGCGGCGATCCCGGCGTCGTGGGGTGGGATGATCTGCGCGCCGTTCTCCCAGTAGACTTTGTAGCCGTTGTACTCGGGGGGGTTGTGGCTCGCGGTCACCATCACCGCGCACGCGGCGCGGAGACGCCCCGCGGCGAAGGCCGTGAGAGGCGTCGGCCCGAGCGCCGGGAACAGGAAGGCGCGGACGCCCGCGGCCGCGAGCACGCGCGCCGTGTCCTCCGCGAACTCGCGGCTCATCCGGCGCCCGTCGTAACCGACGACCACCCCGCGGGACGCGGCGTCGGAGAGGGTCGCGCGGAGGTAGGTCGCGAGACCGAAGGTCGTGCGGAGGATGACGGCGCGGTTCATCCGTGACTCGCCTGCGCCGAGGACGCCGCGGAGCCCGGCGGTCCCGAAGGCGAGCGGCCCCGCCATGCGGTCGGACAGCTCTCGCTCGTTCCCGCCCTCGAGGAGCGCGAGGAGCTCCGCGCGCGTCGTCGGATCGGGATCACCGTCGACGAAGTCTCGGACACGCCTCTCGAGGTCTGGGCTCAGCGTCATGGCGACGCCATGAACACCCGATCGAGGCCTGTCCGCAAGCCCTCGGAGCTCCTTCGGCACGAAAGGCGAGCCCTCTCCCCCGCAGGGCGAGCCCGCGAGCGGCGCCCCCCGACGTCCCCGGCAGGAGCTCCTTCGTCGTGGGCTCCGAGCCTCCTCTCCGTCAGCTGGGCCTCTCGGACGGCTCCCCGGCTCGCACGTCGCTACTTCGTCGGCGCGAGGACGAAGATCACCGGATCGGTCGGCGCGCCGTAGTGCACCGCGTCTGGGCCCATCCAGTAGACGACGCGCGGCTCGGAGCAGCCGTCGAGCGAGGTGGCGAGCTGCAGCCCCGCGGTGGGCGGGGACACCGTCACGGAGAAGGAGTCCCACTCGGTCGTGGTCGTGAGCCGCGCGAACGCCTCGCCGGACGCGACCCCGAACTCGCCCGTGTCCCCCGGCGGGAGATCGGGCGTGGGCCCGGACACGGCGCCCCCGACCGCGCGCAAGCGGAGATCCCACGCGCAGGAGAGCCCAGATTTCGCGGTGTCGCAGAGCACGTCGATGACCCAGACCCCGTCTCCCGTCGTGGAGACGAAGACGCCGGCCCCCTGACCTGGCTCGGCCGCGAGCCGCTGGTTCTGCGCGATGACCACGGACGCTGGCGTCGAGGTCGGCGCGGAAGGGCACGCGTCCGGCGGCGGATCGGGTCGCTGCGCTGGCTCGACCGTGCACCCAGCCGACAGGAGCGAGAGCGAAAGCGAGAGCCAGAGCACGCGCTCAGCGGCGGCCACCACGACCTCCGCCTCGGTTGTTCGACCCGCCCGAGGGCTTCACGACACCGCCACGGGAGCCGCTCCCTCCACCGCGGAGCGGCGCGACCCGCGCGCCTCCACCGCCGCTGGGGCGCGGCGCGACCACGCCTCCCCCACGAGGGGACGGCGAGTACGTCGGCGTGCCGCGGGCGGGCGGCGGCGAGTACGTCGGCGTGCCCGGCGGCCCCCCCGGCCTCGGCCTCGTGCCATTGCGCGGCGGCGACGGCATGCGCGGCGACGGCATGCGCGGCGACGGCGGGGCCCCGTAGGGGCTGCGGGCAGGCGCCGCGCCGAAGCCGTTGCGGGGGAGCCCGCTCGACGCTCCGAGGCTGCGCGACGGGACGCGCCCTACGGGCTCCACGCCGCGCCCAGGCGTGCGGCCGCCATACGGGCTCGACGAGAGCGGGCGCCCTGCGGTCCGGATCGTCCGTGCGTCGTAGGAATAACGCTGGCTTGGCCAAGCCGAAGACCCGATGTGCCCAGACGTGACCGACGGCCCCGGCTGCGGCTGCGCGAGGTAGTGGCGCCCCGCGCCGTACCCGTACGGGTGCGTCCCCGCCGCGACTCCCGCGATCGCGCCGCTGCCCACGAGGTAGGTGTGCACGTGATCGTGGAACACGTACTGTGTGCCGCAGAACACGTACGGAGCCGGCGGGTACACTCCCAGCCACACGACCGCGCCAGCATGCCAGTAGTAGTACGGCGGAGCTGGCGCCCAGCCCACGTAGTCGTAGCCGGGATCGCCCACCCGCCACACGACCCACGCCGGAGCCCAGCGACGCCCCGGGATCCACACCCAGCCGCGCGCGTCCGTGTACACCCAGCGCCCGTAGTGGAAGACGACCCACCCGAAGGTCGGATCGTAGTCGCTCACCCACACCCAGCGCTCCTCGTCGTCCACCGCCCAGTGCCCGGCCGTGACGTACGGCGCGAAGTCGGCGCCGACGACCTCTGCGTGCGGAGCCCAGACCGTCCCGTACGTCGGGTCCTCCACCCAGTCGCCGTAAGGGTCCAGGCTCGGCTTGAAGTCCGTGAGCGCCGCCGCGTCGGTGTCGTCGTATTCGGTGGATGCGGCTTCGTCGGGCTCGTCGTAGGCAGGCGCCGGGGCCACGGGGACCTCGGGCTGCTCCTGCGACGACGCGCAGCCCGTGCCCCAGACGAGCACCGCGGCAAGCACCAGCGTCGACCTCGTGAGGCTCATGGCGAGAAGGATGCGCACGTCCACGCACGGACGCCAGTGCAACCCGTGATCCAAGCCGAAGATGACGCGGATTTCATCGTCCACACCACCAGGGCGCTCGACCCGCGCCCAAGCGACCTGCGCCCATCGCCCCCGCCGATCGGCTCGAAGTCACGATGGACCTGGGCGCTTACGCCGATGGCCCGGACCCTGGCCGCACGGCAGACGTCCCTGGGCGAAAGTCGCTATGTGCCTGGACGTTCACGTGGGTAGCGTATCCACCCCTTGGCCCCGCTCGCTTCGGACCCGCTCCTCCAGCTCCGCCTCGCTTGGCTGAGCGGAGACGATGCTCAGGTCGAGAGGACCGCTGCCACGGCCTCGGATCGCGAAGTCCTCGGAGCGTGCGCCGTCGCCGCGGCCGTACGTGATGACGATCTGCGCGCCAGAGACCTGCTCGCGACCGCGAGCGACACCGCCGACTTCACCTTCGTCGCACGAGCCGTCCTCGCCGAGCGCGCCGGGGGGGATCGCCCGCGCGGGCTCCCGCCCACCGCGCGGGGCTGGCGCCACGACGAGGTGCGGCTCGCCGAGAGCGCGCTCGCCCGCGCCGAGGGCGATCTCGAGCACGCGGCGGAGGCTGCGCTCGCCGTGCGCCAGTCCACCGATCCGGTGTCCGCCTCGCTCGCGCGCGCCGCCCTCGGAGAGATCGCCTGCGCGCGCGGAGATCTCGCGGGGGCCCACGAGGCGCTGTCGGAGGCGATCGCCGCCCTGTCACGGCTCGGACTCCGTCGAGCCGCGGGCCGGGCGCTGCTCCGCCACGCGCTCCTCGTCGCTCCGCACATCGGTCACGAGGGGCCAGCCGTGTGGCTCTCACGAGCCCAGGCCGAGCTCGGTGAGCGGTGCACGTTCCGCGATCGCGCCGCGCTCCGCGGCGGATTTCGCGCCCACGGTCGTCGTCTCCCCGACGCGTCGCTCTCCGGCGACGCGCTCGAACGGACCGTCGACATCGAGCGAGGAGCCGTCCGGCTGCGCTCGCTTGGCCTGCGCGCGGGCGGAGCCTTCGAGGAGCTCGACGACGCCGTCCACCGGATCGAGGACGCCACCGCGGGGCTCCTCGACCTTACCACCGCGAGCCTCGTCGAGCGCTCACGGACCCGGCACCTCGCGCGCGCGTTCGCGGAGCTGGACGCGCTGACCGATCTCCCAGCCTTCGCGCGGCGCGCCACGGAGGAGCTCCTCTCCGCGCTCTCGGCGGACGCCGTCGTCCTCCTGTCGAGCCCCCGCGGAGCGCAGCCGACCATCCTCGCCTCCGCGGGCACGCCGCCGCCGCTCGAGGAGCTCCGCGTCGCCGCGCTGTCCCGCACGATCGGGTCCACGCCGCCGGCGAGAGACCAGCGCGGCCACGCCGCAGACAGGCCGCTCGAGCCCGTCCTCGTCGCGCCCATCTCCACGACCGGCATGGACGCGGTGCTCTACGCGGACAGGCGTGCGCGCGCCGGGCGCTTCGCCGAAGCCGACGCCCACCTCGCCACCCTCGCCTCCGAGCTGCTCGCCCGAGGCTTCGCGAGGGTGCTCGCGGGCGCGGCGGAGCGCGCGATGTTCGGCCAGCTCGGGGCGACCCTGGAGGCGATCCGAGACGGCGTCGTCGCGCTCGATCACCGCCACACGATCCTCCGCGTGAACCAAGCCGGCGCACGGATGCTCCGGGCGCGCGCCGAGGATCTCGTCGGCAAGGGCGCCCACGAGCTCCCGGGCGTCGCGCCGCTCTTCGCCGAGCTCGGGCGCGAGAGCAGGCTCGACGGCGCCATCGTGCGCTTGCCTCACGGCTCGCTCGTCGTCACCGCGCGGCCCGTCCATGCGGAGGGCGGCGAGGCCCGCGGCGTCGTCGCGACCCTGGTCGAGCTCGATCGCGCGCAGCGCATCGCCGCGCGGATCACCCAGGCGCGCCCGCGCTACTCGTTCCGTGACGTCATCGGCGAGAGCCCGGTCATGCTCGAGGCGAAGCGGCTCGCGCAGCAGGCTGCGAGCGTGGACGCCAACGTGCTCATCACGGGCGAGAGCGGCACCGGCAAGGAGGTGCTCGCGCAGTCGATCCACACCGGCGGCGCCCGCGCGGGGCAGCCGTTCGTCGGGATCAACTGCGCCGCGCTCCCTCGAGATCTGCTCGAAGCCGAGCTCTTTGGGTATGAGCGCGGCGCCTTCACCGGGGCTCGGAGCGAGGGGATGCTCGGCAAGCTCGAGGTGGCCGGGCACGGGACGCTCCTGCTCGACGAGATCGGGGACATGCCCATCGACATGCAGGCGAAGCTCCTCCGCGTCCTCCAGGAGCGGAGCGTCGTCAGGCTCGGCGGCTCCACGGAGCACCCCATCTCGGCCCGCGTCATCGCGACGACCCACCGCAACCTCGATGTCGCCGTCGAGCAAGGCTCGTTTCGGCTCGATCTCCTCTACCGCCTGCGCGTCCTCGCGCTCCACCTGCCTCCGCTCCGCGAGCGCACCGAAGACATCCCCCTGCTCGCCCGCGACATCCTCCGCCGCATCGCCCGGGCCCAAGGCAAGCGCGTGACCGAGCTGTCCGAGGCCGTCGAGCACGAGCTCGTCACGTACAACTGGCCCGGCAACGTGCGAGAGCTCGGGAACGTGATGGAGCGAGAGGTGAGCCTCCTCGACGCGCACGCGGCGACCCTCGTCCGACTCTCCGTGCACCCTGCGGCGCTCGCGCGGTTCGCCGAGCCTCCTTCGAGCGTACGCGCGGCGCTCAGCTCGACCACCACGGCCCAACCGTCCAGCGACCGCGGCGTCCAGCCCCTCGCGGACCTCGAGCGCCAAGCCGTCGTCGCCGCGCTGCGGGCCTTCGACGGGAACGTGACCCAGGCCGCGAAGGCGCTCGGCATCTCCCGCGTGACATTCTACGCGAAGCTGAAGGAAGCGTCCCGGCTGGCAGGCCCAGGTTCGGGGGGAGGCGTCGTCCGCAGCATCGGGCCCTCGTCACGTCGCCGCGGGCCTTGAGCGCGTGACGCCAGCGTCGGGGCCGACGCACGTCACCGACCCGGTCGTGGTCCTCCGCGCCGCACGCCGCGCGCGGGGTCGATGCGCCGCGCGTTCGCGCCGCCGGACGATCGGTGGTACCCGCCGCTCGCCCATGGCTCCCCACGTCCACGTCTCGCTGCTCGGGTGCGGTACGGTCGGCGGCGGCGTCCTCCGGCTCCTCCGCGACAACGCGACCTACCTCGCCTCGCGGGTCGGCGCCGAGATCGTCATCGACAAGATCCTCGTCCGCGATCTCGGGAAGGAGCGCGGCGGCGGGTGTGACCCCACCTGGCTCACGACCGATCCGGCGGCGGTCTTCGACGGCCGCGCCGACATCATCGTCGAGGTGATGGGCGGTGAAGAGCCCGCGCGCGCGCACATCGAGCGCGCGCTCCGTGGGGGACGCTCCGTCGTCACGGCGAACAAGCTGCTCCTCGCGAAGCACGGGCCAACGCTCATCGATCTCGCGCACGAACACGGGGTGGATCTCGCCTTCGAGGCGTCCGTCGGTGGCGGCATCCCGGTCATCCGGACGCTGCGCGAGGCGCTGTCGAGCGACTGGATCGAGAGCCTCACCGGCATCGTCAACGGGACCTGCAATTATGTGCTCACGAGGATGCGCGACGAGGAGCTCGGGCTCGACGAGGCTCTGCGAGCCGCCCAGGCGCTCGGGTATGCCGAGGCCGAGCCCTCGCTGGACGTCGACGGACACGACGCCGCGCAGAAGCTCGTCGTGCTCGCGATGGTGGCCTTCGGCGCGCGGGTGGACGCGGACCGCGTCCCGACGACCGGGATCCGCGGGCTCGATCAGCGCGACCACCGGATGGCGCGGCGCTTCGGGTGCTCGATCAAGCACCTCGCCGTCGGCCGCGACCACGGCGACGCGATCGAGCTGAGGGTCCACCCTGCCCTCGTCCCATCGACCGGCGTCCTCGCGAACGTGGGCGGCGTGCTCAACGCGATCAGCGTTCACGGGCGCGCGCTCGGGCCGTGCCTCCTCTCGGGCCGCGGCGCGGGAGATCTCCCGACCGCGGTCAGCGTCGTCGCCGATCTCGTCGACGTCGCACGGGCGCGGCGAGAGGGCGCAGCAGGGCTCACGACCCGAGGGCTCCAGCTCGAGGCTCGCCCCCTGCTCGATCTCGACGCGGCGCGCTCGCGCTTCTACCTTCGGTTCTTCGTCGCCGACCGACCGGGCGTGCTCGCGGCCATCGCGGGCGCGCTCGGAGACGAGGGCGTGAGCATCGAGCAGATGGTCCAGGAGAGCGGCTCGGGCCGGGAAGAGTCGCCGGTCGACATCGTGATGATGACGCACGAGGCGACCTTCGGCGGAGTCGCACGCGCCCTCCGCCGCATCGACGCGCTCCCCTTCGTCGCGAGCCCGACACGCTCGCTCCCCGTCGTGCCATGATCGATCGGCGACCGCTCGGCGTCTTCGACAGCGGGCTCGGCGGGCTCACGGTCGTTCGCGCGCTGCGGCGAGAGCTCCCCGAGGAGAGCATCGTCTACCTCGGCGACACCGCCCGTGTCCCCTACGGCACCCGCTCGGCAGACACCGTCATCCGCTACGCGCTCGCCTGCGCGCGCGTGCTCGAGCGGCGCGATATCAAGGCGCTCGTCGTCGCGTGCGGCACGGTGAGCTCCGTCGCGCTCGAGGCGCTCCGCGTCGAGCTCGACCTGCCGGTGCTCGGCGTCATCGAGCCATCTGCGCGGGTCGCCGTCGACGCCGCGGGCGGCGGGACGATCGGGGTCCTCGGCACCCCCGGCACGGTCGCGTCGGGCGCGTACCCGAAGACGATCGGCGCCTTGTCCACGCGCGCCGTCGTCGTGCAGCGGGCAGCGCCGCTCTTCGTGCCGCTTGCGGAGGAGGGCTGGCTCGAGGGGGAGGTCCCGCGGCTCGCGGCGGAGCGCTACCTCCGCCCGCTGGTCGACGAGGGCGCGCGCGTCGTCGTCCTCGGGTGCACCCACTACCCGCTGCTCCTGCCCGTGATCCAGGCCGAGGCGACGCGGCTCGCGGGAGCGCCCGTCGCCGTCATCGACACCGGCGCCGCGGTCGCGCGCGAGGTCCGCGCTTTCTTGACCGACCGCGGTCGACGGACCGACGGGACGACCCGCGGCGCGCTCGAGCTCCTCGTGACCGATCTGCCAAAGACCTTCGCCGAGGTGGGCGCTCGCTTCCTCGGCGAGGACGTCGGCGAGGTGCGCCAGATCGATCTGACGTCCTGAGCGACGCCTAGAACTTCCCCGACACCGACAGGAACGTGAGCTTCTCGTTCGTCTCCCGGAGGCGCGTCGAGAGCATTCGGACGACGTTCCACAGGACCTCGTAGGCGAGATCTTTGTGCAAGAAGAGCAGGTCTTCGAACGCGTCCTTCGTGATGGCGAGCACGCGGCAGCGCTCGTGGACGCGCGCGTCCGCGCTGCGCGCGCTGTCGTCGAGCAGCGACATCTCGCCGAACACCTGTCCCGCACCGAGGACCGCGAGCGCCTCCTCGCCCATGCCCGGAACGTCTCGGCTGATGCGGACCTTGCCCTCGAGGATGAGGTACAGCTTGTCGCCGACGTCGCCGTGCTGGAAGATCTTCGTCCCCACGGCGTGGGACTCCTCCGTCGCGATTTGCGCGATGATGTCGAGCGCCTCGGGCGTGAGGCCCTCGAAGAGCTGGACATGGGCGAGCTGCTCGGCGCGGCTGGACACGGTGGGCCCCGAGACTCTACACGCCCCCGGCTCGGTTCGACCACTTTGGCGCAGCGGCGCCGTTGCAGGCGAAGGGGAGCGCCGATACATCGAGGCCGATGCCCCTCATCGACATCCAAGGGACGCGTCTCCAGGTCGAGGACACCGGCCCGGGCTCCTCGTCGGAGGTGGTCGTCTTCTCGCACGGCCTGCTCTTCGACACCGAGCTCTTCCGGCCCCAGATCGAGGCGCTCCGCGGGCGCTACCGCGTCGTCGCGTGGGACCACCGCGGGCAAGGCCAGAGCGCTGACGACCCACGAGATGTCATCGGCATGGAGCTGCTCACCGACGACGCCCTCGCCCTCCTCGACGCGCTCAGTGTCGATAGGGCGCACTTCGTCGGACTCTCGATGGGCGGCTTCGTCGGGATGCGGCTCGCGGCGAGGCACCCTCGCCGCATCGCCTCGCTCTCTCTGCTCAACACGAGCGCCGAGCCCGAGCCTCGCCGGAACATCCCCCGCTACGCCGCGATGAACCTCGCCGCCCGCGCGGTCGGGGTCGCGCCCGTCGTGTCTCGTGTCCTGCCCATCCTCTTCGGCAAGACGACGATGACGTCGTCCGCACGCGCCACCCTGCGCCGCGCGTGGGCCGAGCACCTCGCGAAGAACCGCCGCAGCGTCTGGCGCGCCGTGAACGGCGTGCTCACACGAGAGGGCGTCGAGCACCTCTTGCCCCGTATCACCGCCAGGACATCCGTCCTCGTGGGCGAGGAGGACGTCGCGACGGTCCCCTCGAAGGGAGAGCGCATCGCCCGAGACGTCCGCGGCGCGCGGCTCGTCCGCATCCCCGAAGCAGGCCACTCGTCGAGCATCGAGCAGCCCGATCTCGTCACCGACGCGCTGCGCGAGACCATCGAGCGATCCTGATCTCTCGCGGGATCGTCGGTGTGCGCGCTCGGCGCCCGTCTTTCCTCGCGCGATACGGGCATGACGCCTCAACCCACCGCGACGGCAGGTGCGCGCGGGAAACCGGCGAGCTGGCGCTGCATGATCCGG
>CAYNEK010000116.1:0-13448 GCA_964396175.1 uncultured Polyangiaceae bacterium | reverse complement strand
CAAGGCGCAGATCCACGCCGGCGGCCGCGGCAAGGGCGGCGGCGTGAAGCTCGCGAAGGGCGGCCCCAAGGAGGCGCGCGAGCTCGCCGAGAAGATGCTCGGGATGCAGCTCGTCACGCACCAGACCGGCCCCGCCGGGCAGAAGGTGCGCAGGCTCTACATCGAGCAGGGGCTCGACATCCAGAAGGAGCTCTACGTCGCGCTCGTCGTCGATCGCGAGGCGCGGCGCATCGCCGTCATGGCCTCGACCGAGGGCGGCATGGACATCGAGGCCGTCGCCGAGGAGACCCCCGAGAAGATCCTCACCGTCCACTGCGATCCGTTGCTCGGCATGACGGGCCACCAGGCCCGCGAGCTCGCCTTCGGCCTGGGGCTCCAGCGGTACGGCAAGCAGACCGTCGCGCAGCTCCAGAGGCTGCTCGAGGCGCTCTACGCGCTCTTCCTCGCGGAGGACTGCTCGCTCGTCGAGATAAACCCCCTCATCGTGACGAAGACGGGCGATCTCGTCGCGCTCGACGCGAAGGTGAACTTCGACGAAAATGGCGAGTTCCGGCACCGCGCCGCCTGGGAGGCGCTCCGCGACGTCGACGAGGAGGATCCGGTCGAGCTCGAGGCGAAGCACGCCGGGCTCTCGTACGTCTCGCTCGACGGCAACATCGGCTGCCTGGTGAACGGCGCGGGCCTCGCCATGGCCACGATGGACATCATCAAGCACTACGGCGGCGACCCGGCGAACTTCTTGGACGTCGGCGGCGGCGCCAGCAAGGAGCAGGTGCAGAAGGCCTTCTCGATGATCCTGTCGAGCCCCAAGGTGAAGGGCATCTTCGTCAACATCTTCGGCGGGATCATGAAGTGCGACGTCATCGCCGAGGGCGTCATCTCGGCGACCAAGGCGCTCGGGCTCACGGTGCCGCTCGTCGTGCGGCTCGAGGGCACCCACGTCGAGCTCGGCAAGAAGATGCTGCGCGAGTCGGGCCTCGCCATCCACCCCGCGGACACCATGGCCGACGGCGCCAAGAAGATCGTCGAGCTGACGAAGTGAGAGGACGGAGGAGCTAACCATGTCGATTCTCGTCGGAAACCACACGCGCGCCATCGTCCAGGGGATCACCGGCTCGGCCGGCGGCTTCCACGCGAGGCAGTGCATCGCGTACGGCACCCAGATCGTCGCGGGCGTCACGCCGGGCCGCGGCGGAGAGCTCTTCGAGGCGGACGGACCGGGCGGGAAGATCCGGGTCCCCGTCTTCGACACGATGAAGGAGGCGGTCGCGAAGACCGAGGCGAACACCTCGCTCGTCTTCGTCCCACCACCCGGCGCCGCGGACGCGATCGTCGAGGCGGGCGAGGCGGGCTGCGCGCTCGTCGTGTGCATCACCGAGGGCATCCCCGTCCTCGACATGCTGAAGACCCGCCGCTGGCTCGAGGGCAAGAAGGGCGTGCGCCTCATCGGGCCGAACTGCCCCGGCGTCATCACGCCCGGAGAGTGCAAGCTCGGCATCATGCCCGGCCACATCCACAAGAAGGGCCGCATCGGCGTCGTGTCGAAGTCTGGCACCCTGACGTACGAGGCCGTCGGGCAGCTCTCGGCGCTCGACGTCGGGCAGTCGACCTGCATCGGCGTCGGCGGCGATCCGGTGGGCGGGATGGACTTCATCGACGTGCTCACGCTCTTCGAGGCGGACCCCGACACCGACGGCGTGATCATGATCGGCGAGATCGGCGGCGCGGCCGAGATCAAGGCGGCCGAGTGGATCGAGACGAACATGAAGAAGCCGGTCGCAGGCTTCATCGCGGGCGCCGCCGCCCCTCCGGGCAAGCGCATGGGCCACGCCGGCGCCATCATCTCGGGCGGGAAGGGCACCGCGATGGAGAAGATGGAGGCGCTCCGCGCGGCCGGGGTCGCCGTGGCGCCGACGCCGGGCGAGATGGCGACGACGCTCATGGCCAAGATGAAGGGCTGAGCGACGAGGGGCGGCCCCGCGCCGCCCCTCTCGACGAAGCGAGGCCACCACGATGCCACGCGAAGCAGACATCGAGCGAGCTCGGCGGCTCCTCGCGCTCCACGATCCCCGCGATCCACTCCTCTTGCCGAACGCGTGGGACGCGGCGAGCGCGCGCCTCTTTGCGGATCTCGGCTTCGCCGCCCTCGCGACGACGAGCGGCGGGGTGGCGTGGTCGCTCGGCTACGCGGACGGCGAGCGCGCGCCGGTGGACGAGATCCTCGCGGCGACGGCGCGCATCGCGCGCGCGACGAGCCTGCCGGTGACCGCCGATCTCGAGGCGGGCTACGGTGAGAGCCTGGACGCGCTCGATCGCACGGTGCGAGGTGCCCTCGACGCGGGCGTCGTCGGGATCAACCTGGAAGACGGCGTCGATCACGCGAGGCTCCGCGAGACGGACGCCGCGGCGCGGCGCATCGCGTGCGCACGCGCCGCGGCGGACGACGTCGGCATCCCCCTCGTCCTGAACGCCCGCGTCGACGCTTGGATCGTGCCGGATCTGGGCGGCGACGCCGCGCGTCGCGACGAGACGCTCCGCCGCGCGCGCGCCTACCTCGAGGCGGGCGCGGACTGCATCTACCCCATCGGCCTCGCCGATCCGGCCGAGATCCGCGCGCTGACGAGCGCGCTCGGCGCGCCGATCAACGTCGGTGCTCGCAAGGGGCTCCCATCCCTTCGAGCGCTCGGGGAGCTCGGGGTCGCACGCGTGAGCACGGCGACGCGACTCGCGATGGTCGCGTACTCGGCTGCGCGTGAGGCGGCGCGGGGGCTCCGCGAAGAGCGCGGCTTCGATGCGCTCCAGGCGCCCCTCGGCTACGACGAGCTGCAGCGGCTGTTCGATCGGACCTGAGGCGCGAACTCGCGGCGCGGCGTGAGCGGGACCGTGCCCACGGGCTGCAGCGGCTGTTCGATCGGAGCTGAGGCGCGAGCCTCTCCAGGGCGCCACGAGCCGTCCGTGGTTCGCGCGCAGGCGCCGCGTCGAGCGCCGAGGTGATCCTGCGCTATCGACGCCTGTAGAGCTTCGCGTGGCCGCGGAGCCACCGCGCGTGCGCGACCGCCGGGTAGCCCGCGAAGGTCGCTCCCGCGGGCACGTCCCCGATGACGCCAGCCCTCGCGGCGAGCCGCGCGCCGTCGCCCACGAGGACGTGATCGCCGACGCCCGCCTGCCCGCCCACGAGCACCCCTCGCCCGACGCACGCCGAGCCAGCGAAGCCCGCCTGCGCCGCGACGAGCGTCCCCGCCCCGATCTCCGCATTATGCCCCACATGGACATGGGCGTCGAGCTTCGCGCCACGGCCGATGCGTGTCGGCCCGAGCGTCCCCGCGTCGACCGTCGTGTGTGGCCCGATCTCGACGTCGTCTTCGATGAGGACCCCCCCGAGCTGCGGCACGCGGGCGACACCCGCCGGAGAGACCGCCCACCCGAAGCCTGGCCGCCCGACGACGGCGTGAGCGCCGATCGAGACCCGCGCGCCGATCGTGACGCCGCCGTGGATCACCGCGCCCTCTCCGACGACGCTCCGCGGCCCGACGACGGCGCCTCGACGGATCACCGCGAACGCGCGCACGACGGCGGTCTCGTCCACCGCCGCGCCCGTCTCGATGAGCGCGTGCGCGCGCTCGTCGATGGGTTGAGGCTCCTCGAGCAAGGCGGCGAGCACCGCCGCGGGGGCGTCATGGATCCAGCGGATCCCCAGCGGGGCTCGGTTCGCGAGCGCGCGAGAGACGAGGATCGCGAAGGGGCGAGACAGCGACCGCGCGGCCCGGGCGCGGCTCAGCACGGTGAGCGCGCCCGGCCGATCGTCGGCGTCCTCGGGGCGGGCCAGGCGATCGATGACGAGCGCTCGCGCTGCCTCGTCGACCTCGCCTCCAAGCTCCTCTTCCGCCGCGCCGAGCGCCACGGGGCGCGCGAGCGCGACGGTCATGTCACCTCGAGTTGGCGGGAGGAGCCGTGGTCGACGCCGGGGGCGGGGCGGCAGAGCCCGCGGCCGCGGCGTCCTCGCCCGAATTGTAGAGCGTGATCACGAGATCGGTGAGATCGAGATCCTGGCGCGCGTAGGGCACCGCCTGCCGCTCGAGGATGATGTCGTAGCCGTCGCGCTTCGCGACCTTCTTCAGGATCTGCGAGATGCGGGCGAAGATGGGCGCGGTGATCTCGTTGCGCTTGCGGGCGAGCTCGTCCTGGTAGCCGCCGTAGACGCCCTGGAGCTCGAGCATCTGGTGCTGCCAGTCTTCCATCGCGCGCATGAGCGCGTCCTTCGAGAGCACCTTGCTCTGCCGCTCGATCTCGTCCTTCTTGCGGAGGAGGTCGTCTTGGCGAGCGTTCAGCTCGGCCTGTCGGCGGTCGAAGTACTTGCGGAGCTGCGCCTGCGCGCGGAGGCCGTCTTCGGTCTCGAGCGCCGCGCGCTGGATGTCGACGACGGCGATCTTGGCGCTGGGTGTCGCCGAGGGGCCGGGCGACTCGGCGAGGAGCGGCATCGAGAGCAAGAGGCCGCCCGCGAGGGCGAGGACCGAGACGATGGGGCGGAGGGTCTTCATCGGTGGGCTCACTTCTTCTTGGGTGGGGGCTTCGCGCCCTTGTCGTCCTTCTTCGCGTCCGCGCCCGTCGCGCCTGGCGGGCGATCGATCCGCGCGCGCTCCTCCTTCGACAGCGGGGAGATCGTCGGTGTGTCGTCGTTGTAGGTCTTCACCGCCAGCTCGGTGAGGTCGAGATCGCCGCGGACGTAGGGCGCCGCCGTGCGGTCGACGACGAGATCGTAGCCCTTCTGCTTGGCCAGGCGCTCGACGACGCGATGCATCCGCTCGAGGATGGGCTTGGTGGCCTCGGCCTGCTTCTGCGCCCACTCTTGCGAGAATTTCTCGCGGGTCTGCTCGAGGTCTCCGGCGCGCTTGTTGTAGTCTGCGACCTTCTGATCGCAGTCGGCGTGACCCTCCTTGCCGCGGCACTTCTTCTCGAGCTCGGCCTTCTCCTTGAGGAGCGCGGACTGCCGCGTGTCGATCTCGGCCTGGCGCTTGTCGTGCAAGTCGCGGAGCGCGAGGGTCGCGCGGGAGCCCTCGTTCGTGTCGCCGATGGCGCGGTTCAGGTCGATGGCCGCGACCTTGGTCTCGGCGAGCGCCGCGGGGGCGACGGTGAGGAGGGCGGCGGCGGCGAGCGCGGCGGAGAGCTTGCGCATGTCGACGAGCGTTTAGCGAGGCCGGATCGTTGGGTCAATCGGCGCTTGACGAAAGCGCGCGAAACGAGGACGGTGCGCGCTCCCCAATGCGTCCGATCCGCGCCCTCGCCCCCGTCTCACTGTCCTTGCTTGTCGCCGCGTGCGCTTCCTCCACGCCCGCGCCCGTCGCGCCCCCGCCGGCCGCGTCGAGCGCTCCGGTCGCGTCGATCGCCGCGCCGCCTCCCGACGTCCCCGACCTGTCCCCCGCCCAGGAGCCACGCCTCTTGCTCGGCGTCGCGCGATGGAAGGCGCCGACGAAGAACATCGACGCCGCGATGAAGTCCCTCGGAGCCACGGGATCGCTCTCCGAGGAGATCGAGAGGCTCGGTCACGACGCCGCCAAGGTCATCTCGTGGGACTCGAGCTTCGACGCCGCGCTGGCCATCGATCCGGCGTCGCCCGACGACGCGCCGAGCCCGCTCTTCGCCGTCTCGATCCCGGTCGTCGGCTTCGACGCCGCGAGAGCGGCGAGCGAGGCGAAGCACGGCGCCGCTCGCCCCCTGCGCGGCGGTGCCGTGCGGCTCGTGGGCACGAAGGGCGTCTGCGTCCTCTCCCCGGCGAACGGTGACGCCCCCGCGCGCGTCGTCTGTGGCGGCTCGGAGCGAGACGTGGAGGCGCTCCGCCCGTGGCTCACCCGCACCCTCGCCGCGACCCCTCCGGCCTCGGGCGATCTCGAGGCCGAGTTCCGCATGAAGCCCGTCAAGGAGCGGTACTTGCCGTTCCTCCGTGTCGTCGGCGAGCGGTCGGGCGGCGAGGCGCGCGAGCAGCTCGCCCGTATGCAGATCGGCGATCCCGAGCTCCTCGACGCCCCGGCCAAGCTCATCGACGAGGGGCTCCGGCTCCTCGAGGATCTGGACCGCGTGGAGGTGAAGAGCGCCATCGGCACCGCGGGGCCGACGTACAAGCTGTCAGGCTCGGTGAAATTCTCGTCGAACACCTCGTGGTTCACGACGTACCTCACGTCCCCCACGGCGCCGCCGTCGGCGCCGCCCGAGCCGTTCTGGCACCTCCCGAAGGACGCGTTCGCCGCGTCGTGGGGTCGCACGGCTCCTCGTGAGCTCCTCGCGACGCCGCGGCGCGTGCTCTCGAAGGCGGTGTCCGAGGGGCTCGCGCGCGCGCCGCTCGGTGACGCCGACAAGAAGGCCGTCCAGGGCTTCGTCGATCACATCCCCGAGCAAGGCACCTTCGCGGTCTCGGCGAGCTCGTTCTCGGGCAAGGCGCCCAAGGGAGCGGACCTGAAGACGAGCATCGAGTCCTTCGCGCAGAGCTGGTCCGTGACGGGGATCGACGTCCCAGCCGACGGCTGGGTGAAGTGGCTCCGCGAGGGCGCGACCGCCGCGAACCGCGTGATGGCCTTCGCTCGGTCGAAGGACAAGAAGGGCAAGGACACCGCCGCTCTCCCGACGGTGACCTTCAGCGCCAACGCGGCAGGTTTCCCGCGAGGCAGCGCGCTCCTCGAGGTGGACGCGACGAAGCTCCTCGCCATGCGGTATGGTCCGATGGCGATGCCGCCTGCCGTAGGCGGGCTCCCCGACCCCTGGGCCAAGGGCGGCAAGCCTGGCGCGGCGGCGAAGGCCATGACGCCTCGCAAGTACTACTTGGTCGTCGTACCCGACGGCGCAGCCTTCACGTGGATCGGTTTCGGGCAGGACCTCGCCGAGCTCAAGAAGGCGGTCGGCGCGGCGCACTCGTCGGGCAAGAAGGACGGCACCCTCGCCGCCCGCGGTGATCTCGACGCGCTGAAGGTGTCGGGACATACGGGAGGGGCGTTCATTGCGCTGCCGCGCACGACGATCCCGGGCCTCCTGGACGTCGTTCGCTCCGAGGCGCCCAAGCCCGTGCTCGCCGCGGTGGAGAAGCTCTACGCGACCGCCCCCAACAAGCTGACGACGCCGCAGCTCCTCTTCTTCTACGGCGAGGCGGGGCCGACGCCGTCGATCGGGGTGAGACTCGAGGTCCAGAAGGGCACGTTCGAGGATCTCGTCGCGCTCGTGAACTTCGCGCGCACCCCCGAGGGTCGCGAGGTCTTGCGGCAGCTGAAGAAGTGACTGTCGCGCGCGCCCTCGTCGCTCGCGGCCGGGCGTGATGGCCGTGGACCCTGCCGAAGCAGCCGTTCGGCGTCGCGGCCGCCGCGTCGCGCTCGGGCTGTTCTACGGGTCCGTGGCCGTCTTCATCGCGGTCCTGTCGGCCCAGGTCTCTCGTCAGGTGCTGGCGGACACGCGGGGCGCCGCGGTCACGAGCTGTCGTGCCGGCGTCGTCGGTCTCGCCGTCGCGCTCGAGCGCGCACGCGCGGCGACCGAGAGCGTCGATGGGCGTCCCGAGGAGGCGCTCGCGCGGTTTCGTGAGGCGCTCGAGCCGGCCTGGGGCCGCCGCGATCAGGTGGCCTCCTCCTGCAGGACGAGCCAGGATCGCGCGCTTCGAGAGGCCTTCGATACGGTCGAGCGGCTCAGGTACGCAGAAGAAGCCGTGGTGCGCCGCGATGGGCAGGATCTCTCGCCGCTCCGCAGGAAGGTGCGGGACTTCGTCCAATCCTCCGCGCCCGACCCAGGGAAATCCGCAAAAGAGGACGCATCGACGCCGGAGGGCTGGTAAAAAGCACTTCGGTGCGGTTCGCCCGCCCTCACGCGCGCTCGCGCGGGTGACGGGACCGCGCCGAAGGCTCGCCACCCATGTTCAAGGTCCAGTGCACCGGCTGTCAGGCTTCTTACAACGTCGACGAGCGCCGCGTCCCCGACCTGGGGATGAAGATGCGCTGTCCGAAGTGCACGACCACCTTCGTCGTCAAGCGACCCGAGGTGGCGGCGAGAGCCAGCGATCCCGATCTCCCCGCGCCGCTGGCGGATCTCCCCGCGACGAAGGGCGCCGCGGCCGCCGGTGCCCCGAAGAAGGGGCCCCCTCGGCCAGCGCCGCGCCGCACGATGCCCATGGGGGCGGTCGACCTCGATCTCGCGCCGCCTCCGAGGCCGAGCAAGGCGGCCGCGCCCGATGACGACGAGCTCGACCTCTCTCTGGGTGACGTGCCCGGGCGGGCCGTACCGGAGCCTCCCGGCCTCCCCCGGATGGCGGGCCCGTCGTTCGCCGAGATCGATCTCCCGGCCGTGCAGCACGCCGGCGTCGATCTCCCGGCGGTCCAGCGTGGCGGAGCGGATCTGCCCGCCCGAAGGCGCACCGGAGGCGCGCTCTTCGACGATCTGCCGTCTCCATCGGGTGGCGGGCCCGATCTCCCGTCACCTGTCGGCGGGCTCGATCTCCCGACGTTCTCGGGTGGCGGGCTCGATCTCCCGTCACCTGCCGGCGGGCTCGACCTTCCCAGCTTCGCGGGTGGCGACGTCGGGCTCCCATCGCCCGCGGCGAACCTCCCCGTCCCCGCTGGGAGGGGGTTCGATTTCGATCTCCCGTCGCCCGCGGCGAGCCTCCCGGCGGTTGGAGGCGTCGGCCTGCCGACGCCCGCGGCGGGGCTGCCGACACCACAAGCTGGCCTGCCGAGCCCTGCGAATGTGGGCCTCCCCGCGGCTCCTGCCGATCCCTTCGCGGACTTCGGAGAGGCGCCGCTCGGTGGCGGTGCGGTGGCGCCCGAGGGGTTCGGGGATGATCCCTTCGGCGTGCCCGCGCCTCGCGCGGCGACGGGCTCCGCGCCTTCTGTCCCGGCACCGCCCCCCGAACTGGGGTTCGGCGAGATGGACTTCGGCGAGCCGCCGCCTGGCCCCTCGGAGCGCCCGCCGCCAGAGTCTCCGAACGCGCCGTCCCGCGCGGGAGGCCTCGGTTGGGGCGAGCGCGACCTCGGAGGCGGCGACGAGGACATGGAGTTCGGCGCTATCCCCCAAGAGGGTGGTCCGGCGCGACAGCCGAGCGAGGCTCCCCCCGCGGCGGGGGCGAGCCGCGTCGTCGCGGTGCAGACCCCTCGGCGCCTCGTCGAGTCTTCTGTGGCGCCGCCTCCCACATCGACGAGGCGGCTCAAGATCGGTGTCGGAGTCGGCATCGCGATCCTCGCCCTCGGCGTGGGGATGATGGCGACTCCATACGGCGCCTTCGGCGTGTGGCTGGTGCACGACGCGGTCAAGGCGAAGGGCTGGCGAGAGACGCTGGATCACACCACGAAGGCGTGTCGCGTCGAGCTCTCGAAGGACACCGCGGGCGCCGCCGCGCGCGCCTCCGAGATCGCGGACGGGGCCGCGCAGGCCAACGATCGCGCGCGCGAGCTCGCGGCCTACGCGGCCTACGTCAACTTCTACCGGCAGGTGCGGTTCGGGCGAGATCCGCAGCTCGCGGGGCGGGCCAAGGCGCAGATGTCGTCGGTGCCCGCGGATCGGTCGGGCTCTCCCTTCGATCTCGCGCGCGCCGCGCAGGCGGTCGCTGGAGATCAGCTCCCCCGCGGGCTGGTGGCCTCCGAGGGGCTCGCGAGGCGCGCGGGCAACGACGTGGACGCCGTATCGCTCGCGGGCGAGGCGGCGCTGTCGGCCAAGGAGGCCGACAAGGCCCTCGCCCATTTCACGAAGCTCGCGACCCTCGAGCCCGCGGTGCGCGCGCTCTTCGGCCAGGCTCGGGCTCAGCTGCTGAAGGGCGATCGCGACAAGGCCGAGGCGCTCGCGAAGCAGGTCGCCGACGGCTCTCCGAACCACGCCGGCGCCAGGCTCCTCCTCGCGCGGCTCACGTGGGACGCGTCGCACGACGAGGCGACGACGATGGCCTACGTGGACGCCGTCCTGAAGAAGCCCGAGACGCGCGCGGCGGCGAGCTCTGCCGACCTCGTCGCCGCGTACACGCTCGTGGGCGAGATCAGCCTGCGCCGCTCGCGCGTCGGCGCCGCGGAGTCAGCCTTTGGCGAGGCGCTGAAGCTCGATCCTCGCTCGTCCCCGGCCCTCGCGGGCCTCGGTGAGGCGCTCTACCGTGCGGGGCGGCAGGCCGAGGCGCTCGCGCGGTTCACCGCGGCGATCGAGGCCGATCCCGAGGCCATCGTCCCCAAGGTCGGGCTCGCGAAGACCCAGATCGCCCTCGAGCGCGTCACGCCCGCCAAGGATCTGCTCCGCGGGCTCGCGAAGAAGCTGAAGGACGCGGGGAAGCCGAGCCCCCTCGTCCTCTCGTGGCTCGGCCGTGCCGAGGAGGCGACCGGCGACCGCGTGAGCGCCGAGGCGAGCTACAATGAGGCGATCAAGCTCGCGGGGGCGGACTCGGACATCGTCGACACCTACGTCAGCCTCACGAACCTCCTCCTCAGCCTCGGTCGTCCCGCAGAGGCGGCGGCGAAGCTCGAGGAGGCGCGCGCCAAGCTCCCGATGTCGGTGCACCTGCACAAGGCGCTCGGCGACATCGCGTTCACCGCGGGGCGCTACGACGAGGCCGAGCGGCAGTATCTCGCGGCGCTCGCGATGGACGAGCACGAGATCGCGACGCGGTTCAAGCTCGGGGTGACCGAGCGCCGGCTCGGCAAGTTCGACGCGGCGTCGGAGGCCCTCGACAAGGTCGCCGCCGCGGACAAGGACTACCCTGGGCTCTCGCTCGAGCGCGCGGTCCTCTTCGAGGCGTCGGGCCAGGCGCAGAAGGCGCTCGAGATGTACGAGGCCGCGCTCGCCAAGGCCCCGGATGACCCCGATCTCATGCTCCGCGTCGCCGCCGCCCAGGTCAGCGCCGGCAAGGAGAACCTCGGCCGCGCCGAGGAGCTGCTCCGCAAGGTGCTCCAGCTGCGCCCGAACAACGGCGAGGTGCAGTACTACATGGGGCGTGTCCTCCTGGCGAAGGGCACCTCGCTCGCGGAGGCGCTGCGGTACTTCGAGCGCGCCGCCGACCTCGACCCGAACCGCGCCGAGTACTTCCTGTACGTGGGCTGGGCGGCCAACGACTCCGACCAGCAAGGGAAGGCCGAGAAGGCGCTCGATCGATGCCTCGAGCTCGACAAGAGCCTCGCCGATGCCTACTGGCAGCGCGGGATCCTGCGGCGGCGTCAGCGCCTCGTGAACGACGCCGAGGCGGATCTCAAGAAGGCGCTCGAGCTGCGACCGTCCCGCTTCGAGGCGTACGCGACGCTCGCCGAGGTCTACGAGGATCAACAGCGGTGGCCGGCGGCGCAGGATGCGTGGGCCAAGGCCATCGCGCAGGACGGGAAGCGCGCCGACTGGCGATTTCGGGCCGGGCGGCTGCTCATGCAGCTCAACAACAAGGCAGGCGCGCTCGAGCACCTGACCCAGGCCTACGAGCTCGCGATGGCGAGCGAGGTGCGACCCTCCTGGCTCTCCGAGTGCGCGCGGCTCCTGGCCGAGGCCGAGCTGGCGGCGGGGAAGCGAGAGGCTGCCATCCAGCACTACCAGCAGTACGTGAGCCTCGCCCCGCCGACCTCGGCTTACATCAAGGACGCCTGCAGGGCCCTGAAGGCGCACGGCGCCACGGCGCGAGGCTGCAACTGACCGCACCGCCACCGCCGGACAGGAGGTTCCCGGTGCCCGACCCAGGGGACCCCGAGGAGGTCGAGAGCCTCCTCGAGATGGGCTCGTTGCTCTGGAAGAAGGGCGATCGCGACGAGGCGCTGCGCTTCCTCGCCCGCGCTGTCGGCGCGCTCCCTGCCGGGGCTCGGAGGACCGCGCTGACGGCGGCAGAGCGCTCGCTCGCGCCGCCAAAGATCGGCCGCTCCACCCTCACCTCGCCCATCCTGGCCGCGCCGCCGCCCAGGGCGCAGGACGAAGAGATCCTCTCGCAGCGGGACCTCGTGTCGGTGGACTCGGTCCCATCGGTCGTCACGGAGCGGTTCGATTACGACGGCGCCATCGAGCACGGGCGCTTGTCGATCACCGCGCCGCCGGAGGCCGCGCTCCCACCGAACGTGCTGCCCGCGGTGCGCGTGTGGATCGTCCCCGGGGCGGAGGGCGGACGCGTGGTCGTCGCGGAGGGGCCGCGACCGACGGGCGCCGCCGACGCCATCCTCCTCGCCGTCGTCCCCGGCGCCGACATCCACGCCCTCCTCGCGCGACGGTCGAGCGATCAGAGCAGGTAGCGCCGTCGGACCGCCTCGTCCGAGGCGAAATGCTCCGACGGGGCGTCGAGGACGACCTCTCCGTCGACGAGGAGCATGGCTCGGTCGGCGAGCGAGAGGGCGGCCTCGGCGTGGTGGTCTGACACGCACAGCCCGAGGCCCGAGCCCATGCGCGCGCGGAGGACGCCCACGACCAGCGCGATGTCCCGAGGCCCGAGGCCCGAGAACGGCTCGTCGAGCAGCAGGACCCGTGGCTGCATCGCGAGGGCGCGCGCGAGCTCCAGTCGTCGCCGCTCTCCGCCGGAGAGATGGCCCGCGCGGATGGCTCGCCGCGAGGAGAGCCCGACCTCCTCGAGCAGATCGATCGCGGAGACGGCGACCCCGCGCAGCGCCGCGAGCGTGACGAGGTTCTCGGCGGCCGTGAGATCCCAGAGGACGCTGGGCTCCTGGGGCACGTAGCCGAGCCCTCGCGCCGCCCGGGCGTGGAGCGGCCACCGAGAGACGTCCTCTCCGCAGAGCGTGATCTCGCCACTCGCCTCTCGCGCGCCTGCGACGGCGCCGAGCAGGCTGCTCTTTCCCGCGCCCGAGGGGCCGAGCACCGCCACCGCGGCGCCTCCTGCGATCTCGAGCGTCGCGCGCGAGACGATCACACGGTCGGCGGCGCGGACGGAGACGTCCCGCGCGGTGAGCGTGCTCAAGGAGACGAGGGGCCCGAAGCGGACGTAGACGCAGAGGGCGCGGCGAGGGTTCCCTTCACGTCGCGGAGCGAGATGCGCCTCGTCGTGAGATCGACGGTGGCGGCCTCCGCCGAGAGCCGCGACGCGCCGCGGGTCACGATGACCCTTCCTCGGAGCTCGAGGGTCTTCTTCTCGAGATCGAGCTCGGCCTCGCTCGCCTCGAGGTGTCCCTCCCGCGCGTCGACCTGCACGGGGCCCGAGGCTCTCGCCCAGACCACCGACGAATCGTCCCCGAACTTCGCCTCGAGCTTCGGACAGGTGAGCGTGAGATCCGCGCGACGGACCGTCACACCGCCCGAGAGGGTCGCGCGCTTCGCGCCGAGATCCGCGTCGAGGCGAGCCGCTGTGACGTCGAGCGGAGCCCCACCGAGATGGTACGGGCCGGCCGTTGCTGCCGCGGCGAGCACCAGCGTGGTGACGACGAGCACCGCCACGAGGCGTCTCGAGCGGAGCACGGAGACTAATCCGCCCGCGCCCGCGTCGCCGCCCGCGCCCGCGTCGCCGCCCGCGCCCGCGTCGCCGCCCGCGCCCGCGTCGC
>CAYNEK010000115.1:0-13489 GCA_964396175.1 uncultured Polyangiaceae bacterium | reverse complement strand
GAGCACGGCGTCGATGCCCTTCTCCGCGTTGCCCCGCGCGATGGACAGGGTCGCGCGGAACTCGACGATCTCGTGCTCGGAGAGGGCGTCGGCCTCGGCCTTCACGGACTCGTAGGCGCGGCGGAGCGTGTGGCTGACGGGCGTGGATGGGGTGGGCTGGGTCTTCGCCTTGGGCATGAGGGCGAACGGTACCCTGCGCGTCGGCGCGCTGTCGAGCGCGCGAGGGCTCGCCGTCGTCCGCCGGGATGCGAGCGACGGCGTCGGCGCGCTCCACGGTCCGACGCGACGACGAACTCCCTCCGCGCGGCGCGCGGAGGGGAGCGGCTCCCCCGCGCGGCGAACCTACTTCTTCTTGGCAGGAGGCGGGTGCGCGTGCTTCCCGCTGGCGCTGGTCGCGGGCTTCGCCGAGGCGCTGGTCGCGGGTGGCGCGGCGCTGGAGGCCGCCGAGGCGGGCGCGCGGGGCGTGTCGTCGGCGTCGTCCGAGGAGGGCGGCGTGGGCTTAGCATGGCGAGCGCGGCCCGGCGGCCCGGGCGGCTCGGGCGCCGGCATGGCCGGGAAGACCGAGGGGCCCGCCACCGGCTTCCACTCCGAGCCGCCGCCGCAGCCGGAGATCCACACGCCGCCAGCCAGCGCAAACCCGACGAACACGGACACCATGGGGCGGATCATGCCGCCGTCGTAGCCGAGGTCCCGCCGGCGCCGCAACGACGAACCGCAGAGACGCCGTCACGAGCCGTCCACGCGGAGGCCGCGCGCCCCGCGCTCGTCGAGGACGGAGCGCAGCTCCTGGACCGCCGGCGCGAGCCGTCCACGCCGAGGCCGCGCGCCCCGCCCCCTTCGAGTCCTCGGCAGGTCCGCGCCGCGAGATTGCCCCCACGTGGGGACGCGAACACGCCGACGCGGGCGACGCCCGCCGCGCCAGCGGGCGCGAGGCCCGAGCCCCGTCGCCCCCACGGTCGGAGGCGAGCGAGCGGCCCCTCGGCGCGCTCGCCCCGACCGCAGACCCGGGAGCTCAGCCGCCGGTGCTCGCGCTGGCGCTCGCGGACGCCTGGACGGACACGTTGATGCTCGCCGACGCCTGGACGAAGGCCTGCAGCTTGAGCGCGCACGCCGCCGAGCCGCTGACCGCGGCCTTGACGCTCGCGCCGACCTTGCCGAGCACGTCCACGACCGCCTTGCCCTGCGCCTGCGCCACGAGGATGAGGTGCGGCAGCTCGGCCTCGAGCGCGGAGACGAACTTCGCGTCGACGGTGCCAGAGGCCACCACGCGGACCTTGGGAGCGGTGCACTTCGCGGTCGCCTGCGCGGACGCGGAGCAGCTCCCCTTGCACTCGGCGCTCGCCTCGCACTTGGGCGGATCGACGGCCACCTTGCACGAGGGGTTCTTGTACGTGCCCGAGCAGCCGCCGGTGCACTTGGCCTCGCCGGTGCACTTGACGTCGGTCTTCACCGTGCACGAGCCCGAGCACTTGCCGCTGCACGACGCGCTCGCCGACGGCTTCGAGCACTTGCCCTCGCACTTGCCCTTGCAGGCGCCGGCGGCCTGGCCGTTCGACGCCTGGCCGTCGCAGGTGCCCTCGCACACGCCGTCGCAGCCGCCCGTGATGGTCCCGTCGCACTCGGCCGTGCACGAGCCCTCGCAGTCGACCTGGACGTCGGGCGAGCCCTCGCACCGCGCGCCGGCCTTGCACTCGCCCTCGCAGCTCACGCTGAGCTGCCCGGGATCGCACGAGGCCTCGACGCCGCCGGAGCACGCCGCGTTGCCGCTGCACTGGGCCGTGCAGTCGGCCTGAGCCTGGAGGTTCGCCTCGCACTTGGCCTCTCCCTCGATGACGATCGAGAGCGACCCGCTCGCCGCGATCACCGCGTTGATCTCGGCCGAGGCGACGTTGCACGCCTGGGAGACGTCGTCGTCGGACGGGGTGCCGGAGCCGGCCCACTGGACCGAGCTGCCCTTGCCCGCCGCGACGGCGATGTTGCGGCACGCGGTGGCCACCTCCACCTTCATGTTGACCGAGATCGCCTCGAGGGCGCCCACGGCCTGGACGAACGCCTCGCCGCTCGCGGTCGCCGAGCAGTCGGTCTGTTTCTGGAGATCCTCGGCGCTGCACCCCTGGAGGACGAACGGAGAGGCGAGGAGGGCGGTGAAGACGGCGGGACGAAGCAGACGGGTCATGAAGGGGGATCTCCTGGAGTGAGGACGTGCGGGTCGAAGAAGGAGCCGCGAAGGCGCTCCTCAGGCCAGTCCTAGCCTCCCCACCGTGGCCCGCGCAAGGAAACTTGCCCTTGGGACGGGTCGGGCCGTGCGGTATGCACGAGCCATGAGCCGGAAGGTGACCGCGGTGCTCGTCGCGCTCGGCGCAGGAGCCCTGCTCCTCGCGTGCAGCTCGCGCCCGCCACGGCCGCCGGAGGGACCGCCGCCGGAGTACGAGCCGACGCGCGACTGGACGGACGACGGGAGGCCGCTGCCGCGTCACGGCGCCCAGCCTCCCGCCTCGTCGACGCCGGCCGCTCCGGCGCCGCCGACGGGCGCGACGAGCCGCCCCGACCTCGCCGACTGATCCTCGCCGCCACCAGGTCCTCGCCCCGAGGACGCCGCTTCGACCTCCGCGACCTTTGCAGCCGCCCGTCCGCGAGCCCCGGCGCGGCGCGCACCGACGATTCCAGAGGGCGGACACTTCGTCACGAGGATCGACCCGCGAGCCCCGGCGCGGCGAGGCGCGCACCGACCTCGTCCGCCGAGCGTCACCCTCCGTCTCGCGCTCGGTGACGGCGCGCCCCCCCCCCCCTGGCTCGCCCTCCCCGCCAAGCCCCGCGGCCGCCGCGACGCCGCCCGTCGGGGGAGCGACGAACGCGCGACGCCCCAGGTCACCCGCCGCTGCCGGCCTCGGCCTTCGTCTTCCAGGGGATCGAGGTCCCGTCGCAGAGCTGCCGCGCCGACCCAGATCACCCGCCGCCGCCGGCCTCGGCCTTCGTCGTCCAGGGGATCGAGGTCCCGTCGCAGAGCTGCCGCGCCGTCTTGCAGTCCTGGACGGCGCCGAACGATCCCGCGTCCTCGGCGAGCACCCAGCCGTCCGGCAGCGACTCCACGGACGAGCACCGTGACAGCTCGAGCAAGAAGCCGCTGTTCGAGCCCATCGCGACGCAGGCGTAGCGGGGGCTCGCGTCCGCGCACGACCCCGGCGCGGCGGTCTCGCAGTAGCCGTACGAGATGCGGTCCTTGGCGCCGCAGCTCGCCCCGTCCGAGCCCTTGGAGACCCGGACGATGGTCATCGCGTCGAAGCACCGGCGGTTCGTCGCGGCGTCGTCTCCGCAGGCCGGCAGCGCGCCGGCCCCGGCGAGCGCGGAGAGCGCGAGGAGGCGGGTGCCTCGACGAGGGGAGGAGCTCATGCGCCCGCATTGTGGGACCAAAGCGGCGCCCGAGGCCACAATTCCGCGGCTCGAGGGCCGTGTGCGCCGAGCTGCATCCTCCCCGTCACGAAGCTGGTACGTTGCGCGCCCCCATGCGGATCCTCGTGTTGTCTCGCAACGCGTCGCTCTACTCGACCAGCCGCATCGTCCTCGCCGCGCGCGCGCGGGGCCACGCGGTCCTCGTGGCCGATCCGCTCGACTTCCAGATCGTCGTCTCGCGCGGCGCGCCCACGATGCTCCTCGCGGGGGCGCCGCCGCCCGGGATCGATCTGGTGATCCCGCGCATCGGCGCGAGCATCACCAACTACGGGCTCGCCGTCGTGCGCCAGTTCGACATGATGGGAGTCCCCGTCCTGAACAGCGCCGTCTCCATCGCGCGGAGCCGCGACAAGCTCCGCGCCATGCAGCTCCTCACGCGGCAGAGCGTCGATGTCCCCATCACCGTGTGCGCGCGGAGCCCCGGCGCCATCGACGCGTCCCTGCACCTCGTCGGCGGGACCCCCGCGATCATCAAGATCCAGCAGGGCACGCAGGGGATCGGCACCATGATCGCCGAGACCCGCGAGGCCGTCTCGTCCTTGCTGGAGACGCTCTGGGCCATGGGTCAGGACATCATCCTCCAAGAGTACATCCGCGAGTCCAAGGGCAAGGACATCCGCGCCATCGTCGTCGGCAAGACCGTCGTCGCGAGCATGCGGCGGACCGCGAAGGCCGGCGAGTTTCGCTCGAACCTCCACCGAGGCGGGAACGCGATCGCCGTGAAGCTCCCGCTCGCGTACCGACAAGCCGCCGTCCGCGCGACGCGCGTCATGGGGCTCGAGGTGGCGGGCGTCGACATGCTCGAGGGGCGCGAAGGGCCGAAGATCCTGGAGATCAACAGCTCCCCCGGGCTCGAGGGGATCGAGCGCGCGAGCGGTGTCGACGTCGCCGAGCACGTCATCAAGCACGCCGAGCGCTTCGTGCGACAGGGCGCCCGCGTCACGAAGCGCGAGGTCCTCTCCAAGATCGAGGCGGTCGTGCGGGACGAGCGCGCCCCGCCCCGAGGCAGGAGGGGTCGCCGGGCCTGATGCGCGACTCCTCCCCGTCCCTCCCGGCGAAGATCGGGCGCTACGAGATCGAGAAGCTCCTCGGTCAGGGCGCGATGGGCCGCGTCATGCTCGCCCAGGACCCGGTGCTCGGGCGGCACGTCGCCGTGAAGGTGCTGCGGGACGATCTCGGGCTCCCGCCGGAGGTCATCCGCGGGCTCCTCGTGCGGATGAAGAACGAGGCCCAGGCCGCCGCGAGGGTCTCCCACCCCAACATCGTGACCCTCCACGACATGGGAGAGGACGAGCTCGCTGGCGTCTACCTCGTCTTCGAGTACGTCGAGGGACAGAACCTGAAGGAGCGGCTCCGCAGCGGCAGGCTCCCCGCCGCGCAGGTCGCCCGGCTCGCGCGCGAGCTCGGCTCGGCGCTGTCGCTCGCCCACCTCACCGGGGTCTTCCACCGCGACGTCAAGCCCGAGAACGTCATGCTCGCCGCGTCCGGCGCGAAGATCGCCGATTTTGGCATCGCGCGCGTGCCAGACTCGACGCTGACCCGCACCGGTGGGCTGGTCGGCACGCCCGCGTACTCGGCGCCCGAGTCCCTGCAGGGCGGCGCGTTCTCGCCCGCGAGCGACCAGTTCTCGCTGGCGGCGACGCTCTACGAGGCCGCGAGCGGCGAGCGCGCCTTCCCGGGAGACGACGCGCTCTCGGTCGCCGCCAAGATCCAGTCGAGCGAGCCGCGACCGTTCGCGAAGAGGCTCGGGCTCCCGGAGGCCGTCGATCGCGCCTTGCTCCGCGGCATGCAGAAGGCCCCCGGGATGCGCTTCGCGTCGTGCGCCGAGCTCGGGGAGGCGCTCGCCTCGGCGCTCGAGCAGGCAGGCGGCGTCGCCCCGCAGCCGCAGAAGATCCAGCTGACGCCGCCGCGCCGCTCCGAGGGGCTGCAGCCCGGGCGCGTCGCCATGGGCGCGGTCGCCATCGCCATCGTGAGCGCCCTCCTCGGGTACGCCGCGTCCTCGGGGCTGCCCTTCTTCGGGGCCGGCATGCGCCCCGTCGCCTCGGCGACCACCACGGCGTCGAGCCCGGAGCCGCCGGCGTCGAAGCCGAGCGCGCAGCCGAGGGCCAAGGCGAAGACCGGCGCCTCACCTCCACCAGCTCCTCAGCCACCGACCCACCCACCCGCGCCGGCCTCCAGCAGGGCTCCGGGGCTGCCTCCGCCCGCGCCGCCGGCCCCCCCCGCGAGCTCGTCTCCGTGACGCGCGCTTGACGCGAGAGGGGAAGTCCCGCTAAGAAGCCGCCCCTTCGGCTGTCCGTCACGGAGGCGTGAGCCTCCTCGATCCCGCGCCGGATCGACCCGATCTCGGGGTCGCGCGACGGCCTCTTCACCCCATCCCCAAGCCCTCGGCGGCGCGCGCCGAGAGGAGTCACACGCTCATGAACCAGAACCCCGGCACGCTGGGCAAGAAGCTCGGCATGACCCACATCTACGCCCCCGACGGCAACCTCATCCGCTGCACGGTCCTCGAGGCCGCGGCGACCGTCGTCGGCAAGCGCACGAAGGCCAAGGACGGCTACTCCGCGCTCATCCTCGGCCTCGGAGACAAGAAGGCCAAGCACACCAACAAGGCCCAGCTGAAGGCCGCCGAGAAGGCCGGGGTGGCGCCGAAGAAGCTCGTCCGCGAGCTCCGCTGCTCCGAGGAGCACGCCGCGAAGTACGAGATCGGCGCGACGCTCCCGCTGGACGAGATCTTCGCGGAGGGGCAATTCGTCGACGTGCAGGGGACGACCCGCGGGCGCGGCTTCACGGGCGTCGTCCGTCGGTGGAACTTCGCCGGCTTCGTTCGGACGCACGGCACCCACGAGTATCGCCGGCACGGCGGCTCGATCGGGACGAACATGACGCCCGGTCGGACGCTCCCCAACCTGAAGATGCCGGGGCAGTACGGCAACGAGACGGTGAGCGTCCTCAACGTGAAGGTCGCGAAGATCCTGAAGGACGAGGGCCTGCTGCTCATCGAGGGTGGCGTCCCGGGTGCGCGCAACTCGTACGTCACGGTCCGCGGCGCCGTGAAGAAGAAGAACGCGGGGAAGAAGCCCTCGTTACGGGAGCATCCCACCGCCGAGCCACGCGGCCGCGCCCGCGGCGAGCAGGGCGGTGACGACGCCGGCGAGCGCCATCCCGAAGGCGCTCGCCGCGCCCGCTGCGGGCCCCTCTTCGGCGGCGCGCGCGGTCCCGACCCCGTGCGCCGCCGTCCCGAGGCCGAGCCCCAAGGCGAGCGGGTCCTTGACGCCGAGGCGACGGAGGATCCACGGGAGGACGCTCGCGCCGAAGACCCCGACGACGATCACGATCGCCGCGGCGAGCGGCCCGCTGCCGTGGAGGCGCTCGGCGATCGCGATGGCGAAGCCGCTCGTCGTCGACTTCGGGAGGAGCGAGGCGGTGACGACGGGCGAGGTCGAGAAGATCCGCGCGATCGCGAGGACGCCGAGCACGCCGACGGCCGCGCCGCTCGCCACCGCGAGGATGGCGCGCCAGAGGCGCGAGCCGAGCCGCGGCACCTCGTCCGCGAGCGGGAGCGCCAGCGCCACGACCGCGGGCGCAAGGAAGGCCGAGACCGCGCGGCCACCGCGAGCGTACGTCTCGAGGGAGGTGCCCGTGGCTCGGAGCGCCACGACCAAGAGGGCGGCGGCGACGAGCACGGGGTGGAGCCAGCGCGCCGACCCGCGCGCCGCGAGCTGGCTCGCCACGAGGTACGCCACGACCGTCGCCAAGGCCCAGACGACGCTCATCTCGCCGACGCCCCACAGGCGAGCCGCACCCTCGAGGTCGCCACCAACACGCGACGCCCCACGGCGCCGCCCGCCTCGCCACGCGCGCCCTCGGCGGGGATCACGCGACGCCCCACGGCGCCGCCCGCCTCGCCACGCGCGCGCTCGGCGGGGATCACGCGACGCCCCACGGCGCCACCCGCCTCGCCACGCGCGCCCTCGGCGGGGATCACGCGACGCCCCACGGCGCCACCCGCGCGCTCGGCGGGGATCACGCGACGCCCCACGGCGCCGCCCGCCGCGCCACGCCCGAGGAGGTCGGTCACGCGGGCTCTCCCGCGATCTTCGCCGTGACCACCGCCACGAGCACGGTCGTCACGAGCGCCGCGACCGCGATCCCGAGCCAGTCGCCCCGCACCTCCGGCAGGATCCCGACGGCCACGACGCCCGCTGGCACGAAGAAGAGGCCCATGTGGCGGATGAGCAGCCCCCCCGCGAAGCGCACGCCCTCCATCTTGACGAGCCCCGAGCGGAGCGCGACGAAGAGGCCGAGCATCCCGAGCACGCTGCCGGGGACCGGCAGGCGCAGCCGCTCCGTGAGCGCCTCGCCGAGGACCGTGAAGATCCCGATCCACAGGGCGCCGAGCAGCCTCGGCGGGCGTCGAGGCAAGGCTCAGCCGTCTTCGAGCTGCCGCGACGGGAGCAAGAAGGCGCCATCCTTGGCGTCGTCGATGACGCCCTTCGCCTTCGACGCGTCGAGGCCGAGCAGCTTCACCAGCTCGTCGAGCGCCTTCGCCTCCTCGTCGCTCCGCTTGCCGTCGGCGGCGGTGAGGACCGCCGCGTTCCCGAGGAGGATCTCGCGATCTTCGTCCGAGAGCTCGTCGAGCGGCACGTCCGAGAGGCTCTTCGAGCGGGAGGCGTACGCGCGGAGCTCCTTCGCCTCGGCCTCGGTGGCGCCGAAGGCGTGGAACAGCGTCTCGAGCGCGCGGGTCTCTTCCTTCGCGATGCGGCGGTCGGCCCAGGCGATGGCGACGAGCGCGCGGAGGATCTTGCTGTCTTGGGGAGTCATGGACAAACAGGCTATCGTGTCTCGGCCCATGAGGACAGCCCCGAAGCGGCCGTGACGAGCCCTCCGTCGTCCCGAAGCGGCCCGCCGCGCTCGATCCCCCCGCCCGCGGCCGAGAGGAGCCTCCGCGCTGCGCGGGAGGGGATCGAGGCGGGGATCGCGCGCGCCACCGCGGCCGCCGCGCGCCTCGCGCCGCGGTACCTGATGTCGCGCACCGCCCTGGCCGACTCGATCGTCGACGTCGATGTGCGGACCGAGACGTACGAGCGGCTGCTCGCGCTCGTCGAGCGGCGGTCGCTCCTCCTCGACATGGCCCCCGCGAAGGGCGCCCGGAAGAAGACGAGTGAGCTCCACGACCTGCCCGAGCCCACGCGCTACGATCCGTTCACGGTCGATCCGAGGCGCATCGCCGACCAGACGCGGGTCACGTGCCTGTGCCCCCAGTGCGACGGCAGCGGGCACACCAAGTGCCGACGGTGCCTCGGGACGGGGCACGTCGACTGCCGCCTCTGCCGCGCCACCGGCAGGGTCGGAGAGGCCCCGTGCCCCACCTGCCAAGGCGCGGCGGTCGTCGCGTGCGGGTCGTGCACGTCGGGGCGGGTCCGCTGCGTCACCTGCGCGGGAGGGGGGCGCGTCTTCGCGTGGCTCCGGCTCGAGACACGGATCACCGAGCACGTCGCCGTCGCGGGCGATCCTGCGGGGATCCAGGCGCACGAGCAGGTCGAGTCGCCCACCGACTTCGAGGCCGGCCCCGGGCGGTGGAAGAACGAACTCTACTACGACAGCGGGCTCGTCGACGAGCTCGAGGGCGTGGAGCCGTCGCTCTTGCCGCGGCTCGATCCTCGCTCGGCGCGCATCAAGTCGATGCGGTACCAGGGCTTCTCCTCGGGCGTCTACGCCGTTCGCTACGCGACCCCGCTCGGCGCGGGGACCATCGAGGTCGCTGGGATCCCTCCGGTCGTGCTCCGCTCGAGCCACAAGCGGCCCCTCCGGCTGCGGCGGGCGCTGCTCGTCGCGCTCGCCGTCGCCGGCGTCGTCCTGGCGGTGATGGTGGCCGTCGGGCGCGCCACCCTGCACCCGTGGATGCGCGCGCACGGGGCGCCGCTCCTGCTCTTCGGGCTCACCCTGGCCGCGTCCATCGCGGGGACGGTGGCGGTCGCGGCGCTGCTGCTCCCGTCGAAGGCGCGTCGGCTCGCGCGCGTCGCGGCGCCGATGGCGGTCGCGCTCCTGTTCACCGGCGCGACCGTCGCGACCGCGAAGCTCCTCCGGCCGCGCGTCGCGCACGCCCGCGCGCTCGCGGCGGCGGGCGATCTGCGGGGCGCGCGGGACGAGCTCTCTGCCGTCATCGCCCTCGGCCTCGATCCGGGCGCCGCGGCCCTCGACGACGAGCTCCACGCGGAGCAGCTCGCCCAGGCGCGCGGGCTCGACGAGAAGCGGAGGATCGCGGAGCAGCCCTTCTGGCGGGAGGAGGGCCTCACGAGCGCGCGCGCCGCCGTCCTCGAGGCGGCGACCGCCGCGCTCGACGAGGCGCTCCCCTCGGGGTCTCCAGCCACGCTCTTCGCGCTCGGGGACACGCTGCGCCCGATCGAGCCGGCCCTCGCGCTCCGCGCCTTCGACGCGGGCGCGGGGCGCCAGGTGGCCGAGTGCATCGCGACGGGCGCGCTCGTGTGCGAGTTCCGCGGGAGCGAGCTCGGAGACGCGCGGCGTGAGGCGCTGGAGGCGGAGATCGAGGTGTCACGCGCGCGCGCGGAGCTCAAGGGGGACGACTACGACGCGCTCGTCCGGCGGCTCGGGCGCTGGACGAGGGAGCCCCTCGCGTCGAAGGCCGACGCGATCCGTGGCGAGGCGCTCGCGCGGCTCGACGAGGCCATGCGCCAAGCCCGCGGCGAGGAGGCGCAGGCGACGACCCTCGAGGACAAGCGCAGGCTCGTCGCGGCAGAGCTCGGCCTCGTTCGCTCGATGAAGAAGCTCGGTCGCGGCGTCACCGTTCCGGCGCTCGAGGTCCTGCTCCAGCGCAGCGTCGAGATCGATCGTGCGCTCGCGGCGCGCGCCGGCGCCGCGCGTCCGACCTGGCGATGACCGCGTCGTACGTCGGCCCGAGGCGGCCCGCGGGGCTCAGCGTCCGTCGGGCGACGGGGCGTCGAGGCAGCAGCGGAAGCCGAGGTGGTCGTTCCGGTGGCTGTTCGGGTTCGACACCCGCGTCTCGTGCCACGACGGCGCGCGCCAGCCCGAGGCGGCCCGCGGAGCTCAGCGTCCGTCGGGCGACGGGGCGTCGAGGCAGCAGCGGAAGCCGAGGTGGTCGTTCCGGTGGCTGTTCGGGTTCGACACCCGCGTCTCGTGCCACGACGGCGCGCGCCAGCGGCAGTCGTCCTCGTGGACGAGCTTCCCACCGAAGCCGAACCAGCTGCCCTTCATCTCGGTGAAGCCGCCCTCCCCGCCCCCGCCGAGCTCGCCCGGGACGAGCGGTCGGCTCATGTGCTCCGCGACGTTGCCGTGCAGATCGTAGACGCCGAACGGGCTCTTGCACGCCGGGAACGAGCCCGTCGGGTAGCTGTGGGTGCCGCACCTCGACCAGTCGCCGGTGCAGCCTGGGGATCGGGTCCCCGCGGTGGCGCACGCGCGGGCGTCACGCTCCTTGCCGTACGCCCAGGTGAGCTCGCGGCGCTGGTTGTGGCGGTGGTCGCCCTGGAGGCGATCGCGGGAGAAGTCGTACGCGCTCTCCGGCGGCTCGAGCGCCCCCGCGCACGCGCCCTCCCACTCGTGGGCGTCGCAGAGCCGCTTGCCGACGGCCTGGCAGAGCGCCGCGGCCTCGCTCGCCCGCGCGTACACGACGGGGTACTCGCACGGCACCCCCGGGAACTCGAAGCGATCGATGCACACCCGCGCCTGCCCTTCGTCCTCGCCGACCCGCGGATCGTAGAGCGGCGCCATGTGAGGCCGACCGCAGATCGGGCTCATGGGCGCCTCGGGCGCCTCCTTCGCGCGGCGCGCGCGGCACTCGGCGCGGGAGATGGGGTGCTTCGAGAGCAGCGGGTTCCCCCACCCCGCGTAGGGCGAGCCGTCCAGGAGCTCGCGGACCCGGAGCGCGGCGTCGTCCGAGATCCCGTGGCCCGCCCGGAGCGCCCGGACGATCGCGTCGCGCTGCCCTTCGAGGGTCGTCGGGTCTTCCTCGGGCTCTTCAGGCTCGATCGGGGGCGCCTCGTCGACGTCGACGGGAGCCGCTGCCACCTCGCTCGGAGGAGGCTCTTCGCGCGCCCGGGTCCTGCAGGCGGCGACACCGAGGACCGTGACCATGACGAGCCCCGCGACAGGGACGCGGGGCGCCCCTGGCCGCGCGAGGGCGAGGATCGCGCGAGCCTTCGCGAGCGAGGTGCCGTCGAGGCGCACGCCGCGGATCGTCGTCGATCCGGCCCGGCTGGCCAAGATCGCGCGCTCGACGTGCGCGCCGATGGCGCCTTCGAGGAGCCGAGCTCGCCGGTGCCGATCGGCCGGTCCAGCCGAGCGCCCTCGAGCCCGCCGAGGCGTCCCCCGTCGAGCGACGGCGCGGGCTCAGCGCGAGCCGCCGTCGAAGGGCGGCGGCCACGCCCCGGGGCCGGGCTTCGCGGGCGCCGGCGCGGGCACGTGCAGCTCGCCCACGGCGTCCACGCAATAGAGCGAGCTGAAGAGCCCGGCGGGCCGGTGATTGCCCGACGCCTTGCGGCCGCCGAAGGGCAGCTTCGACGAGCTGCCGACCGAGCCGCGGTTCCAGTTGCAGAGCCCGACGTCGAGCCCCTCGGAGAAGCGCTCGAAGGTCTCCCTCTCCTTCGTGAAGACGGCGGCGGCGAGGCCGTATTCGCCCTCGTTCGCGCGGCAGAGCGCCTCCTCTTCGTCCGACCACGCCTCGACGGTGACGACCGGCGCGAAGAGCTCGTCCCGCCCGAGCGCGACGCTCCGGGCCTCGCCCCGCGCGTGCACGTAGACGCCCGGGCGGAGGTAGTGGCCCCGCTTGGGCGTCTCGGCGGCGGTGAGCGGCGCGACGGCGTCGAACACGCCTCGCGCCTCGTCGACGAGCCGGAGCGCGCGCGCCATGGACTCGGCGCTGACGACGGGGCCGAGGAAGGGCTCCTGCTCGTCGAAGGGTGCGCCGATGCGCGCGCCTCGCGCGAGCGCGGCGAGGCGCGCGACGAGGGCGTCCTTGACGCTCGCGTGGGCGAGGACGCGGCTGTTCGCCGTGCAGCGCTGCCCGGCCGTCACCCACGCGGCGAAGCCGATCTCGCGCGCGGCGTGGTCGAGATCGGCGTCGGCGGTGACGAGGGCTGGGTTTCGTCCGCCGAGCTCGAGGGCGATCATGCGCCCTGGGAAGCGCGCGCTCGCAGCGAGGATCTTGGAGCCGACGGCGGTCGAGCCCGTGAAGAGGATCGCGTCGACCGCCTCCGACTCGACGAGCCGCGAGGCGACGCGGGCGTCGCCCTGGACGACCTGGACGACCCCCGCCGGGAAGCCCGCGTCCTGGAAGCACCGGGCCATCCACCACCCGACCTCGGGGGCCCGCTCGGACGGCTTGAAGACGACCGTGTTCCCGGTGAGGAGCGCGGGGACGATGTGGCCGTTCGGCAGGTGTCCGGGGAAGTTGAACGGCCCGATGACGGCGACGGTGCCGATGGCGCGGGTGCGGATCCGCGTGTTCGGGTCGAGGGAGACGGAGAAGCGGAGGAGCTCGAGCCCCGCGGTGAGCGAGATGCCGACCTTGGCGACCATGGCGTCGGCCTCGGTGCGCGCCTCCCAGAGCGGCTTGCCGATCGCGCGCGCGATGGCACGAGCGAGCTCTTCGCGCCGCGCCCCGACGAGCTCGGCGTACCGGCGGAGCAGCGCGGCGCGCTCTTCGACGGGGCGACGCTCCCAGGCGCGCTGCGCCGCCCGGGCCCCGGCGACGGCCGCCTCGACGTGGGCGAGGGCGAAGGGAGCAGAGAACGGGACGTCGTCGAGATCGGCCGGCGACGGCGGCGCGAGGACGCCGTCGGGCTGCGAGGGGGCGACGAAGGCGCCGTCGAGGAGATCGCCGTGGGCTCGGGTGGGCGCGGACATGGCGCCCGGATCGTACCACCGTGGCGCGGGGGTGGCGCGACGCAGCGAGCCCCGCGTCAGGCCGCGCAGGCAGCTCGATCCGTCGAAGGAGATACTCCGGGGACCTCCGGTGCCCGATCGATCCGTCGAAGGAGATACTCCGGGTACCTCCGGTGCC
>CAYNEK010000114.1:0-13742 GCA_964396175.1 uncultured Polyangiaceae bacterium | reverse complement strand
CCGGGGAGGGTCAGATTTTCCGGAACGGAGCGGGTCAGATTTTCCGGAACCGGCACGCGAGCCGCGCGCGCTAGGGCGGCGCGAGCTGGGGAGCACGTTTACGTGGGATGCGACGGCGCGAGCCGCGCGCGCTAGGGCGGCGCTCCAGCGGTCACTTGCAGGTGGAGGAGCACTTCGCCTTCATGCACGAGTAGACGTCGCCGACGAGCTTGCTCTGCTCGCAGCCGCTCCCGGATCCGTTCTGCAAGCAGGCGCTGCACTCAGGGTTCGCGAGGCAGTCTCCGAACGACTTCTCACACTCCTTGGCCGCGCAGTCGATGCAGGGGAGACCTGCGCAGTCGGGTGCGGGGCAGCTCGCGTCGCAGTGCTTGCAGGAGCAGCGCGCGACGTCTCGGAAGGCCGGGCTCAGCGCGCAGCTCGGCGGCGGGCTCGGCGCGAGGCATGGGCTGCACTTCGGGTCTCCCGCGCACTGGCTGAGGTCGGGGGCGCAGCTCTTCATGAGGCACGAGGAGCAGTCGGGAGCCCCCGCGGCGCCCGCCGCCGCGGACGCTCCGCCCGATCCGGCCTGCTCGGTTCCGCCCGATCCGGCCTGCTCGGTTCCGCCCGTCCCCGCGTTCTCGCCGCCGCCCACGCCTGCGCCGCCGCTCGCGCCCGAGGCGCCGGCGGCTCCACCTGCTGGCGGGCCGAACGCGTCGCCGTCGTCGCTGCCTCCACACGCGATGACGACGAGCGGAGCGAGGACGAAGGCGAGGACGACGGGGCGCGCGGACATCATCGCATGAGCTTACGCTCGAGGATCCGACTTCACAACCGGCGTGCGCCGCCGCGGGGCGCTCTCGGGGGAGCCTCTTCGGGCCCGTTCTGCTCGGCGTGTCCCGACGTGACCTGTGCTGGCTCGAGCCTCGACGATGGGCTCAGGGAGCGGCGTGCCCCTCGGCGCGAGGCCGCGCACCGGGGCAATCTTGGCCATCGTTCGACGACGGGCTCAGGGCTCGGGGTTGGCCACGGCAGGGGTGATCTCGAAGTGAGCGGCGTCTCGCGCCGCAGCGACCCGGGCGCCGTCGTCGGCGGCGGGCGGATCGGTGAGCCACGCGACCATCTCGGAGGGCGTCCACCGGTACGGGGCGCCGCCCTTCTGGATGCGCCCGTCGCTGACGAGCTGGGTGGCCTCGAGGAGCGGCAGGTGCCCGAGCGCCTCGACCAGGGCCTCGAATTCGCCCTCGGCCTCGGGGGACGCGAAGCGCGCCGACCTCCGGCCCGCGTACGCGATGTGGAAGTGCGCGGGGGTGAAGGCGACGCCGGCGAGCCCGAGCCGCCGCGCGATGCGCAAGAGCAGCTCGGCCGCCTCGCGCGACAAGCCCGGACCCGGCGCGTCTTGCCCCGGGAGGCGCGGGCGCACGGCGTCGAACCTCGCCAGCGGATGCCGCAGCGTGAGCCACTCGACGAAGAGGAGGTCCCGCTCGGCGAGGCGTCGCTTCGACAGCGTGGCCTCGATGAGCAGGTGCCGCGCGCCGCCTCCCCGCCCGTGGACGCGCAGCGTGTCCCCCGTGTCGGCGGGCGCCACGGTGACCCGGAAGTCATAGTATCCGAGCCGCCCGAAGGCCGCGAGGACGCCGTATCGCTCGAGCGCGAGCTCGATCCCCTCGTCCGAGTAGAAGCCGAGGAGCCGAGGGCGAGCAGGGCGCCCGAGCCGGAGCTCCTCCGCGATGTCGTCGAACGAGATCTCCCCCGCGTCGCTGAGCAGATCGCCCGGGAGCCTCCGCGCGACGTCGGCGAAGCTCCGCGCGAGCGGATCGTAGCCTCGCGGCACCGCGGCGAGGGGGCTCCCAGCGAGGAGGAGCGCGGTCTGCGCGAGGACCTTCCACGCGTCCTTCCCGTAGCCGCCTGCGGGGAGCCACACGCTGCCGCGCCCGCGGAGCGCCTCCAAGACGAGCGTGTCCCGCTCCCGGGCGCCGTCCAGCGAGAGGGCGAGCTGGCCGAGCCGATCGCCGGCGAGGACGTCTCCACCCGCGAGGACGATCGCGAGCTCCGGATCGTTCGCTCGGCGGAGGAGCTCGCGGAGCGCGGCGAGGTAGGGCGCGTCGGTGCCTCCCTCGCAGATGATCTCGTCCACGCGCGGCAGCGCCCCGTACGAGCCGCCGCTGATGGACCCGATCCACACGTCGGGATCGTCCTTCAGGCAGTCGGCCGTGCCGTCCGGCGGGTGTGCGTCCAGATCGAGGACGGCGACGCGGCCGCGGAAGCCCTCGTGGCGCAGCGTCGCGATCGCCATCGCGACGTCGTTGATGGCGCAGAAGCCGCCCATCGCCCCGCGGCTCGCGTGGTGGAAGCCGCCGAGCAGGTTGAGGACCGGGCGGCTCGTGGCGCGCGCGATCCGCGCCGCGGCGATGGTGCCCCCCGCGGCGCGTCGCACGGTGGAGAGGATCTCTCCAGAGACGACCTCGCCCGGGGTCGCGCCGAAGGCGGCCGCGAGGCGTACCGGGTCGAAGAGGGCGTCGAGGAGCCGCTCGTCGTGGACGCGCGCCATCTCGAGGAAGCTCGTGCGCTCGGGAGAGAGGACGCACGCGGGCTCGATCGCGCCGACGTCGAGCAAGAAGAAGAGCACGTGGTCGGCGCGCCGCGGGTCCATGCCGATGCCGCGCTCGGCAGACGGGATGGGGAGCCGGTAGCCGCGGTGCCAGAAGACCGGCAAGCGGGGCCTCATGCTGCGGGTCGAGCGGTTCCACGCGCGCGCCGCGAGGACCGTGCGCGGGGCGAACCGCGCGGCGAGCGGACGGAGCCATCGGGCGACCACGCTGGACCCATCCTCGCCACGCGTGAGGTCGCGCGTCATCAGAATTGCGGCGCCGGGGCCAGGCGCAGGCGCCCCTCGTGCGGCAGCCGGGGCCCCTCGGCGCTCCCGCCGCGAGCAGCCGAGCCCGCGGTGTCGGTGGGGCTGGTCTTGCGTCCGCGCCTCCCGTAAGACCCGGCCCCTGTGACGCATCGGTCCTCCTCTCGATCGACGCGCTCGCGGTGGGGACGGCGCTCGTGACGGGCGAGCTCGCCGCGAGGGCGCGGTCGCGCGTCGAGGGCGGCGAGGACGCGCTCGCGGTCGCCGCGGGGCTCGACGTCTTCCGGTTCGAAGGGGACGGCGCGGAGCGCAAGCGGCAGGGGGCGCACTTCACGCCCGTCGACGTCGCCATCTCCCTCGCGCGCGAGACGCTCGCGGGGATCGCGTCGGATGCGCCGACCGTGCTCGATCCTGCCTGCGGGAGCGGCGCGCTCTTGATCGCCGCGCTGCGCGTCCTCGCGGACGCCCGCCCCGATCTGGATGCACGCGCCCTCGCGTCGAGGCTCCGAGGGATCGACATCGACGACACGCTCGTCGCCGCCGCGCGCGCGCTCGTCGCCGCGGAGCTCCGCCGGCTGCGCGGCGAGGCGTTCGAGCCGGAGGTCGTCCGGGGAGACGGCCTCGGCGCCCGCGGTCCCGTCGACGTCGTCCTCGCGAACCCACCCTTCGTGTCGTTCGCGGGGCGGCACGGGCAGCCGCTCGACCCGGAGGCGCGCGCGGAGCTGTTCTCGAGCCCCGTGGTCTCGAGGTGGCCGACGCTGCACGGGCTCTTCTTGCATCGGGCGAGCGAGCTCGCTCGGCGGCGCTTCGGGTTCGTCCTGCCCGATCAGGTCGGTCACCTCGGCAAGTACGGGCCGCTCCGCCGCGCGGTCGAGGACGTCGCGTCCGTGTCGGTGACCTACCTCGGCGAGGATCGCTTCGACGCCGTGACGCCGACGCTCACCGTGGTGTGCGACAAGGAGGGCGCTCGGCGCGTCGTCGTGGACGGGCGCGAGCGACCGCGCGAGGCGCTCTGGACGCCGGGCGCGTCGCTCGTGGGGCCCGCCCGGCCCGCGGTGTCGCTGGGGCCCCTGGTCCGCGACGTGGGCCTGCGGACGGAGAAGATACCCGGCACCTGCTCGTCCCGGTGGGTAGCTCCGGGAGCACGCCCGTCCTCGAGGGGCGGGTGGTCTCGGCCTGGGCGACGCGCCCGCCCGTCCACGCGATCCTCGAGCCCCAGGAGGGCCCGCGCATCCTTGGCCAGCGTGCGCTCCAGGCGCAGGCGCGCTTCGTCGTCCGGCAGACGGCGCCGCACCCCATCGTCGGTCCGAAGGTGGGGGCGGACCTCTTTCGGAATTCGCTCCACGCGCTCCTCGACGCGCGCGACGAGCTGGGCGTGGAGACCCTCTACCTCGTCGCGCTCCTCAATTCCGAGCCCCTCCGCGCGATCTATCGCGCGCTCGTGCGCGAGTCGGGGCAGCGGGTCTTCCCCCAGGTGAAGATCGCCTCGCTCCGCAGGCTCCCGATGATCACCCCGACGTCGGCCGAGCACGCTCGGATCGTGGATCTGGGGCGTGCGCGGCTGGACGGAGATCTCTCTGCGGAGCCGCGCCTGGCGAGGGAGATCGCGCAGCTCTACGCGCCGTGACCGAGCCTCGCCTGGGCGCGCCGCGGAGCCCGAGCCGCGAGGGCCGCCGCGCCGCTCCACGCCCGAGAGCGGAGCGGTTCCGTCCGTGGTAAGGGCGCCCCCTCGCATGAAGATCCGCCTCGCCCTCGGCCTCGCCCTCGCGGCCCTCCCGGCCTGCAACCCTCAGCCTACACCGAAGCCGGACCCAGCGACCTCGCAGGTGGCCGCGCGGGGCTCCTCGGTCGCGCCGACCCTCGCGAAGCCCGACACCCGGCAAGGGCCCCCTCCGCGCGTCACGCACGCCGGCGACGTCCCCGCGCCGAAGGACGTCGCCGCGGCCCCCGCGGACGCCGAGAAGACCGCCTCGGGGCTCGTGAGCCGGGTTCTCACCAAGGGCACGGGCCAGAAGCACCCGGGCCCCAAGGATCGCGTCAAGGTCCACTACACGGGCTGGACGAAGGACGGCGTGATGTTCGACTCGTCGGTGATCCGCGGCGAGCCGGCGACCTTCGGCGTCGACGGCGTCATCAAGGGGTGGACCGAGGCGCTCCAGCTCATGGTGGTGAACGAGCAGCGTCGGGTGTGGATACCGGCCGATCTCGCGTACGGGGACACGCCGTCTCGGCCTGGTGCGCCAGCGGGGCAGCTCACCTTCGACGTCGAGCTGCTCGAGATCGTCGAGGCGCCCAAGGAGCCGCCCGCGCCCGCGGACGTGAAGGAGGCGCCCAAGGACGCGAAGAAGACCGCGTCGGGCCTCCGCTACAAGATCCTGAAGGCGGGCAAGGGCAAGGACGCTCCCAAGCCGACCGACTGGGTCACGGTCCACTATACGGGCTGGACGACCGACGGGAAGATGTTCGACAGCTCGGTGATGCGCGGCGAGCCCGCGAAGTTCCGCCTGAGCGGCGTCATCAAGGGGTGGACCGAGGGGCTCCAGCTCCTCAAGGTCGGCGACAGGGCGCGGCTCTGGATCCCGGGCGATCTCGCGTACGGGGACAAGCCGATGCGGCCGGGAGCGCCCGCCGGGACGCTCGTCTTCGACGTCGAGCTCCTCGGCATCTCGGACAAGCAGTAGCGGCCTCGTCGAGCGGCTAGGGGACGCGGCCCCGAGCGGCGCACCTCGGGCCCTCGGCGACGCGAGCGCGCGAGCGCGGGGACGCAGCCCGGTGCCGGCTCGTCGAGGCTCGCCGAGGACGTGAGGCCGACGGCTCAGGATCGACGACGGACGCGGCGCGGTCTCGATCGACTGGCTTCGCACCTCGTCCAAGGAGCGCCCGCGATTAGCTCGCGAGGCCACTGAGGACGTAGAGCGCGAGCCCGACACCCGCGATGGCGAGGGGGAGCTTCGCTCGTCCGGCATCGAACCCGGCCCGCCCGGCGCCCCGCGCGAAGGCCATGAGCGCCCCGACGCACGTCATCGCGAGCCCGAGCAGCAGCGCGAGCACGAAGGGGCGCCGCGCCGCACGATCCTCGCGGAGCCGCTCGTCGAGCCTCTTCGTGAGCGCCGCGCGTGCCTTGTCGTCGGGGGCCGCCCTCGCGAGGAGCCGCGCGACGTTCGAGTCGGCGAGGTCGAGCTCGGCCGCGTGCGGCTGGACGAGCCAGGCGGTCTCGCGCGCCGATGCGCGCAGGAGGTTCCACGCGAAGAGCGCGACGTCCTCCTTGCCGTCGACCTCGGCCGTTCGCGCCACATGGACGAGCCGCGCGTACGCGCCCCCCACGTGCGGCGCGAGCGGCACGTAGAAGCGCGCGGCCATCGCGGCCTCGCTCGCGGCGAGGCGCAGATCGTTCGCCCGGATCGCCGCGTCCGCTCGCGCGAGGTGCGCCTCTCCCTCCCTCGAGGCTCTCCACGTCGCGACCCCGAGCACGAGCGCGACGAGCGCGACCACGCCGAGCGCGGCCCAGAGGGCCCGGGACGCGAGGGTCGAGCTCACAAGAAGTCGCGTCGTCGGAAGATGAAGGCCGAGACCGTGAGGAGCCCCACCGCCCACGCCGTCGTCTGCAGGGCGGCCTGGCCGAGGTGCAGGAGGAGGCTCTCGTTCGCCGCCTCTCCTGTGAGCAGCGGCCGCGCGGGGGTGTAGACTTGGAGGTTCGGCACGATCTTCGACAAGACGACGCCGGCGCCGTGGATCGCCTGCCCGAAGCTGCGCACGGGGAGGTGCGCGAGGGCGTCGGCGCTGCGGCCCACGACGAAGAGCGCGAGCGTGAAGATCGTCGTCAAGAAGGGGCTCGAGAACGACGCGAACAGCGTCGCGATCGCGGCGACGATCCCCACCTCGAGGAGCGAGAGGGCGGCCATCCCGACGACGACCCGCGCCTCGTCCGGTGACGAGCGCGCCAGGTACGCCGCGACCGAGAAGACCACGACCGCGAGCGGGGCCGGGACGAGTGTCGCGAGGCGAGGGCGCTTCCACGCGAGGGCGCCGAGCACGACGGCCGGCGAGACGGCGACGGCGATCGCCAGCGGCGGCGAGGCGCCGCCCATCGCCGCGACGATGAGGAGCACGGCCGCCGCGTCGAAGCCGACGAACACGAAGAGGGTGAGCACCGTCCCGAGGTACTTGCCGACGAGATACTCGCCGCGCCCGAGCGGTCTGGCGAGGATGGGGAAGATCGTCTTCTGCTCGAGCTCCCGGTAGAGCGAGGTGCCCGCGACCACGACCGACACGAGGATCGCGTAGAGCGAGATGGAGGCTGCGCCGAGGTCCGAGACGACGCGGGGGGCCGCGTTCAGCGTGAAGGCGCCGACGGCGATCGCGTAGAGCGCCGTCCCGATGGCGAGCGCCGCGAGGCCGTAGAGCACCCTCGCGCGAACGGCTTCGCGGTAGGTGTGGAACGCGATGGTCGCGACGCGCCGGAGCAAGGCCGAGCGCCTCTTTACCGCAGGACGGCAGGCGGGCGCACCTTTCGAGTGGCTCGGGGGCGCTCAGGTCTCCATCGGACCCTCGGCGCGCCCGTGGATGAACTGCTGGATGATGGGGTCCGGGGTGCTCCGGAAGTCGTCCCGCGTCCCGAGCAGCCGCACCTCGCCCTTGTAGAGCATGACGATGCGGTCCGAGATGCCGAAGATGCTGACGAGATCGTGGGAGACGACGATGCTGGTCACGCCGAGCGTGTCGGAGAGCTCCCGGATGAGCTTGTCGACGCGGCGCGCCGACACCGGGTCGAGGCTCGTCGTCGGCTCGTCGAAGAGGACGTACGTAGGCTCCAGCGTGAGCGCCCGGGCGATGGCCACGCGCTTGCGCATGCCGTCGCCCAGCTCCGAGGGGAACCGATCGGCGAACTCTCGCATCGTCACCTGCTCGAGCCGCCGCATCGCCTCGGCCCGCGCCTCCCGGTCCTTCATGCCGCGGTGCTTCTTCAGCGGGAGCATGACGTTCTCGGCGCAGGTCATGCTGTCGAACAGCGTCGAGTGCTGGAAGACCATCGCGCACTTCTTCCGGACGGGGTACATCCTCGCCTCGTCGAAGCGGCTGATCTCCTCGCCGTCGAGGAAGATCTCGCCGCCGTCCGGGTAGAGGAGCCCCACGAGGTGCTTGATGAGCACGCTCTTGCCCACGCCGGACGCGCCGATGATGAAGAAGACCTCCCCATCCTGCACGTCGAAGGACACCGAGCGGAGGACGTCCTTCGGTCCGAAGGACTTCTTGACGTTCCGGAAGGAGATCACGGGAAGACGAGCACCCCGGCGCCGGAGATGAAGAAGTTGAGGATGATGACGGCGAGCGACGAGTTGACGACGGCGCGCGTCGTGGCCCAGCCGACGCCCTCGCTGCCGCCGAAGGTCGAGAGCCCACAGTAGCCGGAGACGACCGGGATGGCCGCGCCGTAGGCGATGCACTTCGTCAGGCCCACGGTGAGATCGCCGCCGTCCACCATGCTCAGGTTGAAGAACGTGCGCGGCGCGACGTCGAAGTACGCGTACGCGGTCGCCATCCCCGCGAGGAAGGCGATGAGCGCGCTCCACACGACGAGCACCGTGGTCATCACGATGCTCGCGACGAACCGCGGCTTGATCAAGAAGTCGACCGGATCGGCCGCGCACATGCGGAGCGCGTCCACCTGCTCGGTGACGACCATCGAGCCGATCTCGGCGGCGATCCCGGCGCCGACGCGCGTCGCGAGCATGAGCGCGCCGATGGACGCGGCCAGATCGCGGACGAGGAGCTCGAGGTACGTCGCGCCGAGCAGCGTGAGATCGGGGATGACGCGCTTCGCCTGCACGCCCGCCTGGAAGACGAGGATCATCCCGATGAAGCCCATGACGACCGTCAGGAAGAAGAGCGAGTTGTTCCCGATCTCGTACATCTGCGCGACGATGGCGCCTGGCTCTCTCCGCCCGCGGACGGTATAATAGAGGGTCCGGACGAAGATCGAGTAGAGGCCCGCGGCGCCTCGGTAGAGATCGAGCGCGGTCGCGCCGAGCTCGAAGAGCAGCTCCTCGACGACCCCGCGGGGGCGCGGCGGCGCGTCGTCGTCCACGGCGGGGAGGCTCGCGTCGCTCACAGCGTGAAGCTCACGAAGTAGTCGAGGACGAAGATCCCCGCAGCGCTCGCGACGACGGTCGCGTTGACGGCGCGTCCGACGCCCGGGGCGCCGCCCGTGACGTTGAGCCCGTAGTGGCAGCTCGCGAGCGCCATGACGAGCCCGAAGACGACGCTCTTCACGAGGCCGACCCCGACGTCGCCGAAGGTGAGCAGCCCCGAGGTGAGCCCGTTGAAGAAGACCATCGGCTCGACGTCGAGGAGCGCTTGCCCCGCGTACGCCGCGCCGAAGAGCGCGAGCGCGTCGGCGTAGAGCGTCGCCAGGAAGAGCGTCGTCACGAAGGACACGACCCGCGGCGCGATGAGGAAGGAGACGGGATCGATGGCGAGGGCGCGGAGGGCGTCGATCTGCTCGGTGACGACCATCGTGCCGAGCTCGGCGGTGTTGTTCGCGCCGACGCGGCCCGAGAGCATGAGCGCGGTGAGGAGCGGCCCGATCTCGCGGAGCGTGCCGAAGCCCGCGCCCCAGCCGAGCAGACCGTGCGCGCCGTAGCGCTTCACGATGGGCGCGGCCTGGATGACCATGATCCCCCCCGTGAAGAGCGCGGTCACGATGACGATGGGGATCGACTTGACGCCCATCTTGTAGAGGGCGCGGACGAGCTCCTGTCGATCGAAGCGCAGCGTGGCGAGGCGCCCGACGACCCGTGCGAAGAGGACGCCCATGCCGCCGGCGGTCTCCGCGATCTCGAGGAGGGAGTTCCCGAGCGCCCAGGTGGCGCCGGGGCCGCTGCGGGTCGACGTGGAGGGCGCGGACAAGGCCGAGAGGAGGCTAGTACAACGCGGCCCGCGCGTGGGAGAGTGTCGCGCGGGCGCAGGGCCGGCGAGCTCGGGCAAAGGGCCACGAGGGCTGCCGGTCACTCGCTCCCGCGCCGCGGGCGCGTATCCTTCGTGACGCCGCTCTTCCTGGCGACGCGCTACGCCGACGCGCTGTGCGAGCTCCTCGCGGCCAGTGCGGGACGGTCTCGCTCGCCGCGTGGCTCATCCTCCGGACGCCGACGCGCTGCGCGAGCGTCCTGCGGACCGTGATCTGCGGCCGGTGACAACTCCGTGGTCGCTCTGGACGCCGACGCGCTGTGCGAGCTTCCCGGGGCCCGCTCGCAGCCAGGGCGGAGCGGGCGCGTGGGTGACGAGCTTCGCCGCCTGGTCGGACGGCGTGCGCTTGCACGACGGCATCCGCCACGTCACGCCCGTCGACCCGCACGCCCGACGCGACGGACGGCCCCGCTCATGGGGATCGGCGACGGCGGCACGTGACGCCCGTCGACCCGCACGCCCGACGCGACGGACGGCCCCGCTCATGGGGATCGGCGACGGCGGCACGTGACGCCCGTCGACCCGCACGCCCGACCCGACCCCGCTGTCCGCGCGCGCCGCCACGCGCCCTACGTCGCCGCCAAGGAGAGCACGTCGCGCCGCTGGACCGGCGCGACGTGGGAGGGGTCGCCCGTCGGTCCCGTGCACCTCAGACCGACCCAGCCGACGGCGCACGCCGCGCCCATCGCCACACCGGCTTCATGACGGCTGGCGGGGCTCCCTCCTTGACGCGCACCAGCGAGCGTCTCCGCCCTGCGCTCTCGCCTCAAGGCCCCATGCGCGCCGTCGTGTAGAGGCTCGCCAGCCTGGCGCGCAGCTCGTCCGCGCGGTGCTCGGGAATCTTCACCGTGCCGCCCCGTCCCGCCGGGGCGCGGGCGCGCGATGCCGGCGTGGGCGTGAGGGGCTCTGCGGCCTGGGTCGCGCCGCGCACGATGGCCGTCGCGTCCTCGGCGAACGAGCGCTGCGCCTGCCAGCCCGCGTCGTCGGGGATCGCGATCGCCTGGCGGAAGGCGTTCCCGAGCTCGATGGCGGTCTGGTAGCGGTGCTGAGGATCCTTCGCGAGCGCGCGGGCGAAGAGCACGTCGATGACCTCGGGGGCCTGGGGGATGTAGGCGCGGATGGGCGTGTGGACGTCCTCGATCTGGGACGCGCGGATGGCGATCTCCTGCTTGCCTTCGGCGTCGAAGGGCGTCGCGCCGATGAGCATCTCGTAGAGCACGATGGCCGCGCTGTAGAGATCGCTGCGCCCATCGACCTCACCCCCGAGCACCTGCTCCGGTGACATGTACGCGCCGGTGCCGGGCTGCATCCCCCCGGACGCGCGCGCGCTGTCGCTCGGCAAGCGCGCGATCCCGAAGTCGCCGAGCTTCGCGAGGCCATCTTGGCGTACGAGCAGGTTGGCGGGCTTGACGTCGCGGTGGACGATCCCGAGCGCGTGGACGGCCGCGAGCGCGCCGAGGAGCTGCTGGAAGTAGTGCCACGCGCGCAAGAAGGGCATGCACGGGAGCCCCCCTGGTGTCCTCCTGCCGACGTGGCGCAGGACGACCTTGTCCAGCGAGTCGCCCTCGACGAGCTCGAGCACGATCGCGAGGCGCCCGTCGTCCGACACCTCCCCGACTCCGTACTCGGCCACGACGCACGGGTGCGAGAGCATCCGGAGCGCCTCGGCCTCCCCCATGAAGAGCTTGCGCACGTGCGGGCGGCTCGCGAGCGACGCGTGGAGGACCTTGATGGCCACCTCGGTGGGCGGCATGGCCCCCTTCGGCCCCTTGGGGTCGGCGTACAGCCAGCCTCGATAGACGACCCCCATGCCGCCATCGCCGAGCGGCTCGCCGAGCACCGCCCGACCGAACCCGAGGTCCACGAACGGAGCTGTCACCTTGCTCCGCAGTCTACCAACCGAACGTCGAGACCGCGAGCGGGAGACGACGAATCGTGCTAATTCTTCCTTCATGCCGTCCTTCGACGTGGTCTCCAAGGTCGAGTGGCACGAGGTCGACAACGCCGTCGATCAGGCGAGCCGCGAGGTGGGGCAGCGCTTCGACTTCCGTGGGACCGAGACGACCATCGAGCGGGTCGACAAGGAGCTCAAGCTCCAGAGCTCGACCGAGGATCGCGCCCGGGCCGCGCTCGGCGTCCTCACCGAGAAGCTTGCGCGCCGGAAGGTCTCGCTGAAGTTCATGGACGTGAAGGACCCCGTCCCGACACCAAAGGGAGGTGCGCGCATCGTCATCGCGGTGAAGGAGGGCATCGACGAGGCGAGCGCTCGGAAGATCCTCGCCCTCGTCAAGGCCGAGAAGCTGAAGGTGCAGGTCGCCATCCAGGGTGATCAGCTCCGCGTGACGGGCAAGAGCCGCGACGAGCTCCAGGCGACGATGCGCCGCATCCGCGACGAGGAGCTCGACGTGGTCGTCGGCTTCACGAACTTTCGAGACTGAAGGAGCGGTCTCCGAGCGACGGGCGCGCGCGTCCTTGCCGCGCCGCGCGAGCCGGTCAGGTGAAGAGCGAGGAGACCGAGTCGTTGTGGTGGATGCGGCGGATGGCCTCGGCGAGGAGCTTCGCGACCGAGAGCTGGCGGATCTTGGAGCAGGCCTTCGCCTCGGGGCTGAGCTGGATCGTGTTGGTGACGACGAGCTCCTCGATGGGCGACGTCGACCTGGCCGCCAGGCCACCGGGCACGACGACCTGCCCGCCCGGGCACGGGGCACGGTCGCGGGATGGCTGGCCGCTCGCGAGGTCCCGGTTGCGAACCGGACGCTCCCCGTGCTCTCCTCGAGTCTGCGTGGGCCACGTCGGGGCCGCGGCAAGGAGAACGGCCATGCGCGAGATCGTCAAGACAGTCGGACCGATGATCGCTGGGATGTTGGCGCTGGTCGGGGGCACCCGAGACGCCCACGCGGTGGGGAACGGCGAACACGACACCGCGGGGGCCTACCCCGCGGTCGCGAAGATCAGCCTTCCCGGGCGAACCTGCACCGCGACCCTCATCACGCCCGCCTGGATGGTGACGGCGAAGCACTGCATCGACGGTTGGAAAGCGGAGCCGGGATTCGACGTGGACGAGTGCGACAACAACTTGGCTGCCTTCAAGACGGCCTACCTACCCGGCGCCGCACAAATCACCGTCGACTTCAGCCTGAACGCCCAGACGCTGTGCACGCCGGCCTCGCCACCGAACGTGCCTTGCACCCAGCACACCCTTCAGATCAGCGGCACGGCCACGCCCTTCGTCCGCGGGCCGCAAGGCCTGGGAGCAACCGAGCCCACGGCGTCTTCAGCGCCGCCTCCCGCGGCGTCGCTCGCCGCCGCCCGTGGGGTGCTCTCCGCAGGAGACGCCGGGATGTTCTTCGTCGGGGGCACCGAGGCCCGCCCGCCCCTCCGGCGCTACGACCTCCGCACCGAGAGCTGGTCGCCCGAGCGCGCGCTGACGGGGGTGGCGGTTCGCAACGTCCTCACCGCCACCTACAGCGACCACCACCGGAGCCTGTATGTGCTGGACCGGACCGGGTCGGGGTGGGCGACGAAGATCCGTCTGGTCCGCGTGTCGCTCCCGTACGGCACGGCCACGGTCATCGGTCAGTGGCCGCGGACGGGCCTCTTCCAGTCTCACTTCCTGACCGTGTCCGAGGACGGGTCGCTCCTGCTCGGCGCGTCGTCGACGGCCGGGCCCGGGTACCACCTCGTCGCCCGCATCACCCTCGGCGGTGACGGCGCGAGCCCCGACCTCGACTGGGCGGTGTTCGGCGGCGGCGCCCTGGTGCAGCCCCCGCTGATGTCCCGCGACACGCTCGCCCGCACGGTGTCGAAGCACGGGGGTGATCGCGACCTCGTGTGGACGCCCGTGGCGAGCATCGAGCGTCACCACGTCGGGTTCGGAGCGTGCTGCTGAGCCGATCCCGGCTTCTCCTGTGGATCGCCCCGCCCGCGTTGGTCGGAGCGATCTACCTCG
>CAYNEK010000113.1:12362-13788 GCA_964396175.1 uncultured Polyangiaceae bacterium | reverse complement strand
GAGCCCATCTCGCCGAGAACTTCAGGGCGGGCCAAGTTTTCGGCTAACACCTATGCCGGCGCGGCCCGTCACTTCCACTGCGCGTGCATCGTCACCAGCCCGTAGGGTGCGCTCTTCAGGACGATCGCCTCATCCTTGTACACATAGTAGCCCCATCCGCTCGGCTGCTGGCCCTTCGCGTACCAGCCGTCGTCGCTCTTGTCTGGCTTTTGGTACCGCCACTTCCCGTCGCTCGCGCGCTCGGCCGCCCATCCGGCGAAGATCTTCCCGGGGAAGACGAAGGCGTTCTTCCGCAACGGGGTGCTGCGCCCGAAGAGGACCCTCAGGTTGGGCATCGAGCCCGTCCCCCCATTGGCGGAGAAGGCGACGACGAACATGAGCCCGTCGATGCGCCGCACGTCCCCGGCCGAGGCCGCGGTGTTGAAGGCGTGGAGGATGCGATGCCCCGAAGCGTGCATCAAGGTCTCGCCCTCGGGGCCGTCATAAGTGTACGCGCCGACGAGCTGGGCCTTCCAGTTGGCGACGTACACGCGGTTCGTGTTCTTCTGCGGGTACCAGCGGGTCACATAGACGTAGTCTGCGTCACAGTCGATCCCTTGCCCGACACGGTCCGCATTCTGCGGAGCGTACTGGTCCTCGATGCCCTTCATGTCGAAGGGGATCGCTCCCTTCGGCGCGAAGTCGCCGTCGTAGGTGCGGAGCGCATTCCCTGTAAAGACCAGGTACGCGCCGTTCGCGTAGCAGAGGTTCGTCACGTTGACGTCGAGGCTCTTCGTGTCGACGATCTGGAGCGTCGCTGGATCGACGATACGGAGGAGCCTCTGGTTGTTGGGCGGTTGCGTGGATTGATCGTTGGTCCACGCTGGGATGACGAGCCGCTTCGTGTCCGGGTTGTATGCGACGTCGTTGCCGTGCCCGAGCTTGTTCGTCTTGTTCCCGGTCGGCTCGAAGGTCGCGACGAGCGTCCGCTTCTCGCTCGCGAGATTGTATTTCACGAGCTGGGTCTGGTGGATGTCCCCGGGCTTCTTCCACATGACGACGAAGTAGCCGTTCGATCCATCCGAGGCGCCGCCCTGGAGCACCGAGTACGAGCTCGATGTGCCCGACACACCGAAGAGCGTGGTCTCGGTGAGCGTGCCGACGGTGACCACGGGTGGAGGCTCCTCCGGCGGGGCACCACCCTTGCCTGCGGCGCCTCCGCCTGCTCCACCCTTCCCCGACGCACCCGCGCCAGCCTTGCCGGCAGCCCCCGCGGCGCTCACGCCCCCCGCGCCAGCCTTGCCGGCGGCCCCCGCGGCGCTCACGCCCCCCGCGCCAGCCTTGCCGGCAGCCCCCGCGGCGCTCACGCCCCCCGCGCCAGCCTTGCCGGCGGCCCCCGCGGCGCTCACGCCCCCCGCGCCAGCCTTGCCGGCAGCCCCCGCGGCGC
>CAYNEK010000113.1:0-12262 GCA_964396175.1 uncultured Polyangiaceae bacterium | reverse complement strand
CAGCCTTGCCGGCAGCCCCCGCGGCGCTCACGCCCCCCGCGCCAGCCTTGCCGGCAGCCCCCGCGGCGCTCACGCCAGCCCCTCCTGCGACGCCCCCCGAACTCCCCACCGAGGCCGATCCAGCCTCTCCGGCGGCCTGGCTGCCGCCTGCGTCGCCCGCAGCCCCGCTCTTCCCCGAGCCGGAGCCGCCGGTCCCCGCCGCGAGCCCAGCTCCGTCGGGGACGCCATCACCCGCGGTCGCGTCGTCGCCCTCCGCGCCGCCACAAGCCGCGAGCGCGACGGTCGCGGCCACCACGAGCCAGGTCCGAGCGAGAGAGCGAGTCTGCATCATGACACACACTCTACTCCAACTCGGCCGCGAGCGCCGCGTCGCACGCCGATTTCGCCCCCCACGAAGCGGACAATGGGGGACACGAGCTCTCGAGGAGGTCAGATTGACCGGCGACGTGTTCCACACGTCCACGAAGCGGACAATGGAGGACACGAGCTCTCGAGGCGCGCACGCGCCGAGCCTCGGCGCCAAAGGCCATGGCGAGTGGCAGAGCCTACGAAACGCGAAGCTCCCCGGGGGGGTCTGTCCGCCTCGGGGAGCCTCGCGCTGCGCGCCGTGCCGCTCAGCCGCGCTTGTCCAGCCCGACGTAGTCGCGGTGGGTCGCGCCGACGTAGATCTGCCGCGGGCGGCCGATCTTGGTCGCGGGATCTTTGTGCATCTCGCGCCAGTGCGCGATCCATCCGGGCAGCCGCCCCATCGCGAAGAGCACCGTGAACATGTTCACGGGGATGCCGATCGCCTGGTAGATGATCCCGGAGTAGAAGTCGACGTTCGGGTAGAGCTTGCGCGACACGAAGTAGTCGTCGGCGAGCGCCATCTCCTCGAGCTGCATCGCGATGTCGAGCTTCTTCGAGCTCTTGTGGAGCGCCGCGAGCACGTCCGTGCACGCTTTCTTGATGATCTTCGCGCGAGGATCGAAGTTCTTGTACACGCGGTGCCCGAAGCCCATGAGGCGCTTCGTGTCGCCCTTGTCCTTGCAGCGCTCGAGGAAGCGCTTGCCGTCGAGGCCCTCCTCTTCGATCGCGTCCAGCATCTCGATGACCGCCTGGTTCGCGCCGCCGTGGAGCGGACCCCAGAGCGCGTTCACGCCGGCGGAGATCGAGGCGAAGATGTTGGCCTGCGACGAGCCCACCAGGCGCACCGTCGAGGTCGAGCAGTTCTGCTCGTGATCGGCGTGCAGGATGAGGAGGAGGTCGAGCGCCTTGGCGACCACCGGGTTCGCCATGTACTCCTCGCACGGCGTCGCGAACATCATGTGGAGGAAGTTCGACGTGTAGTCGAGCGTGTTCACCGGGTACATGAAGGGCTGCCCGATCGAGTGCTTGTACGAGCACGCCGCCATCGTCGGGAACTTCGCGAGCAGCCGCACCGTCGAGAGATCGACGTGGGTCGGATCGCTCACGTCGAGCGAGTCCTGGTAGAAGGTCGAGAGCGCCCCGCAGACCGCCGAGAGGACGGCCATCGGGTGCGCCGTCTTGGGGAAGCCCTTGTAGAACCCCTTCATGTCCTCGTGGAGCATCGTGTGCCGCGAGATGCGCCGCACGAAGGTCTCGAGCTGCTCCTTCGTCGGGAGCTCGCCCTCGAGGAGGAGATACGCGACCTCGAGGAAGGTCGACCTCTCGGCGAGCGCCTCGATGTCGTAGCCGCGGTACCGGAGGATCCCCTTGTCCCCGTCGATGAAGGTGACCGCGCTCTGGCAGGAGCCGGTGTTCATGAAGCCGGGGTCGAGGGTGATGAGGCCCGTCTTGGCTCGAAGGGTGGAGGCGTCGACGCCGATCTCGGCCTCGGTGCCTTCGACCACCTTCATCTCGAGGGTCTTGTCGCCATACGTCAGCGTCGCGGTCTTGGACATGCTCGGGTTCTCCGTCTGTCTTCGTACTGCCTGGTCGTGGTGAGCGCCGCTCGTGCCGCCTGCGGGCGGCGACGGCCGATCCGGGAGCGCTGAAGGGGCCCGGAGGGTGCGGCGGAGCCCTATACCACGACGCGCCGCGCCGAGCGCGCCCGTCTCCACCTTTTTCCTACGGGCGGGTCCGCGCAAGACTTGCATTCTCCCGGGGCGCGAGTACCGTTCGCTCGGCGTGCTTCGAGCGCCCTTGGTCCGCTGCCTGCTGTCCGCGCTCGTGTTCGCGGTGGGGCTCTTCTTTGGCGCTCGGTCCGCCTCCGCGGCCGTCGGCGAGTGCGAGGAGATCGAGAGCCGCGACACGGCGCCGGTCGTCGTGGCGTGCCTCGCGCTGCTCGACGCCGGCTCCGACTTCGACGCGCTCCCGGGGTTCTGCACGCCCTATGGTACCTCCGACATCGCGCCGCCGCCGATGGCGCCCCACCACGACGGCGGGGTGATCTCGGCCTGCGACGACGACGGCCCCGTCGACGGCGCCGGGCTCGGCGGGCCCGTGCCCACGGCGCCCCTGCCGGACGCCCACCCCGCAAAGGCGCTCTTGCCGTCGCTCCTCCTCCCGATGCCCGCGCTCGCCTCCCGCGAGGTGAGCTTCGCGCCGCCACCGGACGCTCCGCGCGATGGCGTCCGCGGCCGGGTGGATCGCCCACCGACCCGCTGAGCGCTCCGCGCTCGCCGGTGCCCTCGCCGCTCGCCCTCGGGCGGCGAGGCCCCGGTGCGTGAGCGGCGCGCTCGGCGTGGGTCGGGTGATCCGAGCCCGCGCGCCGGGCGTGCTGTCCACGCGGCGCGCGGCGCGCTCGCTCGACGACCTGTCACGGCAGCACCTCGTATCCCTTCATCCATCCTCAAGGACACTCCATCATCATGAAAAAAGGCACCTCGATCGTAGGCTTCCTGCTCTCCTTCGGCGCGGGCATGGGGCTCATGTACGGCCTCGACCACAAGGACGGCGGCATCTCCAAGGACTCGTCGGCGACCGCCCAGGGCGGCGCCAAGTGGAGCGACTCCGACGCCGCCATCCCCGTCTCGGACAAGGACCCGACCTGGGGCTCGCGCACCGCGCCCGTCACGATGGTCGTCTTCTCGGAGTTCCAGTGCCCCTTCTGCGCCAAGGTCGAGCCGACCATCGACCAGCTGAAGCAGCAGTACGGCAAGGACAAGCTCCGCATCGTCTGGAAGAACCGCCCGCTCTCCTTCCACGACAAGGCGAAACCCGCGGCCATCGCGGGCGAGGCCGTCTTCCGCGCCAAGGGCTCCGACGCCTTCTGGAAGTTCCACGACGCGGCCTTCAAGAACCAGCGTGAGCTCGGCGACGAGGCCTACACGAAGTGGGCGGGCGAGGCGGGCGTCGACAAGGCGACCTTCGACAAGCTGAAGAACGACCCCAGCGTGAAGGCCAAGGTGGACGAGGACGACAAGCTCGCGGACAAGGTCGGCGCGGGCGGGACGCCCAACTTCTTCATCAACGGCGTGAACCTCGTCGGCGCCCAGCCGGTCGACAAGTTCAAGGAGGCGATCAACAAGGAGCTCGAGAAGGCGAACGCCAAGAAGGCCGCCGGCACGAAGGCCGACCGGCTCTACGTCGAGATGGTGAAGGAGAACTTCAAGGCGGCGCCGCAGCCCGAGGCCGCCGCGAAGAAGGACGCGCCGCCGCCGAAGCCGGCCGAGGACGAGAACGCCGTCTGGAAGGTGCCCCTCGGCAGCTCGCCCATCGACGGCCCGAAGACCGCGCCCGTGACCATCGTGGTCTTCTCGGACTACCAGTGCCCCTTCTGCAAGCGCGTCGAGGACACCTTCAACAAGATCCGCGAGGAGTACAAGGACAAGGTCCGCTTCGTCTGGAAGGATCAGCCGCTGCCCTTCCACCCGCGCGCCGTGCCGGCCGCCGTCCTCGCCCGCGAGGCGCGCGCCGAGAAGGGCGACAAGGGCTTCTGGGCCGCGCACAAGAAGCTCTTCGAGCTGGCGCCGAAGCTCGAGGACGCCGACCTCGAGGGGGCCGCGAAGGAGCTCGGCGTCGACGTCGCCAAGTACAAGGAGGCGGTCGCCAAGGGGAAGTACAAGGACGTCATCGAGGCCGACCAGGACCTCGCCAAGGCCGTGAACGCAGGCGGCACGCCGCACATGTTCATCAACGGCGTCCGCCTCTCGGGGGCGCAGCCGTTCGAGGCCTTCAAGGCGAAGATCGACGCCGCCCTCACGAAGGCCGACGCCCTCAAGGCGAAGGGCATCGCGGCCGACAAGATCTACGACGAGATCATGAAGGAGGGGAAGGAGCCCCCGCCCCCGCCCCCGCCCGAGAAGAAGACCGCGCCCAAGGTCACGGCGGAGAACCCGTGGCGCGGCGGCAAGACCGCGAAGGTCGTCATCCAGGAGTTCTCGGACTTCGAGTGCCCCTTCTGCGGCCGCGTCGAGCCCACCCTCAACGAGGTCCTGAAGACCTACGGCGACAAGGTGAAGATCGTCTGGCACCACAAGCCGCTGCCCTTCCACAAGTCGGCGCCCCTCGCGAGCGAGGCGGCCGTCGAGGCGATGAAGCAGAAGGGCATGGATGGCTTCTGGAAGTTCCACGACAAGCTCTTCGAGAACCAGAAGACCCCGGGCGGCCTCGAGCGCGCGGCGCTCGAGAAGTACGCGGAGGAGCTCAACCTCGACATGGCGAAGTTCCGCAAGGCGCTCGACGATCGCACGCACCAGAAGTTCGTCGAGGCGGACTCGAAGATCGCCGACGACATCGGCATCAACGGGACGCCCGCGTTCTTGATCAACGACTACTTCCTCTCGGGCGCGCAGCCGATCGGCGAGTTCAAGAAGCTCATCGATCTCGCGCTCAAAGAGGCGAAGTTAGCCGTCGTCCTTGCCCGTGAGGCGCGGCGGATCGGCCCGATCCGCCGCGCCTCGCGCGCTTCCATCGTGGGGTGGTTCCGGCTATCCTGGACGAGCGCGCATGACCCAAGACAAGAAGGCTCTCGGACGCATGGCGCTGCGACGCCCCGGCGAGGACGATCCCGCCGCCGACGCCGAGGCCCTGAAGCAGCTCTCCGAGCAGCACGGCGTCCCTGGGATCGATCTGGGCCAGATCTGCATCCGGCTCACGGACCTCGAGATCCTACCGCGCGAGCTCGCCGAGCGGCGGCTCATCCTCCCGGCGCTGGTGCGCGACGACCGCGTCTTCGTCGCGATGGTGAACCCAGGCGACAAGAAGGTGCTCGACGAGATGGAGTTCGTGACGGGGAAGCGCATCTTCCCGTACGTCGCGCTGCCTCACGTGCTCGAGCGGGTGATCCAGGCCGCGTACGACGCGCGGACGCGCGGCGAGGACTTCTACATCGGCCCGAGCTGCCCGCCCGCGATCCAGCGGAAGATGGGGGCCCTGCCCGACGATCGCGACGAGGACCCGGCGCCGCTCTACGCGCCGTCGGTGGCCCCGCCGGCGCCCGGCGCACCCGAGCCGGACGAGCTCTCGTACAACGAGATCGGCAAGGTCGATCGCGAGCTCTCGGTGACGGGGATCGAGGTGCCCCCACCGTCCCCGTCGACGCCTCCCCTGGCGATGACGAAGAAGACCATCCTCGTCGTCGACGACGAGGCCGACATCCGCAAGATCCTGATCCGCGTGCTCGGCGGCAAGGGCTACCGCGTCCTCGAGGCCGAGCGCGGGCTCGACGCGCTCCGGGCGGTGAAGGCCCACATGCCCGATCTCATCCTGCTCGACGCGATGCTGCCCGAGGTGAACGGCTTCGAGATCGCGCGGCGCATCCGGGGCAGCCAGAAGTACGGCCACATCCCCATCATCATGGTGTCCGCCGTCTACAAGGGCGAGAAGTACGCGAAGGACGCGATGGAATCGTACGGGGTCGAGGCGTACCTCGAGAAGCCCTTCCGCATCGCGGACGTCACCCAGGCGGTCGAGACAGCGTTCGCGCGGGTGGACGCTGCCGCGACCGAGGCCGCGGGCGAGGAGCCCCCGCCCGCGCGGCTCCCCTCCGAGCGCCCACCCAAGCGCGATCCCAACCTGCTCTCCGCCGAGGCCGAGCGCCGCCTCGAGCAGGGCGTCGCCGCGTGGCAATCGGGCGATCTCGACGGCGCCATCCGCCACCTGAAGGCCGGGCTCGACATCGATCCGCTCGCCTTCCGCCTGCACTTCCACCTGGGGCTCCTCTACGGCAAGCGCGGCCTCACCTACGACGCGATCTCGGAGCTCGAGAGCGCCATGGCGCAGAACGATCAGCACTTCCCCACCCTGAAGAACCTCGCGGTCCTCTACCAGCGCGCGGGCTTCAAGAAGAAGGCGCTCACGACGTGGCAGAAGGCGGCGCTCGTCGCGCCGGACGAGACGACCCAGCAGACGATCCAGTCGCACATCGCGACGCTCCAATGAGGGTCGAAGAGCTCCCCCTGCGCACGCTGTGCGGTCAGCTCCTCGTCGGCGGGTTCGTCGGCGAGGCGCCGCCCGCGCCCTTCGTCGAGGCGGTCCGCCGCGGCGAGCGCGCGGGCGCCATCCTCTTCAAGCGCAACCTCCCCGAGGCGCTCCACACGCTCCGCGTCAGCGAGGCCCTGACGGCGGCCGCGCCGCCCGATCTCCCGCTCTATGTGGCGATCGATCAGGAGGGCGGACGCGTCGAGCGGCTGAAGGCCCCGGTGCTCTCGCTCCCCCCGATGCGCACCCTCGCCGACCGAGGCGATCTCGCGCTGCTCCACGACGCGGGTGAGGTGCTCGGGGCGCAGCTCGCCGCGCTCGGGTGCAACCTCGATTTCGCCCCCGTCCTCGACGTCGACACCAACCCGGACAACCCCATCATCGGAGACCGTGCCTTCTCCCGTGAGCCCGGCGAGGCTGCGGAGCGGGCGCTCGCCTTCCACGCGGGGCTCTCGGCGCACGTGCTCGGGTGCGGCAAGCACTTCCCGGGGCACGGCGACACGAGCGTCGACAGCCACCTGGCGCTCCCGTCGATCGAGCACCCGCGCGAGCGCCTCGACCGGGTCGAGCTTCTGCCCTTCGTGCGCGCCATCGAGGCCGGCGTGCACGCCCTCATGACGGCGCACGTCGTCACCTGGGCCCTCGACGGGAGCGTGCCCGCGACGCTGTCGAGGCGCGTCTCCACCGAGCTCCTGCGCGACGAGCTCGGCTTCCGCGGCGTGCTCTTCTCGGACGATCTCGAGATGAAGGCCGTCGCGGATCTCTTCGCCATCGAGGAGTCGTCGGTGCGGGCGGTCGAGGCCGGGTGTGACGTCCTGCTCGTCTGCAAGGAGGAGGACTGGCAAGAGCGCGCGCTCGCCGCGCTCGTCGATCGGTGCGAGCGGGATCTGGCGTTCCGGGCGCGGTGCAGAGAGGCCGTGTCCCGCTCGCTCGCGGCGCGGCGCGGTTGCCCCCCCCGGGGCTCGCGCGAGGCGTTCGACCGCACGCTCCCTCGCGCCGAGGCGCTCCGCGCGCGCATCGAGGACGCGTGAAGGCCCTCGCGCTCGCGGGTCGCGTGGTGTCGTGCGACACTCCGCCGCTCGAGGACGCGGGCGTGCTCTTCGAGGACGGCCTCGTCGTCGCGGTCGATCGTCGCGCCGCGTTCGACGGCACGGACGCGCTCGTCGTGTGCGACGCCCGCGCCGGGACGATCACGCCGGGCCTCGTGGACGCGCACACGCACGCGGCCTGGGTGGGCTGGCGCCACGACGAGTACGAGATCCGGCTCCGCGGCGGGGACTATGAGGAAATCGCGGCGGCGGGCGGCGGGATCGTGGCGTCGATGCGCGCGGTCCACGAGGCGCGTGAGGACGAGATCGTTCGGACCCTCGTCGCGCGTCTCCGCCGCATGCGCCGCCTGGGTGTCACCACCGTCGAGGTGAAGAGCGGCTACGGGCTCACCCACGACGGCGAGCTGCTGCAGCTCCGCGCGATCGCCCGCGCCGCCCGCGCCGAGGCCGTGCCGCGCGTCGTCCCGACCTTCCTCGCGCTCCACGCCGTGCCGCCCGATCGTCGGGGCGATCGCGCTCGGTGGCTCTCCGAGGTGCTGGAGCAGACGCTGCCCCTCGTCGCGCGTGAGGGGCTCGCCGCGTTTTGCGACGCCTACGTCGATCGCGCCGCCTTCTCGGTCGACGAGGCGCGACCCGTGCTCGCGCGCGCGGCGGAGCTCGGCCTCGGGGTGCGGCTCCACGCGGGGCAGTTCGCCGACGTCGGGGGCGCCGATCTCGCGGCGTCCCTGGGCGGAAGGAGCGCCGACCATCTGGAGCACGTCTCGAGGGGCGGGCTCGTCGCGATGGCCGAGGCGGGGACGAGCGCCGTCCTCCTGCCGATCGCGTCCTTCACGCTCGGGCAGGCGCCGCCGCCGGTCGAGGCGATGCGAGCGGCCGGGGTCTCGCTCGTCGTCGCCTCGGACGCGAACCCAGGGACCGCCCCGACCGAGAGCCTGCCGCTCGCGCTCGCGCTGGCGGCCCGCAGCTATGGGCTCACCCCCGACGAGTGTCTGCTCGGCGCGACGGCGCGCGCGGCGCGTGCGCTCGACCTGCCTTGCGGGGTGCTCCGACGAGGCGCGCCCGCCGATCTCGCGGTGTGGGATCTCTCGCACGAGAAGGCGCTCGTGGAGCCGTGGGGCGCGCCGCCGCTCGTCGGGACCGTCGTGGGCGGGGTCTGGGAAGCCGCGCCCTGACAGCGCACACCCCGCGACGTCGCGCGCGACCGACGACGCGGTCGATGGCGCCCGCGCCGCCGCTCGTCGGGACCGTCGTGGGCGGGGTCTGGGAAGCCGCGCCCGGACGGCGCACACCCCGCGACGTCGCGCGCGACCGACGACGCGGTCGATGGCGCCCGCGCCGCCGCTCGTCGGGACCGTCGTGGGCGGGGTCTGGGAAGCCGCGCCCGGACGGCGCACGCCCCGAGACGTCGCGCGCGACCGACGACGCGGTCGATGGCGCCCGCCTGCGCGCGCACCCGAGCCGAGCGCGCCGCGAGGCGAGGCGAGGCGCCGGCCCTCGCGTGCCTCAGCGCGGCTCGTCCTCGTCCCGGTACTTCACGAGCACCTGCTCGTAGAGGAGGTTCTTCTGGACGCCCGTCACGATCCCTTCGTCGCGCGAGAGCGCGAAGAGCCCCGGGAGCGTCACCGGATCCAGGTAGAGGAGCCCCGGAGGGAGGTCCTTCGGTGCGTGGAGCGGCTCGCGCGCCGCGAGCGCGAAGCCGACGACCCCAGCCGTCGGGAGATCCACGGCGTACGGAACGACGAAGGGCAGCGCGTCTCCGAGCGACGCGAGGCCCGAGGCGAACGCCCGGTGCTGCGCCTCGGGGGACGGGAGGTTCACCGCGAGCACGCCCCTGTCCGCGAGGCGACCGGCGACGATATGGAAAGCATATACACTGTACATCTTCGCGTGCGCGGGCGTCTCCGGCTCGGCGAGATCGAGCAGGATGACGTCGTGGTCCTTCGGCTCGGGCGGCGCGTCGGTCTGGCCCTCGCGGATCCACGCGAAGAGATCCGATCGGACGAGCGTCACGCGCGGATCGGAGAGCGCGTCGCCGTTCATCCAGCGGAGGACCGGATGGCGGCGGCCGGCCTCGAGCCAGGCGGCGTCGGGCTCGACGACCGTCACGCGGACGACGTCCGGGTAGCGGAGGATCTCGCGGAGGGTGGTGCCGTCGCCGCCGCCGAGGAGAAGGACGCGCGCCCGCGACGGCGCCGCGAGCAGCGCCGGGTGCGCGAGCGCCTCACGACGCCGGTGCACGTCGATCGAGGAGAGGCGGAGCATCCCGTCCTCGAAGACCTGGATCGCGCCGCGCCCCGACGTGACCGACACGCGCGATCCCTCGTCACCAAACCCCGACACGATGGGATCGCCGAGCCGCGTCGCCTCGACGACGGGTGAGATCCCCGACACCGCGACGGTCGCGACGAGGAGCGCGCAGGCGAGACCCGCCGCGACGGAGCGCAAGGCTCGTGCCCCCCTCGCGCCGGTGACGAGCCCGATCCCCCACCACGCGATCCCAGCGAGGAGCCCGCCGAGCAGCGACGGAAAGCGGAGCGCGCCCGCCCGCCCGCCTACCCCGACGACGACCGCGAGCGCCACGACCACGACGACCGCGCCGTCGAGCGACAGCCACTGGACGAGCCCCTCGCCCCACCACGCGACGCGCGCGAGCCAGCGCACGAGCACGACGACCGAGAACGCCCAGACCCCACCCGAGAGCACCCCGAGCCCCGCGAGGACCGGGCCCGTCGATCGAGTATGGGACGTCCATACAAAGGCCCCGACGTTCGCCCCGGGGAGGACGGCGGCCGCGCCGAGGAGCGCCGCGAACGTGAGGAGCGGCCCCGGACGGACGCGGGCGCCGGCGAGCGCGCCCACGGCGACGCCCGTACCCGCCGCGGCGAGGAGGACGTCTCCGCGGACCAGGACGTCGAGGAGCGCGTACGCTTCGCCTCGTCGCCACATCGCGTGGGCGAGGGCCAGGAGGACGACGAGCGGGCCGAGCGCGAGCGCCGCGTGGACGCGCGAGCGCGCGCGGCTCACTTGCCGCCGCGAGAGCCGCCGCTCCAGCCGCCGCCCGAGAAGCCGCCGCCGCTGCCCGTGCAGCCGCACGCGTTGCAGATCGCGATGAGGATGATGATGCCGACGATGGCCCCGAGGGTGAGGAACACGTTCGATCCTCCGGTCGACGTCGAGGACGACGGCGCGGCGAGGACGGAGCCGGCGCCGTCCTCCGGGAGCCCGAAGCCCTGGGCGAGCGTCGACCACGCGACGGGCGTCCCGAGCGACCACGCGACCTCGTCGCCGGCGCGCTCGCGCGAGAGCACCGTGCCGCCCGAGATGAAGTCCATCGCGTCGACCGTCTCGCCGATCGCGACCTTCCAGTAAAACTCGCCGAGCACGTAGTCGACCTGCGCCTCGTTCTGGTTGCGGCGCGAGAAGGTCGTGCCACGATACGTCGCGCTGCGCGGCAGACCCGTGAGATCGATCTCCGCGATGTTCACCGGCTCGATGAAGAGCCAGCTGCCCTCGTCCTTCACGAGCCAGCGGAACCCGAGGCCCTCCTGGAAGAGGAGGTACTCTTGCCACGAGAACCACTCGTCCTCGATGGAGGCGCTCCGCTCGACGTAGCCGCAGACGATCCAGCTCCCGTTGAACAGCGTTCCCTTGGTGCCGAGGGGGATGTCGGGGCGCGCCCGCGCCGCGGTCTGCTGCTCGAGCACCTTGCGCGATCCGATGTCGCTGACGGCGTTGCAGTACGGGCACGCGAGGCGCTCGGCGCGCCCGGGCGTGAGCGCCGGGATGTTGCCGCCGCAGTTGGGGCACACGATCGCGTCGGTCGCGACGGCGGCGTGGGCGCGCTCGCCCATCGGGCGTACCTGGAGCGCGGACTCGGGCCGCTGCCAGCCCACGAAGAGCTTCGGGTGGCCCGCGCCCGTGCCGTAGTCGATGGTCGCGAAGGCGCCGTTCGGTCCCTGGAGATCGGCGTAGTAGCGCTCGGCGCCGGGCTCGACGACGAAGGGCAGCTCTCCCTCGCCGCTCACCATCGTACCCCGCTTCACCTCCGCGACGCGGAAGAAGCCGTACGAGCCGAGCGGCAGGTCCATCTCCGGCGAGAGCTGCCTCCACCCCGGGAGCGCGTGCGGGAGCTGGACCTCCTGGGTCGAGTACCAGTTGCCCTGCGCGTACGCGAGCCAGCCCCACGTGCCGTCCTGGAAGGCGACGTACCACTCGTCCCAGGGGCCCGCGCCGTGATCGAGCTGCACGCGCCCCGCGACGCGCATCGCTCGCCCGTCGAGCGTGCCTTGATCGTCCACGGCGATGGGGCACGGCGTGTTCGTGAGATCCGCGACCCGCCCCATGTTGCGGAAGTCGCGATCGGTCCGCACGACGACGTGCCGACAGAACTTGCAGATCTGCGCCATCGACGCGCCGACCTCGAAGGTCATCGGCGCGCCGCACTGCGGACACGAGCCTTGGGCGATCGCCACCGGGCGATGAGGTTAGTACAGGACGCCCGCGGGAGGGTGCTCTTTGTCGACCTCACCCGGTCGAGCGCGCCGAGGCCGGTCGAGAGACGACGGTGCGCGAGGCGGTGCGCTCGGTCGGCCACGGGCGGCGAGCGTGCCGTGCAGCTCGACGGCGCCGACGGGCGACGACCCAGAGACGGATCGCGCGCTGGGCCGAGCGATCCGCGAGCACGTGCCCATCCCTTGCCACCTCGACTGCCACCGCTCCAACCGCCGCCGCTGCCCGCGCAGGGGCATCGTCCCACCCGCCGTCGAAATCGAGCCGCGGACCAGGATCTTCTGGCTCTTCGACAGAATTCGTGGGCGCTCGGACGGGGATCGACACCCACCCAGTCG
>CAYNEK010000112.1:0-13885 GCA_964396175.1 uncultured Polyangiaceae bacterium | reverse complement strand
TTTTGTATTGGTGTGATAAGGGATATGATTATATTGGAGCGCCGTGGTTTGAGGGGTATGGAGAGCCAGGTGAGAAAAAAGAGATTATTGGAGTAGGCAATAGTGGGTTTTCCCTAAGAAATGTTTCTTCGTGTAAAAAAATATGGCAGCGTCTTGAAAGGCTAAAAAGTATAGATGAAACATGGAAGCGAATTTTCTTCAGTAGATACATAATTACCAAAACTGTTGTGAGATTTCTTAATTCTTATTTTCATTTCAATTTGTCCAAACCTGTTAGTGGTGTATTTATTGATCATTTTGAAGGAATTAAAGATGATGGGTTTTGGGCTGAACACGTTCAAAGTCATTTTTTGGATTTTAAAGTAGCATCTCCGGAATGTGGTATGCGATTTAGTTTTGAAGTAGGTTCTACTTTGCTTTATAAGATGACAAAAGGTAGCCTCCCTTTTGGGTGTCATGCATGGGAGAAATATGAACCTGAATTCTGGAAGCAGTTTATCCCAATTCAAGGTTAATTAATAAATTCATGATTACTTCAGAGGGCTACCATAGGATGAATAATTCGTTCCGGAGGAAAGCAGTATTCCGATTGGGCTATGATGCAGGTTTTTTTTCTGAATTCAATAATATGATTCTCGCTGCAGTGTATTGTGCAGTTCACGGGATTCAATTCAGGATTAATTCGTCTTATGCCAACTTCAAATTCAAAAAAGGTTGGGAGGATTTTTTCCTTCCTTTTTTCAAAGAGGAAAGAGGAGTTTACAATAAAAAATATAATTACAGGCCATATCTAAGGAAACCGGAACCAATCAGGGAAGGTTTTTTTAAATTGGTGAGCGGGACAAAATATTTTACTCAGGATTTATGGCCATTGATTAGAGATGAAGAATTTATGAATAATGCTATTTCAATTCCACTACTTCAATTTAATGATTCACTGTTAGAGGCATGCCATCATTTTGTAAAAATGACCTGGAGGTTTAATGTTGAGGTTGAAAAGAAGATAGATGATTTTGCAGAAAGCATGAAACTTCCGGATGAATATGTGGGGATACACATTAGAAAGGGAGATAAATTTAATGAAACAAATATTGAACCGAATGTAACAGATTTATTGAATTTTGTTGGCACCCACACGGGCATAAGGAACTTGTATGTAGCTTCTGACGACTTTTCTGTCATTCCGGAAATTCGAAAACACAGTGAATGGACACTTTATTACAGGATCCCACAAAATGCCCGAGGCTATTTACAAAGTGATTTTGATTTGGCTTCTCCTGCAATTAAGTTTCAGGAATTGTTGAATTTTTTTGGTGATATTGAAATCCTGAATAGATCCACATTGTTTATTGGAGGCATAAGTAGTAACGTAGGTATGTATGTTGGGATGAGGCGAAATGGAAAAGGTTGCTTCTACCATGATGCAGAAGAATGGAGACCATCTTAAGAAAAGGTTGATCCTTCTTAAAAGAAAAATTCATCATTAATTTAGATGAAAAAGCAAATAACATGTCCAGGATGCGGTAGAGAAAAAACTAAGCTGGTTCTCAGGGCTGAGACTTATTCTATTGTTAATTGCTCAAGTTGTAAAATAGCTTTTACATTTCCCGCACCCAGGTTACCTGATTACGAAAATATGGACTTTCAAAATAATCTTAGATCTGACCTGGTAGAAAGATTGACTTTTAAAGAAGATTTACCTTACGATTGGCAGATGCTGATCGGGAAGCAGGTTGAAATAATTGTTTCAGAGTTGTCTGAAAATGCAGAAATTCTTGAAATAGGATGTGGCGAAGGTATTTTGTTACATGAACTAAAGAAATCTAAATTCAAGAATTTGGAAGGGATTGAGCCGAGTAAAACAGCTTGTCAAAGAGGAAGAAAGAAAAATCTCAATATTCGAAATCGATACTTTATCGCTAAAGATTATAATAAGAAATTTGACCTTGTAATGATGTCGCATGTTTTGGAGCATATTGAAAAACCGTTGGATACTCTTTATGAAATTAGAAGTATTTTAAAGCCTGGAGGATATTTAATGCTTACACAAACAAATTGGAAAGGATTGTTACCGAGTATTCAGAAGCAAAAATGGTATGCGTGGGTTCCGGAACATCACTTTTGGCACTTTACTCCAAAAGGTCTGAAGATTCTTCTGTATGATTTGGGCTTTACATCAAAATCATTAACCTATTCACCTTTGGTACAGAAACACGATTTGTATTACAAATTATCCAAACTCTGGCCTCGTTTACAGGATCAGTTTATAATTTTATTCCGGTTAGAATAATTCATTGAAATGACAAATTTTAGATTTACATCATTTTGGAGACGGCAGAGAACTTATTTTAATAAATATGAAAAGATTGAAGGCTGGCTTACACCATCAGAGGCAAGAGGGCTTGCTGATATAGCACAAATGTTGCCTCATCGGTCTGTAGTAGTGGAAATCGGAAGTTGGAAGGGGAAAAGTACATGGTGCATTTCGTATGGTATGAAAAAGGGTGTCATTTATTGTATTGATCCTTTCAATGCGGCTGGGGAGGAAGGGAGTTACGAAATTTATCAAAATGAAAAAGGGAAAGAAACCTTGATTAGCCAATTTCAGAATAACATGCAAGGAGTACATAAGAATGTGACGATTGAAGTATGTAAGGGCTATTCCTCGGATTTTGTTGGAAGGATTCCCAGAATAAATTTTCTCTTTATCGACGGTGATCATAGTATTGAGGGTTGTGAGTTTGATTTTCAAAACTATAAAGACGTCGTAACGAAAGGAGGATTTATTGCTTTTCATGATTATTATCCTCAAAGAGAAGAATTAGGTCCTACATGGGTAATTAATAATCTGGTTTTGAATGACCCTGCCTTCTGTCATTTTAAAACCTATGATTCTCTGATGGTGTTCAGAAAAGTATAATGAAGCTCCCCATCTCCGCCATGATCGTAGGTTTCAATGAAGCACATCTTCTGAAATCATGCCTTCACTCCATTTCTTTCTGCGACGAGATTTATTATACTGACCTTGGGTCTTCAGATAATTCTATTGAAATTGCGAGAGAGTTCGGGGCTATTATCCAGACACATGGTAAGGTGCCAAGTTGTGAGATGATTCAGGCAAAAGTAGTTAATCAATTAAAAAATGATTGGGTAGTATTTATAGACCCGGACGAAAGGGTTGATGAATCTCTGTCAGTTGAAATTGTTCAAAGATTTGAACAAATAAAAAATGATAATACCATTGGCGCTGTTATGGTACCCTGGCTTTTTTATTTTAAGAAACATCGTTTGAAAGGTACAGTGTGGGGTGGAATAAATGCGAAGTATTTTCTGGTGCATAAAAACCGTTTTGAATTTGAACCAGTGGTTCACTACGGGAGGAAAATTTTGCCCGGCTTTAAAACTATAAAGATTCATTATGATGGTAAAAACAAAGCCTTACATCACTATTGGATGAATAGCTATAGTGTATTTCTGAAAAAACACTTTCGATATTTGAAGAATGAGGCTATGGACCAATATAATATGGGTGTGAAACAAAGCCTCAAAAAACTACCACTAAAGCCATTTCAGGCCTTTAATCAATCGTATTTCAAATGCAAAGGGTATAAGGATTATTTCATTGGTTTCTTTCTTTCAGTATTCTGGGCATATTATGAGACATGGGTTGCAATAGGACTCATTAGAATTCAAAGTAAGGCAAATCGTGAAAAGTGAAAATAAAAAATTTGAAACCAAAAATTTCTCTGTTTAAAATGAAAGCCTCTGAACTTCTTACATAATTTCCATACGCCATACTACCATGGTGTGTTTGTGATTCGTATTGCTCCCATATGATCGAATCATGAAAATTCATTAAGTCGGCTGAACTTGTCGGGCTGTAAGGAAAGATTCATCCTCAAAAGACAATGGTCAATAATTTATTACATAGATATATAATATTAAGTATTTCTTGATACCTGCATCAACCAGGACGATAAAAAAGATTTACTTTCCGAATCTAAACGGCTTAAGATTCTTTGCGGCTACATTAGTGATTTTGCATCATTTCGGATTTACCAGTGGATGGGTTAATGCACCCTATATTGGTAACTTTATTCTAGGGGTAGGCAAATTAGGGGTGATTTTATTTTTTACCCTGAGCGGTTTTTTAATCACCTATTTGTTATTGAAAGAGAAGAGAGAAACAGGAGAAATTCATATAAGAAACTTTTATATAAGGCGAGTTTTAAGAATCTGGCCCCTATATTTTATCATGGTTATTGGTGCCTTATATATTCTTAATAACCTGGTGATATTTAGGATACCCGATATTTCTGCATTAGTTCATCATGATTTCTTTTTAAAAAACATTCTTTATATATTTTTTCTTTCCAATGTCGCTTATGCATTTGGGTATGTATTGCCATTTGCTGATCAGGTATGGTCAATAGGTGTTGAAGAACAATTTTACATTTTTTGGCCTGCACTATTTTTAAAGAAGAGAAATACACTAAAGCTAATGATGATAATCATAGTAATTTTCATTATACTGAAGGTATCGTGTTATTTTTTCAGTCTCTGGTATCCGGGAGATTTCAGTCAAAGACTTTTTTTTCTCATCTCAATTTCAAGTTTTGATAGTATGGCCCTGGGCGGCATTGCAGCCTATTTACTTTTTACAAAAAACAGAATTATAAAAGATATATTGTTTAAGGAAATAACACAGATTATCGTTTACATAATTCTTGTTATTAGTTTGATAAGTGGATTAAACTTTGGACTTTTCCATTATGAATACTTTTCTCTCTTATTTACCATATTGATTTTGAATCTTGCAGGGAACCCCGATGGTATTATTAATATTGAAAATAGAGTGTTGAATTACCTTGGATTAATTTCCTATGGTTTATATATGTTCCAGTTTGTCAGTATGCGTTTGGTTGATTTGTTTATGATTTATGTAATTAAGCTTACTAATTGGCAACAGTTCTTTCTTATTCTATTGCTAACAATTGGTATTTCTGCGTTCTCATACGAATTCATTGAAAAATATTTTATCAGAAGGAAATTTCTTTTTTCATCAATTCTTAGTAATGTGGAACGACCATAACTGAATCTCTCTTCTTAGAATATAATTACTAAGGGTTGAATCAGGATGTTAACCTCATATTTTAGGGCTCAGGTCCTTACTCATTTGTTATTTTACTATAACAACCTTTATAACTCTTTTTATCAAAGTGGACTATCCCAAAATCACCATCATCACTCCCTCCTTCAACCAGGGGCAATACCTTGAGCAGACCATCCTCTCTGTGCTCAATCAGAACTATCCCAACCTGGAGTACATCATCATTGATGGCGGCAGTACGGATAACTCGGCAGAAATCATCAGGAAGTATGAAGGCAGGCTGGCTTACTGGGTGAGCGAACCCGACCGGGGTCAAGCCCATGCCATTAACAAAGGACTGGCCCGTGCTACCGGCGATATCTTCAACTGGCTGAACAGCGATGATTATTTAGAACCGGGAGCACTGGAAGAAGTCGCATCTCAGTTTGAAAAGAATCCAAACGGTAAGATTGTTTGTGGTTTCACCTATTGTTTTTTTGAGGAAACCCATACGCATAGTCACACTTACAGAATGGGGCTTAAGCCGACGATTGCAGAGACAATCCTCGATGTGGAGATGAATCAACCCGGTTCTTTCTATCGGATGGATGAAGTGAAGAAGCTGGGAGGGGTAAACGAATCACTGCGGTATGTGTTTGACGATGAGCTATGGTTTAAGTTTTTGATGAAAAACGGAATGGCACCTGTGATATTTTCAGAGAAGCGACTGGCGAATTTCCGGCTGCACAAAGCCTCTAAAAGTGTAGATGAGGGCATGCACGAGTTTTATAAAGAACTTTTAAACCTTCAGCTCTTTATAGCAGAGCAAATTGGCCTTCCTGAAATATTGATCCGGTATCTGAAGAAAGACCAATTCATTGACCATTACAGAAGTGATCCCTGGCCGGTTCAATTGGACGACCGGAAAAATTTTTTAAACTTGCTTGCCGAACGGTACAGATACCGGCTTTATAAGGATCATTATTATGAGTTGGCGAAAAGAGGGGTTTTTCAATCTCTCCGAAAGGGCCATTTCCAGGGTAATTGGCTGCCTGCCATAAAATTATTATTCCCTGCGCCGGTGATTAATTCCTTGAGGGCTATCAAAAACAAATCGTGATTATTCATCTGTCCGGTACCAGAAAAAGAAATGCAGATCTGATGTTCAGGGTGGGCACCAGGTTAAGACTGTTCTTTTCAAAAAGTAAGAAAAATCCCACAGACTTCCCTGTCATCATCAACAATTTCAACCGCCTTGATTGCCTTAAGCAACTGATAGCATGGCTACAGAGAGCCGGAATGACCAACATTCATATCATAGATAACAACAGCACTTATCCTCCCTTGCTCTCTTTTTATAAAACTTGCCCATTTACTGTTTATAAGCTAAACAGGAATGTGGGTTTTTTAGCACTCTGGAAAACTCCGGTTTTTAAGAGGTTCAGCAAGGATTATTATATCTATACGGACCCGGATATTATTCCGGTAGAAGCCTGCCCGTTAGATACTGTGCAGTATTTTTTTCAAATTCTTCATGAACATCCGGAATACGATAAGGTGGGTTTTGGATTGAAAACCGATGATATTCCCGATTATTATCCATTGAAGCATAAGGTTATTTCATGGGAGAAACAGTTTATTGAGAAACCTGTAAGTGAGCATTTATTTGATGCCCCGATTGATACCACATTCGCACTTTACAGACCCGGAGTGATGGGCGGATCGGAATTAAAAGCCATTCGTACAGGAGGTGCCTACATGGCAAGGCATACCAGTTGGTATATTGATCCACTTCACTTGTCTGACGAAGATTTATTTTATGTTCAATCTGCTGACAGATCTGCATCATGGACAGCAAATCTTTTAGGTAAGGAAACCAATCTGAGATATTAACAATGTCGTTAGCGGTAGTAATTCCAGCGTATAAGGGTAGCTTTCTTGGTGAAACCTTACTCTCATTAGTACAACAAACAGAAAAAGGTTTTACCGTCTATATCGGTAATGACAACAGTCCAGATAATCTGGAATCCATCATAGAAGGATTTATTGGGCGTTTGAATATTATTTATAAGAAGTTTCCTCAGAATATGGGAAAGTGCAATTTGACTGGACAGTGGCAACGATGTATAGATATGGTGCGTAATGAGGAGTGGATATGGTTGTTACCTGATGATGACGTCGCTTCTCCTGAATGTGTTAAAACCTTTTTTAGAGCTATTGAGGAAAATAAAGACGAGAAACAGTTATACAGGTTTCAAACATGCTTTATAGACGAGAATAACCATTGTATAAAGCCAGTCTCAGAATGCCCTCCAATTGAAAGTAATGTTGACTTTTTAATGAGTAAATTGAGGTTTGAGCGAATCAGTTCTGTAGCAGAGTATATATTTTCAAAAAATCAATTTGATCGTGCAGGAGGGTTTAAACAGTTACCGCTTGCATGGGGTAGTGATGATTTACTTTGGATTTCTTTGTCGCAGGAAAAAGACATTGTGACATTAACAAAGGGTATTGTAAGCCTTAGACAAAGCAGCCTCAATATTTCTAACAGTAAGAAATACGGTAAAGAAAAATTAATTAGCAAATATTTGTTTATAGATGAAATTTTAAAGAATAAAACATTTATTCAAAAATTATTGACTAAGTATACATGGGTCGAATTCAGGAGCCTCATTACTTTTCATCTTTTTTGTGAGTATAAAAGCCATCAGACTAATTTCTTGAATCTGAACTTGTTCAGATATGCCGTTAAAAATAATAGAATGATCGGTGGTGGAGTTCCAAGAAACATTTATCGCTTGTTGCGATTCCAAATTAGAAATTCTATGTCGAAATAAATGTCGGATAAGCCAGTCATCTCAGTTATTGTTGCTTGTTACAACCAGAGTCTGTATCTTATGGATGCTTTGACATCTGTACGCAATCAAACGCTTTCAGATTGGGAATGTATTATTGTAAATGATGGTTCGACAGATGAAACGGATAGTTTAGCCAGGGAAGCTTGCTACCATGATAAAAGATTTATTTATTTACCTAAGCCCAATGGTGGCGTAAGTAGTGCCCGCAATGCGGGAATAAAGATAGCGAGGGGAAAATTTATTTTGCCACTCGATGCCGATGATAAAATACATCCGGAGTATTTGAGCAAAGCTGTGAATATTTTAGAGAAAGAGACGAATGTAAAATTGGTTTATTGCAAAGCATGCAAATTTGGGTGTGTTGAAGAAGATTGGGATTTACCTGAATTTAATTATCACGAATTGCTATTGGGTAATAATATGATCTTTGCCGCGTCAATTTTCAGGAGAGAAGATTTTATCAGTACCGGCGGGTATCGTACTAATATGCAATCAGGGTGGGAAGATTGGGATTTTTGGATCTTATTTTTAAATGGTGTAAGGCCTAAAGATGTTGTAAGAATTAATGAAGTACTTTTCTATTACCGTATTAAGGATATTTCCAGGTCTGTAACGTTTGATACAGATACACAAATTCAAGAATCAATGATCCAGCAATCCATTAAGAATAATATTGAAATTTATTTAAAGTATTTCCCTGATCTTCTTGGTAACCTGAGGAATGAGAAATACCAGAGCCACCTTCTTAAAAAGGGGATTGTTTGGGCGGGAGTTCGCTTATATTTTTTCTGGAAAAACTTAAAGAAAAAAGCCGGTTTTAGATGATTTCAATTATTATCTGTAGTCGCACACCATCAATTCCGGATTCATTGCAGATGAATATCCGGAATACTATCGGCGAATATGAGTATGAAATTATTGTCATTGATAATTCTACCTGCTGCTATTCTTTATTTAGTGCCTATAATAAGGGAGCCTCTGTGAGCAATTACCCTTATTTGTGCTTCATGCATGATGATATAACTTTTAATTCGAAAAACTGGGGAGAGGTAGTAATCAGACATTTGAAGCAGCCAGATGCAGGGGTGTTAGGTGTTGCTGGTTCATTATATAAGAGCGAAATTCCATCATCCTGGTGGGTACCATTTGAGAAACAAAAATTTAACAGGGATTATGTTTTGACAGTTAACGATAATCATGAAAGTATTATTAATTTACCTGTAACATGTAAAACATCAGAAATAGTAGTCCTGGATGGAGTTTGGTTTTGTTGCAGGAGGCTGTTATGGGAGGAATGTCCTTTTGATGAAAGGAATTATCACGGTTTTCATTTTTATGATTTGGACTTTTCTTTGAATGCTTATCTGAAAGGATATAAAAACTATGTTACAAACGAAGTATTTATTGAACATAACTCTAAAGGGAATTTCAATGTGGATTGGATAGATTCTGCACGTATTTTTCATTCTAAATGGCGTGAATATCTGCCGATTTCTCTTATTAATATGTGCGAAGAGGAAGAAAAGAAAATTAACCTGGAATTTTTAAAAAACTGGCTGGGACTATTAAATCGCTCTCATTATAAGCATTTTACAAAGTCCTGGTTTTTTAACTGGGCTCAGTATCTTATATCAAATCCCCTTAAGATTGACAGGTATTCGTTATTGTATCAAAGATTAAAAATTATTCTTTTTGGATAAGCCCGTAATTTCTGTAATCATACCGGTAAAGAATGGGGCAGCAACGCTGGAACGGTGCCTTTTGTCAATAAGAAAACAGACAGTAGACCAAATTGAAATTATTGTTCTGGATTCTGCATCAACAGATGATAGTAAGTTATTAGCAAAGAATTTTAACACAATAATCGTTGATATATCACCTGTAGAATTTGATCATGGACTGACACGGAATCATGGGATACAATTGGCATCGGCAGATTTGGTTTACCTCACTGTGCAGGATGCGTGGATTCCGGATACACAGATGCTGGAAAAGATGGCAAAACATTTTGAAGACCCTGAGGTGATGGCTGTGACAGGCCATCAGGCGGTAGCACATGAGAAAGACAAAAATCCCCTGATGTGGTATCATTCGTATTCTGAACCGGAAGTTTCTGTCAGGCAGATAAAAGATATTGAGGCTTTTAAAGCCTTACCCCAGACAGAGCAACAAAAACTGGTGGCATGGGATAATGTAGTAGCGATGTATCGCAGACAGGCATTGATAGAACTGCCTTTTGTACAAACTGAAATGTCGGAAGACTGGATGTGGAGTTATCAGGCGCTGCTAAAAGGGTGGAAGCTGCTTCGAGATCCGTCGCTGATTGTTTATCACTACCATCACCATACCTACGATTATACCTTCAACACGAATTATTCAATCAATTATCACTTTTATAAATTTTTCGGTTATCGTCCGGGCCTCCCTCCTGTGTGGATACCCACAATGAAAGCCGCATGGCATATTTTCAGAAACAAGGAGCTCACACTCCGTGAAAAGGTGTACTGGATCTGGCACAATTACCGGATTCAGGCGGCCACACTTCACAGCAATAAAGATTTTCTAAGACGGCTTCATGAAGGGGGAGAAAAGGCTTTGGAGGAGGGGTACAAAATGTATTGTGCAAGAATTCCACAAGGGAGGCAAATGCATTTCCGAAGGGAGAGATAGTCGTGAATGAATGACCAACCTTTGTTGCTTCATGTCATTCTGCAATTCTTCTTAGGTCATTCCGCAATTGCATTCTGTCATTCAATCCCGATGGTTCGGGATGATGCGGAATCTCAAAAAGTCCAATGGGATTGCGGATCGAGACCGCAATGACAGCGCTTTTTAGTTTATTCCATACCCAGCAAACTCATGCATTTGTCACAACACAATGAAGCCTAAGCTCAAAATACAATTCTCAGATTTCTGGCACGGTTTTAATCCCTATGGTAACCTCTTCACTCATCTCCTTAATGAGTACTATGAAGTAGAATTATCTGATCAACCTGATATACTGATCTATTCTGTTTATGATTTTGACTTTATAAACTACAAGTGCCCTAAAATTTATTATACAGGGGAAAATACGCGTCCCAATTTTAGAGAATGTGATTACGCAATCAGCTTCGATTACGATGATTATGGCGGTAAGAATCTTAGATTACCGTTATACCGTTGGCGCGGTGACCTGAAAGACCTGTGCAAGAAAAAACATTCAGAGGTTATAGCACCCCAAAAAACAAAGTTTGCCTGCATGGTAGTGAGCAATGGTTCCTGTGCAGAACGCAATCGTTTTTTTGAATTATTGAATCAGTACAGGCAGGTAGATTCCGGGGGTAAATACCTCAATAATGTCGGGGGACCTGTGAAGGACAAAATGCAGTTTATCAAAGATTACAAATTTGTTCTTTCATTTGAAAATTCCAGCTACCCGGGATATACGACGGAGAAGATTGTAGAGCCGATGATCGTTAACAGCCTACCGGTATATTGGGGCAATCCCGACATCGGACGTGATTTTAATACTAAGAGTTTTATCAATGTACATAACTATTCCTCATTTGAGAGAGCAGTTGAAGAAATTGTAAGAATTGACCGTGATGAGCAATTGTATCTGCACTATCTCAGTCAACCCTGGTTTAAGGACAATCACTTTCCTGAAGAATTAGAATACAGTTTCTTTGCAAACAGAATGGCAGAAGTGATTAATGAATTATTGCAAAGAAAACCCGTGTCTCAGCATTTATTTTATAAGCCCTATACATTTTTAAATAAAAAGAAGAAAAAATTACTTTCCAGAATTTATGGGAAACCGCATTTTTATTTTTGAAATTACAAAGCAGATGACATATAAACAATATTATTCCCAGCATGGTCAAGATGGCTTTTTGGAGAAATTTTTTAATTACAAAAAGAATGGAAAGTTTATTGACATTGGAGCTTATGATGGTGTAACTTTTAGCAATACTTATTATTTGGAGAAGGTGATGGGGTGGAGAGGTATATGTGTTGAGCCAAACCCTCAGCCATTTGGGAAATTGTCTAGCGCCAGAATTTCGATAAACCTTAATTGTGGAGTTGGAGAACATGAATCTAAAATGAATTTTTTAGCAGTTACAGGAGCTTGCGAGATGTTAAGTGGATTCACGGATACATTCGACGAGAATCATCTAAATAGGATTGCTGAATGTGTTAGGAAGTATAAGGTTCAAGAAAGGAATATCCTTGTTCCAATTAGACCACTTAGAAATATTTTGGCAGAAAATGACCTTTATGAATTTGATTATTGCAATATTGATGTTGAAGGTGGAGAGCTAAGTGTATTGAAGTCAATAGATTTTTTAAAAACAAGAATTAAATTGCTTTCTGTTGAAAATAATTCTGGAACAAAAACTGTTAATAAATACTTGAAAGATATCGGTTATACTTTGATAGAAAAAATTGGTGCAGATGAATTTTACGAATATAATTCAAGAAATTATTTTGTAATAATGAGGTATAAATATAGCAGGTTTCGCAAATGGATTTCTTATTTGAAAAATGATATGCATAAATTGTTTCATTGAAAATTCAACTATTTAAGTTTGGCTTATAGGGTATCCTGGTTTTAAAATAAGTCCAATTTGCAAAATGGTATTCGCACCTTATTCATTAATAGCTTCCATAGTTAATGGTTTTCAATAGATTCCTTGTAACAATCCTAATGACCGCCTACAACCGCGAAAGATATATCGCGGAAGCGATAGAGAGCGTGCTGGCATCTACCTACACCAACTTTGAATTGATTATAGTTGACGATTGTTCGGCAGATCGTACTGTAGAGATTGCAAAGAGTTATGAGGAGAAAGACAAACGGATAAAAGTTTATGTAAATGAAAAGAATCTGGGAGATTATCCGAATAGAAACAGGGCAGTTTCTTTAGCAAGGGGTAGATACATAATGTTTGTAGATTCAGATGATACTATAGTCCTTGATGGTATAGAAAAATGTGTCCGAGTTATGGAAAATTTCCCTGATTGTGAATTCGGAATTCAGTACAAGGACTTCGATTCTTCTCCGGTCTCTCTTACTTCAGAGGAAGCCATCCATAAACACTTTTTTGTTTCACCATTTCTGATAGTTGGTCCGGGAGGTACTATCATGAAGAGATCATTTTTCCTTAGGATTAATCAATATCCTGTAAAGTATGGCCCGGCGAACGACATGTATTTTAACCTGAAGGCTACATCACTGTCGAAGGTGGCTTTGTTGCCATTTCCCATCATCAACTACCGGCTGCACGACGGACAGGAAATCAATAACAACTACAGCTATCTATATAACAATTACAGATACCTTAGAGACGCAGTAAAAGATTTGCCTTTGCCATTAGAAAAACGACAATCCAAATGGATTTCCAATAAAAACAAACGCCGCTTTACTGTTAACATTATGAAGTACTTTCTTAGAACATGGAATCTGCCTAAAACACTGAATGCGGTTAGACTGGCAGAGTTTTCTATTAAAGATGCTTTGCAAGGAATATTTCACTAATGAATATTTTTTCTACGATCTCATATTTCATGCGCCTTAGAAAACGCTTTGGTACTCGTGCCGTATGGTTTCTCATTAATTCTAAGTTCAGATCTAATCCTACTGAGAACATTCGCCTGAAGGAATTGAAGTATCCGGTCTTTTTAAGCAATTTTAAACAGGATGTAACCACGCTGTTCCAGATATTCTTTACAAAGGAGTATGAGATAGATTTTGATAAAGCTCCCGCTTACATTATTGACTGTGGTGCAAACATCGGATTGTCTGCTGTGTATTTTGCAAATAAATTTCCGCTTGCTACAATATTAGCAATAGAACCGGATGAAAATAATTTCTGGATTTTACAGAAAAATATAGCCCCATATAAAAATATCATTGCCCTTAAAAAAGCTGTATGGCACCACAGAGCTGTGATGG
>CAYNEK010000111.1:6666-13886 GCA_964396175.1 uncultured Polyangiaceae bacterium | reverse complement strand
CGCTCGGTCACGCCGATCGCGCCCCGCGCGTCCAGCACGTTGAACTGGTGCGCCGCCTTCGCGACGAAGTCGTACGCGGGGAGCACGAGCCGGTCGAGCGGCCCCTCCCCGCGCGAGAGCAGCCGCTTCGCCTCGGCCTCGTAGTGATCGAACGCCGCAAAATGCGCCGCCACGTCGGCCTCCTCGAAGTTGTAGGTGGACCACTCGACCTCGGCGCGACGGAACAGATCGCCGTACGTCAGGCGATCGTCGAACCGAAGCTCGTACACGCTGCTCACGTCCTGGAGGTACATCGCGATGCGCTCGAGCCCGTAGGTGAGCTCGCCAGAGACGGGCGCGCAGTCGATGCCGCCGACCTGCTGGAAGTACGTGTACTGGCTGATCTCGAGCCCATCGAGCCACACCTGCCAGCCGAGCCCCCACGCGCCGAGCGTCGGGGACTCCCAATCGTCCTCGATGAAGCGCACGTCGTGCGCGAGCGGATCCGTCCCGATCGCCGCGAGCGACTCGAGGTAGAGCTCTTGCAGGTTGACCGGCGAGGGCTTCAAGATCACCTGGAACTGGTGGAACTGCTGCAGCCGGTTGGGGTTGTCGCCGTAGCGGCCGTCGGTCGGACGCCGCGAGGGCTCGACGAAGGCCACGTTCCACGGCTCGGGGCCGAGCGCGCGGAGGAAGGTCGCCGGGTTGTAGGTGCCGGCGCCGACCTCGGAGTTGTACGGCTGGACGATGGTGCACCCGCGCTCCGCCCAGAAGCGCTGGAGCGTCAGGATGAGATCCTGGAAGTGCATCAGGCCGTCTTGCCCCGCGCGAGGAACTCGATGAGGTCGATCTTCGTGACGAGCCCCGAGACGCGCTCGCCGTCCATCACGATCGCGACGCGCGCGTCGTTGAGCAGGTTCTGCACGAGCTCGATCTTGGTGTCCTCGGTGACCGTCGCGTAGTCGCCCTGCACGAGCCCCGAGATGGGCGAGTCGGGCGTGCCCGAGCCCGAGACGAGGTGCCGGAGGAGATCGACCTCGGACACGAGCCCCGTCAGCTTGCCCTCCGCGAGCACGGGGAGCTGGCTGATGCCGAGGCTCTTCAGGGTGGCGATGACGTCGCGCACCTTGTCCGTGGGCTTCGCGCTGACGATGCTCGACGACTTCCCGACGAGGAGATCGCGGACGGTGCCGAGGCCTGGCTCCTCGTCCATGAACCCGTTCTCGCGCATCCAGTCGTCGTTGAAGATCTTGGAGAGGTACTTCGAGCCGGCGTCGCAGAGGAGGACGAGGAGCCGCGCGGGCTTCTCGAGGGCACGCGCGAACTTGATCGCCCCGGCGACGGCCGCGCCGCCCGATCCACCCGCGAAGATGCCCTCGAGCCGCGCGAGATCGCGCGTCATCTGGAAGCACTCCTTGTCGTCGACGCGGACGATCTCGTCGAGGATCTCGAGGTTCATCGTCGTCGGGAAGAAGTCCTCGCCGATCCCCTCGACCTTGTAGCTGAAGGGCTTGGTCACGCGCCCCGTCTTCACGAAGTCGTAGTAGAGTGAGCCGATCGGATCGACGCCGACCATCTTCAGCGCTGGCTTCTGCTCCTTCAAGTACTTGCCGGTGCCGGAGAGGGTCCCGCCCGTCCCCATGCCCGCGACGAAGTACTCGAAGTCTCCGGCCGTCTGCGCCCAGATCTCGGGGCCGGTCGAGAGGTAGTGGCCCTCGGGGTTGGCCGGGTTGTGGTACTGGTTGGAGTAGAAGGAGTTGGGGGTCTCCTCGGCGAGGCGCTTGGCGACCTGGTAGTAGCTGCGAGGATCCTCGGGCTCGACGGCCGTCGGACACACGACGACCTTGGCCCCGAAGGCGCGCAGGTAGCTGATCTTCTCCTGCGACATCTTGTCGGGCATGACGAAGATGCATTTGTAGCCGCGCACCGCGGCGATCAGCGCGAGGGACGCGCCCGTGTTGCCGCTCGTCGCCTCGATGATCGTGCCGCCGGGCTTCAGCCCCGCCTCGACCGCGCGCGCGATCATCTGCCGCGCCATCCGGTCCTTGTGCGAGCCGCCCGGGTTCAAGAACTCGACCTTCACGTAGATCTCGGAGGCGAGGCCTTGGGTCACGCGGTTCAGGCGGACGACGGGCGTGTTGCCGACGGCGTCGAGGATGGTTTCGATGGATCCGCGCATCATGACGGTGCCCCGCCTCTAGTCGAGGCACCTCGCCCTTGGAAGCCGGAAGACCGGGGCGGGGCGCTACGCGGTGCGTCGTCGGCGCGACCGCGCGACGAGCGACAGGCCGAGGAGCGCGAGCGGCGCGGGGGAAGCGCTCGACGCCGGAGCCGAGCAAGAGCAGCCCCCGCCGTCGCCGGCCGCCTCCCCGCCGTCCCCCGGCGCACCCGCGCCGACGGCGCCCGCTCCGCCCGCTCCGCCCACCGCCACACCACCCGCGCTCGCTCCCGCGCCGCCCCCTCTTGCTCCACCCGTGGCTGAGCCACCCAAGCCACCCGAGCCACCCGAGCCACCCAAGCCCGCTCCGCCCGCAGCCGCGCCACCCGCGCCCGCTCCGCCCAGCGCCGCACCACCCGCGCTCGCTCCCGCGCCGCCCCCTTTTGCTCCACCCGTGCCCGCGCCAGCCGCGCTCGCTCCCGCGCCGCCCCCTTTTGCTCCACCCGTGCCCGCGCCAGCCGAGCTCGCTCCCGCGCCGCCCGTGGCTGAGCCACCCAAGCCACCCGAGCCACCCGAGCCACCCAAGCCCGACCCGGCGGATCCGGACGAGCCCGCGCCGCCTCCCCCACTCGAACCGCCGGTCCCCGTCGCCACACACACTCCAGCCTCGCACGTCCCCCCCGGGCAAGGCACCCCACTCCCGAGCCCCACACACGGACACGCCGATTGGACAGCCAACATCCCCTGCACACGAGGATACGCCTGCGCGTTGCGCGGATAGCCGACGCTCTTCGCCGTCCCCACGAGCGCCCCCACCACGTCGTCCCGACGAATGCCTGGCGAACACTGTTGCATCAGGACCGCGAGCCCCGCCGCCGCCGGGCTCGCCTGCGAGGTCCCACGGTAGGTGCTCGTCCCGCCGTTCAGCCCCGTCGCCTTCACGACGGCCCCCGGCAGGAGCAAGTCGAGCTTGGGGCTCGCGTTCGTGAAACACGCGACCGTGTCGACGCTCGTCGCCGCGTCCGCGCACGCGGGCCAGGACCCCCCGAACAGCGCCTGGTACGTCGCCGCTCCGTCGGGCTGCGCGCCGAGATCGCCCGTGTAGGTCGCCCCCACCGCCACGACGCCCGTGTTGCACGCCGGCGCGCTCGTCGCCGCGCCCTCCCCCGCGTTGCCCGAGCACGCGAAGACGACGACGTCGTGCGCCGCGAGCTGCGCCGTGAGGCTCGTCACCATGGGCCAAGTCCCATCGCAGAGCCCGGGGTAGGTCGCGCTCGTCGCGAGGCTCATGTTCACGACGGAGACCCCGAGGGTCGCGAGGTTCTTCGTCACCCAGTCGAGCCCCGCGATCCAGTCGGTCATCCACCCCGCGTTCGCCCCGTCGAGCACCCGCACCGCGACGAGCCCTGCCCCGGGCGCGAACCCCTCCGGCGCGACCTTACCGCGCGAGACGATGATGCCGGCCACGTTGGTGCCGTGGCCGTTCTCGTCGCGCGCGCTCACGCCCTCGGACGTCCCGCTCGGTGGGCAGGCTCCGTCGGTGAAGCAGTGCTCGGCGACGAGCGCCGGCGCGAGATCGGGGTGTGTCACGTCGACGCCGCTGTCGAGCACCGCCACACGCACGCCCTTCCCGTCGAGCCCGAGCGCCCGGAGCGCGCCGAGGTCCATCGGGGGGCCATTGTCCACGAGGCTGCCACCGCCGTGCACCCGTGCGTCGCCCTGCACACGGACGACGTCGGCGTGCGCTCCGAGCGCCGCGAGCGCGCGCGCGTCCACCGAGAGCGCGATCGCCGGCGTCACCGCGTAGCTGCGCACGAGCTCGAACCCGTCCTCCGGGAGGCCGCGGAGGACCTCGTCACGCACCGACGAAATCGCCCGCTCACGAACGCCGACCGGCGCGTCGACCGGCGCGGGATCGTGAAGCGTGACGACGACCCGAGCGCGCCCGGCCGCGGCGACGAGCTCACGGACCTCGGCCACGACGACCTCCGGCGCTCCCGCGGTCGATGTCTCGACGCCCGGGCGACCGGGCTCGGGCGCCGCCACATCCCCGCAGGCAAGGGCCGTCAGGAGCATCCCACCACCGCACGCGACGCCACGGAGTCTCATCGGATGAGCCTACCGCGACCCGCCCGGTGCGGACACCACTGCCTGCGCATCGTCGCTCGACGCGCGCCGCCACGCTGGGCGCCCCCGCTCGGGCGCCTCGCCTCGACGCCGCGCAGGGGACGAACAGACCGTTCGCCACCCACCGCGCGGATGGGCCGCGGCCTCACCGGGGCCATGCTCCTCCGTCTCCCCGTTCGCCACCCACCGCGCGGATGGGCCTCGCGGCGCACCGGATGCGAGCCGTGGCGATGTCTCGTCGCGTTCAGGTCGCTCGACCGTCGTCGCGCCGCATCGTGCCCTCGATCACGGCGCCCCGCGCGCGGTCCCGGACCCCCGATCCGTCTCGGGCGCGTGTCCCATCACCTCGATCGACAGCATCACGCGCCGCGCGGGGGCCCCGAAGTGTGCGTGCAGACCCGCGCCCACGCCGAGCTTGAGGCGAAGGATCGAGCCTTCGCCGTCTCGACGCTCGAGCCGTCCCGTGAGCAGCCCCTCGACGGCGGTGGTCCGATCCCCGAGGAGCGCCCCGATCGCCGTCGCGCCTCGCACCTCCGGGCCGCCGCCCATCGACAGATCGGATCCAAGCCCCACCCGCGGACCCACCGAGGCCCCGGCCACGAGCTCCGAGCCGCGCGGCGCCTCCGGGATCCCCCGATCGTCTCGCGGGCGGCCGTGGACGCCCAAGCAGGCCGCGTACGGCAGGCCGCGCGTGAGCTCACCCGCGACGAGCGCGCGCACCTCGGCCCGGTAGGTGCCATCGGTCACATAGTCGCCCCGCTCGCCGCTCGGGACGAAGAGCCTCCCGCCGACCCCCAGCCGAAACCGAGCGTCCGGCGCGCCGAGGACCCGCGCGTCGACGGCCACCTGGACGTCCGAGAGGGTGTCTGGATGCGAGCTCGGATCGAGCCGCGGCGCGGTCCAAGCGTACCCCTGGTCGAGCCCGCTCTCTCCCTTCATGACGAAGGGGGCTTCGAACACGAGGGATCCCCGGATCCATCCGTGGGTCACCGCCGCGCCGAACCCTGCCACGAAGCGATCACCGACGACGGGCCGAGGGACACGGAGGGCATCATGGACGTAGCCGAGAGACATGCCCACGCCGCCTCCGAGCGGGCCGCGCATCTCGAGGCTGTCCGTCACGAGCCAGAGGCTCCCGGGCGCGGGCGCGGAGAGACGGTCGACGGCGAAGCCCTCGGGGCGAGGCTCCGCCACCACCCTCGTGGTCAGCGCCGACACGAGCACGAAGGCCCCGAGCCGCGCCGCCGTGAGCCGCTCAGAACTCTGCATGGACCCTCCCGGAGATCACGTGGACCGGGCCTCGGTCGGCGTTGAACGCGGGGTTCGCGATGAGCTGGTAGTCGGGGGACAGCCACACCGCGCGGACGAGGTTCACGCTGTAGAAGACGTCGAACACCGTCTCGACGGCGTGCCGCAGCCTGCCATCACCGACGAACCCATCGACGCCCCCCTGCGCGAGGTAGCGCGCGTGCGCGTCCGAGATCCAGGCAGCCGCGAACCCGACCCCGGTGACGTCGAACGGCCGCCGCCACGAGGAGCCCTTCGCCACCATACCAAACGAGAGGGATCGATCGGGCGCGTTGAACGCGACGACCTCGGATCGGCCGTCGGTGACCATCGCGCGAAGGAAGAGCCCCACGTCGTCGGCGACGTGCTGCTCGAGGTTCAGCCCGACGCCCACCTTGACGACGGGGCGCCGCACCCAGCACAGATCCGGCGCCGAGGCGTTCTTCGAGTCGTAGGAGAAGCCTGGGCAGGTGGTGGCGTTCTTGCCGGGGTCGGCGTCGTGCGCGGCGATCGCGTCGTCGAAGCGCCCGGCGATCACGTGGTTGCGGAAGACGAGGAGGCGGACGGCGCCAGGCTGACCGGAGAGGCGGTGATCGTGCTCGAGCTCGAGGGTGTCCCCATAGTACCTCGTCAAGCGAAAATCGGTCTCGAGCTGGTTCGGGTGCAGGGGCGGGGTGATGTGCCCCAGTCGGACCGCCCAATCGTCGAGGAAGAGCTCCACCGTGCCACCCCACGAATACCCGCGCGCGTCGGACGGAAAATCCCACGAAGAGTGGGCCATGAAGGCCATGTTCACGAAGGTCTGGCGAGGATCCCACGTGACCCCATTGCGGTCGAAGACGTCCAAAATCGTGAAGCTCCCCGCGGTGAGCACGAGGCGCCTCGCGTCGACGGCGCCCGCGAGCTGCATCGGATCGGAGGTCTTGTGGATCACGCCACCCCCCAATCCAATCGTCTGCCGCAAGAAGGTGCGCGAGCGGTAGAGCTGCGGCATCTCGGAGCCGCCCTTCTGCAGCTCGAAGTTCTGGATCGAGCCGCCGAGCCCGTGCAGCCCGGAGAGGGGGCGGAGCGCGATGATCTCGGGGACGAAGTAGGCCTCGCCGCCCGCCCAGAGCCGCACGCCGAAGAAGAGCGAGAAGGAGCCCGTGAAGCTCCGCTCCGCGGTGGGCAGGAGCGAGTTCGTGCTGCCGCCGGCGTTCGTGTACTGAGCCCGGAAGGGGAGCTTCCAGTTCGAGATGTAGGTGAGCTGACCGTACGCGTTCCAGCGCTCGCGCTCGATGTCGTGCAGCCCCTTCTCGGCGAGGAGGTTCATGACATCGAACGCCTCGTCGTGGTGCTCAGCCGGGGGCGCGACCTCGGCGCGAGCGAGGCCGGGCGACAGGACGAGGGCGAGCGTCGCCGACCTCGCCCACGCCCGGCTCACCGAGCCCGCTCCCTTCGCTCGCGCGTCGCGCTCCATGCTCGTGGTCGGCGCCCTCTAGCGCATCGAGCCGGTCGCGGGCGATCGTTCTCGCGAGGGCGCCCGTCGCTCCATCGCCTTCACGCGCGCGCGGACCCGATCCGGGGACCCAACCCTCGCGTCCCCGCCTCCCCTCGGGCCAAGAGCGCCTCGACGACCTCGACGACCTCGACGACCTCGACGACCTCGACGACCTCGACGACCTCGACG
>CAYNEK010000111.1:0-6566 GCA_964396175.1 uncultured Polyangiaceae bacterium | reverse complement strand
CGACCTCGACGACCTCGACGACCTCGACGACCTCGACGACCTCGACGACCTCGACCGCCTCGACGCTAGGCTTGGAGGGGCGCGTCCACGAGCGCCCGCCGCGAGGACTCGAGGGTGCGCGTCAGCGCGTAGGCGATCTCGGAGAGCGGCTCCTCGATCCGGGCGAGCTCGCGTCCGAGCGCGGACTCCGCGTCGCGCAGCGCGCCGAGCACCGACAGGACCGCGCGGCGCGCGTCGGGCGCCGCCTCGTTGTACTCGGTCACGGCGCGCGCGAGGCGCTCCGCGAGCTCCTTCGCCGTCCCGCGGAGCGAGCGGCGCTCCTCGTCGATCGCGCGCTCGGTCGTCGCGTAGGCGTCCGACAGCTCCTCGGCTCGGCGCGCGAGGGGCCCGATCCGCGCGGCGAGCTCGTCCGCGCTGAGCACGCGAGGCTCGCCCACCGGCCGCTGCTTGCGCCGCGCATCGAGCACCCCCGTCCGCCGCTCCTCGAGCGTCAGCACCGCCGCCGAGTGGATCTCTTCGAGGGGAGAGTCGGCGCGAACGATCGGAACGAAGGGGCTGTCGCTGTTCACGTCGATGACGCGCGCGAAGTGGTTTGCCCAGGCGTGATCTTCGCCGTAGCCGGTGTCGGTGATCCCCACGGTGCGCGCGCCCTTCGCGAGGGCGGTCGGGTGACGCCGCGCGAGATCCTCGATCTTCGCCGTCCCCGTGTTGATGCGCACCGCGCTCGGCGAGGCGAGCCAGCGCGGCGTCCCGCGCATCGCCTCGAGCGGCGAGGCGAGGAAGCCGTCGCGGGCCTCGACCGTGGACGCGGCAAAGTCATCGACCCCGAGCGCCCGGGCCGCGACCGCGACGGTGGGCTGCGGCGACGCGCTCGACAGGATGATCTTCACCCCAGGGGACCAGGCGCGGAGCCACGCGACGTCCTCGGAAAAGAGGACCTGATCGGGCTCGTGCCGGGCCCACACGTCCTCGGCGAGCGCGGTGAGCTCGCCCACGGGGAGATCGGCCATCAGCGCGAAGAGCGTCGTCTGGGGGATGCGCTGCACCGCGCGCACGGGCTCGGGCCCGAAGCGCAAGAAGCTCCGGCGGCGCAGGCTCGCGAGCGTCGACGCCATCCTCCCCCACAAGAAGTACGTGAGCCCAGGCACCGCCCAATTGCGCGCGCCCACGTACGCGTAGCGCAGGAGGCCGCGCGGCTCGCCCCAGAGCGTACAGAACCGGCCACGCGCGCGCTCGTCGCGGTGCCGCGCCAGCGTCTCTGGGCCATACGCCTCGCGCGCGCCGAGCTCCCAGCCGAGCAGCTCTCCCATGTTGCGACCGAGGTGCACCGTTCGGTCGAGATCGAGCACGATCGTCTCGGTGTCGCGGGGGACGGCGCGCTCGCAGAGCTCGCGGAACGTCACGGGCGCGCCGTGGAGCACGAGGCGGGGGACGACGCGGGTCCGCGGAGGAGTGTTGTAGAGCATCGGGGAATCGAGGGCCTACGGGGCCGTCTCCGACCGAGCGTACCCGCCAGGTCGCCCGCGTCCGTCACGCTTTCGTGACACTTCTTCGGGATCGCGTCACGGCGCCAGAGGGCAGTCGGCCGCGCGCCGCGTTCGTCGGGACGCCACGGCCCGGTCACGCTACGATCCGCGCATGCGACGCCTCTTCGCCGCCCTCACACTGACCGCCGTCTTCGCCACCTCCGCCTGCGGCTCGTCCGATTCGAGCGGGGCGGCGCCTCCAGCGAGCCCTCCGCCGAGCTGGCACGTCTCGGGTGGCTTCGTGCGAGATCCCGACGGGCGCGCGGTGCTCGCCCGCGGCATGAACCTCGCCGGCGCTCACAAGAAGCCGCCCTTCTTCGGCTACCACCAGCCCGTCGACTACGCGCGCGTCCACGACGACTGGGGGATGAGCGCGCTGCGCTTCCTCGTCAGCTGGGCGGCGATCGAGCCCGAGAAGGGCGTCTACGACGAGACCTACCTCGACGAGGTCGCCAAGCGCATGCAGTGGGCGAAGGACGCGGGCCTGCTCGTCATCCTCGACATGCACCAGGACGTCTTCGGGCTCGGCTTCGACGGCAACGGCGCGCCGCTCTGGGCCTGCGACGCGAGCCGCTACGCGACGTACCAGCCTCAGGAGTCGTGGTTCTTCAACTACCTGACGAAGGAGGTCACCGCCTGCTTCGACGACTTCTACGCCTCGGCAGAGCTCCGCGCGCACTACGCCGGCGCGTGGCGCAAGCTCGCCGAGCGGGTCGTCCAGTTCGACAACGTGATCGGCTTCGATCCGATGAACGAGCCCTTCTGGGGCTCGGCGCCCATGGCGACCTTCGAGCGCGACACGCTCCAGCCCTTCTACGAGGAGGTCACGGTCGAGCTCCGCAAGGCCGCGCCGCACTGGATCGGCTTCTTCGAGCCCGCGACGACGAAGAACATCGGCATGGCGACGAGCCTCGAGCCCTTCCACGTACCCAACGTCGTCTACGCTCCCCACGGCTACGACGTGTCCGCGGAGCAGAAGCAGTCCTTCAGCCCGGACGGAAGGGACGCCTACCTCAAGAAGCTGAAGGTGCTCGCCGACGACGCGGCGGAGCTCGGCGTCCCGCTCTGGATCGGTGAGTACGGAGGGATCGCGACGAGCAGCGGGATCGACGTCTACATGGACACGGCCTACGAGGCCGCGGGGAGCATGGCGGCCGCGAACATGTATTGGTCGTACGACAAGGGGGATGGGTACGGCCCGCTCGGGAGCGACGGCTCGGAGCGGACGCTCCTCCTCGACGCGATCGTGCGCCCGTACCCCGAGCGCGTCGCGGGCGATCTCGTCTCGTTCGCGCACGATCGGACGGCGGGGGTCTTCACGACGACGTGGAAGCAGGACCCATCGATCACGGCGCCCACGATCATCTCGGCCCCTGCGCGCGCCTTCCCCAATGGGTTCGACGTCTCGTGCGCCGGCTGCGAGAGCCACGTGGAGGGCGGCCGTCTCTATGTGACGAAGGCTCCCGCCGGCACCGTGACCTTGACGCTCACGCGACGCTGACGCGCGCGGCCCTGGCGACCGGCCGCGGCGCCCCTGGCGACGGACCACATCGGTACATAGGTTTCGAGGGAGAGCTGTCTCATCCGATGTTGGCACAAAGGGATCTCGCCGCGGCGCTCGTCGTACCGCCGCGCCACCGGCCCAAGACGACGCTCCTCCATCAGCTCGTCCGCGAGCACGTCGCGACGTTCTACGCAGAGGTCCTCGCGCATCGCCCCGCCGCCGCCGGTCGAGGACGCGACGGCCGCGGGTGACGCCGCGGCGGGGGGCGACGCAGCGAGCGCGAAAGGCGACGACGACCGTCCGACGCGCGGCGGGCCGAAGCGCACCTGGGCGGAGCTGCTCGCCCGGACGTTCCGCGTGGACGTGCTCGAGTGCCCCGACTGCGGAGGGCGGATGCGGCTGCTCGCGGTGGGGACGAAGGCCGAGAGCGTGCGGCGGTACCTCGAGCGCCTGGGCGAGCCCGCCGATCCACCGCTGCAGGCGCCAGCGCGGGGGCCGCCGTACTGGAAGAGCATGGTGCTCCGGCGCAAGGCCGGCGACGTCAGCGCGGCCTGACGAGGCTCGCGTGCGTGCCGCTCGACGGGCGGTGGGGCGGAGGTGTACCTTCGAGGGAAAATTGTGCTCGAAGATCGCGGTTTCCGCGGTCGTCAGGGTCCGTTTCGACGGGCCGGTGGGGGGTGTTTCGGCGCTTCGACGGGGGCGGGGACGCTCGGCAGGAGGGGGCGGTGGTCGTAGAAGGGGGCTTGAATGGGCTACGCTCTCGCTCTCACCACGTCACCTCGGGTGAGACTCTGGCAACTACTCGGTCGGCCAAGCTCCTCCGACCACAGCACCTTTCTTGTCTACGCACACGGCTCCGCCGGGTAGGTTGTTTGCCACATCGACGCACTTCTCTTGGGGCAGGCAACGGGAGGTTGGCTTCCACCCTTGCATGACGGACAAGGGCAAGACCTGCTCGACGAGACAGTGAAAGCCGCCGTCCATGCACCCGCTCCCGCACCCGTTGGTCAACTTTGGGTCTACGCAGAAGCCTACAGGGTGAGTAGGTGAGCGTCCGGTGCAGACCTCACCCGAAGGACAGTCTCCACACGAGCCCCCGCAGAACGTGGCGTTGCCCGTGTCGTTGGGACACGAGGTGGGCTCCGGAACTGCTTCCTTGGTATAGGCTGAAAAATCCTGGTAAGTGCAGGCCGGAATACCATCGTGGAGCAAGGCATCGCACAGGGCTGGGTCCACGCAGTAGTAGCCAGAGCTAATCAGGACGACAACCTTGTTCCCTGTGCAGTTCGGCCCCTGCGGGTTGACGAGACCTCCGTCGAGGATGCACACCCCAACATCGTACGTCGTGGCGTCTCCGGTGTTCGAGTACGTCGTGGCACACAGGGTGTCGCACATGTTGACCGGGCAGCCGCCCTGGCAGAGCTTGTAGTCCCCCACGGAGCAAATGAGGCTCGAGCCTCCTCCTCCGCTGGAGCTTCCGCCGGAGCCAGTCCCAGCCGTCCCGGAGCCTGCGGATGCTCCGGCTGCTCCACCAGGGGGACCTCCAGCGGACGATCCCCCCGTGTTTGAGCCACCTTGGTTCGTGTTGCCGACATCCCCTTCTCCTCCTGAGCCACAGGCAGCGAGGAGAAGAACGGGGACAGTGCTGAGAAGGATGAACCTCACGGCTTGTTTGCACAGGAGAAAGTGTTGTACACGGTCTGAGGAGGATGACAGTCCGCGGTCGTGTTGTCGAAGTAGGGCTCCCCGAGTTCGAGGATCGTCGTAAAATTCCGGTGAAAGAGCGACCTTTCACCGTCGCCCGGGTTGCAGAGCAGGTGAATGTCCCGAAGTTGATCTTGGGCACCCGGGTCTGTCGTGTTCGGATCGATGGCGGCCTCCAGAGCGTGGAACACGTCGTACGTCTCGTGCTCACGGACGACCAACTCGAAGCCGTCGTTGTACGTGTTCACGGCCTGGACCGGGACGTGGAACACGCACTGCCCACACGCTGCCCCGCCCGTGCAGCCCGACTGCCCGCACATTGCGGAGTAGAAGTCTTCCGACCATTCAGGGTCCGATGCCTTCTTGGTGATGGCCTCACACGAGAAGTCCGAGTTCCGGAAGTCAGCGGCGAGTTGGTTCGCTCGAACCTGAGCCTGCTGCGTCGTATACCCGGCAGCCGTGAGATTCCCTACGATCGCAGACCTGAGCATGCCGGTGATCTTCTCCTTGCACATGGCCTGCTGTGCGGCCGGGTAGGCAGTCTTGTCACACCCGCCAGGGTAGGCCTTCAGCCCACCACCCGAGACCTGGACGCACCCTGGAATCGGCAAGCTGAGACCGGAGCGGATGGCGCTGGTGACCCCGTTGGGCACGTCGTGGACCAACGCTGGGGCGAACTGTCCGACGACCATCCCGTCCAACACGCTGTTCTCCGCATAGACGCTGTGGGTGCGGTAACCCAACGTCGGGACGAAGTTGTCCACCGAGAAGATGTAGCTGGCCTTGAACCAGAGGTCGGAGTTGCCGACCGTGTTCGCGAAGTCAGCCTCGTAGTGGCCGAAGATGGAGAAGCCTCCAGCAACGACGTGGACGCCGTTCCACTGCGACGAGTAGAAGGTGGGGAAAGCACCCCAACGATGCTGCCAGGCCCCGTAGCCGGGGTCACCCAGCCAGGAAGACGCCTCGTTGATCCCGCATCCGAAAGCTTGGGACACGCCCCGACGGATCGTGCTGAAGATGCTCTTGCTCGGATCGCTCGCATCCTCCCAGGGGACGAACCGGGAGCACCTGCCGCGGGTGTGGACCCTCACGGTGTCCCACCAGAGAGTAGGAGCAAGAGAGTATTTCTGGAGGTAGCCGTCGGAGAGGTAGGAAACGTTGTCGTCGAGCGAGTGACGCTGGGCTGCCTTCCCCATCTTGTCCTGGGCCGTGTTCATCGAATACTCGGTCTGGTGCGGGTCGAGGTCGTCGATGATGTGCTGCGTCAGGTACCAAGACGGGTTCTCGATGATGCCGTCCGCCAACGAGTCATGCATCCCGACCAGTTCGAGACGGTCGTTGCGGCGAGCGATCTCCAAGTTGATCGGGTTCTGCGAGCGAAAGAACTGCTTCTGCAGTTCCAACGTCTGAACGGTTCCGGCTGGCACGTTCATGATGACTTCGTCTTGTGGAGCGGCGAAGCGGATGTGGGCGTCCTCAGTCGGAAGGAAGACCACCTTCGGATCGCACGCGGCAAAGGCGAGAGCGGTGATGCTCAGTACCGGGATGATGGCGGTGTTGCTTGGGGCCCTGGGTGCAGGCCTCATGCCCAGAGTTCATCACCCGACTTTTCGGGGGTCAACGATCTTTTCTGCGACAGGGACTAACCTATTAAAAGGATTCGGAGAACTTTCGAGTCCCGAACGTAAAATCCAGGATCGCCCGAGGCTACCTACGGCGAGAGATCCCCAGGATCGAGCTTCACCGCCCTCGTGATGTCGTCCACTTGGGCATCTCTTCGTGCGCACGGTGCTGGCGCACCTCGAGCGCGCCGCGGGCCCTGGCGCGAAGAG
>CAYNEK010000110.1:7935-14140 GCA_964396175.1 uncultured Polyangiaceae bacterium | reverse complement strand
CTCATTGGATTCCAATGCTGCGATCCCTGTCCGCTCAGATTGGATCTCCACCCGGTGGGGAGGCTCACCTACGAGGCGGTGCGGCGCTTCGGGCTCGCGAGGCGCACCGGCGGCGCCCTGACGAAGGATCGCGTCGAGGCGGCCCTCGCGAAGCACGGGGGCAACGCGTCGGCGGCCGCAGCCGAGCTGGGGGTCAGCCGGGGCGCCCTGCTCCGCGCAAAGCGACGGTGACCGCGCAAAGCGACGGTGACCGCGCAAAACGATGGTGACCGCGCAAAGCGACGGTGACCGCGCAAAGCGACGGTGACCGCGCAAAGCGACGGTGACCGCGCGACGGACGAGACGCATCGCGAGCGCCCGAGGGCCGTGTCGCGAGAGGTCGTGACCGAAGCGGTGGGCTCACGATCGGCGCGGCGCGAAAGCAGGCTCTACCTTCTTGGGACGAGGAAGAACGAGATCCCTCTCACGGTACGCCCCCTGGCGTTGGCTACAAATCCATTGCACAGCGTCCGCTGCAGGACCGGAAGATCGTAGCGAGGCAGCACCCCGGTTGCGACCGTCTCGCCGCGGGCGTCCCGGACCACGAACGGCGTCCCTCCCGCTCGAAGCGCAGCGGTGGATACCCGCAAGGGGGACGTGGAATCGAGGCTCCCGGTCGCAGGCAGGCAGATCGAGCCAAAGCACACTTCGTAAGGGCCACCTCCGCCTGGCGTCGTGCTCACCGCGAAGGGATGGATAGTATAAAGGGAGGCTTCGGCCCGGTCCCCGCAGCCACCGCCCCGGATCGGGCTAAACGGAATGGGGTAACCGTCGGTCCTCACGGCATTGCAGTCACACGTCGCGAGGCTGCCCTGGTCGGGCACAGGGCGAGTCGGCGGCGGCGGCGCATCGTCCGAGAGGGGTGGGCTCGATCTCGAAGGAGTGCGGTCACGGACCGTGGCGTAGAGCGCCGCGCCCACGATGACGAGCACGATCCCTGCGGATGCCTCCGCGACCAACAGCCCAAGCAGCACCCACCGCAGACGACGGGTCGGAGGGGCAGGCAGCGCACCCGAGCTGGCCATGGGACCGGACGGATCTCCCTGGGATCGTCCGAAGGGCGTTCGCGCGGCGGGATCCTCCGGCTCGCCCGCTCGCATCGTCACGAAGCTCGGGCTCTGGGCAGGGAGCACGCCTCGCGACGCGCCATGGATCGGCTGCGTGATCGCCGCGAGAGGCTCGCGCGGGGGACTGGCCGCCCCCGCGGCGGCACCGGGCAGCATGAGGAACGCCACGACCGGATCCGCAGGCACCGTGACGGTTGGCGCAGACTCCTCCGTTCGATCGCCGTCGCTCGTCGGCGCCCACGGCGCGATGCTCGGCCCTCTCATCGCCGCGAGGACGGCGCTCGCGTCCGGGAGCCTCGCGCTCGGGTCGAGCTCGACGCACGCGCGCACCACCGGGTGAAGGCTCGCCCCCCACGCACAGTCGGCCATGTGGCGGTACGCATCGAGGTGATCGCGCAAGGTCGCCCCAGCGCCCAGCCGCGTCGGGTGCCGGCGATGGAGGAGCCGGCACGCCATCACGCCGAAGGCGAAGACGTCACGCCGCGGCGTGTCCAGATCGACGCCCGGCGAGGGTCGCAGGATCTCCGGCGCGAGGTACGGCAAGGTGCCGATGAACCCGCCCTCCACCGTCAGCGCCTCCGGGTTCCCAACGCTCGCTGCGATCCCGAAGTCGACGAGCTTCACCGTCCCCGGGGCGCCCGGCTCACTCCAGAATCGCTCGGTCACGAGCACGTTGTCCTCCTTCACGTCCCGGTGGAGGAGCCCTCGTGCGTGCAGGTGCGCGAGGGCCTCGGCGACCCCGAAGAGCGCCGCCCACGTGTGCGCCTCATCCATGCGCGGATCGCTCGCCGCGGCGCCGAGCGTACGCCCCACGACGAGATCCATCACGAGCCCCGCCACGCCGTCCGAGTACCGCTCGAAGAACTCGTGGCACCGCACGAGCCCCGGATGATCGAGCTCCGAGAGCAGCCGCGCCTCGCGTCGGATCCGCTCGAGCGTCCGATCGCCGAGCCCCCGGAGCTGGAGCAGCTTCACCGCGCGCTCCTCGTGACTCGCCGTGTCGACGACCCGCAAGACCGTCCCCTGGCCGCCGCGCCCCAGCGTGGAGCGGACCTCGAAGGGACCGATGCGTGCGCCCGGTGTCATCGACAGGCCACCACGTCGCAACGTACCTTCGACCATGCACCGCCGGGAAGGGCCGATCGCCCAAGCATCTCATCGGCCCTGTCCACGGTGCCGTCCGGTCGTCCCCCGACGGGCCAGAGCCGATCACCCGAGCGCCTCCCCCAGGCGATCGGCACCCGCGCACATCGCCGGTGACGAGTCGTACTTTCGAGCACTTGCAGACGAGCTGGCCGTGGCATCCAGCCTGCAGTGGAGGGTGGCATGACCCCACGCAAGCTCCTCTCCGCCCTCGCCCACGCCGCCCTCCCACTCTCCTCGATCGTCGCCCTCACCGGGTGCAGCATCAACACGCGCTCGGTGAACACGCCCCCACCCATGGCGCCCTCCGACTCGACGCACGTCCTCTTGGAGGGCGTCCACCTCGGAGACAACTTCGCCGACGGGCAGGCCTTCGGCTCGGGTCGGTCGAGCGGCGCGCGCGCGTGTGCGCTCATCAGCGTCCCCGTCGCGACGGAGGCGCGGCTCCACGTCGAGGGGCTCCGCAATTCCGAGGTCCTCTCCGACGTCCTCACGGTGAACGGCCGCCCGCACCCGCTCGGGATCACCCTGGAGCGCGAGTTCGTGGGCCCCACGTCCAATGCGATGGTCGGCGCGCCCGTCTTCGCCGAGCGCCTCGCCGCGGGCGCGAACCAGGTGTGCCTCGTCGCCGGGGTCCGACCGTCGGGAGATCTCGACGACTTCGAGGTCGAGCGCGTGCTCATCGACGTGCGCGGCATCGCCGAAGGTGCGGTGTCGGTGAACGCGCTGCCCCACGAGGGCACCCCTCCGCTCGGGCTCCCGCCGAGCCTCCCCTGGGGCACCGAGCAGTCCTGGCCCGCCGGCAGGTCGTCGCCCCCGCGCCGCTCGGGCGCCTGGGGCTGGAGCTGGAGTCGATGAGCGAGCGGGGGAGCCTGGACCATGAACACCCTCGTCGACACCCTCGAAGACCTCGCCGACACTCGCCCGGACGAAGCGCCCGTGTGCCCAGCTTGTCCCCCCACGGTTCCATCGCGACCGAGCGACAACACCCCATACTTCTATGTCCGCTATTGCCCGGACTGTGGGGGGAGGCTCTTTGTCATGCCGTCGGATTCGATAGTGCCCTGCGCGGGCTGTGACACCGTGCATGCACCGGGGCGCTTTGCGGCGTCCTGGGGGCCACGCCGGCCCGTGCGGCGCGGCGCGCTCCAGCCGCCACGAACCACGAGCGCCTGGGGCATGACCGCGGCGCTGCTGCGGTCGCTCGTGCGGCTCTTCTCGCCGCTCTGGGCACCGAACGCACCCCGGTTCCTCGGGCCATTCCTCGCCACGCGAGGTGGCGTGTGAGCTCCCCTCCGCGGGCGCGGGCGCTGCGTCCGTACCCCCCCGACGAGCACGGCCGGCACGAGGGAGACTCGGTCGTGCACGAGAGGCGCTCCCTCGCGCGCGCTCGGGCTCGCACCGTCGCCCCGCAACCGGGCGACGAGATCAATCGACCTCGGACACACCGATCGCGCGATTGGCCTGGACGGCGAACAGGGGCACGGGCTCGGCGGTCCACCCGCCACCCTCGCCGCGGAGCATCACGGTGGCGTCGCGGAGCGGGATGAAGCCCGTCTGGTGGAGGATGAAGTCCGACAGGCGCACCGACTCGTGGACCTCGAGATCGCCGTCCACGACGCCCGACGCGAGGAGCCACGAGACGCGTCGCGTGACGCGCGCCCCCGCGGGGAGCGACAGCGCGACGGGCTCCCCGTCCGGTGGCGCGACGCCGATCACCGCAGCGCGGTGGACCGCGAAGAAGGCGTGACGGCTCGTCTGGCCCGGGAGGAGCACGCCCGTCAGCCGGAACATCTCCTCGCCACGCGCCAAGGTCTCGAGGAACCCATGCTTCGCCGGGACATGGAAGGTCCCATCGATCCACCCGGCGAAGGTGAGGATGCGGCAGGCGATGGCTCGTTGGTCGGGGACGTAGGAAGTCTTCATGGTTCCGTGGAGCTCTCGGGGGCCATCCTCTCGACGGGCAGGATGACGGGAAGCTCGCCCAGAGGGATGTTCCCGATCTGGACGTGGTGGAGGGCCGTCTCGCGCATCGTGACGAGGCCCGAGGTGAGCGCTACGGCGCGGAGATCGTCGAGCGCCGCGGCGCGGGAGATCGCGCGACGGACCGCGGGGCCCGTGCGCAGATACTCGACCGCGGCGATGCGCCCGTGCGTCCCGAGCGCCGAGCAGGCCTCACACCCCGCGCCCCGGTAGCACACGAAGTCGGCCGGGATCCCGCCCGGGAAGAGCTCGCGCACGATGTGTGGCTCGGGCGCGGCCTGGACGCGACACTTCTCGCAGATGCGCTTCGCGAGGCGCTGCGCGAAGACCGCGAGCAGCTCGGACGCGATGGAGTTTGCGTGCATGCCCAGGTCGAGCAGGCGCTGGACGGCGTCGACCGCGTCGTTGCAGTGCAAGGTCGACAGCACGAGGTGCCCGGTCTGTGACGCGCGGATCGCCTCGAGCGCCGTCTCCTTGTCGCGAATCTCGCCGACGAGGATGACGTCGGGGTCTTCGCGCACGAAGGCGCGCATCGCGTCGGCGAAGTGGAAGCCGATCTCGGGGCGCACCTGGGTCTGCTGGACGCCCGCGATCGCATACTCGATGGGATCCTCGACGGTGATGGCCTTGCGGGTGGCATCGCGCGAGATGTGCTGGAGCCCGGCGTAGAGCGTGGTCGACTTGCCGGATCCGGTCGGTCCGACGACGAGGAGCAGGCCGCCCGGGCTGTCGAGGAGGCGCCGGTACTCGGTCGCCGCTGCCGTGGGGAAGCCGAGGTTCTCGATGGTGATGAGCCGCGTATCCTGCGGGAGGATGCGGATGATGGCGTGCTCGGCGTAGAGGGCGGGCTGGATCTGGACGCGGAGATCGAAGACGCGATCGCCCGCGCGTCGCCGGATGCGCCCGCCCTGCGGGAGCCGCCGCTCGGCGATGTCGAGGTTCGCGCTGATCTTGATGACGTTGATGAGCCCGACGAGATCACCGGCCGAGAGGTGCACGCGGGTGAAGTCATGGAGATCGCCGTCGATGCGGAGGCGCACCCGGATCTCTTCGCCATAGCGCTCGAGGTGCAGATCGCTCGCGCGCTCGCTGATGGCCTCGAGGAGCAGCGTCTCGAAGAGCGCGATGTGGCGCGCCTCGGTGCCCTGGAGATCGGTCGTGAGGAGGTCTGTCCCGTCCGCGCTGCTCGCCCCACGCGGCTCGAGGACTGGGCGTCCACGCCGGACGTCGACGAGCATCCACAGCCGCCGAAGATCCGTGGGGGTGACGAGGCAGAGCGTCGAGGTGCGCGTCGAGAGCGCCTTGGCGACGTGGGAGCCGTCGGCGAAGGGGCTCGACGTCGCGACGAGCACGTCGTCCCCCACGCGAGCGACGGGGAGCATCGCCTCACGGTCGAGGAAGGCGCGCGGGACGGCGTCCGCGACGGCGACGTCGAGCCGGCGCACGAGCTCGGCGAGGGGGAGGAAGTCGAGGCCATACTGGAGCGCGAGGGCCCGGTAGAGATCGGTCTCGGTGACGTGGCTCTGCGCGAGGAGGGTCTCGCCGAGCTTCGCGCCGCGGAGGCGCGACTCGTCGACGGCCGCCTCGACCGTCGAGCGGTCCACCGAGCCCTGCTCGACGAGCAGATCCCCGACGCGGACACGGTAGGACGGAGGCGGCGGGAGCTTCTCGGACACCGTGCGTCACGCTAACTTTTCATGATCCATGCCGCAACGCCCATGGCGCCGCGGAGCCGCCCCCCACGCCCGGACGCAGTCCGTGCGCCCACGACGCCACAGTTGCGTCGCTGCCCCGCGGCGCAGGCTCCGCCGTCGACGGAGAGCGACCCGTCGCTCGGTGTGCGCTGCCCGCGCGTCACCCCGGAGTGAGGGGCGACGCTCCTCGCGAGACGGGGCTCATCGCGCCGATTCGAGTGCGCGGCCCGCCGTGAGACGTCCGCGGCTTCGCGTCGGCAGGGCGCCGGCATCATGTGC
>CAYNEK010000110.1:0-7835 GCA_964396175.1 uncultured Polyangiaceae bacterium | reverse complement strand
GACTCGCCACCGGGCGCGGTGCCGTGAGACGTCCGCGGCTTCGCGTCGGCAGGGCACCGGCATCATGTGCGACTCGCCACCGGGCGCGGTGCCGTGAGACGTCCGCGGCTTCGCGTCGGCAGGGCGGGGAGACACGGACCCCGCCCGCAGCGCCGTTCCTGGGCAGCGCCGCACACGACCCCCTGCGCGCGCGTCACGCCGCGGGGGCGCCACGCGCGCGCAGGGTCACTTCTGCAAGTACCCAAACGCGACCAGCATCTTCACCGCGACCCCGAGCAGCGACTCCCCCGCGATGAAGCCGGAGGCGACGGGCATCGTCAGGCGGTCGGCTGCCTCCGCGCCGCGACGACGCCGCAGCCACTCGGCCCACGACGCCCCCACGAACATCATCAGCGACGTGTACGCCGGGATCACCATCGCGATGCCGATCCCGGAGGCCGACGGGACGTACTTCTTGAGGTGCTTCGGGGCCTTGACCTCGCAGATCGCGAGGGCGACGCCGAACAGTGTACCGAAGAGCGCCGCCCAACGGGCCGTCGGGTGCAGCGCCGAGATGCCCTCGACGAGCATCTTCGACACGTTCGCCCACACCTGCGCTGCGGGCGCCGGGAACTCGGCGCCCCCGAGCGCGTCCGCATCGGGCACGATGACCTGGAACGCCGGCACCACGACCGCCGCCCCCGCGAGGACCCCGAAGAGCTGCCCGAAGAACTGTTTGCGCGGGCTCGCGCCGAGCAGGTACCCAGACTTCAGGTTGGTGAGCAAATCGGCCGCGTGGAGCCCGACGCCGCCCGAGAGGTTGGCGCTCATGATGTTGGGCACGAGCTTGCCCGGCAAGAGGCCCGCGTAGAGGAGCTGCGTCACGGGCCCGAGCGCCTTGGTCGGGGTCACGTCCGTCTCACCCGTGACGCGCGCGGCGATGACGCCCATGACGGCCGCGAGGGGGAGCGCGAGGAGCCCCGCCCACACCGGCACGTCGAAGGCGAGCCACGCGAGCACGGCCACCGGCGGACCGAGCAGCAAGAACCCTATCGGGAACCACGACGGCGCGCACTCGATCCCCTCGAGCGGATCGCCCTCCCCCTTCTGGGCCCGCCGCCGGACCAGCGCGCCGAGCTCCGAGAGCGCCTTCGCGACCGATCGCCATTGGAACGCGAAGCTCGTAAGCCCCGACGAGACGAGGACGGCCGCGCCCATCCACACCGTCCACCCCGCGATCCCCTTGAACCCGACCGACGTGATCACCCCAGAGTCCACCATCGAGGGCACGATGAGGCCAAACGTCAGCGCCGCGCCGACGAGCAGCGACCAGCCAGTCCGAAAGGACATGAGCGCCCCGCCGCCCAGCATGAGCACCCCGCCCTCGACGCCAATCGTCCATGCGGCGAGGGGCCTGCCGTGGAAGTCGATGGGCAACGACAGGATCTCGGGGGTCGTCCAGGTCTTCCACGACGCGCGCACGTCGCGCACGAAGCTCATCCCAGCGCCGACCAGGCCCGCGAGGAGCAGCCACTTCGCCTGGCGCTTCCCCTCGCCTGCCTGCGCGTGGAGGAGGCGCACCGTCTCGGCGGTCGCCGTGCCCGTCGGGAAGGGGAGCTTCTCGTGGTTCACCAGCTGACGCTTGATGGGGATGGCGGCGACGACGCCGAGCGCAGCGATCCCGGCGAACCAGAGCACGAGCACCCACCCTGACGGGCGCACCTGGGTGACCATGAGGAGCGCCGGGAGCGCAGCCATGTTGCCGCCGCCGGTCATGTAGCCCGCGCCCGACGCGACCGACGACATCGCGATGTTCTCGAGCATGCCAAACGGGCGCTTCGAGAGCCGCGCCCGCTCGAGCAGCGAGAAGAAGCTCCAGCCCAGGATGACGGCCGTGAGCGTCACGCCGACGCTCCAGCCGGTCTTCAGGACGATGTAGAGGTTCGACAGGCAGAGGAGCGCGCCGATCGCCATGCCGAAGACGACGGCGCGCACCGTGAGCTGCGCGTCGCCCGGCCGATGGACTGTGTCGCGCCACGCGGCGTCGGCCGCGAGCGGCTCGGCGTCGCCCCCATCGACTGGAGTGCGGGGAGCAGGGGGCGTGTCCGACAAGGCCCAGCGCTTACCACGAACCCTCGTCCGCGCGGGCGGGAGACGCGACCTGGCTCACAGGAGGCGGCGGGGGCGCACGAGCCCTCGTCCGCGCGGGCGCGAGACATCCGGCTCCCTGCGCGCGCGCGTGGCGCGTCACGCGACGATCGCCACGAGGCGCTACCCAGTGTTCCGGCGGTGCGACGCGCACGCCTCCTGCGCGACCAAGGGCGCGACTCGTTCGCGGTTCGGGCGCCGCGGCGAGCCAAGGGCACGCCTCCCACGGGACGTGACGCGCAGGGAGAGGCGCCTCGTCTTGCAGGCGCAGGGTTTGCGCCGAGGGCGTGTCCGTTGCGCCGCTGCGGCACACCGCGGCACGATTCCCCTGCGTTCCGGCTGGCGCGCTCCGTGCTTTGCGTCCGGGCGCGCATGTCGCCCTTCGCTCGCATGGCCCGATCGCCGCTCCGCGCGGCGTGGCTCGTGCCCGCGGCGCTCTTGCTCATCCTCGCGCACACGGCGCATCTCGGCCTCCCGGTCGCGGCCCTCTTCGCGCCGGCGACGTGCGCGTTCTGTCACGCGTGCCCGGTCGAGCACGAGCACGAGGCCTGCGACTGCGACGAGTGCCAGGCCGAGGCCGCGGGGATCGACAAGGTCTTCAAGGACTCGCCGTGCGGCGGGCTGCGCGGCGCGACGTCCCTCGAGAACGCGCGCTTCGTCGTGCCGGCGCCGATCCTCCTCTTCCGCTACGAGACGCTCGTCGCGGTGCTCGACGCCGAGCCGACCTCGCTCGCGTCCCGCGCGCCGCCCCGGCCGCCGACCCCACCTCCGAGAGCCTGAGCCCTCGCACGGGACCCACCCGCGCGAACACGCCGCTCACCTCACCCTCCCGCGACGCGCTCTCGCCGCGCCACGAGGGGGTCGCTCATCCATCGACACGCGTCCGACGCTCGCCGTCGGATCGCCCAGGTCGACCCGGAGCCAGGCTCGCACGCCGTCGGCGCAGCGACACGCGCTCGGCCCTCGCGACCCGGGTCGCCCAAAGGGGTCCATCATGTCTCTCGTTCATCCCATCGTCCGCTCGTTCGCCGTCCTCGCCGCTCTATCCACCACCCTCCTGCTCCCCGCGTGCTCCGGGGACGACCCTCCGCCCGAGAAGTCCGACTTCCCCGAGGCCGCGCTCGCGAGCCTCGAGAGCGACGGGGGCGCGCTCCACGTCGAGGTGCGCTCCGCGCCGACCCAGCCGCCCTCGCGCGGCGAGGCGCGCTTCGAGCTGCGGCTCTCGGATCCGCACGGCGCGCCCGCCGACGGGCTCACGCTCGAGGTCACGCCGTGGATGCCCTCGATGAACCACGGGAGCACGATGACCCCAGAGGTCAGCGCGGACGGCGGCGGGCGCTACGTCGTCTCGCACGTCGGGCTGTTCATGGCGGGGCGGTGGGAGCTTCGCACCAAGATCACGGGCGCCAAGACCGACTCGTTCACGGTCGCCTTCGATGTCCCCTAGGACGGCGGGCGTCCTCTCCCTCGTCGGGCTCTCGCTCGCCGCTCCGGCGGCGGCGAGGGCCCAGGCGTGCTGCGCCGGCGCGAGCGCCATCTCGCCCGGGCGGCTCGCCGATCACGAGGACGCGCTCGTCGGCGCCGAGGCGCGCGGCCGCTCGCTCGTGGGCACCCACGACTCGACCGGCGCCTTTCGGCGCGCTCCTCGCGGCACGTCCGAGACGGAGGCTCGACTCACCATGATCGGGACGGCGAGGCTCCTCGAGCGCGGACAGCTCTCCCTGCTCGTGCCCACCGCGTGGACGCGCCGCGTGACCCCCGGCCGCGCCGAGTCGAGCGTGGGGCTCGGAGATCTCGAGGCGAGGGCTCGGCTCGACGTCACGCGGACGGGCGCCTCGCGGACGATCCCGGGGCTCGCGCTCGTCGCGGGGGTCCTCGCGCCGACGGGGCGCTCCGTCGCGAACGCCAAGAAGCCGCTCGGGACCGACGCGACGGGCGCCGGGACCTGGGAGGCGTCGGTCGGCGCGGCGGGCGAGAAGACGCTCGGGCCCTGGCTCGTCAGCGCCGCGGCGTTCGTCGCGATGCGCCGCGAGGTGGAGGTCGCGGGCGTGTCCGCGTCGCTCGCGCCGCGCTGGTCGGGCCTCGTGGCCGCGGCGTACACCTTCGAGAGCGAGGCGGCGCTGGCTGTATCCATGATCCATACACGCGCGGGCGAGAGCACGATCGGCGGACGCACCGTGCCGGACAGCGCGACGCGCACGACGACGGTGGCGCTGGCGGGCCAGGCTCCGCTCTCCGAGGCGTACCGCGTCTCCGCGACGCTCTCCGCCGCTCCACCCTTGTCGGGCCTCGGGAAGAACGCCCCCGCGCCCGTCGGAATCACCCTCGCCTTGTTCCGCACCTGGATGTGATCATGCGACTCTCTCGACTCCTCTCGTTGCTCCTCTTCGTCCTGTCGCTCGGCTGCTCGAGCACCCACAAGGAGCCCGTGGACGCGGGGCTGTGGAAGGGCGCGCCCTTCACGGTGGTCGTGTTCTTCTCGGCCCACTGTCCGACGCAGCGGACCCACGACGCGCGCCTCGTCGAGCTCTATCGAGCCTACACCGACCGCGGGGTCCGCTTCGTGGTCGTCGACGCAGAGGCGGGCGCCTCGGCAGAGCGCTCCGCGGAGGAGGCGCGCGCGCGGGGCTTCCCCTTCGAGATCGTCCCGGATCCCGAGGGGAAGGTGGCCGACGCCCTGGGCGCGAGGCTCTCGACACACGTGGTCATCCTCGACGATCACGGGAAGGTGTGGTACAAAGGCGGGATCGATTCCGATCGCATCAAGCTGCACGACGACGCGAAGCGGTACGTCGCCGACGCGCTCGACGACCTGCTCGCTGGGCGCGTCGTCCGTGTCCCCGAGGCGAAGACGCTCGGCTGTCCCCTCGAGCGAAGGTAACCGAGGCGCCCCGGCTCTCCACGGCTGGCTCACGCAGGATGGCGAAGAGGGGTCGCCTCATGGGGGGTCGCCGGGCCCTCGCCTCGGACGCGAGACGGCACCGAGATCAGTCGAAGAGCCCCAGCGGAGACGCGTTCATCGCCACGAGCGGCGCGAGGCGCTCGTCCAATCGCTCGCGAGAGGCGACGTACAGATACTCCTTGTTGCGGAGGTGGCTCACCTTGCCCACCTTCTCGCCGCGCGGGTTGTAGAGGCCGATCTGGGCGCCGACGTAGCGCTTGTAGTCGGTCTCGAGGGTCGTGACCCAGCCCTCCCCGCCCCAGAGCCCGGAGAGCATCGCCACGAGCTCGTCGCGCGCAAGGTACCCCTCGTCGCTGAACGACACGACGAGCACCCGGGCGCGCACCGCCTCGAGCAGCTGTCGCATCGACGTCGCGAACGCCCGCCGCGAGTTGAAGCGGCTCTGTCGTTGGCGGACGTCCGTGCGCTTGCACGCGACCCCGTAGACCTCCGGTTTGTCCCACCGGACGAGCGACTCCCAGATGTGATAATTCCCGAGATAAGAGTGCTGATTGTAGGGGGGATCCAGGTAGGCGACGTCGGCCTCCAGGGCCTCGGCCGCGGCGAGCGCGTCGAGACGGGTCGCCCGCCCTTTGCCATGCATCGCCCGCACGAGGACCCGAGGGATGCGCAGCTCGAGCTCGTGATGGGCACGCGGAGCCCACGCCTTCAGGTAGGCCATCTGCACGCCCGTCGTCGAGTCCACCCGATCGGCCGCTTCCATCAGCGCGACGAGCAGGACGGCCTCGAGCTCGGGGGGGAGCCCCTTCGCCGCGATCTCCTCGCGGACGGCGTCGACGCGCGCCCCATTCTTGGGCTGAAAGAAGCGCGACCGCACACAGAACGTGTCGGTGAAGTACCCTGGCTCACCCTTCAGCGCGTTGAGCTCGCGGATGAGCTTCTCCGCGTCGCGGAGCACGTCCTCGGCGTCGGCCTCCACGTAGCAGCGCGCCAGGGTGGCGGCGTAGGCGTTGTGGTCGTTCGAGAGGACGCGATAGCCTGCGGCCTTCAGGGCGTGCCCGACGCGGGAGGTGCCCGAGAACAAATCCGCGACCGTTCGGACGTCGCCGAGGCGGCGGACGACGTCGAGGATGACCGGGAGGAGCGTCCGCTTCGAGCCGAGGTACTTGATCAAGGGGCAGCTCCGAGGGGTTCAGGGCGTCAGGGTGCTACGAGCGCCCCACGCGCGACGTCGACCGCGCCCTCGACTCACCCCCGTACAGCCCACGCGTGACGCGCGAGCGGATCGGCGGGGTGGGGCCCGCGCGAGGCGCCGAGCGTCGACACGGCTCGCAGGGAGCGTATGGCGCGCCGTCGGTCATGGCAAGAGGCGCGGCTGGCGACGCGCGAGCGGCGCGGCGAGGTGCACCAGGGAGCGCAGCCCGAAGCCGACGAGGCTGCCCCCCGCGAACGCCCGGAGCGCGTCCACGATGGCGAGGAGCGACGACCCCCTGCGCGGGAAGGCGAGGTGCATCGGATCCCAGCGGGTCGGGCAGAGCTTCGCCTTGAAGGAGGCCAGCCCGTCGAAATCGTAGAGGATCCGCCCGGCGCGTCGCGCCACGCGGAGCCACGGCGCGACCTCGCCGGCGAGGGGCGCCAAGCCGAGCGTCGCGTACGGCGCGCCCTCGGCCGCGATCGCGCGCATCGTCACGTCGACGAGGAGCTCTGCCGTGCCGTTCGGCGCGTCGGGGGCGCGCAGCACGTTCTCGAGGAACCAGCCTCGCCGCGCGTAGACCGGGACCGCGAGGCAGGCGCCGACGAGCGCTCCTCGGCGCTCGGCGACGACGCACCGCCGCTCGTCCTCGAAGCCCTCGAGCTGCACGTCGACCAAGAACTTCATGGGCGGCATCCCACGCGACGCGAGCCACCGCCCGACGAGGCTCGCGAGGTCCTCCCGCAACCGCGCCGTCGACCGGAGCTCCTCGGCCGAGACGACGCGCGCGGAGACGCCCTTCTTCGTCGGGCGCGAGACCTGGGAGCGCAAGGTCCGCGATCGCGCGACCGTCGCGTGCCAATCCCGCGGATCCCACACGGGTTGCTCACCGATGCCCACCGACGTGAGCCCTCGAGCCGCGGAGAGAAACCGCTCCTCGACGGCGAAGAACGACACGCGCCGGCCGGCCCGCGCGCCCGCCTCGACGAACGCGCGGGCCGCCTCGCCGAGCGCCTCGGTCGGCCCGATGGGCGCGCCCGCGGCGACCCAGGCCGACCCGGTGTCGACATAGGCGACGAGCGCCTGTTCGGACGCGAAGACGGAGAACCCCGGCTTCGTCACCTGGAAGGACGTCGCGTTCCACCCCCAGCGCCGAAGCTCGTCGAGGAGCGTGGACGCAGGGTGCTCGGGAGACGGCGGCGTGAGGGCGAGCATCGGCGCGCGACGCATCGCCTCTAGCACCGCTCGCCCTCACCCGAAAACTGCGGAGTTCACCTCGTAAGCGTCAGCGCACTCCGCGAGGAGCTAGCACCGCTCGCGCTCAACCGAAACCTGCGGAGTCGAGCGCGCCGTCGGCCCGAGGGCACGAGCGCCGCGTCCGACCTCATCGCGGAGCTCAAGCAGTCCTGGGGGCTCTCTGGTACCTCTGCCTGGTCCTTCGCCGCCAACCACGCCGTGGTGCTCCTCAAGACGCTCACCCACGACCTGCTCCACCGCTACAGGAACGAGCGCTTTCCACGCTTGCGAACCTGGAGGACTGCGTGGATTCGTCGCACCCTCAGCCCTGGGGCAGTGTCCCACCCTTCAGGTCGCGCTCGCCAGCGACGGGGCAGA
>CAYNEK010000109.1:0-14195 GCA_964396175.1 uncultured Polyangiaceae bacterium | reverse complement strand
CAAGGGCCGCGCGGTGCGCATCCCGGTGCACATGCTCGACACCTACAACCGCGTCACGCGGGCGACCCACGCCCTCGTCGCGCGCACCGGCCGCTCTCCGACGCTCGAGGAGCTCGAGCTGGAGACGGGGATCCCCTGCGAGAAGCTCGAGCGGGTGAAGGACTTCCACGCCGAGACGCCGTTCTCGCTCGACAGGCCCGTGGGAGACGAGGACGGTCGACGCTTCATCGACTTCTTGACCGACGACGACGCGCTCTCGCCCTTCGATCACCTGGCGAACCAGAATTGGGGCGAGGAGATCAAGCGGCTCTTCGGCTTCCTCTCCCCCATCGAGGTGTGCATCATCAAGTGGCGGTTCGGGCTGGGAAACACGGACGAGCTCACGCTGAAGGAGATCGGCGACAAGTACGATCTCTCACGCGAGCGTATCCGGCAGCTCCAGGAGCAGGCCCTGTTGAAGATGCGCAAGCACCTGCGCGAGTGACGCGCTGGATGGCGTGGCGCGAAGAGGGCGCGCGGGGCCGAAGTTGGCCCCGGGGGCCGCATCGCTGCGACACTTCGCTCGCCATGACCGAGCGCCGACTCCGCCGCAGCGACGATCCCGTGATCGCACTCCACCACCAGCTCGCCTACGCGCAGAAGGCGGCCGAGCTCGACGCGATGGTGCTCGTCGACGAGGTCGGCTCGATCGTCGCTGGCGCCGGGGCCTTCCCGGTCTGCGAGGAGATCGCCGCGTATGCGCCGCTCCTCGCGCGCCGCGAGGCCTTCGCGCCGTCGATCGATGCAACGCTCGCCGAGCTTCGGGCTCGGGTGTCGCTGCGGAGGATGCTCTTCGACGGCGCCGAGGTGCTCCTGGTGGCCAAGGGCGCCCCCGGTCCCCTCGCGGACGCGAGCCTCGTGCGCGCCGCGGCGGGCTGCCGACGGATCCTCGGGGCAGAGGCCTGACACGGTCTCTGGCGGCACCAGACGACGGGGCTCCTGCCCCGTTGCAGGCCGCTCCCGTGGGAAGAAGCTCGAGCGGGCACCCATCGAGAGCGCCTCTCGAGCGCTCGGCTCGTCCCGACCGGGGCGCCAGGGAGCTTGAACCAGCGCGGCGTCATCGAGAGCGCCTCTCGAGCGCTCGGCTCGTCACGACCGGGGCGCCAGGGAGCTTGAACCAGCGCGGCGTCATCGAGAGCGCCTCTCGAGCGCTCGGCTCGTCACGACCGGGGCGCCAGGGAGCTTGAACCAACGCGGCGTCATCGAGAGCGCCTCTCGAGCGCTCGGCTCGTCACGGGGAGCGCACCTGGCCGATGGCACGGGCGCGCGGTGCAGCTCGCGGTCAGAGCGACGCGAGGAGCTCCGGGAGCGCGCCGAGCGGGGCCACGTGGTCCGCCAGGCCGGCGCGGATGACGGCCCCGGGCATGCCCGAGACGATGGCTGTCTCGGAGCTCTCGGCGACGACGACGCCGCCCGCGTCCCGCACGGCCTTGGCGCCCTCCGTCCCGTCATCTCCCATGCCGGTCAGCACCAGGGCGACGAGCTTCGCGGGGACGCGCGCCGCCGCCATGCTCCGAAGGAGGCGGTCTGCGCTCGGGACGTAGCGGTCGCTGGAGCCAGGAGCCCCGACGCGGACCCGGAGCTGCCCCGTGGAGAAGGTGATCTCCATGCAGCTCTTGCCCGGGCACACGTACCCGGCCCCGCTCGTCACGACCGCCCCGTCTTGGGCCTCGGAGACTCGCAACGGGCTCCGCTTGTCGAGCCGCTCGGCGAACGTCCGGGTGAATTTGTCCGGCATGTGCTGCGCCACGAGGAAGGCCGCGGGGAGACTCGCCGGGATCCGCGAGAAGACCTCGAGGAGCGCGGTCGGTCCGCCGGTGCTCGCGGCGACACCGACGAGCAGGCTCGGCAGGCGGAGGGAGGGCTTGGTCTCGAGCACCGGCGGATCGGACGAGGCGTGCCGGCGCGCGGCGAGGCGATCGATGGACCGGAGGCCTCGCACGATGGCGACCTTCTCGCGCAGCTCTGCGCGGATGTCCGTCGCGCTCGGCTGGACGCGGCGATCGGGCTTCGTGACGAAGTCGAGCGCGCCGAGCTCGAGTGCCTTGAACACGTTCTCTTGCTGGGCGTAGCTCGAGACCACGATCACCGGGATGGGCTGCTTGGCCATCAGGATGCGGAGGAAGGTGAAGCCGTCCATCCGCGGCATCTCGAGATCGAGCGTGATGAGATCGGGCTGCTCTTGCGCGACGAGCCGCAGGGCCTCCTCGCCGTCCCCGGCCTTGCCCACGATCTCGACGTCGTCGTCCTCGACGAGCGCGTCCGCGATGGCCCGACGGTTGAACGCCGAGTCGTCCACGACGAGCACGCGGAGCTTCTTGGGGATCATGCGTGGGGCCTGCGGTAGACGATGGCGTCGCCGATGCTCGCGCTCTCGAAGGGGGTGTCGAGGTGGAGCAGCGACTCGGAGTGCCCGAGGAGGAGGTAGCCGCCCGGGACGAGCCGATCGAAGAGGTTCTGGACCACGCGGGGGCGAGCGTCGGCGTCCAGGTAGATGAGCACGTTTCGGCAGAAGACGACGTCGAAGCGGGTCCCGAGGGTCAGCCGCTCGCCGTCGAGGAGGTTCCCTTGCGTGAAGGTCGAGGTGGCGCGCACACGCTCGATGGGGCGGTGTCCGCCAGGGACCTCCTCGAACCAGACGGACGTCGCGAGCTCGGGCTTGGCACGGAACGCGCTCTTCGTGTAGACGGCGCGCCTCGCGGCTTGCACGCAGCGCCGCGACACGTCGACGCCGAGGACGCGCGCGTGGGCGTCGACGCCGAGGGCGTGGTGGGCGGAGATCGCGATGCTCACCGCTTCTTCTCCCGTGGAACAACCGGCCGACAGGACGTTGATCCGGCGGGGGAGCTCCGCGGCGAGCGCCGGGAGGATGTGCTCCTCGAGCGCCGTGAGCTGGTAGTCCTCGCGGAAGAAGTACGTCTCGTGGGTCGTGACGAGATCGAGGGCCTCGTCGAGCTCGCCGCCGCCTTGATCGAGGGTCGACTCGAGGAGCGCGACATAGCCCTCCAGGCCACCGATGCCGATCGCGTGGGCTCGATCTTGGAGCTTCCGCTCGACGACGAGCAGCATGTCGTCGTCGAAGGCGAGCCCCGCCGCGCGGCGGAGCACGTCGCGGAGCCGCCGCGTCGTGCCGGGGACGAGCCGCGCGCTCGTCACGGCGTGCCCTCCGATCGCCGCGCGCGCCCAGCCGGGACGGCGTGCTCGAGCGCGCCGTCCAGCCGATCGAGATCGAGGACGAAGGTCATCCGATCGTTCACCGTCACGAGCCCGAGGAGCCCGCGGAGGTCGTCGCCGTCGCCGACGGGCGGCGCGGGGCGGATCTCTCCGCCGGCGGTGCCGATCACGTCGGTCACGCCGTCCACGACGAGCGCGGCCCGCCGCTGCCCGACGCGGACGACGACCCACTTCTCGCGCCCTGTCGAGCGGGGCGGAAGCCCAAAGCGCCGGCGGAGATCCACGACGGGCACGACCTCGCCCCGGTAGCTCGCGAGGCCGAGGACGGACATCGGCAGGTGGGGGAGTGCCTCGACGGCGGCGGGCCGCACGATCTGGACGACCTGCGAGATGTCGATCGCGTAGTGGACCTCACCGACCTCGAAGCCGACGAGGGTCTTGGTCCCATCGGCCTTCGCGCGAGGCTTCATGGGCGAGCCCCGAGAGCGCCGGTGAGCGACAGGACGACGAGCGTCTCGCCATCGCGGCGCGCGATCCCGAGGACGTGCTCGCCGACCGCTCCTCCGAGCGCCTCGGGCGACTCGATGTCCGTGTCGGCCAAGCGGACCACGCTCTGCACCTCGTCGACGAGCAGCCCGAGCGTCTCGTCGTCGGGCCCTCGCACGAGCAGGACGCGGGCCCTGAGATCGTGCAGCCGCTCGGCGTGGGGGGCGCGGGAGCCGAGGCTCACGCCGAGATCGAGCACCGTGACCAGGTGCCCGCGGACGCTGATCAGCCCGAGGACGTGGGCGGGCGCCCGCGGGACGAGGGTGATCGTCGGGACCACGAGGATCTCTCGCACGACGGCGAGGGTGAGCGCGTACGCCTCACCCGTGATCCGGAAGACGAGGTGCTCGACGCCGCTCCCGAGCGCCGCCGTACGCGCGCGGCGCGCCGAGCGCGTGGGGGAGCGCGTGAGGTCCGACACGTGGATCAGTATGCCACGGACCGAGCCAGCCGGTCCCTCACTCGTCGCGGGGATCGACGTGGAGCGCGAGCAGCCGCTCGTCACCGAGGGGCGACGCGAAGCCGAGGAGCGAGGTCGCGGCGCCAGCGGCCTGCCCGAGCGACCGCGTGGCGAGCGCGCGGAGCGTCGGCGTCCCGCCCACGTCGACCCAGCGCGCCTCCAGTCTGCGGATCCCGACGCGCGCCTCGACCTCGCGGACGGCGTCCTCGAGCGTCCCGAGCCGGTCGACGAGCCCGTGGGCGAGCGCGTCCGACCCCAACCACACCCTGCCCGCGGCGAGCGGGCGGATCTCGTCCTTCTGGCGGCCTCGCCCCTCGGCGACCACCTCGAGGAACCGCTCGTACGCGCCAGCAATCTCGCGCTCCAGCGCCTCGCGCTCGGAGGGCTCGAGCGCCCGCGCGGGCGAGAAGAGATCGGCCCGCGCGCCTTCGCGGAGCGCCTCGACGCGGACGCCGAGGCGCTCGAGCAGGGGCCCCACGGACAGCCGCGCCGCGACGACGCCGATCGAGCCGGTCACGGTGAGCGGGCTGGCGACGATCGGGTGCGCGGCGACGGCGACGTAGTAGCCGCCGCTCGCTGCCACGTTGCCGAGCCGCGCGACGACGGGCTTCTTCTTCGCGAGGAGGCTCACCGCGCGGTGGATCTTCTCCGAGGCGAGCACGCCTCCTCCGGGGGAGTCGATCGAGAGCACCACGCCACGGACGCGCCTCGCCTCGGCGAGCGCGCGGAGGACGGGCACGAGCCGCTCGGCGGAGGCGCCCGCCCCGCCTGCGCTCGACTGCGCGATCGCCCCCTCGATGGGGACGATCGCCACGACGGGGCGCGGCAAGACGGGACCGACGAGGGGCCGCACGCGCCGTCGGAGGTACGTGCTCGCGCCGACCAGGGGGGCCTCTGGGCGCTGGCCGCGAGCGAGCCGCGAGAGCGCGGCGCGGACCTCGTCATCGTGCACCAGCTCATCGACGATCCCGAGCTCGACCGCCCGTTCGGCGCCGATCAGGCCCTCGTCGAGCCAGCCGCGCGCGGTGAGCTCGTCCACGCCGCGCGCCCCGCGAAGCTTCGCCGTCACCTCGGCCGTGGACAGCTCGAGCAGGCGCTCGAGCTGCGCGCGGTTCGCCTCGGAGAGCTCTTCGCGAGAGAGCATGTCCCCCGCCGACTTGTACGCGCCGCACGCGATGATCTCGGGCACGATGCCGAGCATGTCGAGGAGCCGCCGCGCGTGGATCGTGGTCGCGTGTTGCCCGAGCGGGCCGAGCGTGGCGCTCCGCGACAGGAGGACGTGGCTGGCGACGGACGCGACGTGGAGCGTCGCGGTGTCACCTCCTTGCGGCAGGTGCGCGACGATCGGCTTGCCCGCTTCGCGGAGCGGCCGGAGCGCCTCGAGGAGCGCGTGGCGATCCGCCGGCGCCCCCGCCGAGCGCACGGTGACGAGGAGCCCGTGCGCGCGCCGGTCCGACGCCATGGCGGCCGCGAGCTTGCGCACGGCGTCGAGGTCGGTCCCGCGGCGTGGGCGGAGGGGCCACCATCGCCGTGGGGGCCGCTCGCGCAGCGGGCCGTCGAGCTCGAGGTGAACGAAGCCGCCCCGTGGGGCAGCGAGCCATCGCGAGAGCAGCCGGAGCGGGAGGACGAGGAGTGATAGGACCGCGACCACCGCCCGCGCGAGCACGAGGAGCATCCGGTCAACGTGGCGATGCGGGCGCGGCTTGTCGAGGGGGCGCTTCGCCTGGGTCTTTCGTCGCGCAGAGCGTGAGCAGACCCGGCGCAGGCGGGGCGAGAGACGGGGCGGCGCTTCGCCTGGGCTTTACGCCGCGGAGAACGTGTCGTTAGATGCTTACATCATGCGCATCGCACGGGCGCTCGCCGCCTGCTGGGTCCTCGCTGTGGCGATGACCATCGCCGAGAGGTCCGACGCTGCCGACGAGGACGTCGTCCGGCTGAAGGACGGCACCACCTTGACCGGGAAGATCCTCGACGAGGATCCAAAGGGGGGCGTCACCATCAAACTCTCGAGCGGCAAGGTGCAGGTCGTGCCCGTTGCGCAGGTGAAGTCGACCACGCGCGCGGACGTGGCTCCCAAGAAGGAGGCCCCGCCGGACGAGCCGCCCGCACCGCGGAGGGCGCCGCCGCCCACCGCCGCGCCTCCACGGGCGGTCGACGAGCGCGACTCCGAGCGGCGAGCGCTCTTTGGCGCCGGCGGAGACCTCGGGCTGGTCCTGTCGTCCAACAACGCCGATGGCGCCATCAAGCTCCTCTCCCCGTCGCTCGGCGCCCACGTGACGCTGGCGGGCTCGGCGACCGCGAGCGTCTACTTCTTGCTCGACGTGGGGCTGTCCACGTTCTCTCGGCGCTCGACGGTGAGCCAGCCGGCTCGAATCGACACCACCAAGACCCCGCTCGTCGTGACGAACCAGGAGATCTCGACGAAGAACCGGGCGATCCTCTTGCTGCTCGCCCCGCAGGCCGGCTACGAGCTCACCCGCAGTCTCTCCGCGCGCGTCGGCCTGCTCCTCGGCTACGCGCGGACCAGCGCGTCGGCGGAGGCGCCGCTCCACGCGTGCGAGGCGGACGCCCAGGGGGGCGTCACGTACGGTGCCCGGCTCGTGCCCCTCGCGTACCGTGGGCTCGGCAACGTCGAGCTCTCGGCGACCCTCGACTACCTGTGGGCGCCGATGCCCCGGTGTTTCGTCCCCGGGCTCGACAAGGGCCTCACGATCAAGGGCGGAGGCGTCACCGAGATCTCCCCATCGATCCAGAAGAAGACGCTCGCCGTGGGCGTCCTCGGGGTCGGCGCGACCTACTCGTTCCGCTGAGCGACCAGGACGGAGGGCCACGCCGCCTGCGTCCCCTGGGCCCGCGCTCGACGCTAGCGCCCGGTGGAGGTCGCGGTGACGACGATGAAGCGCTCGTCACGCACCGTCTCGCGGAGCCAGGTGACGAGCCCCTCGTCGGTGAGGGCAGCCTCGGGGGCTCTGCCACGGAAGGCGTCGATGAGCCGCGCGCGCGGGTCGAGGCGGCGCTCCAGCCGCAGCCGCGTCGCGACACGCTTCGCGCCCGAGGGATCACGCTGGGCGACGGCGACGAGGTGCTCTCGGACCCTCGCCGCGGCGGCGGCGAGCCGATCCTCGGGGCCGCGTATCTCCACGACGACCAGCGGGCCCTCGCGCCGGAAGCTCGCGCGCATGGCGGGCCCGAGCGCATCCGCGAGGTGCTCCCCCGCGAGCTCGACGAGCGCGCTCACCGAGGCGGCAGGCCCCTCCACGGGCAGGGCAAGGAAGACGCGCGGCGGGCTCGAGCGAGACGAGACGGTCCGCGCGCCCGGCGCGAGCTGGAGCGGTGGGACGATCGGGCACGCGGCGACGGCCGCCCCGCGGGGCGAGAACCGCGCGAGCGTGCGCTCGAGCTCGACGCCTTGGGACCCGACCTCCACGATGGCGGCGAGCCCGAGGGGTCCGGCCATCCAGGTGGACCAGCGCCCCTTCGCCGAGGCGTCGGTGACGCGCCCAAGTCCCTCGAAGGTCCCCCACGGAGCGAGCTGCGACGCGCCCGCCCCGCCCAGCTCTTCGACGAGCGGATCGCGCCCTGGATCGGCCTCGGACAGGAGCCGCGCGCGCACCGAGGCGATCGCGCCCGCGTCGGGTGGAGCGCCGAAGAAGGACAGCCCGAGCACGCGCCCGAGCCTCGCCGCCGTCTCGTCGAGGCTCTCCCCGTCACGAGGCAGTGTTCGGCCGAGGAGCCCGGCGCCGTCCGGGGCCGTCCACGGGGTGAGCTCGACCCCATCGGCGTCGGCGCGGGCGAGCGCGGTCGCGACGACGACGGAGAGGCCGGCCTCGCTCGGCCCCTCGACGACGGGGCACCGCGAGGCGACGAGCGCCATGAGCTCCCCCCGCCCGGGCTCGGTGAGGATCGTGGAGCGCGCGATCGCGGGGGCGTCGGGGTGACTCCACGCGCTCTTCAGCGCCGCGCGGAGCGCGCTCACCTGAGAGTCCGACGCTTGGCGTCCGAGCGCGACCGTCGCGTGCAGCGTCGTCGGGAAGCCCCCGTCCCGCGCGACCGCGAACGTGGCCGCCGACGCCGCGAGCTCACGTGGATCTCCGACGGCGCGGAGACGGCGCGCGACGCGGGCGGTCTCGGCCGAGCTCGGCGTCGCGGCGAGCCCCCGCCGCAGCGAGACCACGAGATCGGTGAGCTCGTCCCGCCCGCTCGCCTCGGCCTCCACGAGGACGCACGCGCCCTCGGGGTGAAGGACGGCGCGGATCTCGGAGATCCCGGGGCGAGAGGAGAGCCCGTGGGCGAGAGCGAAGGCGTCCAGGCGTCTCGCGACGCGCGCAGCGACACGGACCCGGGGACGCGCTCCCAGCCCGACGAGCACGGAGGGCTCGGTCGCGGCGGAGGCTGGGTGGGCCACCGGGGCGCCCGACGGCCACGGCGGGCCCGCGGCGAGCGCTTCGGACGCGCTCCGCACGAGCGCCAGGGTCCCCACGACGCCAAAGCCCACGCGGGCGCGGACGAACGCGCGCCTCCGCGCGGGCTCCAGCTCCGCGAGCGGGAGCGGGTGCTCCTTGGCGAAGAGGACGGGCTCGAGCGCGCAGTCGACGACGGCCTCCTCCGCGGCGTCGGCGCGTGGTCCCTTCTCGAGGGCGGCAGCGCGCGCCGCGAGGAGCCCCGTCGGATCGCCAGTGACGGGGCTTCGGAGCGCCTCTCCCAGCCTGGTGATGGCATGTCGGGCGGCCTCGGGGCTGGGGACGAGGATCGTCACCCGAAAGCCCGCGCGGCTCGCTACGCCATCGGTCACGAGGCCGAGGTCCGCGACGCGCGACGACACGACCGCGAGCAGGCCGTCCGCCTCGGCGAGGCTGTCCGTGGTCACGACGAGCGCCACCGCGCCGGCCGGATCGCCCTCTCGCGGGACGTACGCGAGCGTAGGTCGGTCCTCCGCGACCGCGACCGCGATGGGATTCGTGCCTGGAGCCCCCGTGCCGTCCAAGGGAGGCGGAGCCACCGCGCGCGGGCGCTGCGTCGAGACGCACGCAGCCGCCGCGATCGAGCCCCCGAGCGCGAAGCCGAGGGCGAGCCTCCTCACGGCGTGAGATCGGCCGCGCTGCGCGGCGCGATGTGGAACCCATTGAACAGCGTGACGATCCCGGTCACCCTCTTGAGGGTCTGTCCCTGCGCCAAGGGTACGGCGGCGAGATCGAAGAGTTCGTTGGTGATGGTCGGGGTGGCGAGGGCGAGCTGTCCCTCAGGGGTCGCCGGTGGAGATCCCCCGTCCGGGAAGGTCAGGGTCGCGGAGGCGCGGCCCGCCTTGTCGACGGTCACCTTGCCCGCGAGCGTGACGTTCTCCACGGTGACGAGCATCGAGAGCCACTTCCAGCCGGTGCCGTACAGCCAGAGATCTTGGAGCGGCATCGGAGCCGCCGCCTCGGGCCCCCCACCGTCGAGGCGCAAGCTCATCGTGGCCCCGGTGAGCTGCGGGGTCTTCCAGGTCGGATCGAGGAAGCTGAGATTCGGTATCTGGAACTTCTCGTAGACGCCCGAGACGTCGACGATGTCGCCGAGAAACGGCCGGTACGTCGGGGGAGAGTGCGCGGGCTTGAAGAGCTGGAGCCCCTGATACGGCCCCGGCGCGCCGCCCCAGTCCATCACGTACACCCCGCCGGCCTGTCCGGTGCCCGTCTCGTCGAAGTCGTCGACGGCGACGACGCGAAGGCCCGTGCAGGTGACGAGCACGCCCGCCCCGACGGGAGGAGCCTCTGGATCGTTGAGGCTCCGGGCGGTGTGGCCATTTCCGCGCTGGGAGCCTTGTGGATCGGGGACGCGATCGCCTCCGCCACCGCCGCCACACCCCGCGACGACGAGGAAGCCGAGGACGAGGCTAGGGAGCCGCACGCCTCGTGTCGTAGCACCGGCGCGGCTCGGCCGTCGAGCGCCCAGGTGATGCCGGCCGGGTGCCGCGCCGAAGCGCGCAACCCGAGCTGGCTCGACGGACCACGCCACGGCGAGCTGGTGATGCCGGAGCGCGCCGCGGGTGGAGCCGGCTCGGCTGGCTCGACGGACCACGCCACGGCGAGCTGGTGATGCCGGAGCGCGCCGCGCGCGCGCGGACTGCGCTTGCGGCGCGGAGGCGCGGTGGTCAGACTGTCTCTCCCATGGCTCACGCACCTGGTGGCGAGGGCTCTCCGAGGCGCGTACGTCCTGGGGTCGCCGCGTGTCTCGGCGTCGTTCCGGGGCTCGGCCACCTCGTGGTGGGGGCGCCGGGTCGTGCAGCGCTCTTCGGGATCGTGGGGCTGGCGCAGAGCGTGATCACCCTCGCAGCCTTGCTGTGGCGGCTCTTCCCCGCGCTCATCGTCCGACTCCTCCAGTCGAGCCTTGGGCTTCGAGTGCTCGAGCTCGTCGACACGCTCGAGTCCCTGGTCACGCCCGGGCTCGTCGTGGGGCTCGTCCTCGTCCTGCTCACGCTCTCGGCCCTCTCCGCCCACGATGCGTTCTGCCTGGCGAAGGGCGAGGGCGATCTCCGTGGGCGCTTCGCGCGCCTCTTCGCCCCGGCCGCCGTCACGTCCTATGGGCTGCACGTCACCGTCATCGCTGCCGCAGCGGCGCTCATGTGGCTCTCGGGAGGCGTCGAGGGTGGGGGCCCGGCGGAGCCGCCGTCGGCTCGCGAAGCAGGGGGAGCCGACAGCGCGCCGGGGGCGGTGCCCTTCGAGGTCGAGCTCACCGAGGCGCCGATCGTCGTCGACGGCTTCCACCGCGAGCGCGAGGGGACGACGAGCCAGGACCGAGCGACCGAGCGCAGGCGGGGAGACGCCGACGCGCCGCAGCAGGCGGAGGGCGCGAGCCGCGTCGTCGCCGAGCCTCGAGACGAGGGGCTCGCCGTGCGCCCGACCGAGGGAGGCCCGAGCGCGGGGACTCGAGGCCAGGGCGCGGAGGACACGGACGGCGCAGGGCGCGAGCGATCGTACAACCAGTACCTGTCGGGGCTCATCCGGCGGTACCACGAGCAGTACTTCTCGGAGCGGCGACCCTTCGATTACACGGTGGTCACGTACAAGGTCCAAGCGGACGGGCGGGTGACCGACGTCGCGGTGCTCCCCAGCGAGACCCGCGGCGATCTCGCGGTCGCGGCGCTGGCCGCGAAGACGATCCGGTCGATGGCGCCGGCCGCGCCGCTCCCGAAGGGGATCCGCCGTCTCGAGGTGACCGAGCTCTTCTGGAGCATCCCGGACTTCTTGCCGCCCGAAGGGAGCCTCGCCGAGCGGCTCGCGCAGCTCCCGGACGGCAGGCGCATCACCGCGATCTCCCAGTGAGCCCCCTCAGGGGCGGTCGCCGCGGCGCGCGCGCAGGACGGCGTTGTCGACCATGTACTCGCGCTCGACCGGATCGTCCCAGCGGCGCCGCACGCTCTCGGAGAGCGCGTGCAGAGGATCGAAGTAGAGGTAGAATTGGCCCTTCTTCACCGCCGGAGACGTATAGACGCTGATCCCCGTCTCGCGGTCGTAGTGCTCGTAGCTGTGGACGTCGCGCTTGCCGCCGCCGCCGGGCGCGTCGACGACGAAGGCCGGCGTGTTGAAGCCCGCCGTCGCGCCGCGAACGTGCTTCTCGATGTAGAGCGCCGTATCGAGCGTCGTACGGAGATCCTCCACGCCCTTCACGAGATCGTGCATGTAGACGTAGTAGGGGTGGACGTTGATGTGGCCGAGGCGCTTCACGAGGAGCGTCATCGTCTCGACCGAGTCGTTCACCCTGCGCTGGAGCACCGTCTGGTTGCGGATCGTGACGCCGCGCTCCATGAGCGAGTTCATCGCGTCCTCGGTGATGCCGGTGATCTCGTTGGGGTGGTTGAAGTGCGTGTGGAGGACGACCTCCTTGTGGAGCCTCCGCCCCTTCTCGACGACGCCCACGAGCGCGTCGCGCCACGCGAGGTCTGTCAGGATCTTCTGCGGCATCACGGCCGGACCCTTCGTCGCGAAGCGGATGCGCCGGACGTTCTTCATGGCGAGCAGGGCGTCGCCGATCTCGGTGATCTGCGCGGCGCGGAGCTGGTAGGCGTCGCCGCCCGAGACCACGATGTCCTCGAGCTCGGGGCGCGACGCGATGTACGCGAAGGCCCTTGCCCAGCGCTCGTTGTTCGGGCGCATGTGGACCTTCTCGACCTCCTCGGTGTCGATGCCGACGGCGTACGATCGCGTGCAGAAGCGGCAGTAGACGGGGCAAGTGTCGAGCGCGAGGAAGAGCGCCTTGTCGGTGTAGCGGTGGGTGAGCCCCGTGACGGGCGCGTCGCCCTGCTCGTTCAGCGAGTCGAAGCCGAGCTTCGGGTGATCGGGCAAGAGGCGCGTGCCGACGGGGAGGAATTGCCGGCGGATCGGATCGTCGTACGGGCTCGACCAGTCGATGAGCGACATGAAATATGGGCTCACCCGGACGCTCATCGGCGCCTTCGCGAAGCCGACGCGCGTGTCCTCGAGGAAGAGCGGATCGACGAGATCGCGCAGCGCCTCGATGAGCTTGTCGATGCGCGTGATCGAGTGCTTCGCCTGCCAGTTGTGATCGAGGAAGGTCGCCTCGTCCACGTCCTTGTACGCGGGGATGCGACGCCAAAATTCGCCGCGTACGAGCTCCTTGTAGGCGAGCGTCTTCGGATCGACCGGAGGGCGGAGCGCGGGTGGTGCCCCGACGTCGGGCGCGCGGGGCTCGGGCGGCGAAGGCTGGATGACGGGGAGCGCCATGCGTGGGTCTTCCCACGTCGAAGGAGCGCCGCGCAACCCCCATGCCGCGACCGGGCCGACGCCGGGGCGTGCCGTGCGCGTGCTCGAGGCGACGCGCTCGGCGTCGCGTCGGAGCCTGTCGCGTGCCTGCTCACGCGACGCGCTTGCCGCGCTCGAGACGGAGCACGGCGCCCCCGAGCGCTGTGGTGAGCGCCGCCTCATGGGTCACGACGACGACGATCGCTCCGCGCGCCGCCTCTTCCCGGACGATGTCGACGAGCCGCGCGACCCCGGACACGTCGAGCCCTGTCGTCGGCTCGTCGAGGAGGAGCAGCCCCGGGCCGTGCAAGATCGCCCGCGCGAGCGCGACCCGCTGCTTCTGACCTCGGGACATCGAGCGCACTGGACGCTTCGACCACTCGCCGAGCCCGATCCGCGCTCCAACCTCGTCGACCGCGCTTGGGGGAAGACCGTGCACCTCGGCGAGCCAGCGAAGGTTCTCGTGACCGGTGAGATCGGGGTAGACGAGCGCCTCGTGGCCGAGCCAGCCGACGTGGGCGCGCGCCGCGGCCAGATCGTCGCCGAAGGGGCGCCACACGACGCGCCCCTTCGTCGGTCGGGTCGCGGTGCCGAGGATCGAGAGGAGGGTGCTCTTGCCCGATCCGTTGGGCCCCTCGACGACGGTGACGGTACCGGCCTCGAACGCCGCAGAGACGCCACGGAGCGCCACGATCCCGCCGTGGAGCTTCGTGACGTCCTCCGCCTCGACGCGCTCGAGGGCGCGGCTCACGAGGGGCGCGCGGCGGGCGGGACGCGCTTCTTCGCGCCCTCGTCCTCGACCTTCTGGCTCACCGTGGCGCCGCCGCGGTGGATGCCGTGCTTCGCGAGGACGAGGCCCTCGAGCTTCTCCAGGAGCTCGGGGTGCTGCTCGAGGTAGGTCCGCGCGTTGTCGCGGCCCTGGCCGATGCGCTCTCCCTGGAAGCTGAACCACGCCCCGCTCTTCTCGACGATCCCGGCGTCGCTCGCGAGATCGAGCACGTCGCCCGAGCGGCTGATCCCCTGGCCGTAGAGGATGTCGAACTCGACCTCGCGGAAGGGCGGGGCCATCTTGTTCTTCACGACCTTCACGCGGGTGCGGTTGCCCATGACGCTGGGCTCCTTCTTGTCCATGCCGCCGCCGGCCTCCTTGATGCTGCCGATGCGGCGGACGTCGAGGCGCACCGACGAGTAGAACTTGAGCGCGTTGCCGCCCGTCGTCGTCTCGGGGCTGCCGAACA